>CAWHAC010000001.1:0-400498 GCA_963827125.1 uncultured Verrucomicrobiae bacterium
ATGCAAAGATATTTGGAATAGCTGGAAGCTGGAATTTATGATTAGTCAATGGTTATATGCATTATGAGAAAAGGTCAGGAAGAGGCATGCGCGTCTCGGTTGCTGGCCGGGGTGATCACGGGCGCGGCGGAGGATGCAACCGAAGGTGGCGCCGGTCTCGGACCGGCGTGAATTCGCCAGTCGCAGACTGGCGCAACTTGACGGTCCGGCGTGACCGACGATGACGCAGAGGCGTTGTGCGTTTCGGCCGGCGGCCGCAAGAGATGGGGACCCGGGGCGGGTTTCCGGGAAGGAAACTTGGGAGAATGTGGATTGTGGCAGTTGACACATGCCTGCCGCTTGAACGGGCCGAGCGTCCGGTCCCAGTGGCCGCTGATGCGTCCGTGGGCGCCAGCCTCCCAGTCCTCAAAGGTCGGCCCGTGGCAGCTGCCGCAAAGCTGGGGGCTGTCCTGAAACTTCACCACCCGTCCGTCGCGGGTGGTGAGCTGATCGAGATTGGTTTCGTCGTGGCAGTTGAAGCAGTTGTTGTTCCGGCCGTGCTCGCCATGCCCCATCACAATGTCGGAGTGTTCCGATGGAACGATCAGGTTCTGCTGCGCATCGTAGCGCAGCACAGGGGGTTTGTTTTTCTCGTGGCAGGCGTAGCAGTCGAAGTCCGACAGATCCTCCTTGGCCTGCACGAGGTCGGCATAGGGCCGGCGCACGGTGGCGGTGTCGAGGAAGGACGGATCCACCAGCGGAATCGCCGGCAGCGGCGCGGTCTGCCCCCACAGATTGAACAGAAAGGCGGCTGCCAGTCCGCAGAACACCACGAACAGGGCGCGCAGGACCATTGGGGTCCGGTCGCGGGGCTTCGGGGGATCAGATGGGAGTCGGTCGTCCATGAAGCAACGACGAAACGGGTTGCGATCAGGTTGAATTCTCAGAGGGCGGCTTTCTTGCCGCCAGATTCATGTGCCATCGATCGCCTTGTCCGCGCAGCGGACATTCAGCGAGGCGTTGGCTCCGGCCTCGATTAGCCTCCAACCTCTTTGTCGCATCAAGACTCAAGCCCGGTGAGGGGCGGCGCCTCGCTAGCTTTTCAGTCCGCGCACGTATTTGACCAGTGCGGTGATCTCATCGTCGGACAGGCCTTCGATCGCCTTCATTCGCGTCTTCCCGTCCTGGTCCTTCAGGCCTTCTTTCACGGCCTTGAAGGCCTGCTCGTCTGTGAAGCCAGCCTGGACCTTGGCGTCAGTGAAGTCCGAGATGTGGAGGTGCTGGCCCATCTTGGTGCCGCCCTTGCCATCGGCGCCATGGCATTTGGCGCAATTGTCGTCCCAGTTGGACTTGGCGTCAGCCGCCCGGGCTGCCGCCGCCGAGCCGAGCACGCATGCAACCGCTGCAATCAGGATTTTTTTCATGGGGGAGATCTTCCGAGGATTAAGGACCGGGAAACCAGTGATGCCGGCTGCGGGCCGGCAGGTTCGATGCGTGGAATTATCGGGCCGGGCGCGGAGAACGGCTACTGCTATTTTGGCGTTTCATCCGCATAATTTGCCTTTTAGGCGCGCATTAATTGCGATCACTTGCCCTGGAGGCCGCCGTTGTGGCAGTCGCTGCAGAGCACGTCGGGATCGAGGTCGCCGCCGGGGTGCTTGAATTCCATGCCCTGGGGCGCAAGGCGGGCGAGCTCGTCGTCGCGGCCCTGGGCCAGGATGGTGTGGCACGCGGTGCAGTCGCTCGCGCGGATCGCCACCTGGCCGTCGGCGGTGCGGTGCTTGTCATCGTGGCAGCGGAAGCAGCCAGGCCAGTCCTTGTGGCCGATGTCGCTCGGATAGCTGCGCCAGTCGGCCTTCATCTCGCGGGAAGAAGTCCTCCTGATAGATTCGCTGGACGGCGGCGATGGCCGGGGCCGCGTCGTCCACCGTCCCGGATATTTCTTGCGCAGCGTCACGGCGATGCCCTCCATCGCATCGGCGGTCGTGGCGTATTCCCTGGTCAGCGCCTCGACCGCGGTCTGCTTGATGTAGGGCAGCCTGGTGCTGATCTGGCCGAGCGCGAGGCCGGTTTCGACGGCCTGGTTCGCGGTCTGGTAGGCGTGGGCCGGGCGGTTGTGGCAGTCCATGCAATCCATGACGCGGATCGAACCGGCGGGCGGGTCGCCCTGGAAATCCTTGGCCCGGAAGACCCGCACCTCGCCGGTGGCCGTCGAGGTGATGCGGACCCAGGGGATGGTCTGGCGCTGCGGATCCGAGGCGAAATATTCCACCCGGCTGGCCACGTTCATGTGCCAGTGGATGCCGCCGAAGAAGCCAACCCCGGTCTGTCCGCCGCCGACGCGCAGCGACAGGCGCACCGTGTACGGCGTGTTTTTCTTGTCGGAAAGATAATGCACGTAGGTGCGGTCCAGATTCCCCGTGAACTTCTCCGGCCAGTGGCAGTGCTCACACGTCTCCTGGGCCGGGCGCAGGTTGCGGATCGGGGTTTTGATCGGCCGGTCATACTTATGGAAGGTCGTGGCGTAGACCTGGTAGGTGCCGCTGATCTTCGACTTCACGTACCAGGAGGCGCCGGAGCCGATGTGACACTCGGCGCAGGAGACGCGGGCGTGGGAGCCGTGCTGGTACGTGGTGAACTCCGGCTGCATGACCCCGTGGCAGGTCTGGCCGCAGAAGGTCACCGACTCCGTGAAATGATAAGTCTGGTAGCTGCCAAACGCGGTCAGCAGGAGGAACAGCAGGGTGGCCGACCCGAAGATTGCCAGGTAGCGGCGGTGGCCGGGGCGCGACAGATCGATGGCCAGCCGGTGCGCCCCGCCGTCAACCGGATGCCGGGCGGCCTGACGCCGTTGCACCCACCAGCCGGCGAACACCAGCGCCAGGCCGAGGATCAGGAAAGCCGGGGCCACGAGGTAGGTGAGAATGCCAACGTAGGGATTGGTCTCGTGCGCAAACGTGTCGATCGCCACCAGGAACACGAAGGCAAACAATCCGCCGGTGGCGGTGACAGCTCCGGTCAGACTCAGCCAGTTCTTGAAGTGCGAAGGGTTATCCAGAGAGGGCGAGGCGGATTCGTCGAGCATGGCGGGCAGCAGTCCGGCGGTCGGTTCAGTGCGAGGGGAAAGGGGCTAGAGTCCTTGAACTGCGAAACGGGTTGCGATCAGGTCAAAGTGTGGGGTCATGGCCTGCAGTCGAGGACGAATCCGTGGCGGAGCCGCGTCCGGCTCCGGCGGCGCGGGACGCCGCGCCGCTACCTCGGCTAGCCCCTGGTCTGAGGCCGTGCTTCGATAGTTTGAATCCTCATGGACTGTTCCGGCCTCATTCTTCGAGTCTGCGACGACAAGGAAGAGAGCAGCTTCGGGCAAAAGCAAACGCCCGGCCGGGGCTCCGGCCGGGCGGTCGAAAGACGGGGGAACGCGCTGCGCCGGGCCCGGTGGCCGTGTCAGCAGCGGTCATTTCTTCAGCTTGCGGATGTAGGCGACGAGATCGGTGACCTCGGGGTCGGTCAGGTCATCCTTGAAGGCCCTCATGCGGTCCTTGCCGTTCTCGTCCTTCACGCCCTCCTTGATGGCCTTGAACATATCCTCATCCTTCAGCGCAGCCTGCACGGCGGCATCGGTGTAGTCCTTCAGCTTGAGTCTCTTGCCCATCTTGCCGCTGCCGGAGCCGTCGGCACTGTGACACTTGGCACAATTGTTATCCCAGTTGTCGGCCGCGGTGGCCGCGGATCCGGACGAGGCGGCGGCGATGAGGAGGGAGGCGAGCAATACGAGATGTTTTTTCATGGCGATTGGTTAAACAGAAAATCGGGGGCCACTCTGCCAGTCAAGATTGCGGGGGGATAGCACGGTGCCGGCGGCCATCCAAGCCTGGCGGCAATCAAAGGGAATAGGTGAGGGCGACGTAGGCGAGCGGTCCGTGATAATTGGTAAACCCTCCGGTTGTGGGATTGGTCATCTCCAGATAACCCACCTTGGCCTCGCCCATCAGGTGGTTGGTGAACTTGTGCTTCAGTCCGGCGGTCAGGCTGTCCTCATGGAAGCTGGCGCCATAGGGCTGGCCACCCGGGGCGATCTGGGGATTGTAGTTGGACGCCTGCGCCCAAGACCACTGCAGTTGGGCGTCGGTTCTCTTGTCGAGTACGAAGCCACAGAGGGCACTTCCGGTGATGTAATTGTTGTTGGCGTTCTGGATGGGCGAGGCGATGCCCGTCACCGCGGAAACAACGACGACCGGGTATGCCGTCTGGATGAAATTATAGACGACGTTGATGTTGGCCTGCAGATAGAACTGGCTGACGGGCGTCCAGTTGATGGTTTCGCTGATCTCCTGCCCGCGCGCCTTGCCGGACGTGATTTCGCTGCCCAAGCCGCCGGTCACGGTATTGGCGGTGACTGTCATGTTGCCGCTTTGCGGTTGGTAGCGCGTGGTGAAGGAAAGCTGGGGCACAGGTTTGTAAATGATACTGAGCTTGGCCCCGGTAAATGTGTAGCCGGTCACATAGAGGGCGCCATAGCTGGCCGTGCCAATGATATCGTTCGCGCCAATGAACTTGTTCTCGTGATCCTTGCGAAACACCTCCGCGCGAAGGGTAAACTGGCTGGATGCATTCCAGTTGGCGCCGATCTTTGCGTCCTTGTAGTCCTGATTTGCGTCCTGGAAGAACACGGAGCCGATCGGGGCGTTCCCGATTGCAGCGCTGGTTGTGGTGGTGACGACGTAGGGGTTGATCCAGTGCTGGCTGCCCCGGGTGGTGCAGTCGTCGAACGATCCGTAGAGGGAAATGCGATTGAAACCCAGATACTGGATTGATGCTTCGGGTGTCGCGCTGTGGTCGACATTGTGCGAATAGGTAACATCGTTGGAGGTGGTGATGTTGGCCAGGGAGGCGGTCTTGGCTGTGCTCGGGAGGGTGGTCGTCTGAAAGCCGCCGCTGCTCGAGACCACGCTCGATTCGTCCCGGATGCCGATGTCAGCCCGCCAGTTCTTGGAGGGATTGAACTTCAGAAAGATGTTGCCAACGTACTGGTCGAGCTTGGAACCGCCGTAGATGTGTGCGGCGGTTTCGGCCAGATAAACCGTATTCGCGGCGCTGCTGTAGGTGGGCGTGATCCAATTGCCACCGTTCGTGCTGGAGAGGTGCGTGTAGGTTAGCCCGACCGCGACTGCGAGCCAGTCATTGATCCGGGTCTCGGTCTGGTTGAGCACCCGAAAGCTCGTCGATTTGCGCAATTCCTGGTCGTCCTGAACCGTGACCGTGGGATCGGCGATCACGTTCGAGTTCGGGTATTTCACGTAGCTCCGTGCATCGGCGTTGTTCACGGTGTCGACCGTCGCCTTCAGGGTTTCCGAGGTGTTTCCCACTGTCGCAGTCATGCCGGCCTCGAGGGTGTTGTGGTGCTCGTCCAGTTGCTGCACATTGGGCGCAATGAAAGGCGTGTTGGCTGGCGCCGCCGTCCCGACGAGCTTGCCGGCCGTCACGACTGCGTCGGGGTTGATCATGGCGGCCCACTCAGTGGAGTCCTTCATCCCGGTCCGGATCTCGTTATGGAAGCTGAGGGTGAAGACCGGGCGGTCTGGCAAGGCCAGCTTCAGGTCAACCCAACACTTGCTGCGGTCCACGTGGAGCCGCTCAGGGTCCATCTTTTGGAATTGGTCGGTCAAGGGAAAGAACCCGCCGATCCCATCATAAAAGGTGCGGAAGCGGCTGTAGCCAAAATCGACGGATCCGACCTTGGACGTGTCCAGCTTGAGGCTGGCCAGATAATCGTCGACGCCGCCCAGGGCGTGGCCGTCGATCGTCAAAGTGGTGTCTTCGGTGAGATCCTTTGAGTAATAGAAGTCCTCAATGCCGGCAGCGCCCGTGCTGGGCGTTTGCGTGCGATTCATGAAGGCGGCCGGGTCGCCGGTGACCCAGGGAGTCTGGCCCGAGACCTTGATGTAGCTCTCGTAGTTTGGGAAGGCGTCGGCCTGCGTCGCGGCGTCGGCCCCGGCTGCACGGGGTGCAGTTAGGGAGAGGGCGGCGCCGAGGCCAATCAAGCCGGCGATGGAGCGGAGAGAAGAGGGAGCCGTAGGCATGGTGATGACCTCGATGGAAAGTTAGGGACGGAGTGACGCGTTCACGTTGGATCCATGGACATCCTCATGGCATCCTGCCGACCAGCAGGTGCCTTCGGAGAGCCGGGAGCCAACGGCATTGGCATGGGCGCCACCGCTCTTGTAACCGCCGATGTTGTATCCAGGCGTGAGTTGTGCGAGGTGGCAGCGGAGGCACAGGTTGGCATCCCGCGCGACCAGCATCTTGTCATTGACCGTGCCATGGGGGTTATGGCAGGCCGTGCAGCCCTCTTCCCGGATGGCTCCGTGGGCGTAGACAAACGGGCCGGCCTGCTGGGTGTGGCAGCGGAGGCATGTTTCGGTCGAGGAGGCCAGCGCGGCGCCGCCCCCGCGGATCGCGTTGCCCTGGTGGACATCATGACAATCGACGCAGGTCACATGACCCTCAAGAACCGGATGCGTATGGGGCAGGCTGAACTCGCCCTTTTTGTCGAGGTGGCATTGGAAACAGGTATCCGGTGCCTTGCGCGGATTGATGATCGTACCCCGGCCCCCGCCCGCCTTGACGTGAAGGCTGCCGGGACCATGGCAGTTCTCGCAGCCAGTGTCGGGCCCCGTGCCCCCCTTGGTGGCGAGCCGGGCGTGGGCCGCGGAGCCGAAATGATCGGCGATGTCGGAGTGGCACTGGGCGCATTCCTTGGTGCCGACATACTTGGCGCCCGGAATCTGCGGGGGCGCAACGACCGTGCGGTCAACGGTGACGCAGGAGACGACGAGCAGTCCCCAGGCGGCCAGACCCGCGAAAATGAACCAGGTCCGGGGGGTTATCTGACGAAAGGCATGCATGAGGCGGAAAGTTGGTGACGAAATGTCAGTGGGTCGGACGGAGGCGGTTTGGCAATGACCGGGCAGCGTCAAGATAAGGCAGGCGGGCAAAAACGGCTCCGCATATTTTGACCAAGCCAATGCAAATGTTGCGTTTTTTCTGCCTGCCTGTACCTGGGATTGTCCCGGTGGTGGTTGCCGCCGGGATCGGCCTGGAATTCCTCCGGCGCGGGGTGGGGCCTGCCAGTCTTCATTCGCCAAGGGTCGTCGCGAGCATGACGCTCCATCCCGGAGAGAGGACGGAGCGGTCGTTGCACCTGAACTGATGCCAGGATAGCGAGAAATTGCGCCCGGTCAAAATTCCACCATCTAAATTGTTCCTGGGCGCAGCTCAGGCTTGCCGGTGGTTCGGAGGCCGGCCGGGAGCTGTGCAGGCGTCCCCTCGTGCCCAGCCGGCAATCGGCCGATGGGCCGGCCGAGTCTCATCCGCCCTTTTTCTGCTTTCATTTGCGAAAGGGTTTTCGCAATCTCGCGCCTCTGCTCCCGGAGAGGTGACAGAGTGGTCTATCGTACCTGACTCGAAATCAGGCGTGCCGCAAGGCACCGTGGGTTCGAATCCCACCCTCTCCGCCAGTTTAAGCCGCAAGTACACAGCAACTTGCGGCTTTTTAATGCCGGAATCGCGTGCTAGCTGCTAGCAAACGTAGAAGGATTTCTTCTCAACTGACGCAACCGCAGGGGCCTAATGGAGGAAGGCACATTCGAGTTTGCCCACTGTGGAGGCGATGATTTTGGAGAGGGATTCGCCTGCAGGCCGACCTGAAAGGCGGCCATTGTATCCAAGGAGCGGACACAATCACCGGGGTCAATCTCAGAGGGGAAGGGGATAGCAAGATGTGCGTTTGGTGCACCTCGCCGGTGCACGCAAAACGCTTCCGCCCCCTTTTAGGGGCTGCTTCCTGGACGCGCTTTGGCTATACTGAAATATGCGCGCCACAAAAACACCACTCGCAATGCGGCCACGGTCCCAAGTGTTACCGTTGACGGTCAAATTCAACCTGGACGACTACGAGCGCGTTCGGGCCAGCGCCTCCAGCAGCGGTCTCCCGGTGAGCGCCTACCTCAGGCAGAAGGCGCTTTCTGGCACCGTCAGGCCGCCAATTGTGATTAACCCGATCTGCCAGGAACAATGGAGGGAATTGTCCCGCATTGGGTCCAATCTGAACCGGCTTCTGTTCCTTCTCAATGCTGGCGCTCTCAGTCCTGAACTCGCAGCCCTGCAACCCACCATCGAGGCAGCCAAGGCCGAACTGAAGATCGTGCGCGATTACTTGGTCGGCTCATCAGCAGCATGACGTGCCGCTCAGTCAGTCACGAAGGATTCAAGCGCCCCATTGCCTACGTCATGAAACCAAGCAAGAAACCCGTGTTGATTCATTCTACGCTGGACGCCACCGACGCGGACGGCATGGCCCGGGAGATGGAAGCCCGGAGTTCTGGGCATTCGAGGTGCCGCAAGCGTGCAGCTCACATGGTATTTTCACTAGCTGACGGCGAACACCTGTCGTTTGAACAATGGCAAGAATTTGACCGCCTTCTCCGGAAGAGATTTGGTTTCGATCACGGGCTGCTTGCCACTCATGGCGATACGGCTCACGAGCACGGGCATTTCGTCGGGGACAAGATCAAATTGGACGGGAGGACCGTATCGAGCTCCTACGAGAGGCTCCGCCTCCGACAATTCTGCATGGAGATGGAACAACATTTCGGGCTGACCCGGACTCCAGAGCGGTCCGCAAAGGCGAGGATCGGGAAAGACGAAATTGAAAGGGCGGATCGCCTCCATCGGATTGGCAAGCAAGCCACGGCTATCCCGGATCGCCTTGCTATTGCAGTCTGCGTCAAGGCCGCGTTTCAACAGGCGGCCACCCTGGAGGAATTCGAGGACACCTTGCGGAGGCAAGGAATCGTGATCCGCTGGCGACATGATGATGCCGGCCGCCCAGTTGGAATATCGTTTGGCCGGGGTGACGCCTCAATAAGCGGCAAAAACGCAGGCGTCTCATGTCGGATGTTAACTCTCCATTATTCAGACCACGGAACTTTTAGCCATGAACAGACTCGACGAGCTTCGCTCTCAAGCGGAACTTCCGCTCTGGATGCACCCGCTGGCGAGGGAAATCACGGAGCAGATTCGGAGCGACCTGCAGGCCAATACGCGAGCCTTGCAGGCGATTCACAGCCAGCTGGAGGCCCTGATAGAAGCCCAAGTAACTTTCTTGGAGCTGATACAGCGTCAACAATCAGGCGAGTAGGCGACCTTGTTTGCCAGGCTCTCTCCGGGATGGCGGCCATGTGCAACGACATGGCCCATGACGGGGAGCAATTCAACAGGGAGCAGATCCGCAGGCCACGGCCGCCGGTTCGATATATTCCCAGGGCGCGAACTAACAGAAGGGACATACCACGATGAGCACTGACCTAAAAACGCGGATTGAGGCCCTAAGGCCGCCGCCAACACCGCCCGGGGCAACCGTTACAGCTGCGCCTGCACCCGATGACGCAAAGAACTTGTTGCCGATGTTTATCGACCTCACGGCAGAGTTGTTTGTTGCAATAAAAGACGTTCAACGGGTTGCAATCGATACTGAGAACGGCACGAAGCGAGCTTTGCAGGAGGTGCCCACAGCTTGTCGCCAGGCAGTCCGTGAAGAACTGCGTCTTCTTCGCGCCCAGGCGGCTGAGCAACAAGCGAGCGTGGCGTCAAGGGAGGCCTCTTTGCCCCAGGAGGCAGCAGCGTGCAGAGACTGGTCTGTCTGGATAATGATCGGCGTTTGTGGCGCTGCGGTGATCACTGGAATTCTCCTTTATCGGCTATGTTGATCATGCCCCTCAAGACGGACGGTGTTTGCATTTTCCCCGCAACTTCCCTGTTTGTCCGGGTGTCAGGGTCTGCCGTCGAGGTTGTCACTACGGAGGGGGCAATGCGAATCGAGAGCGACCATCCCAGGTTTGTGTTTCGCAGTCTGTTGGCAGGTACTTTGACCGAAGCCCGGGCCGGCATGCACCTCGGGCACGCCCCGCTCGACTTTATCATCCATGCCGCAGCTCTGGGAAAACGGCGGACAACCGTTCCTGTTGGTTACATTGTGCCGGATAACGTTTCGTTATCCAGGGGCGCAATCCTCTTTGAGACACGATCTTTCGGAGACTACCACCCCTTCGCATCCCTCCAGATCATTGGGATAAAACGCAATGGGCGCATGATCGTGGGCTTGGCAGACACCAGCTACGAACTCGCGTTTCCCCCCGAACTGGACGCGCGGCAGATCTACCGTGATAAGCTGGAGGGAGAGTTTCTGACCAATGAGGGCGGCCATTTCACTACGCTTACCCATGGTGACTATCTGCCCTGGCCCCACGGCAAGCGGATTTATTGCCAGGAAATCGCCGAGGTTCCGGGCCGGCCCGAGAGTTGGGGCACAACGATTGAGATCCTCTCGGATCTTCGGACCGAGCCGGACCACAGTGGATTCCGGGCCAAGGTGCCACCACGCATCCGGCCTACGGGAATTGATCTTTAGCTTTAGCTGAGATTCCCGAGCCAGCGGATCCACGGTGGAAGCCGCCGTGGCCATCGGTCTGAAAATGCAGATACAGCCGTTACGGCTGCTTTCAAGCGCACCATATCAAGAAAGATATGCATAAATCTGCTTATTGTCATGGAGTTAAGAAACCATGAAAGATATTTTCGCCGAGGTCTTCCTTTTTAGAAGTCCACGCAGGTACACTTGGATTAGTCAGAGAGAACGATCTGCCATCAAATGAACTCGCACTACAATGAATAATCTGCGCCCCGATCCGGGGGAAAGTCCCGAAGTTGGAAGAGAATTGGAAACTCAATCACACGGAGACTATTGATTGGCAATGCATAAGAGCAATGATTGGTAGATTGGAACAATTGAATAACAAGACTATGAAACCACTCCGCCGCCAGCATGGCTGGAAACCTAGCCACCCCCTCTTCCTTGCATGGAAACAGGCCATGGACGAAGCCGAGAGGAACCCTTCAGAACGCCAAGCGAAGATGAGGGAGGCCGCCGGTTATATGGGTGATTACCTGACATTGCTCCGGGCAGGTAAGCTCCAGACATCACCGTTGATGGACGTGCTACATAAGGATAATATAGTCCGCAAGGTCGGGGAGATATTTGCCAAACATTCACTTATACCCGTTGAAATCCCGATCTGGGCAATGTTGACATATACGGCGCAGTGGTTGGGACAACGATCTATTACTATCGAGCTTGATGGGCAGAACATTGGTGGGCCCAACTCCGTGAAGCCGACGCTCTGGACTTTGATTTTTGCACCGTCGGGAGCTGGAAAGACTTTCTCAGTAGAGATTGTCGGGAGCGGCTTGGATGGGATCGTGAAGATTCTGCCACCGGATAGCGGCGCAGGCCTCAGGGATGGCCTCCTTCTGGCGAATGGAGGCCCTCGGCTTTTGGTTTGGGACGAAATGGGCGCTGATTTGGAACTCGCCATGTCCTCGGGCTCAGCTAACGCGGGGGTTCGCCGCCAACTAATCGATGCCTATTCAGGGAAGGTCCGCAAGAGCTTGGCCGGCGGGAAAGCCGAGTTTGCGCCGGTTCAGCTGTGCCTTTTGGGTCTTACTCAGACGGAATTGATAAATCAGCATTTCTCTGCCGCTGATTGGAAGTCCGGACTCATGCAACGGTTCACGCTGGTTTGTGCGGGTGCTCAACCACTCCCGCAAGATGACACCGAGTGCGGACGGCGTATCGACGTTGCCCCCGTTGCCAGGGAGCTTCGGGCAAGCGGACTTGTGGCTGAGTGGGGCAAGGATTTGGAAGCCGCCGATCTCCACCCTCATTATATTGTGAGCGGAGGGGCCGACACATACGCCCACCGCCGATTGGGCTTCTTGAAGCGTACGCTTGGAACCGATTCCAGCTTCGCACTTCGGGCTCTATATACTGCCCGGAAGCTCGCCTTGGTGCTCCACGTGCTCAATGGCAACGCTTCACAGACCATAGACGTGGAGGACATGAAAAACGCGTGGGACGTTGTCGAGGTCTCATTGCATGATCTAAAATACCTTACGGACCAGGGGGAGCAACAGGAGATCCGCAAACTATATGATGTCGCTGAGGCTGCTTATATCAAGTTGGATGACAAATCTGAGTTCAACTATTCTTGGTTAATGCGTGGGCCATTAAATGGCGCAAGGCGCAAGGGTCTGGAGTCGTCTGCAATTCGGTTTATATATGAGGGAGTGATGCAGAAGGCGCGAGCTGGCCTGCTCTCAGATATACCGGGATTGAACGTCATAGATTTCACTCCAGCCGAACCGGAGCCGGAAGTACCACAGGCCATGGACCTGCTATAGCGCTGTTCGAAGCAAGCGATCAAACCCATCAGTTTCGCCTATATGCCCCGAGCTCCGTGTTCGATTCACCGTGCAGGCTGACGGGCTCCGTTTGTCGCCGCTTCCCTCCGGATCGCCCTGCACTATGTTCACCGCTCCGCTTCGTATGTCGATGCCCCTGTCGGGGAATTCTTCTAGCACTGCCCGTCCGCTGGGTCTTGCAATTGTACAGGATGGGTCAAGGTCGTATTTTGTGCCAATGTCCTGCGGCATTGCGCCAAAATCTCCACCTCACTCCGCTTCACTTCCCCCTCGTTGGCGCTGGGCGCACTGCCTCGGTGTTACGCGTCGTTGTGACTTCCATCCTGTGCTTCGCCCCCGCTCAAGAGCGGGCAACCCGATAAGGTGCCATTCGGCACACACAGGAAGCACGCATTTGAGTTCTCACATGCGTGTCTACGATGCCCGTATCGTCTATTCCCTGATTTCCCTTGGTGAAGAAGTGACACTCGACACCCCTGAGAAGGTTGCAGCGTATCTTGAATCCGCATACGCTGAGAATCCGATCCAGGAGGCGTTTTTCACGGTGCTCCTCGACCGCAAGAATCACCCACTGGGCCGCCACATGGTGACACTGGGAACTCTTACCAGCAGTCTGGTTCACTGCCGCGAGACATTCAGAGCCGCCATCATTGGCGGCGCAGCCGCTATAGTGGTTTCACACAATCACCCCTCTGGCGACCCCCGGCCATCATCGGCAGATATATCCGTCACCAGGTCGCTGAGGGAGGCATCTCAGATCCTCGGGATTGACCTGGTAGACCACGTCATCGTCGGCGACAAGGCCGCCGATCCTGCCGGCAAGGGGTACTTCTCATTCCGGGAGGCTGGCCTAGTCTGACATCGGGGGCTTCGCCCCCTTTTTTGCCGCCGGTTGTTTGGTAATACCGATGCGATTGTGCTGCTTGAACGTTGGCAGTGCTGAGGATTTGAGTCTCTGGCACTATTGCCAACGCGACTGACGGAATGCAACGGAGTAGCCGGAATTGACACCCCAAGCCAGTATGGCCAATCTCGACTTATGAAAACTTTTCTGCTGCGCTTCGAAGAGCCAGTGGCTCAGGACAAGCTGGTCGGGGCCCGAACTCCCTCGTTGCCCAATCGCAATCTTGCTGACTCGGGCGAAACCTCTTCTACGATTCTCGCCGGAACTCAAACGTTGACCGAAATTCGTCATGAAGGAGTAGACCCCGATCCAGGGTCTTCTCCTTGTTCGCTTTTTCCCAACAAGTCGAACGAAGACTATGACCGCTCCATTTATCCTCCGATTTCAAGAGGCCGTTTTTGACGTTGAAGCCTTTGGCTCCATCGCTGGCACTCGGACACATACATGTGTTCGGGCGGAGCAGATTGACGCCGACCCGGAAGCTCGCCGTTGTGTGCTCTTCGGGCAGGCTTCCGCTAGCGGGGACACATGCACTGAGGAGTCGGACGAAGGCCGCGCTCACTTTAGTTTGATTCCAGCGAAGACGGCAGGCACGCAAACCAGAACGAAGATCCGTGCAGAAGGGATCGACCCAGATCCTGAATCCGGAGGGCGGCAATTCCGGGCATTTCCATAATGCTTTTCATTCTGACAAACTCGCAGGACGCGACCGCTTCGTTCCTGATCTCTGTTTTGGAAAAGTCCGGAATCCCTCTTCTACGGCTAGATACTGACAGTCTTCTTCGAAGAGTCTCTTTTTCTTACCGCCTGGGGAAACCTACAATCCGAATTGATGGCCGTTGGTATGGGACTACCGATGTCAGCCATGTCTGGTATCGGCGCCCCGAGCAATTGAAGGATGACCGCTTCGACAGTTCCCCTGAAGGCAAATACGCCCGGTCCGAATGGACCGAATTCATTGAGTGCTTCTTCGCACATGTGCCCGAGGAGAAATGGATGAATCATCCCACACGCAATGCTTCGGCATCACGAAAGCTCGAACAACTTACAACTGCTGCATCGCTTGGATTATCGGTTCCAGACACGTTGGTTACGCAGGACCCAGACGAGTTGCGGACCTTTTTCTATAAGCATGGCGGGCAGCTCATCGTTAAACCCGTTTCTAGTGGTTATATCGAACGTACCGGACTGGAACAAGATTCTTTGATATATACAAACCGCGTACTCCATCGCCATTTAGAGAACTTAGACGATTTGGCTCATTGCCCTGCGCTTTTTCAGCAGTTTGTGCAGAAACGCAGTGACATTCGAATAACCGTAGTGGATTCCGATATCCACGCGGTCGAACTCTTGGCGATGGATAGATCGGGAGAGCAACGATGCGACATTCGGCGTAATAACATGTCGGACGTGAGTTATAGGAGAATCGTATTACCCGATAATATTAAGGATTCGATTCACAAACTTATGGCCCATTACAAGCTGAGATTTGCGGCAATCGACATGGCTATCGCTAGCAGTGGTGAGTGGATTTTTTTCGAGATCAACCCTAACGGTCAATGGGCTTGGCTCGACATGACTGGTGGACTGGATATAGCGTCTTCATTCGTCAACGTTTTTTCTGAAGCAAGAAGACAAACGGCATGTCCGGTCTAAAAATTCGTCTCGCAAGGAGTTACTCCCCTCGAAAAGTACTCGATGGGTTCTATTCACTTCGAAGTGTAGTCGCCACTGCCATTACCTATGGATCGCTTTACATATTTGGGAGCGAGGTTACATGGAATCAACTGCGGGATGAGAGCTTTATCTCATCCGAGCACACTGACCGGATCTTGCCTAAAGGAGCAGATCTTGATTTGCTATTGGGAGAAGCGAAAGGTTGTTTTAAAACTGCGCAGGCTCGCCGCGAGGGGATAACAGACAAGTGCAAAACATTGTTGACATTGAGTTCTTTGCTTCTGGCTATCGTTGGCATCTTATATCCAAAGATTTCCTTTGGGTCGCTTGTAACGCAATTGCTGTTTCTTGGATCATTTCTGGCGCTTTCGAACGTCGTTATATTGCTGGCGTTTTTCTTCGGCGTGCGTCGAGATATGTATATCAAAATTGAACAGCAAGACGTCGATCTCGATAAAGATAGTTTGAAGAAGGTGCTAATCAATAATTACTTCCAATGTCAGACCGATCTTGATAACCGGAATGATTACTTGGTGGAGATATACAAAGTGGCTCGATTTTTCTATTTGTCTGCGTTTGTGGTGCTGGTAATGGTTTTCTCAGTCAATTTCGTTCTGACGTCTCCGGAGGAGCAGGCGAAGAAGCAGGCTAAGGCCATTGAGATTGAGCTGCGGGCCGACAACGACTTTGTGCAAAGTTTGAAAGGTGCTAAGGGCGACCGCGGCGAGAAAGGGGATGCGGGGATGAAGGGTGATCCCGGCCCGAAGGGGGATCGTGGCTCAACCGGAGACCGTGGGGAGAAGGGTGACCGCGGCGAGAAAGGGGATGCGGGGATGAAAGGTGATCCCGGCCCGAGGGGGGATCGTGGCTCAACCGGAGACCATGGAGAGAAAGGTGATCGCGGGGAAAAGGGAGGCCCGCAATAGTTGAGCTGCGCGAAGTTCTTGGAAGAACATCGAGCGTGGCTAAAGCCATGGCCTGAATTCGAGCTTGGATTGGCAGTCTTGCTGATTTCAAGGTCGTCCTCTGCAACAAGTGCTAAATGCAGGAATTGCGCTTTCCAAAAACAGCGATAGAAGACAGATCATCAGTTCGTCCAAAATCCCATGAGAACAATGGCCTGGCAAATAGTGGGCGGCTTAGCGCTGGCGGTTCTTGTTACTGGTTGCTCGCCGGAACGTGATCGCTCTGGTCAGATTTTCGTCGTCACGCAGGGAGGAGTGAATGTCAAGATGGGCTTGGTGGGCGTGCATGTGGTCACACCGGAGGATCTTCAGCCCATCGCCGCCAAATTGGTGCAGGAATACAAACGTGAGGAGGCAAAACGGAAGAGTTTTTTGGCTATATCGCTGCTGGACCAATCGGCCTTGAAGGAGTTTGAAGCGCAGTTGGCTGCCATGGAACCACCTAGTCTCTCGGGGAAGGTGGATGCGATCCGCCTGCTCAAGCGGGAGGCTGAGGAACGTCTTGAGAAACTGAAGGCCGACGTAATGGCGAATGGGCAGGATGGTCTTCTGAATCAAGCCGTGCTCAGCGAGCGCCTAATGTTGAGCCTCCCAGGGCAGGCAACCAAGACCGATGCAGATGGCCGTTTTTCCGTCCGGGCCAAGCCCCAAGACAGGCTGCTTGCCCGTGCGCAGCGGAAAGTGGGCAACGATGTCGAGAACTACATTTGGAACTTATCCGTAACGAAAGCCGAAGAGGTCATCCTTATTTCCAATGATAGCTTGTTGGAAGGGCCTGCTGGTTTATACCAGTTCTTAGTGACTGTTTCCGGTGCCTCACCCGAGGCGTTGGCCATTCCGACTGCCACAAAAAGTCCTGACCTTGTGGCGTGGATCGCGTCCTCCTCAATCATGGCGAAGGAAGCCGTGCCCGTGGCAATTGCGCGAGCGTCGGCGGAAGCCAAAGCCGCAGCGGAACGAGCGCTGGCGGCAACTAAGACCGCCGCTGCCGAGAAGCGCGTAGCATTGACTAGCGCCGCCATGCGCCGCGCTGGATTCACGGACGACCAAATCACCCGCGCTCTCGTTCATGGCGGCACCTTGATTGCGTGGGGAGACAACAGGTCGGGCCAGTGCAACATTCCGGCGGGCTTGAGCGGAATCGTGGAAATTCGAGCGCAGATGGTAAAGGGTGTAGCGCTAAAGAAGGACGATACGGTCACTGTTTGGGGGAATGTCCCAACTGGGCTGAATAAGGTACCGGATGGTTTGAGTGGCATCGTGACGATGGCGTTTGGTGGCTACCATGCCGTCGCTTTGAAGAATGACGGGACAGTGCAAGCGTGGGGGAACAATGACAGGGGCCAGTGTGATGTGCCTCCCCGCGTGCATGATGTGGTGGCGATTGTGCCTAGTGGAGCCCATACGTTCGCCATTAAGACCGACGGAACGGTGGTCGTGTGGGGAGGAGACACGTCCGAGTCGGAATGTCGCCTACCCCCTGGCTTGAGCGACGTTGTGGCGATTGCGGCGGGATTGGGCCATGTGGTCGCTTTGAAAGCCGATGGCACGGTGGTGGCGTGGGGAAACAACCTGGGGGGCGAATGCGACGTTCCGCTAGACCTGCGCGACGTGGTGGCAGTTTCCGCAGGCATGTCGTACTCCATAGCCCTAAAGAGCGATGGGACTGTGGTTGAGTGGGGTATAATGGGTTCTTCAGGAAATCGTGTGGGTTTGAGCTGATGGCAGATGGATGCTGAGATCGAGTTTGCCGCAGAAAAACAGGATGCGGACGCGGTAGTTGGCGAAGCGCCGGAAGCCGCGGGCGTCAGCCTTGATGGCTTGGATCCGAGAGTTGAAGCCCTCGGTCAAGGCATTGGTGATCGGATGCATGAAGTAGTTGAGCAGTCCGAGCAGATGATCCTTGAAGGTGAGAGCCACCTTCTTCAGCGGTTCGAGTTTGGATCGGCGGACGGTGCGGAACCAGCGGGTGAAGAAGTCCAGGCCACTGGCTTGGTCCGGTTGCGCCCAGAACTCGACGAAGGTCTCCTTGTGCGCCCATGCGCGAGCCGTCTTCAGATCCCGTTCACACAGCTCCTCAAAGCGCAGGGCTCGGTCGCCTGTGACCGCGGCTCCTTGCAGCCACAGGAATTTGGTGTCCTTGAGGCTTTGATCGCCCTCGGCCAGGAGCCGGCGGTGTTCCTCTTTGCGGACCTTGTCAACGGCTTCGTTGAGCAACTTGGACACATGAAACTTGTCGTGGACGATCTGCGCTTGCGGCGCTGCTTGGCGAGTTGCCGCCGCAAAATCGGCCCCCATGTCCATCGCCGCCGCCGCGATCTGCGAGCGTTGGGGCTCCGGCAGGCTTTCCCACAACGTCACCGCCTGCTCGGTATCCCGCCCCGCCACCACTTCCAGCACGCGTTGTCCCTTCAAGTCGGTCATCAACGACACGTAGTCTTGACCGCGACCAAAGCTCTTTTCATCCAACCCGACATAACGTACATGCTCCGTCGTGCGCCGCTGCAATCCCCGCGCGACCGCGCGTTCCAAGATCCGCTGCACGCTGTCCCAGTCCAAGCCAAGCAAATCGGCAGCCTGCGTCAGCGACCGGCTGGCCTCGATCACCTTCACGGCATGGGCTTCAAAGGCTGCGGTGAAGCGCGAACCCGCCTCCGCCCACGGGACCTTCACCTGCAAGATCCCATCCTGCTCACAAGCACAACGGGGCACCGCGCACACCAGTTGCACTTCGTGTCCCATCACATCCAGATGCCGCCAACGTCGTTCGCGTTTGTCGTGCAGCGCCCCCACCTGGCCGCAAGCCGGGCACACCGGCCGCGTCCTTCCTGGCCATGCCACCCGAATGGTCACCCGCTGCAGACTCGGCTCTCGTGTCACCTCGCTGACCTCCCATGGAGCGACAACGCCTAACAGCCCGGCGTAATGTCTCTCGATGCTTGAATCATGAATCTCGCCCATTCCCCATTCTACCGCCTTCACCCAGCCTTACCCACACGAAAACCGGGAGAACCGTATAATGGCTAGGAGTTTGTGCAAAGCTCCTGTCGGCTTGAACGGCATCGTGGCAATAGCAGCGGGCCTTATGCACGTAGTCGCCTTGAGATTCGACGGCACAGTTATGGCGTGGGGAGACAATAAGCACGGCGAATGCGATGTGCCCGCTGGCTTGACCGATGTCGTGGCAATTGGCGCTGGAGGAGGATACACGGTGGCCTTGCAGGTGAAGTAGGCTATGCTGCGGCTTGCTTTGCGTTCTCTGCAGCGCTGGATTTTGGGACGATTTGGTAAAAGGCGGCGGCGTCCTCACGGGACCAGACATCGAGGTAGTGTTTCCGAAGGGTGGCCTCATCATGTCCGAAAAGCAGGGCGGCGGTCGCCAGCTGTTGCGTGTGGGTGACGAATGCGGTGACTGCGGTGTGACGGATGGCGTTTTTCGGGATTCCGATGGCAACCCTGATCTCCTGAAACGCTTTTACCCCGGGGACAAGGGCCTGCGGATACTTCTCCAGCCAGGCCCGGCAATTCGGGGACACATAGGCACGTCTGGCCCCGCCGCTTGCGCCCTTTTCCATTTTGGGTTTTTCCACCCAGATGTAACCCTCGCCGCCACTCAGTTTCTCCCAGCCCTCTGCCTGGACCTGTTCGAGTAGCCGCCTCAGTTCACTGCCCCCTTTACCTGTTGATGATCGTACGCCGCCAAAGAGGGCAAGGGCGAAGAAAGCGCAATATTGCGGGTATCTTGTTTCAACGTATTCCATCAGCTTTTGGCACTGATCGAGCGTCAGTGTTTTGGGCCGGCCGCGTTTTGCGCACCGTTTCCGGGATATCCTGTCAGCGGCACATTCCGTGACATATTGCTTCTTGACGCACCAGTTGAGAAATATAGCGGCCGTGTTGAGGCGGGCGTTGAACGTTTTTGCGACCGTCCATCCACCGGCCAGCAACCATGCTTCAATTTCCTTTGTTGTCAGGTCGGCAACCGTCTTGACGCCTTGTTTGCTGGCCCATGCTTCCAAGAGCCTGCAAACCCGTTCCAAATCCCTGTAATGGGCCTCGGAGACCTCCGGTGGCGCTTTCTCGGTTAAAAACTGCTTTGTCGCCTCTTCCACCGCCTTCATACTGACTTTCTGTCCCCCAGCCACCAGAAGCCGCAGGAGCGCTGCTTGCTCGTCCAATTGATGGCGAAGAATGGCGATTTCCTCTCGCAGGGTCTGTTCTTTAGCTGACTCTGCTGGCCGACGTAGTTCACTCGCCACGACCTCAGCTGCCTTCCTTTTTGCAGTCTCATAGTCGTTGCTGCCCGTGCTGAGGTTCCTTTGCCGACCATCAGGCGAGCGGAAGAACACGTAAAACGTATTCCGACCCCTGGGGCGAAACACCGTCACAGCAAAATCCTCCATGTCCGCACCAGGGAGGGCGGCTTGCACGAGGTATTTTGCTGGGAGGCGAGACATTCACCTCTAAGCATACAGCTGATTTTTAGCGATGTAAGAGGAGTTTGCGGCGCTGCTAACCTGCTAGCATTCACACCTCCTTTCCGTGCGTAAGTCTTTCATAAGTGCCAGTCTAAAAGAACCATAAGGCTTTCGAATCCCACCCTCTCCGCCAGTTAACCAGCGATCTGATCGCGGGTTAAGTTTTCGGTGAAGCTAGGTTGCCCAGTTGACGCGGCAACCTAAGCGTGAAACACCAGAAATTCCTCGTAACAAGGTTTGAAAATCGCAACGGCGTAATCTCGTGGCGGGTGGACGGACGACTAGGCGGCGTCCGCATCCGAAAGAACTTCAAAACCCGCGAAGAAGCCGCTGCCGAAAAGGCCGGGCTCGAACTCAAGTCAGAGCAACTCGATGCCGGACTTAATTCGGTAATGACCTGCCTCACGGCGGAGCAGGTGCGCGATGCCGAACTCGCCTTTCACCGTGTTGCCGGCCAGCCGTATTCGCTTTCGTTCTGCATCGACTACACGCTTACCAATTACCGCGCTCCTGAGCGTGAGAGAGCCCTTTCTGCTGCCGTCGCCGAATACCTCGCCGCCAAGCAGCAGCAGCACGAGCGCGGGCTCATTTCGGCGGTCCAGGTCGGCAGCATCAAGAAGGAGCTGACGCTGTTGCAGGGCCACTTTCCGGGCAGCACCGTGGCTCCGCTGACCCCCGAGAAACTGACGGGGTTCTGCGAGCGGGGCCAACCCTCGCTCAAGACCTACAACAACCGCCGAGGCATCCTCTCGACGTTCTTCAAGTTCGCGTTCCAAAAGGACTGGATCGTCAGAAACCCGGTGGAGAGAATGCCGTATCACCGAATCGCCCACCGCCGCGGTTCCGCGCGGACCCTGAGTGCAGCGCAGGCGCAGGAGTTGATGGCTTTCGTCGAAAACCACGAGGGTGGTCAGTTGGTGCCGTTCTTCGCGATTTGCCTCTTCGCGGGCATCCGCCCGTGCGTGCGCAACGGCGAGATCCTCAAGCTCAAGGCTACTGACATCAATCTCGACACGGGGGTGATTCACGTCGAGCCGGAGGTTTCAAAGGTGCGGATGAAGCGGAACGTCACAATCCAGCCGAATCTCGCGGCCTGGCTCCACGCTTACCCGCTGGACCGTTTCCCGATTGTTCCGCCGAATCTCCAGCACACCCGTGCCGCGGTGGCGAAGAAGTTCGACCTCTCCCAGGACGTGATGCGACACACGTTCGTCTCAATGTTCGTGGCCAAATTCCGGTCGATGGGCGAAGCGGCGCTGCAGGCGGGCAATTCCGAAAGCATCATCCGCAAGCATTACCTCGACCTGAAGAGCAAAGAGGAGGCGGAGCAATTCTTTGGCATTCTGCCGCAGCACACCGCGCCAGCGACAAACGTGATTCCACTCCTCCCGCCGCCGGCTGCAGTCCGGCCGTGCGTTGCCCGGGCAAAGCCGGCGGCGTAAGTTGACGGGAAAGGTAAGGACATGGAAACACCTACATCTCCCTGCATCGAATCTCAGCTCACGGACATCGTTGGCCTGCGTCTCAGCGGGATCTTCCCGAAGGACAAAGAACCGTCGATCCGCACGCTTCGCTCGTGGACGAAGCTCCGGCGCATCCCATCCCACAAGGTCGGGCACTTCGTTTATTATGACGCCGCCGAGGTCAGCGTCCATATCCGCACGAAACTGAAGGTGCCGGCCCGAGGCTGAGCCTCGCCCGCCGCATCACGCCGCACTGGTCAGCCCAGTGCGGCGTTTTGTTCTCGGGAAATCAGAAACACGTGTTTCTGAATGGGGCCACCGCTCGGGGTACCGAACGCTGGCCCTATTTCGAGATGAAGATCGGGGGTAAGGTGGCGGCGAAACCAAATCCACCCATGAAAAACAACCCTGATTCCTTCTTCGCCGAAGCCCTCGATCCCCGCCAGGAAGCCCGCGCTCTCGCCCTCGAAGTTATTTGCCGTCTGCTGCTCTGGATGGCCGACGAGCCGAGCATCGAAGATCGCGGACTGCGCACCTCGGTCGCGCTTTACTGCGTCCGGCCCGACCTGATCGACGGCGAGACACTGGCGCGCATCGGCGACAGGTCCGGCCGCACCCGGCAGCACATCCATAAGCTGGCGGAAAGCTTCCGCCACACCACCGGGCTCAAGCCATGAATCCGCCCGACAGTGCGTCGCCAGCGGACGAAATCAACCGGCTGCATGAGGAAGTCGTCCGGCAGACGGACGGCTCCCGAAAATGCCTCCACGCCGCGCTGATGGCGGCGTGGCAGGCCGGCCAGTTGTTGCTCTCCGAGCAAAAACTCGTCCGCCGCACCATGGGCGCAGCCTGGGGGCAGTGGCTGGACAAGAAGTTTCATGGAACGCACCGGACTGCGCAGAACTACATGCTGCTCGCCGAAAGCACGACCGACGTGTCGGCGTTTCAGGGCCTGAGCCTGCGGCAGGTCTATCTGCGCCTCGGCATCGCGACCGAACCGAAAAGCCGCACGGATTCCCCGCGGGTGGAGAAGCTTCCGCCCCACGTCCGGCTGGCCAACAAGCTCCTCGTGGCGTTGAGCACGTGCGACAAGGCTTTGCAGACCAAACCGGAGCAAAGTGCGGCCTTCCGACAGGACTTGCGGGCGCTTTACGATCGCCTGCGCCGGATCTTTGAGACCGATTCGGCGAACTTTCCCGGATCGACGCTTTCCAATAAGAACCCATCATGAACCCGCCTGGTCCCACCGCGAAAGCCAACCTGCTCCTCCGCCGACTGGCGGAGCACAACGACGAGAGCGCCACGGCGGCACTGTTCCTGCAACTCTACCGGCTGTCGCCGGAACTGCGCCACTGGCTGCGCGCGGACTATGCCCGCGATGCGAAGCTAAGGGCCAAGGTCGACAGCCTGGCCATGAGAGGCGTTCCGCCGCGGGTCGTCCGCTTTGCGGAACTCACCGATGACAACGGCTCATGGCGCGCAGAGCTGCGGCGGCTGAAAAAGCAGATGCCTGGACGGCTTTACGGCGGGCTCACTTGGAACGAGGTCGTGCAACTCGTCCATCACTACCAGGCGGGCACCCTTGATCCTGGCACTTTCCTCCTGGTGCGCCAGTGGCGCGAAGCCGGGAAAGCATCGCCGGCTCTCATGTGGGCCGGCCTCGCATTTCTGGAATCGGTCCTGCCATCGGGAAAAAGGCGGCTGCTCAAACACCTGAACCAAGCCCTCGCTTTCGTAAGAAAGTACGAGAACAAAGCTGAGCGGCGCAAAGCGGTGGGCTATGCCGACTGGTGGAAATTGAACGCGCTGTTTTATATCCTCCAGCATCCGCGCGAGTCCTACAGCATGCGCGACCTGCGCGCGCATCTCGCAACGCTCGGCCTCGACATCGGCGCGAGGGACGTGCGCCGGTTCTGCAAGCGGCATGGCATCAAACGAAACAGTCAGGCCGGCCGGCCCCGCAAGCGGAGCTCAACTCCGGTCTTTACAAAGCCTCGGATATAGTTGATAAGTGCCGAGGTTTTGTTATGACCACTTCCACCGAGAAACGCCTGCGTTCCGCCTTTGGTTCCGCTACAGTGCGCCGACCGCGCGACCTGGCCGGACACGGCATCAATCGCGTCCAGCTCCGCGAGGCGGTCGCGGCTGGCATTGTCAACCGTGCGGGGCGGGGGCTCTACATGCTGCCGGACGCCGATATTACCGAACACCACACGTTCGCCGAGGTCGGCCAGCGCATTCCCAACGGCATCCTCTGCCTCCTCAGCGCGCTCAGTTTCCACCGGCTCACCACGCAAAATCCGCATGAGGTCTGGCTGGCGCTCGATCACAAGGCGTGGCGGCCGGCGATGGGCACCGTGGCCATCCGGATCATCTACTCCTCGAGCGCTGCGCTGTACGAAGGCGTGGAGGAACACCGTGTGGAAGGTGTTCCAATCAAAGTCTACAGTCCCGCCAAGACCGTCGCGGACTGCTTCAAGTTTCGCAACAAGGTTGGTCTCGACGTGGCGCTTGAAGCCCTGCGCGAGACTTGGCGCGCCCGCCGGGCTACGATGGACGAACTGCATCACTTCGCGCGCGTCTGCCGTGTGGCGAACATCATGCGGCCCTATTTGGAGAGTCTCACGTGACCGCCGCGCCGAAACGGAATCTTCCCGCGTCGGTGCGGCAGCGGCTCCAGATGCTGAGCCAGAAGCGCCGGCAGCCGTTTGATCTCATCCTCGTGCGCTACGGCATCGAGCGGCTGCTCTACCGCCTCAGCCGTTCGCCCCACGTTGGGCGGTTTGTTCTCAAAGGCGCGATGCTGTTTGCCGTCTGGTCGGACGCGCAGCACCGTCCGACCCGCGATCTGGACCTGCTCGGCTTTGGTCCGAACGACCAGGACGAGTTGAAGGCGATCTTCGTTGAACTCTGCCAGCTGGAGGTTGAGCCGGACGGCCTGCACTATCTTCCTGAAAGCGTCCAAGCCGCACCGATTCGCGAGGAGGCCGCCTATCCCGGCGTTCGGGTGACGCTCGAAGGGCGCCTGGCCAACGCCCGCATCTGGATGCAAGTTGACATCGGCTTCGGTGACGCCGTGACGCCGGCGCCTGAGGCAATCGAATTCCCGACGCTCCTGGATTTCCCCGCGCCGCACCTGCGCGCGTATCCGCTCTACACGGTGGTCGCGGAAAAACTCGAAGCGCTGGTGCGACTCGGTGCGGCCAACAGCCGCATGAAGGACTTCTTCAACCTGTGGTTCCTGAGCCGGAATTTCACGTTCGACGGCCGGCAGCTCACGACAGCCTTGGCCGCCACCTTCGAGCGCCGCCAATCGGCGCTCCCTGCGAGCACGCCAATCGGCCTTACACCAGAATTTGCCACCGAGAAGACCGCTCAATGGACGGTGTTCATCCGGCGGAACGCGGTCGCCCCCGTAGAGCTCGACACGGTGCTCGACGCGATTCGCGCCTTTGCTCTACCGCCCCTGCGTGCCGCTGCCGAGAAAATGCCCTTCGTCGCGCAATGGACCCCGGTGCAAGGCTGGCATCAGCCGTGACCGGCACCTTATTCCCGGGTAGGGCGGCGGCAGCGCGATTGCGGAGCAAGACGAGCAACACAGGTGAACAACCGGCTGCCGTATGCCAGCCGACATGGGCGCGATGCTTGGTTGAGGAAGACCGCTCAATCTACCACCGCCCCTGATAACCGCGCCTTCCCCGCCACGGTCAAGCTGGAGAGCGAAGCGGAGCTTGACGGCGGCGGCAGAATGGAGGCGCCATGGGCGGCTGGATTCGAGCGACACTTACGCGGTTCTCCAACCTTACCCATTTCGTAAGGAGGCAGGCGTTTCCTCCACACGAAACGAGGGTTCGTTTCGCAAGTGATGTCCGGCAATCGCGTAAAAACCGCCGATGCGACGATCCGATAGAAGGCACAGACCGATCTGAAAAGCGGGCGAGATATCCCGATGAATGACGCCGGCCGCCATTTCAGTGCGGGGCGTGATTGACCGTTCACACTCTCGCGTCAAGGCGAACGATACTTACGCAATTTTCCAATCTTGCCGCATGGCAAGGGGTGGTGCGTTTCCTCCACACGAAACGGAGGTTCGTTTCGCAAGTGATGTCCGGCAATCGAGTGAAACCCGCAAATGCGATACTGATACCAAAGGCACAGACCAATCTGAAAAATGCGCAAGATTACTTCCGCGAACACTTATGTGCGGGCGATAGATACGCGGCTGGTCAGTCGATCTCGGGCGTGTGGACCAGTATCCGTGCCGGGATGCTCGGACTTGCTGAACAGGTTAAGGGAAAGAGATTCCTTGAATCAGGCGGAGTGATCGATCCGCGGTCCGGTGAGCGAATCATTTCGCGATTGAATTCGATACGACGGAAGGGCGATTCGATTGAGCCCAATCGGGGGAATCTTCAATGACCTCACGATCAATCTGCCAAGGAGTGTTTCGATTGTAGACATTATGAACCCAGTGGTGACAATCTCCCAATCATCCATGGCGTTCCCGAGTATGCGGTTAAGCTCAACGGCAACTTCTAGGACACTGAACAGATCCTCGGAACCTCGTCCGGGCTCTGCGGTCGTGTTTCGATACGTCTTTCAATCCATGAAAACAAACTTCGTTGTCCTCGCCGCAGCGGCTTGCCTGCTGCTTGTCGGTTGTGAAACACGTTCTATATCTAATTCTGGCTACAACGCTGGTTACCGCTACGGCTACCGCTCCGGTGCCGCCGGAGAGTATTCTGGCGAATTGTCGGAGTTCGATGTCCTTGGAGTGGACGCTGCTGGCGCGGTGACCGACGCCGAAATCCGGGCAGCGCTGGATACCAAGACTAACGTGCGCCTGGCCAAGAACAGCCGCGTGCTTCTTATCCAATCCGGTGCCGACTTCCCTGACAACGCCATGCAGCAAGCGTTGGGTGCGCGATACACGGTTGGCCCGTTCTCCGGCAGGCCGCTCACATCAAAGGACGCCTCGGCGTCATACTCAAAGTCCCTGCGCCTCGCAGCCGCACGGGGCGGCTACGACAGAATTCTTTGCTACTGGGGCGTTCTTGAATCCCAGCGTAAAGGCGAGGTCACCAAGAGCGTCTCGTGGGTGCCCATCGTGGGTTTCTTTGTACCCGATGAGAAGCAGTCGATGCGCATCCGGCTCAAGGCGGTATTGATCGACACCGCCACCGGGAATTGGGTGATGCTGCAACCTGACCCGGTCACCGATAAACAGCTCAGCTCGATTGTCTCGCGGGAATCTAACGATCAGGAATTGGTCGAAAGGCTGAAGGAGCAGGGCTATCGATCTCTCGTGAGCCTGCTGAATAACGGTTTCGCCGATTGAAGGAAACTGGGTGTCATTGGCGGCGTGCCCGGGCTTTGACAGACCGAACCTGCGCAACGGCTGAATGCGGATGTATCCCATCATGCGGCCAAGGTCGCTTCGTGTCGAACCCCGCGACTCTGGCGGCAAGGCGGGGACATTCACTAGACCGCACCGGTGAAACGTTACTGACATACGAAACGAAGACTCGTCTCTCTTGGTTGAGGCACGCTGTCGAAGGAGGGCTCGCGGCCTCTTGCGTCGTTTCGTTCGTCTTCATGCCGCGATTCGCTACCTGAAACGACCTTAGTTAAACGACGTGCACTGACCGGTTTCTCGGCAGGTGAAATCCCCGAAATAGGGTTGACTCGACTTGAAAAAAGACCCTTACATTGTAAGGGTGACATGAAGCTTACTTTCATCGAACTGCCCCTGTTCACCAGCCTCGTCACGCAGGTCACAGATGACCATTTTCTCAACCAACTTCAAAACGACCTGCTGAAAGACCCGGAGAAGGGCGACATTATCCCGCGCTTGCAGGGCCTGCGCAAGGTGCGGATGGCCTTGCAGGGCCGGAGCCGGGCAGGCGGGGCGCGGGTCATCTACCTTTATCTTCCGCAACACCACACGGTCATTTTCTTTTACATTTATACCAAGGCCAAGTCGGAGAACCTCACTCCGGACCAGGAGAAACGGTTGAGGGCCGCCGTCGAAACCATCAAACGAGAATTCAGCCATGAAAACCAAGGACATTGAGTTCAACGCCGACGATCTCGTCGGAAGTGTCGAGGCGTTCGCCAATCACCTGACGGGCAAGCAGAAACTCACCCTGCGGACGGCGACGATGCCGTTGCCGCCGCGAGTCAAATCGCTGACGCCCTCGCAGGTGCGATCAATCCGCGAGAAGCTCAACGTCAGCCAACCCGTTTTCGCCGCGATGATGAATATCCCGACAGTGACCGCCGCGAGTTGGGAGCGCGGGCGGAGGAAACCGACCGGAGCCGCGCTGCGCCTGCTGGACATCGCACGCAAACATCCCGAGGTCTTGGTCGCCGGCTGACGCGGGTATCGTGCTCGAAACACGTCAACACCCGACTGTGTCGCAGCAAGGTTGAGCCAAGCCGGGATTTCGGCCTGGGCCAGAAACTCCTCCTTAATGGAAGCAATCCGGTCGCGCACGCAGAAGGGTCAGGGTGTACATTGAGGGTAGTATCCACGGCTTCCTGTTTCAGATGGAGTCATTTTTTGCGCCCCATCACCAGATATCCAAGACCGCCGAAGACCTCGCGCACTTTGACGTCGCCGACCGTGTTTGGGATCGCCGGTCGGTCGCGCAGATAGCCTGGGTTCATCCGCGTCAGTAGCCTCTTGCGCCAACCGTCCGGGAAGGAAGGCGAGAAACCCTCGTCGCCCCAGCTCACGAGTCCACCCGGCCGCACCACCCGAACGAATTCCCCGATGGCACTGGCCGCGTCATTGAACAGGTTGACCCCGCCAAAATGAAACAACGCATCAAACGCACCATCAACAAACGGCAAACGTTGTGCGTTGCCATGTACAAGTCGTGCTCTGGGGTCACCGCGCTTCCGACACTGCCGCAACATCTCTTTTGAGAGATCAAGTGCGACCAACACGCCTTGCGTCCCGAGCTTCGTCCGCAACCACCGCTGCGCCACCCCTGGCCCAGGCGAAACCTCGATCACGTGGCTGCCCGGAGACACGTCGAGTTGTTCGACGAGATCCTTCCATGCCTCGCCAGAGTCGATTCCAACGAGCATTTTTCCGAGGATGCGCTGGGTGAAATCATAAAATGGTGCAAAGGAATCGTAGAACCGGTTCCATTTGGCGTCATCGCCTGCCAATGACTCGGGATACACGGCCGACAAAATGCCATCCTCAACGGGAAGGCGTTTCCCGTCGCTTCGAACGAAGCCTCCATCACACTGTTTGAGCGCCTGTCCCATCTCGGGATCACGCAAGATCGATTCGAACCATTCATCCGCAGTGAATTCCATGGGTGTCCCTGGAGGAGTAGAATACGGTCAAGGGGGTCTCCGTCCCCCACCATGCTTCGCGAATCTCGAATTGCTGTCAACGCACTGGCCGCGTCCGCACGGCGTTCACACCCGAGATCGACCCGGCTCAGGCCACAACAGCAGCACTGTTCTGACGACCGTTCCGGTGGGTGCTTCAGCCGCAACAGCGGCATCACCGAGGGCTTCCACCGCAAAATGAAACTCATCCAACGCCGCGCCTACGGCTTCCGTTCCTTCCATAATCACCGCTGCGCGCCATCGCCCAGTGCGGCTGCCGGGATGTTCACAAAGCCGCTTGCGAAAGCCCCGCCACCCTTACGGGTAGGGAACCGAAAGCGGGCCGTTCGTTCGCCCGGGCGGCCGGAATCGACCTGGCCCGGCTGCACCGTCCGGGCTCAGGGCTCCTGCGGAACCGGCGGCGACGGCGGGTTCCTCTTCTTCATCGCCGCGGCGTAGGCCTTTGTCTGGAAATCGATCACGAGCGTGGCGCCCTGGCCGGCCCTGTGGACGACCGCCTGGATCTGGCTGAGATGCGGCTGGAGAATCCAGCAGTTCTGCGCCCCCAGATTGAGGTTGTTCGGCTCATCCATGAGCTGGAGAAACTCGATGTAATGCTGCTTCCATTCCGCCTCATTCTCCGCCACGTAGACCGTCAGGTCGGACGTTCTCGAGGTCCCCCGTGCGCTGGAGCACCTTGTATTTTGCCTTGAGATCCTCATAGGCCGTTTCAACGGCTTCGCGGCGCCCGACTGATGTGTGGGTCAGCTTGAAGAACCGGAGGCGGATGATCATGCCGGACTCGTCCACGGTCAGTTCAACGCTGTCGAATTCGCCTTTCTTGTCGGAAACCTTGTAGATGGTCCAGTCATGGTCCTTGCGGCTTTCAATGACCGAAACACTCCCGGCGTCGAACCTGCCCTCGGGTTCGAATCCGTAGACGTCGTTGTTGGTGATCGCGTATTTGGCGATATCCGCATCGGCGCGCGCCGTATAGTCCTTCGGTTCATGGGACTCCGGGGCTGTCTGGCATGAACAGAGCGACAGGGTCAGGGCGGAAAACAGGATCCATTTCATGCGGGCCAGAATGGCCTTCCGGGTCGGGACTAGCAAGATCGATGCAGCACACCCGGTCCTCGTCCGTGAAAGCGAATCCGGACAACCGGCCATCGGACCCCGCAGCTATCGCGCTGGCGGAAGAGAGGGTTGCCAACGTCACGACCGCCCCGGTTCGTGGCAAGAAAAGCCCGCGACGCCCGCGGGCCAGGGCATCTTCGTTCCGCGATTTCAAGCCTGCGCCCCCTTGAGGGCGCGCTCGATGGCATGGACCAGAACTTCGATCTCGTAGGGCTTGGACACCACGCCGCAGAAGCCGTAGGCCTGGTAATCCGAGAGAACCGGGTCATGGGAGTAGCCACTGGAAACGATGGCACGCACGCCAGGATCGAGTTTCAGCAGACGCTCCATGGTCTGGCGCCCGCCCATGCCACCCGGCACCGTCAGATCCAGAATGACCAGGTCATAGGGACGACCCTCCTGCCGGGCACGGGTGAATTCCCTCACCGCCGCCTCGCCGTCGGTCGCCGTGGTGACAACGTAACCGATCCGCTGGAGGATCGTGCGGCCCACGTTCAGGATCAACTCCTCGTCATCCATGAACAGGATGCGCACGGGGCCGGGCTTGGGCGTCGGCGTCGCCGTCGTTGCCGCGGCAACTGTCGCATCCGGCATGCTCTCCGCCGCCGGCAGCCAGATGCTCAAGGTCGTTCCCCGGCCCACGACGGATTCGGCGGAGACATGCCCGAAGTGCCTTTTGATTATGGAATGCACGGTGGCAAGGCCCAGGCCGCTGCCGTGTTTCTTCGTCGTGAAGTAGGGATCGAATATCCGCTGCAGATCCTCCGGGGGGATTCCCGGGCCATGGTCAGCTATGGTCAGCTTCACATAGCGGCCGGGCGCGAGCACCCGGGCGAGTTCGGCGCCGACCCGGTCATTTCGCAGGGTGATCTCGATGATGCCGCCGGCCGGCATCGCCTGCATGGCGTTGATGACGATGTTCTGAACCACCTGTCCAATCTGACCCTTGTCCACATTGGCCGGCCAGAGATCTTCCGGAATGTCGAACTGGCAGCGGGATTGGGAACCCCGCAGGGCGAACTCGGCGACCTCGCGCACCACGTCGGGCAGCGCAACGGCCGCGCGAACCGGAGCGCCGCCCTTCGCGAACGTGAGCAACTGCTGGGTGAGATCCCGCGCGCGAACGGTCGCCTTTTCCGCATCGCACAATGAACTGGCGGATTCCGGATCCATCTTCGCGTTGAGGCGCGCCAGCGAAAGGTTGCCCATCACCACGGTCAGCAGGTTGTTGAAATCGTGCGCGATGCCGCCCGCGAGCAGGCCGAGCGACTCGAGTTTGCTCGCGCGCACGAGTTCCGCCTCAAGTCGCGCCTCGCGTTTCAACTGCTCCCGGATCTGGTCCGTCTGCACGCGCACGCGGCGCTTGAGCGCGGCGACCCAGGCGATGAACGCCAGGATGCCCACAACCAGGAGTCCTGAAAAGGCCAGGATGCGCTCGCGGGTCATCCATGACGGGCTCCGGACCACCCGGATGTCGGCCGGCGTGCGCAGCTGGATCTGGAAAGCCACCGGGTATCCATATTCGTCGAATTTCAACTCGTAGACCCCGGTGAGCGAAAGGACGCTGCCGACCGGCAGGGAGAGCATGCGTGCCCGGCCGGCCGCATCTCCCAGCAGAGCCTCGAAGATCAGATCGCCTGCCTGCAGGCTCAGGCGAACCTCCTCGCGAGCTGCGAAAGTGTCGATGAGGCTGCCTTCAATGTCGACCAACTGGCCGTCGAGATCGGGGGCCAGGGTTTGCCGGGGTGAAACGTGGCGGGGCTCTGGTTGCAGGCCCCGACCGGTCTTGCGGTAGATGGATTCGCGCAACACGAGCCGGCCCCCCTCCCGGCCGGGGAACCCCACGGCTTCAATATGGTCGCCGGGCTCGATCGGTATCCGGCTGCGGGAGAGCACCAGGAGGGTCTGCCCCGCGTCCTCAATGTGGATCAGGTGGCCCGGGGAAAAATGCAGCACGATCCCCGACACCTTCAGCCGGCGGTTGTTCGACAGCAGCGTGTCATATTGCCCGAGGCTGCCCAGCGAGCGGACCGGCAGCCCGAAGGGGTCTGCCGGCGCCGGTTCCTCGATCTGCACATAAGCCGCCCCGGGCACGTAGAGCGTGATGCCCGTCAGCTTCCGCTGGGAGTTGGCATCGGCCGCGCACACCCCGTGCAGGCGGACGACTGCGCCGACCATGGACGAGACATCCTCGCTGGCGGGCAATAATGCGATGAAATCGCCCGTCGGCGTCACGACCTCCAGATTGTTCCAGGCATCCCGGCGACGGACGTTCCTGAGATAGCCGCGCATTTCGACCCAGCTGGCCTCCTCCGCCCCCGTCAGCGCGTATTCCAGGGAGATCTGTTTTGCCTGGGGCAGGACGAGTTCGCTGATTTTGTCGAATCGGGAGGCAACCACGACCGGGGCAAACCGGCCCATGGATGTGATGCCGTGCACTTCCATGTTGCGGCCGGGGCCGCGCACGGGGGATGGCGACTCGCCCCGCATGACGCAGATGCCGCCGCTGGAGTCTTGGATGAAGAAAAACGGGGAGTCGGGATCGGACCACGTGACGACGCCTGTCAGCCAGACCGGCACACCGCTCATTGCTTCAGGAGGCGACAGTTCGCGCACTTGCTGCGCAAGCCGCAGGCTGGTGCGCAGCGGCTCGGCTGCCGGCCGGGCGATTTGATTTTCCCGGGGCCGGAACAGGCCGCCCCGCACCCGCCATTCCGTTCCGTTGATGCTCGGATAACCCACCGCGTCGACCCATGCATTGATGTCGCACAGCGTGGCCTGGCCGGTCAGCACGTCGACCTGGCCGCTGTCATCGCGGATCGTCACATATCGCCCGGGTTCCTGTGCCCTGACACGGCCGGCGATGTGCACGAGGCGGTCCGCCGGGAGCCTGGGAAGGGCTTCGATCGGAACGACAGGCGTTTTGAAACGCGCGTCATCCTCAAGGCGATTGACAATGGTGAGATGCTTCAGATCGGGAATGAGAATCTCAACGGAGGAGAGTCTGCCGTCCGGCCCGATCTTGGGGTTGTAGACGCCCTCGATCCGCACATTTGCATTGTTGAGATCGGGCGTCGGGTCGCCCGGCTCCACCAGAACCCAGCCGAAGACAATCTCGCCTTCCACCGAGAAGAAGATCTGCAGGTGGGTGGGATCGTGCCGGCGGAGATGATCCACCAATCCCTCGCAGGTCACGAATTTCGTGACGACCCGTTGAAACTCCCTGACCTTGCCCTCGATGGAGGAGGGGACGAGCTGCGCAGCGCCCTTCAACTCGATGGTGGCATGTTCGAAGGAGATGTCGGCGTTCGGCGGCACGAAAGTGCCGGTCGCCACGATGTGCTGGCCGGCCTTGAACGGGAAATCATTGTCGCCGTAGGGGGCATAGGCGCCCTCGCCGTTGGCATCCTGGATGAACAGCATCTTCCATTCCCGGTCGGCATAAGTCACATCGCATTCGAGTCGGAAAACGAGCGGCCTGGCTTTCAGTTCCGGGGGCAGTTTCCAGTACTGCTCGATGCTCGTTATCAGCGGCGGAACCGCGGCCGGGGGATCCGCCGGTTTTAACGGCTCGGCCGGCGCTCCCAGCACCGGCACAGCCAGCACGGACATAATCACCCAGAGAGCAGGGCCGCCCAACCTGGAGAGCATTCCGGCACAAGGGTGCATTGTTGTATGGCAGACAGGTGCTGCAGGCGCACTGGATATACAAACCACCTGCTTGGTTATCGACACAAATGTGTCCTACCCAAAGCCCGGCGGCGCATCTTCCGATTGACGGCAGCGTCTGGCGCGCGCAGCTGTGGCACGGGCATCTTGCCCGTGGACGCGCGCCACATGGGCAAGATGCCCATGCCACTCGCGCCACCGTCAATCGGGAGATGCACCCAAAGCCCGGCGGCGCGAGGCTCGCGTCCGCAAGGATGCCTGTCCGTCCCGGCGTTCATCGCGATGGGAGTGATGATCGCGGAGGGCGCCGCGTTTCTTTGACTTCCGTTTGGCGGCGGGCCGTGCTTCGCTTCCCGCCATGGAAGTGGTTTTCCTGGGCACCGGCACATCGCAGGGCGTTCCCATGATCGCCTGCAGCTGTGCCGTCTGCAATTCAAGAGACCCGCGCAACCGGCGCACGCGTTGCAGCATTCACGTGAGCATGGGCGGGCTTCACATCCAGGTCGACGCGGCCCAGGAGTTTCGCGAACAATGTCTCCGCTGCGGGGTCGACCATCTGGATCTCTTCATTCTGACGCATGGCCACGCCGATCATGTGCTGGGCATGGACGATCTCCGGCGGTTCTGCGATGTGGCGGGCGACCGCGCAATCACGGTTTATTCGACGGAAGAGGGGATGAGCCGGGTCGGCGCGATCTATCCCTATGCGATCACCGGGCGGCCGGTTGCCCACGGCTATCCGGCATTCAAGCTGGCCCGGATGCCCCCGGTGCTCGAACTGGAGCAAGGCACCATACGTTCAACCTTGCTGCCGCACGGCGGGGTGGACGTCCTCGGACTGGTGTTCGAAGAGCGGGGAACCGGCGCGAGATTCGTCTATTACACGGACTGCAAGCGGGTGACCGCCAAGGCGCTGGAGCTGGCGCAGGGCGCGCACGCCGCCGCACTCGACGGCTTGCGCCCGGCGGAACATCCGACACACATGAACATCGCGCAGGCTGTTGAGGCCGCGCACCAGATCGGCGCACCCGTGACGTATCTGACGCACCTCACCCACGCGGTCGACCACGGCCCGACAGAGGCCGCGCTTCCGGACGGCATCCGGCTCGCGTATGACGGACTGAGATTGACACTCCAAACGGGCCGCCCATGCGGGACTGTCGCATCGCGCGGATCTCCGGATCGCGCCAGTCCTGGTGGCGCCCGCAGGCCAGGGCAGTGATTCCCCCCGAAGCCCGTCAAGACAAGCAAGCCGGTACTGGGTGCATCTGCCGATTGACGGTGGCGCAAGTGGAATGGGCATCTTGCCCATGTTGCCTGGCGCGCGCCCAGGGGCAGGATGCCCGTGCCACCACGCGCGCCAGACGCTGCCGTCAATCGGGAGATGCACCCGCCGGTACTCGCGGGAATAGGATTGGGCGAACAAAATGCTTGCATAAAGGATACTCGGGGAATCTAGATTAAGTAGATAGACTTTATGAAACTCTCCAAGAAGGGCGAGTATGCACTCCGGGCGCTGATTGACCTCGGGATTGCCGCCGAGGTGGGCCGTTCCCTGGTCCAGGTCAGCGAGCTCGCCAGCCGCGAAAAGCTTCCAGTGAAGTTCCTTGAACAGATCATGATGGTGCTGAAACAGGAGGGCTTGATCCAGAGCCAGCGCGGGAGATTCGGTGGCTATCGCCTCGCTCAGCCGGCGGAAAAAATCATCATCGGTCGCGTCGTCCGCTTGATCGACGGTCCGCTCGCTCCAATAGGCTGTGTGAGCCAGAGCGCCTATGAGAAATGTTCATGCCCGGACGAAATGCACTGCGGGTTGAGGATGCTCATGCTCGATGTGCGAAACGCGATCACCAGCATACTCGACCGGTTTACGCTCGCTGACGTGGTCGAAGTGACCCTGCGGAAGATGCGCCGCGATGGCGTCCCGCTGCTCTTTGCAGCGCCCCCGCGCGCCTTCCGGCATTCCGGCCACCCCACGGTATACGCCCATCACACTTCCTCGGAGCGTCTGCAGCCCGTCGATGGCTTGGCCAACAACCTCATGGGAGACTACGCGATATGAACCAAAAAACCTCGCCCATCATCCGGGGCATCCTCGCGGCCCTGACGTCCTCAGCCGGTTTGATGACTTTGCACGCTGCGGACTCCACCGATGCGGAGATCCAGGCCCTGCGCGAGCAAATCCGGTTGCTCGACCAGCGGCTGGATCAGCTCGAGCGGCAGAAACAGCAGGAGGCGGCTGCGGCAGCCGCGGCTGCTGCGGCCGCCCCGGCCCCGAAAATCGCCATCACCGACAAGGGCTTCACGTTCACCTCGGGCGACGGAGCGGACTCAGTCAGAATTGGCGGCCTGGTGCAGCTCGATTCCCGGCTCTTCTTCAACGACGGAGGGGGGGTCCTGAACAATTCTTTCGTGCTCCGCCGCGCGCGCCTGATATCCGAGGCGACATTCGACAAGATCTACTCCTTCCAACTCATCCCCGAATTCGCAGGCACCGGCGCCCCGGCGATCCTCGATGCCAACATGGGCGTTGGGTTGGGCGCATCCCTCCAGTTCAAGATCGGCAAATTCAAGGCGCCCCTCGGGCTCGAATGGCTGCAGTCCGACTCGTATACCTTTTTCAATGAGCGATCGCTCGCCTCGGATCTGGTGCCGAACCGCGATCTGGGCATCCAGGCCGGCGGCCGATTCCGCGATGGCTCCCTCGTCTATGCCCTCGGAGTTTTCAACGGCGTCGCCGACAGCGTCAATTCAACCAATGCCGACTTCGACAACGACAAAGATGTGATCGGGAGGATCGTCCTGCAGCCGTTCAGGCCTGACAACGCGTCGCCGCTGCAGGGCCTAGCCTTCGGCGTCGGAGCCAGCTTTGGCCGGCAGAAGGGTCCCCCGGCGGTCACCAGTGGCTACAAGACGGATGGACAGCAGACGTTCTTCAAATACCGGAGCGCGGTGGTTGGCGACGGCGAGGTCTGGCGCGTGTCTCCACAGCTCGAATACCGCAATGGTCCCGTCGGCGTGATCGGCGAATATGTCGTCTCGTCCGTCACTGCGCGGCCCACGGCGGCAGGGGCGAAAACGGGGCTGCAGAACAAGGCATGGCAGCTCGCCGCAGGCTATGTTCTGACCGGCGAGAACTCATCCTACACCGGGGTCCTCCCGGACCATCCGTTCAGCTGGGAGAAAGGCACCTGGGGCGCCTGGGAAGTCACCTTGCGCTACGCGGACCTCAAGATCGACAGCAAGGCGTTTCCGCTCTTCGCAGACCCTGCGACGAACGCGGACGAAGCGTCGTCGGTCGGAGTCGGCGTGAACTGGTACCTCAGCAAAACCGTGCGCACCACTTTTGACTACTACCGGACCCGCTTCAACAACCTGGTGTCCGTTTCGTCCACCCAGATCCTGCGCCAGGATGAACAGGCGTTCATCACCCGGTTCCAGATTTCGTTCTAGCCCGCATCCACCACCCAAAGGATGGCCCTGTTTTTCAGACTGTATGCTGGAGACGCGATGCCCCCGTCGCGTTCCCACGAAACATCCGGGCCGGGCATGATGTTCAGCCGTCTGCCCCTGAACCGATGGCTTCTGTTATGCGTTGTCCTGCTGGCCCCCGCGGTGGCGCGGGCCGGAAAAGTCGTGCTTCGCGTCGGTTATTTTCCCAACGTCACCCACGCCCAGGGTGTCATCGGCAGTCAGACGACGCGCAAAGGACGCGGCTGGTTCGAACAGCGCCTTGGTCCGGACGTCGCCGTGCAGTGGTTCGCCTTCAACGCGGGTCCGAGCGCGATGGAGGCGGTCTTCGCCGGCTCGATCGACCTTACCTACGTGGGGCCCAACCCGGCGATCAACGCCTATATCCGGTCGGGCGGCGACGAAATCCGCGTCATGGCCGGCGCCGCCGAGGGGGGGCGGCGCTGGTGGTGCGGGCCGGGAGCGGCATCAAGACAGCGGCTGATTTCCGCGGCCGGAAGGTGGCCACACCGCAATTCGGCAACACCCAGGATGTGGCTGCGCGCGCCTGGCTCCAGAAGCAGGGTTTCAGGATCACCGCGGGCGGGGGCGACGTCCTCGTGCTGCCCACGGCCAATCCCGACCAGCTTGCGCTGTTCCTGTCGGGCCGGATCGATGCAGTCTGGACGGTCGAGCCGTGGGTGTCGCGGCTCGAGCAGGAGGCGGGAGGCAGGGTGTTCCTGGAACAGCCCAACGTCGTCACCACGCTGCTGGTATCGAGCGTGCGCCTGCTCCGGGAACACCAGGATCTGGCGCGGAGATTCCGCGAAGCCCATGTGGAACTCACCGCCTGGATCAACGCCCATGGCGCTGAAGCGCGCGCCATCGTCTGTTCGGGCCTCAGCGCGGACATGCACCGCGCCTTTCCCGCGGAGCTGGTCGAGCATGCGTGGCGGCGGCTCCGTTTCACCGCGGATCTGACGGTGGATCAGGTCTCGGGGGTCGTGAAGGACGCCCGGAGCGTCGGTTTTCTCCCCGATGCCATCCCTTTGGACCGCATGTTTTCAGGGAAGCCATGACACTGCAGCAAGAACTCACTCCTGCGCCCGCGGCCAAGCTGGCGGTGAAGGATGTCTCGAAGACTTTCCACATCCGCGGTGGACGGGTGCAGGCGCTTGAGCACGTCACGCTGGATGTCAGCGAGGGCGAATTCGTCTGCCTTGTGGGCCCCAGCGGTTGTGGAAAATCGACGCTGCTCAACATCATCGCGGGGCTGGAGACGCCTGACGAAGGGGAGGTTCGGACCGACGGGATGCCGATTCGCGGCCCGGGGCGCGACCGCATGGTCATGTTCCAGGAGCCGGCCCTGTTTCCCTGGCTGGATGTGTTTTCGAACGTGATGTTCGGCCTGAAGCTGAAACCCAGCCTTTCGCCGTCCGAGCGCGAGGAGGTGGCGCGATACTACCTGAAGCTCGTCGGCCTGGAGGGCTTCCTCCATGCGAACCTGCACGAACTCTCCGGCGGCATGAAGCAGCGGGTGGCGCTCGCGAGGGCAATGGCCCCGAATCCGAAGGTGCTGCTGATGGACGAGCCGTTTGCGGCGCTCGATGCGCTGACGCGGGAGCAGCTCTACGGGGACCTTCAGCGGATCTGGCAGGAGCGGCGCAAAACCATCGTCTTCGTCACGCACAACGTCCGCGAGGCCGCCTGTCTGGGGGATCGGGTCATCCTGTTCTCGCCGCATCCCGGCCGGATTCGCGAGGGATTCAGGATCCCCCTGCCGCGACCGCGGGACATCAACAGCGTGGATCTTGCGGAGCACGCCACGGAAATCATGCGGGCGCTCAAGGGGCATCTTGCCCTTCCGGAGGTGCAGGAATGAAACGCGCACTCACGGCATTCCTTTTCTTCGCAATGCTGCTGGTCGCCTGGGAACTTGTCTTCCTGGCGAAGGTGTGGTCCCCGGTGTTGCTGCCGTCCCCGGGCTCTGTGGCGCTCTATCTCTGGGGTCACACGTTCAAGCCCGGGAGCGCCATGGCGCCGAATCCCGACCAATGGCAGCTTTTCCTTGCCATGGGGGTCACCTTGAAGCGCCTCTTTTTTGGATATGCGATCGGCTTGCTGCTGGGCCTTCCGCTCGGGCTGGTCACCGCGCGATTCCGCTCCGCGCGGGATACCCTTGGGGTCCTTGCGCTCGGCCTCCAGGGCCTGCCGAGCGTCTGCTGGGTGCCGCTGGCCCTGCTGTGGTTCGGCCAGTCGGAAGGGGCAATGCTGTTTGTCGTCGTGATGGGGACATTGTGGTCGGTGATACTCGCGACGGAGTCAGGAGTGCGTAACGTGAATCCCATCTATGTACGCGCAGCACGTACCATGGGTTCGCGCCAGCTGCACACCTGGGTGATGGTGATCATGCCGGCGGCGCTTCCCTTCATCGTCAGCGGCATGAAGCAGGGCTGGGCCTTCGCCTGGCGGTCGCTCATGGCCGCGGAGATTTTCGTCACGATCCTGACCGGGTTCGGCCTCGGCCAGCTGCTCCACTATGGTCGCGAGCTCAATGCGATGGACCAGGTCATCGGCATCATGCTGGTCATCGTGTTCATCGGACTGCTGGCGGACAAGGTGCTGTTCTCGCCGTGGGAGAGCTTTCTTCACCGGCGCTGGGGGACCGACAAATGAGCCTGCGGCCCCGTTCGTTTTTCCGAAACAAGCAAATGCATAATCCAGACCCTCATTGAATCCCATGGCCAAGATCTATGACTCCATCGTTGACACGATCGGCAACACGCCGCTTGTCCGCCTTCATCGCACGGCGCAGGCCCACGGCGCCGTGGCCGATGTGTTGCTGAAGCTCGAGTTCTTCAACCCGCTCGGCAGCGTCAAGGACCGCATCGGCGCGGCCATGATTGATGATGCGCTAAAATCGGGCCGCATCAACCAGGGCACTGTCCTGATCGAGCCGACGAGCGGCAACACCGGCATCGCGCTGGCGTTTGTGGCGGCCGCCCGCGGCCTTCGGATCCTCCTCACCATGCCCGAGACGATGAGCATGGAGCGCCGCAAGCTGCTCAAGGTGCTCGGCGCGCGCCTCGTCCTCACGGAAGGGCCGAAAGGCATGAAGGGCGCGATCGCAAAGGCCGAGGAATTGCAGAGGCAGATTCCCAACAGCGTCATTCTCCAGCAGTTTGCGAACCCGTCCAATCCGGAGATCCACCGGAAGACCACGGCGGAGGAGATCTGGCGCGACACCGACGGAAAAGTCGACATCGTCGTAGCCGGCGTCGGCACGGGCGGCACGATCACCGGGGTGGGGGAGGTTTTGAAGAGCCGCAAGCCCGGCATCAAGATTGTCGCAGTCGAGCCGGATGCGTCCCCCGTGCTGTCCGGCGGCCAGCCTGGCCCGCACAAGCTGCAGGGCCTGGGCGCCGGCTTTGTTCCCGCCGTGCTCAACACGAAGGTCTACGACGAGATCATCCGGGTGAAGGAGGCGGACTCGGCTCCGGTTTCGAAACAGGTCAATCAACAGGACGGCATCCCGGTCGGCATTTCGTCGGGCGCCGCCATTTGGGCCGCGCTCCAGCTCGCCCGGCGTCCCGAGAACCAAGGCAGGCAGATCGTCGTCATCGTGCCCTCGTGCAGCGAGCGCTACCTGTCGACGTGGCTGTTCGCCGACATCAACACCGAGAGCGATCCGGTCGACGACCTGATTCCGAAGGCGTAACCGCGGGCGCGATTTCTGAATCCTCCGTGGAGGGCGCAGTCCAGCCTTCGCTGAAGGTTCGGCCCGGCAGGCCCTCGGCGCCATTTCTGTCGGAAACAGCCGCCGATATCGCCAACCAATCAATGCTTAAATCTTTGTTCATCGCGTGTACGGCCATCCTAGTTGGTTGTGTAATGATTACGCGTACCTCGCGACCAGTCGCGTTGGTCCTCACCGAAAGCAAAAGTTGGGAACCCGAGAGCAAATGGGCAAGTCAATGGCGAGGTGCAGTGATTCCCGCAGGGCGATATACATATGCCTGGGAGAATTTCCTTGCGTGGTATTACGAACCGGAGTCAGGGCAGATCGCGACGAAGTGGGTTGGCGGTGTGGATTATACCGAGAGAGGAGCAATCGCGCTCTATAAGAATCAAGATGTAATGGTGCTTTTTCAGTATCTGACTCCCGAACAAGAGCGTGCACGTGAAGGTGGCGAGCTGAATTATCTCTTGAGGCCCAAACGCGGTGACCGCAGCGTAGTAATGCAGGACATGGTTCCCGAAGGTATTAAGCAAAGTTTTAAGCAAGAAGGAACGGTTCCACTCGCGAACAAATGAAGAATTTAACAAGTCGCCGAAGGCAACGACCTTGGCTCGCACGCCCGCTGCTTGCGCACCGGTCGCGCCAGCCGTCGGTCGTGCCTCGTCGTAGCGTTCGGCAAATTAGACCCGTCACCCACAATCTAAAAGTCGATGATCTCCATGGCTGCAGTTCTCTTCGCGGTCGGCTTCGTCGGCGGTTTCGTGGCGTTAAGAAAGAAGCGTCGCGTCACCCGCGTGGCTGGAAGCATTGCGCTTGGCATCGCGGCGGCATCGACTCTTCTCATCGCCATTCTAGTTGGCGGTGATTCTTGAGAGAAGCGCTACCTGATCTTCAGAAATGAAAAACCAGCCTAACCCAGAATGTCGTGTGCCGCGATAGCCGGCACACAACCCTTGAACCAGACGAGGGAGGCAACGGCCACAGCTGTCATGCCGCCTGCGGGGCAGCCGCCACGCCAGCCGTGACCGCGCCTCCTCTTAAGTGTCTAAGTCCATACGATGAAACAGACCTTCGTCCTCCTTTTGCTGCCATGCCTCGCGCTGCCATTCGGCGGCTGTTCGACATATATTCCCCCTGGAGCCAAAGCCGACCTTCAGGCATTCGCGCCGGCAAGTATTCGGGAAAGCTTCGCCGCAAAGCCGACGAATCCCTTCCCCGCAAGCATCGCGACCGTGCGGGTCCAGGCGCCGACCTACAACAACTACAATCTCAGTCGAAATGGCGGGAAATACGGCGATGGCCGTTATTCGGTCATCATGGTCAAAGAGGTGGAGGACCAAGCCGAGTTCGATCGGTTTACCTCACTGCCGCAAGTGGCCGGCTTGGTGAGCGTGAACCGTATGTTGCTGCCGGCTCGCTTGGATGGCGACCGCGAGATCCGCGAAGCCGCCGCCCGATTGCAGGCGGACCTGATCCTGGTCTACACGTTCGACACGGCGTTTTTTGACCGCGACGCGGCGAAGCCGCTCACCGTCATCACCCTGGGGCTTTCGCCGACCAGAAGAATCACCGCCGTGACGACGGTCTCGGCCCTGCTCCTAGACACCCGTACCGGTTATATTTACTCGGCCTACGAAGAGACTGAGAGGGAGGCAACCGTCGCCACGTCGTGGGGCAGCGGCGACGCCGCGGACGAAGCACGACGAAAAGCGGAGAAGCGGGCCTTCGGGAAGCTCGTTGACGAGTTCGTCACCTCCTGGCCCAAGCTCCTGAAGCGTTATGAAAAGAGCGGCTGACATTCAGCGCTGCCCATGCCGGGCACGCGTCGGCGCACCAATCGTCGCTCGCAGTCCGGCATGGCAGGCCTCTGGCGTTGGCCATTCGATCCGCGATTCCGACTCGCCCATTCCCCCTCCAAGGATACCGGTCATCGCATGTCATTGACCGCCGCCTTAGCCTCCCAACTCCGTCGGCTTTCCCCCCGCGAGAATGCGGCGATTGCCGATCATTTTTGGCGCGAGGCTGAGGCCAGGTTGGCTCCCACTGCCTCCCGGCTATCGATGCTCAATCACCGGGCGGCAGCGGCGCTTCGCGCGCCGCACAAACTAAAGTCTGTTGGTAATGCAGTTCGTCGCTTGAGGCGATAAAGCCGTTCAAAGAGGCTGAGGGGCACGGTGAGGACCTTCCAGTCTGCCAACGACCACTGCAAAGCGTACGGCGCCAATACCGCGGGCCGCAAACGCGAAAGCCCCGAAACCGACCTTCCAGTTGCGAAACCTGGGCTAATTCGGCCCGTGCAGGAATTCGGAGGGCAGGCGGGCGGCGCTTTCGGCGGGCCCGCCCAGGTTGCGCATGAGCGCCTCCCATTCGGCCATCTGGCGCTCCCGGCGCCTGACCCCGCGGTATTCGAGCTCGCCGGCCGCCGCGATGAACAGAAACAGGCACGCCAGCACCGGGTTTTTCGCGACCGCGGCGGCCCAGGCCAGTCCGAGGACGGCGAGGATCTTGCCCGAAGTCGCAGCCCAGAATGTCGCTTTGAGATACGAACATTGCGTGGCGAGGACCGCCCGCAGAATCCGCCCCCCGTCCATCGGAAACACCGGCAGGAGATTGAAGGCGCCCATGATGACATTGATCTGGAGCAGCAGTTCTCCAAGGCCGCGCACGCTGAATTCGACCGTGCCACCGCGCCAGTCTTTCGGCCACGGCAGAAACAGCAGGAGCAGCAGTGCGATGAGAAAATTGACGGCCGGCCCGGCCAGGGAGATTAAAACCTCGCGGCGGGGCTGCCGGGGGATCGAATCAAACTCGGCCATGCCGCCGATCGGCAGGAGCAGGATGCGCCGGACGGTGATTCCGTAACGGCGCGCCGTCAGCGAATGCCCCAATTCGTGGAGCACAATGCAGGTGAAGAGCAGGACAATGACCACCAGGCCAAGGGCCAGACCCATCCCGCGATGGCCCGGATTGTCCATCCAACCGGCCCACGCCGCAAACGCCGCCAGCACCAGGAAGGTGAGATGCAGCGCGACGCGGATGCCGAACACGCGGAACAAGTTGATTGACCCTCCGAACATTTGCCGTAAATAAGCGCTGTTTTGGGCGGAATGCTAATGGATAATTGCCGCCCTTTGATTTGTCCGTGCATTTTCCCATGGCGGCCGCGAAATCCACGATCCTGGTCATCGATGACGACCCCGAGATCCGTTACTCGCTCTCGCGGGTGTTGACCTCGCGCGATTACATTGTCACCGCCGCCGCGAGCGGCGAGGAGGCGATTGCCACGGTGAAACGCGCCGCGCCGGACGTCATCTTCCTCGACATCCGCATGGCCGGGATGGGCGGGATCGAGACCCTGCAGCACATCCGCTCCATCAATCCCCGGCAGCTGGTCATCCTCATGACCGCGTTCGGCACCGCGCAGACCGCCATCGAGGCGATGAAGTACGGCGCGTTCGACTACATCATGAAGCCGTTCGATCCGCAAAAGGTGATCACCCTCGCGGCGAACGCCTTGAAGACGCACGCCGATCTGCGCGCAGCCGGCGACTACAAGCCGACGATCAATACCGAGGATTACAAGGAGGGCATCGTCGGGAGTTCCCCGGCAATGCAGGAGGTTTTCAAAACCATCGGCCAGGTGACCGCCAGCAACGTCACCGTGATGATCACCGGCGAAAGCGGCACCGGCAAGGAACTGGTGGCCCGCAGCATCTTCAAGCACAGCCACCGGGCGTCACGGCCTTTCATCGCCGTCAACTGCGCCGCGATCCCCGAGAACCTGATCGAGAGCGAATTGTTCGGGCATGAGCGGGGGTCTTTTACCGGAGCGACCGCCCAGCGCATCGGCAAATTTGAACTCTGCGACGGGGGCACGATCTTCCTCGACGAGATCGGAGACATGGCGCTGGCGACGCAGAACAAGATTCTCCGGGTGCTGCAGGAGGGTGAGATCCAGCGCGTCGGCGGCACGGAGACGATCAAGGCGGATGTCCGCGTGATTGCCGCCACGAACAAGGATCTCGAAGAGATCGTGAAGGCCCGGACCTTTCGTGAAGATCTCTACTACCGGCTCAACGTCGTGCGCATCCGGATGCCGCCGCTGCGGGAACGCCTGGAGGACATCCCCCAGATCGTTGAGTATCTGCTGCAGACGCTGGAGAAGCAGAAGAAGACCCGGGTCAAGAAGGTCTCCCCCGAGGCGCTGGCCGTGCTGCTGCGCCAGCGGTGGCCGGGCAACGTGCGTGAACTGGAGAACGTGATTTTCCGCAGCGCGGTCGTCGCGCAGGGCGATGCAATCCTGTTGAAGGACCTCCCGCCGGAAATCCGCGGCACCGCGGCGCCGGCGGCCGAATCCGCGCCGCCTGTTTCCCCTTCCGTGCCAACGCCGCCGATTCCGGAACCTCCGCTGCCGGACGCCGCGCCGTCCGCGGCGGCACCCGCGGTGAACCGGGAAATGCCGACGGCGCCTGAGATCCCCCCGCTCCGCCTCGACGACGCCCTGGACTTCGTCTATGCCCGGTTGAAGGAGGAGGGGAATGAACCCGTGCTCGAACGGCTGGAACGGGAGATGATCCTGCGCGTGCTCAAGGACGAGAATGGCAATCTCGTGCGCGCGTCCGAACGCCTCGGGATGACCCGCACCACGCTGCGCAAACGCGTCGTCGCGCTCGGATTGCGGCTGTGAGGCCCGGGGCCGGCGGCGCCGCCCTCGGCAGGGTTCGTCGGGACTGCGCCGCAGAGACCTTCCTTCCGTCCCACGGCGTGGCGCCCGTGCAGGAAGCGGGATCGGGTGATCCCGCCCGCCCCTTGATTGCGTCGTTCCCGCTCAGCGTCCGCGGTCGGCGAAACCCTTCGGATGCGTCGAATGCCATTCCCAGGCGGTTGCAACAATGGATTCGATGTCCCCGAACTTCGCCTGCCAGCCGAATTCGCGCTTCGCGAGGCTGGAATCCGCGTACAAGGCGGGCGGATCGCCGGCGCGGCGGGGCGCCTCCACGAGGGGCACCCGTTGCCCCGAGATCTTCTCCACAGCGCGGATCACCTCGCGGTTGGAGGAAGGCCGGCCCGTGCCGAGATTGTAGAACAACGCAGTGCCGGGCGCCGTCAACCGCTCGAAGACGGCGATGTGGGCGCGGCTGAGATCGTCGACGTGCACGTAATCGCGGAGGCAGGTGCCGTCCGGGGTGGGGTAGTCCGTGCCGAAGAGCCGCAGGGGAGGGCGCCGGCCCAGCGCGGCGTCGATTGCAAGGGGGATCAGATGCGTCTCCGGATCGTGGTCCTCCCCGATGGAACCGTCCTCGGAGGCACCGGCCGCGTTGAAATAACGGAAGGCGGCAAAGCTCAGCCCGTGGGCGCGGGCGAGCGACTTCAGCACGTTCTCCACGTCCAGCTTCGTCTGACCATACGGACTGACCGGCGCCTGCGGAAGATCCTCGGTCATCGGCAGCCGGTCGGGAACCCCATAGGTGGCGCAGGTGGAGGAGAAGACGAACTGCCTCACCTCCACCGCCAGCATCGCCTTGAGCAGGTGAAGCGTGGCGCCGACGTTGTTCAGATAGTACTTGAGCGGGTCGGCAACGGATTCGCCGACATAACAGAAGGCGGCGAAATGCATCACAAGGCCGATCTGCTCCTGCGTCAGGATGCGCCGCACGATGGCTCCGTCGCCCAGGTCGCCCTCGTGGAAGGGCACCGGCGGCGCAACCGCGCGGCGGTGTCCGGAGACGAGATTATCGAGGACCACGGGCCGATGCCCCGCCGCCGCGAGCTGCCGCACGCAGTGGCTGCCGATGTAGCCGGCTCCACCCACAACGAGTACATTCATCGCGCGAGACTTGTATTGATTTTCTCCGCGCAATGGCTAGGCAAAACGCTCTTGCGCGTTGATCGGGGCGCGCCTGGGATCATCCTGAGACCATTTCATGAAGCAACCGCGCATCGTCATCACCGGCCTCGGCCTCATCGCGCCCAACGGAAACACGCTGGCTCAATTCCGCCAGAATCTGCTGAGCGGCGTCTCCGGGGTCGAGTTGATCGAGGTGCGCTACATGGGCGCCCAACCCGCCGGCGTCTGCCACTTCGATCCCCTAAAACATCAGAAAAAGAAGGACGTCCGCATCGGGACGCGCGCCGGCAGCATCAGCATCTATTGTGCGCGGGAGGCCCTGGCGGACTGCGGCCTCAACTGGGAGGCCTTCGACAAATCCCGTGCGGGCATCTACCTTGGGATCACGGAGCATGGCAATGTCGAGACCGAGAACGAGATCTACAACCTCTCGCTCTTCAAGCACGACACGAGATTCTGGTCGCACCATCACAATCCGCGCACGGTCGCCAACAATCCCGCGGGCGAGGTGTCGCTCAACCTCGGCATCACCGGCCCGGCTTACACCCTCGGCGCCGCCTGCGCCGCCGGGAACCTCGGGCTCATCCATGCGGCCCAGATGCTGCGGCTCGGCGAGGTCGACGTGGCGTTCGCCGGCGGCGTGAGCGAGAGCATCGGCACCTTCGGCATTTTCGCCGCCTTCAAGAGCCAGGGAGCGCTGGCGTCGCATCCGGATCCGACGAAGGCGAGCCGGCCGTTCGACCGGAGGCGCAACGGGATCGTCGTCAGCGAGGGCGGCTGCATCTACACAATCGAGCGCCTTGACGACGCCAGGGCCCGGGGCGCGAAGATCTACGGCGAGATCGGGGGCTACTGCGTCAACTCCGACGCGACCGACTATGTCCTGCCCAACGCCGTCCGCCAGGCTGCGTGCATCCGGCAGGCGGTCGTCGCGGCCGGGCTGACGCCTGGAGACATCGACATCGTCAACACCCATGCGACGGCCACACCCCAGGGCGACATCCAGGAATGCGTGGCGATCCGCGAGGTCTTCGCGGGCTGCGCCGGCGTCAACATCAACAACACGAAGAGCTTCATCGGACATGCCATGGGGGCGGCCGGCGCCCTCGAACTCGCGGGCAACCTCCCGGCGTTCGACGACCTTGTCGTGCATCCGACGATCAATGTGGACGACCTCGACCCCCAATGCGATCTGCCGGGCCTTGTCCTAAATCAGCCGCGAAAGGCAAAACGGGTTGACGCAATTCTGAACAACTCCTTTGGTATGCTCGGAGTCAATTCCGCGCTGGTCATTCTCCGCCACCGGGCCTGACGCCGCATCCCTTCACATGACGAAAGACGACTGCAAGAAGCTGGTGACTGACATTATCGCCGACATCGCGCCGGACGAGGACCTGGGTAATCTGAAGCCGGACGTGCGCCTTCGCGACCAGCTGCAACTCGATTCCATGGATTTTCTCGACATCGTGATGGAGCTGCGCAAGCGCCATGGCATCGAAGTGCCGGAAGCCGACTATATCCAGCTGGCGTCCCTCGACAGCTGTGCGGAGTACCTGACTCCGAAGTTCAACGCGATCGAGGCGAAGCGCTAGCGAATGGCCGCGGGCACCCGGCTTTGGGCTGCGGACTTCCTGCTGGAAGCCTCGAATGCCGCGATGCCGGTCTGCCCCGGCGCCCGGGGGTCGGACGTGAAGGAGATTGCGTCGCGGCGCACGCGTTCCTCCGGTTGATCCGTTCCCCCGGCAGCCTGGCGCGCACCGGGCTTTGCGCCGGCGCCCACTGCTTTTTTCTTTTCGCCCGACCCCTGTCGCTGTCTCCTTGTGGCCGCGGGCGCCCGCACGTGGTTCCCTGAATCGATCAATGAGCACACCGCGTCACTACGACGTCGCCATCATCGGCGCCGGGATGTCCGGCCTCGCGGCCGGCATCCGGCTGGCCCATTTCGGGCGGCGGGTCTGCATTTTCGAGCGCCATTCCGCGCCGGGCGGGCTCAACGGCTTCTACAGCCTTGATGGCCGGAAATACGACGTGGGGCTTCACGCGGTGACCAACTATGTGCCGCCGGGGGTTCGGGGCACGCCGCTGGGCAAGCTGCTGCGGCAGCTCCGGATCGGGCGGGACGAATTTGCGCTCTGCCCCCAGAAACAGTCGCGCATCGTCTTCGGCTCCCGGGGGGCGGCCGAGCTCCGGTTCACCAACGATTTCGCTGAGCTGGAGGCAGGGATCGCCGCGAAGTTTCCCGGACAGGTCGACGGATTCCGGCGCCTGGCCGGCGTGGTGCGGGGCTGCGGCGATCGCGTATTCGACGTCCCCAACGTCCTCGCGCGCGAAATCGTCCGCCGGCACATCTCCGATCCCCTGCTCGAGGACATGTTGTTCTGCCCGCTGATGTACTATGGCAACGCCCGGGAGCGCGACATGGACCTTTCGCAGTTTGTGATCATGTTCCGCGCCGTGTTCCTGGAGGGCCTGGCGCGGCCGCTCGAAGGGATGCGCCGGATCATCCGCGTGCTGCTGGAAAAGTACCGCTCGGCCGGCGGCGAACGCCGGATGCAGTGCGGGGTGGCCCGCATCGTTGAACACGGGGGCCGCGCAGCCGCGCTGGTCCTTGACGGCGGGGAGGAGATCACCGCGGATCAGGTGATCTCGTCGATCGGCGCGGAGGAGACCGCGGCCCTATGCAGCCCCCCTCCGGATCCGGAGATCCGCGCCGCGGCCGGCGGGGCGGAAAATCCGGGCCTTGGCCGGGACAGAAGGCTGTCCTTCATCGAAAGCATCCGCGTTTTGAAGCACCCGCCGTCCGAACTCGGTTGGGGGAGCGACACGATCGTGTTCTTCAATGACACCGACCGGTTCGAGTACGCCCGGCCCGCGCAGCAGGCCGATGTGCGCAGCGGCGTCATCTGCCTCCCGAACAACTTCGATTTCGGCGATGCCGGGCTGCAGGAGGGCTGGTTGCGCATCACGTGCCTGGCCAACTACGACCGGTGGGCCGGCCTGCCGGAGGAGCGCTATCAGGCGGACAAGCTCCGCTGGCTGGACGAATCGACGCGCAGCGCGCGCCGATTCCTGCCCGAAATCTCCGACGCGGCGCTCGCGGCGGAAACCCTCGCGACGGATCTTTTCACGCCGCGCACCGTGAAGCGGTTCACCGGGCACGTCGACGGTGCGATCTACGGCGCACCCGCAAAGATACACGGGGGCCGCACGCACCTGAAGAATCTCCATCTCTGCGGGACGGACCAGGGGTTGATGGGCATTGTCGGCGCCATGATCAGCGGCATTGCGATCGCCAACGAGCATGTCCTCCGGCCCGGCGCCGGAGCCTAGCAACTTCCCGGTTGCCCGCATCGGACTGGTTGTGCTTATTGGAGCGTTTCATGGCTCACGACTGGCTCAAGGGGGTCGACGACTGCTACGACGTCATCGTCATCGGCAGCGGCCTTGCCGGCCTGACCGGCGCAAACTGCCTGGCCCGGTGCGGCCGCAAGGTCCTGCTGCTGGAACACCACTACCGGCTGGGCGGCCTCGCCACCTGGTTCACCCGGAGGGGGGGCCACATCTTCGACATCTCGCTGCACGGATTCCCTGTCGGCATGATCAAGTCGACCCGCAAGTACTGGTCCCAGGAGATCGCCGACTCCATCGTCCAGCTCAAGGCCATCCGCTTCGTCAACCCGCAGTTCAACCTCACCACCACCTTCGACCGGGCCGATTTCACCCGCCTGCTCATCGAGCATTTCCGCGTCCCGGCCGGGGTCGTGGAGCGCTTCTTCACCGACCTGCGGGCGATGAACTTCTACGACGAGAATCCCGAGACCACCGGGGAGATGCTGGAACGCTGCTTTCCGGGCCGGGACGACGTGAAGCGCTTTCTCATGGAGCCGATCACGTATGCCAACGGCTCGACGCTGGACGATCCCGCCATCACGTATGGCATTGTCTTCTCGAACTTCATGAGCAAGGGCGTGTACACATTCCGCGGCGGCACCGACCTGCTCATCCGGAAAATGTCCGAGGAACTCGTCCGCAACGGGGTTGGGCTCCGCAAGCACGTGATGGTGGAAAAGGTCCTGGTCGAGGAGGTCGATGGCGACCGGCGCGTCACCGGCGTCATCGCCAACGGCCGCACGATCCGCTGCGAGGCCGTCCTGTCGAACGCGAACCTGAAAGGAACGATCCTCGGGCTGGCGGGGGAGGAGCAGTTCCCCCCCCGTTTCGTGGAGCAGGCCAGGGCGGTGCGGATGAACACGAGCTCATGCCAGGTCTATCTGGGCATCCGCAAGGGCGAGTCGATTCCGCCCATCGGCGACCTGATCTTCGTCTCCGATTCGCCGCATTTCACCAGCGACGAGCTGCTCGATTTCCACACGACCAGCCGCACGTTCTCGGTGTATTACCCGGAAACCCGCCCCGGCTCCGGCCGCTCTTCCATCGTGTGTTCGCTCAACGCCCGGTATGAGGACTGGAACCGGCTGACCGAGGTGGATTATCGTCGGGAGAAGCAGCGCCTCATCGACGAATCGATCGCCTGCCTGGAGCGGTTCATCCCCGGGGTGCGTGCGAAGATCGACTGGGCCGAGGCCGCGACGCCGCGCACGATCGAGCACTACACCCGGCATTGGAAGGGCACCTCCTTTGGCACGAAGTTCGAAGGGCTGCAGGTGTCGACCGACCTTCCGCGCCGCCTTCCGGGGCTCTACCACGCCGGCTCGGTAGGGATCATCATGTCAGGCTGGCTCGGCACCATCAACTATGGCGTGATCGCGGCGAACAACATCGACCGGTACCTCTTCAGGCGAAAGCCCGCGCCGGCCGCCGAAAACCGGACGGGACCGGCGCCCGCCCGCACGTTTGGATTTCGCCCGGGGGACAGCCCGCCGGGAAGCGGCGGCCCTGCGGGTCCTGCATGAGCGCGGCGCCGCCCCGCGCCAGCCCCCAGCCGCAGAAAATCGTCGCAAGTCCGCTTGATCCGTGGAAACAATAACCTCCCGCCATGGAGTCCATTGAGCAGCTCATTCCCCATCGACCGCCTTTCCTTTTTGTCGATGAGATCATCGCTGAAGGGCCTGACACGTTGACGACCCGCCGCCGGGTGCGCCCGGAGGAGGATTTCTTCAAGGGACATTACCCGGGCAACCCGATCATGCCCGGCGTGCTCATCTGCGAGGCGGTTTTCCAGTCGGGCTGCGCGATGGTTTCGCGGCAGATGGCGGCCGGTAAGGACGACCTCGCGCGCTATACGCCCGTTCTCGCGCGGATCACCGATGTCCGTTTCAAGAACATCGTGAAGCCGGGCGATGAGTTGATCATCAACGTCAGGCTCAAGGATCGCATGGGCCGCTTCCTCTTCCTGAGCGGTTCGGTGGGGACGGCGGACAACCGCAAGGTGCTCACCGTGAACTTCGGCGTCGCCCTCCTGGACAAGGAGGCCCCCGCAACTGCGGCCGGTGCGGATCCGGCGCCCTGCCCATGAGCTTCCTCGATCTTGAGGGAAAGACGTTTCTGGTTTTCGGCGTGGCCAACCGGAAGAGCGTTGCGTGGGCGGTCGGGCGGACCCTTGAGGCCGAGGGCGCGCGGGTCGTTTACAGCGTGCGCTCGGAGGAAACCCGGCAGGCGCTGGCCGGCCTCCTGGCGGGCCGGCGGGTCCACGTCTGCGATGTCGAGCAGGAGGGGGCGGCGAGCCGCCTGGCGGCCGAGGTGGGCCCCGTCCACCAGCCGCTGGCCGGCATCGTGCATTCGCTCGCGTTCGCCAACTACGCCGGGGGGGTCAGGCCGTTCCACGAAACGATGCGCGCGGATTTTCTCCAGGCGACCGCGATCTCCTGTTTCTCGCTCGTGGAGATCGCCCGCGCCTTCAAACCCCATCTGGCGCGCAACGCCTCGGTCGTCACCATTGGAATCTCATCGCTCGGGGTCACGCCGGACAACTACGGCTACATGGGGCCGGTGAAGGCGGCGCTGGAATCGGCCGCGCGGTTCCTGGCGAAATCGTTCAGCGCGGACACCGGGATCCGCTTCAACGTGGTCGGGGCCGGTCCGTTGAAGACCAGCGCCTCCGCCGGCATCCCCGGATACCTGGAGAGCTACCTCTACGCGGAGAAGCTCACGTATCGGAAGCGGGCGCTCGACACCCAGGAGGTGGCCGATGCCGCCGCGTTCCTGCTGAGCAGGCGCAGCAGCGGGATCAACGGGGCGACCCTGGTCGTCGACGCCGGACTCGGGGCCAACTACTTCGACAAGGACGTCATCCGTCTGGCCATGCGGCCGGAAGCGCCCGGGGCGCAAACGGGGGACTCCAGCCTCCGCGACTCCAACAACCCGGCTCCTTGAACCCGGGATCAATTATGTCTGGCCTTTGGAGTTTGGGCGTTTGAGATCTTCCGGGATGCGTTTCGAAAATGTCTGCATCGAATCGATAGCGGTCGCGCTGCCGGATGAGGTCTGGACGTCCTCGGCGATCGAGGAGCGGCTCCGGCCGCTGTACGAGCGCCTCCGGCTGCCCTTCGGGCGGCTGGAGTTGATGAGCGGGATCCGCGAGCGCCGGGTTTGGCCGCGGGGAACGCGCCCGTCGGATGCCAGCGCGGCCGCAGGGCGCGCAGCGCTGGCCCGGTCGGCCATGCGGCCCGAACAGATCGAGGCCTTCATGCATGCCGCGGTCTGCCGCGACATGCTCGAGCCCGCCACGGCGGTATTTGCGCACCGGAAGATCGGCCTCTCTGCGAACACCCAGATCTTTGACGTTTCCAACGCGTGCCTGGGGTTTCTGAACAGCCTGACGATCCTCGCCGCGATGATCGAATCGCGGCAAATCCGCTGCGGCATGGTGGCGGCCGGCGAGAACAGCCGGCCCCTCGTGGAACGCACGCTGCAACACTTGAACACCGCGCCCCTCGACCGGAACCAGATCAAGCCGTTCTTCGCGAACCTGACGGTCGGCTCGGGCGCCGCCGCCGCCATCGTATGCCACCGGTCGCTCGTGCGCGACCGGGCGCATCGGGTGCGGGGTGGGTTCTGCCTGGCCGCCACCGAGCACAGCGAGCTTTGCCAGGGCGGCGCGGAGGGCGGAGACGGGCTGGAAATGCACACCGACTCCGAGCGCCTGCTGGCGGCGGGCGTCGATGTCGCCCGGCGCACCTGGGCGGGTTTCAAGAAGGAGACGGGGTGGGTGGAGGACTCCGTGGACCGTTTCGTCTGCCATCAGGTCGGCGCGGCGCACCGGCGCCGGCTCTACGAAGCCCTCGAGATCGACATAGCCCGCGATTTCTCGACGTTCGAGATTCTGGGCAACATGGGGTCGGTTTCGGCGCCCGCGACGCTCGTCCGGGCCGTGGAGAGCGGCGCGGTGGCTGAAGGCTGCCGGGTCGGATTGTTGGGCATCGGCAGCGGCATCAGCTGCATGATGCTGGCCCTCGAATGGTGACCCTGGCAGAGCTTCCCGATTGGCTGCGAAGGCTCTATCCGTTCGAGCCGGGGTCGTTTCCCTGCGGATCGGCGCGCATGAGCTACGTCGATGAGGGCCCGCGCTCCGACGAGGGGGTGCTCCTCGTTCACGGGAATCCCACGTGGTCGTTCTTCTTCCGGGAGCTGATCGGGCGCCTGGCGTCGGCGGGGATGCGCTGCGTGGCGCCGGATCACATCGGCATGGGCCTCTCCGACAAGCCGGGGGACTACCCGTACCGGCTCGCGGTGCACATCGCGAATCTCGAGGGTCTGGTGGCCGCGCTGGGCCTCCGGCGCGTGCACCTCGTCGTGCACGACTGGGGCGGCGCGATCGGCTTTGGATGGGCGGTGCGCCATCCCGGGAGCGTGGGTCGTATCGTAATCCTCAATACGGCGGCGTTTCCCTCGCCGCGGATTCCCCTGCGGATCAGCCTCTGCCGCATGCCCCTGGTCGGGCCCGCGCTCATCCGCGGGCTCAACGGCTTCGCCGGTGCGGCGACGCGGATGGCCGTGAAACGCAGGCCCCTGGCGGAGGAGGTGCGGCGCGGATATCTTTTTCCGTACGACTCCTGGGCCCACCGCGCCGGCGTGGCGGGATTCGTGGACGATATTCCCATGCGGCAGGGGCATCCGACACTGAGGACCCTGGAAACGGTGGCGGCGGGGCTTGAGCAGTTCCAGGACCATGCGATCAGGATCGTCTGGGGCGGCGCTGACTTTTGCTTTGATGACACGTTTCTCAAGCGCTGGCAGGCGGTCTTCCCGGGAGCCGGGACCCGGTGCCTGCGCGATGCGGGGCATTACGTGCTGGAGGACGGGACGCCGGAGGAACTCGCCGGAATCACGGCGTTTCTTGCCGGGCTTTAGGCCGGGTTGGTTGATCTCGCGGGTTCTGCCCCGCGGCAGGAATGGCGCGCGGGGCCGGTGGGCTGCCGGGCCGATGGACGCAAGCGGCTCCAAAGGGATCGGGGTACGGAAAACACCCCATGGAATCCGGGCAGATCGTGGATTACTTGGGCAAATCCGGCCGCAATGAAAACGATACGATTCCATGTCAGGTTCTCCGCGTGGCTCCACACCCACCGTCCGCTGCGCTGGGTTGAGACGATTGTTCCGGACTATTCGACATGGGCTCCGTGGTGACCCTCGCAGGGTCGGCGTCGGAGGGGGCCGACTTTGGAGGCATTGGTTGTGGGGCAGGAAGGACAGGGGGGTCTGGTTTCTTTGGGGCCGGGAACGTGGTTATTAAAGTCAGGGGATTGTTTGAAACCATGATTAGACATAATATCTATTGTGCGTCTTTTACCTACGGGCGTCCCGGGCTCCTTCAACCGTCCCACATGGCGGAAAAAACGAATAAGGCTTCCCATTGAGCTCCACATGCCGGCAGACCCGCGCCACTTTAGGCGGTGGTGCCGCGGCAGCGATCTCCCCTGGATTCCGCCTGCGCGTTACTGGTAACCTGCCCTCATCGTTTCCGCCGCCTTGCCGGAGCTCCAGGATTCCCGCCGTGCTGCGCCCCACCTTCATGTTTTCGCTCGCCCTCGCCGCCATCACCGGCTGCGGCTCCTCCGCCGCGCCCGGAGTCGACACGTTCAAATTCTCGCGCGCCGCCGCCGACACGTTTCTCGCGCGCTTCCCCGACCCGGATGCGATCCGCTGGGTCGGCCAGACCTGCCATTTCAGCTGGCAGGCCGGCTACGCCATGTTCACCTTCGAGAAGCTCTGGAGGCTCACCGGCGATGACCGGTACCTCCAATACGTCCGGCGCTATGTCGATCAGCAGGTCGTCGACGGCCAGGGGAGCATCCCCGGCTTCGTGCCGACGGCGCTCGACAATTTCCTACCGGGATACGCCATTCTCTTCTTGTACGAGCAAACGGGACAAAAGAAATACCTCCTCGCCGCGCAAAAGATCCATGCTGGCTTTCACGATTATCCGCGCAATGCGGACGGCTCGTTCTGGCACGCCGATTGGGCCAAACACCAGCTCTGGGTCGACGGCGTCTTCATGGCGCAAATGTTCAACGCCCGCTACGCGAAGATCACCGGCGATCGCGCCGCGTTTGATCTCGTGACCCAGCAGATGAAGCTCGCCCTTGGCCACTGCCTCAAGCCCAACGGCCTGCTGCTGCACGGATGGGACGAATCCCGCTGCGCGAGCTGGGCCGACAGGCAGACCGGTCTCGCCCCCGAGGTCTGGAGCGAGGGCCTGGGCTGGTTCGCGCTCCTGTTGGCCAACGTCTTCGACTATCTCCCGCCTGAACATCCCGATCGCGCCCGACTCCTGGCCGCCTTGCAGGATCTGTGCCGTGGCCTGAAGGAGGTGCAGGATCCGCGCACAGGCCTCTGGTGCCAGGTCGTCGACAAGCCAGGAGCCCCGGGCAACTGGAACGAGACCTCCGGCACCGGGATGTTCACGTACCTCATCCGGAAATCAATCGATCGCGGGTACATCGACCGCGCGGAGTACCTCCCCGTCGTCGAGCGCGCCTACTCCGGACTGATCACCCGATGCCGTCCCGCCGCCGATGGTCGCGTCGACATCGTCGACTGCAGCAGCATCGGGATCCAGGACAGCTACCAGGCCTACATCGATTCGCCTAAAGAAGTGAACCCGTTTGCCGGCGTGACGTCATTCATTTTGGGAACCAGCTGCATGGAGAAACCCCAACCCGGCGAAGGGGAACCAAAGTAGCGAGCATCGAGTAGCGAGTAGCGAGCAGAGCGACAGATCATCCTCGCAAACATTACCGTTGTTCACAAATGAGGGCTAAGCGGGGCTCATCGTTCGGCCTTTCACAGCGCGCCGGGCCGTCGCGCCCTGCCCGCGATGTTCGGCGGTGGCAGGAATGGACCGCGCACCTCCGCCAAGGCTTCGGCGGGCAGGCCGGGCCGGCCGGCCTGCCGGGCGGTGTCACTCGCGCGCGGCACCGAGCATCGACCCCTCATGCCAGATGCCCTCGACAAGCAGCAGATCGCGCCGGTCCGGCGCGCCGGCCTGCCGCTGCATCAGCTTGAGGTGCAGCATCGCCGCAGCGTATTCGCCCACGATGTCGTGTCCCTGGTCGACACCCGCCATCCCCGATGCGGGATTAACATTCAGATGGATGAATGGCAGCTTTCGCCGCACGGAGTCGCCGAGCAGATCGTAGTGCCGCTGTTCGCTGCTGAGCAGCACATCGGGACGGTAATCCGCGACCCACGCGGCGATCGCCAAAGCAGAGAACTCCGGGGCCAGAAACACGGGCACCGCGGTCCCGGTCCCCGACTGCGCCTGCCGCAGGAGCGCCGCTGCCCGAAGCGTGCCGGCCGTGCGCTGGTCTTCGTGCTCGGTCAACGCGAGGCCGATTCGCCAGAAACCCTTTGCGAGCGCCTCCCGCCACGCCAGCTCAACGACCTGGAAATGATTGACGGAAACGGTCGACAGCCCGGGGCTGGCCAGGCTGCGTCCCACCGCCACCGCGCTGAACCGGTCCCAGTCCAGTTCCAGCGTCGTCCGCCCCTCGGCGAGAGGCCCGACGAGGATGCCGCGGATCCCGCGCTCGCGCAGAATCTGGGAGGCGCGCCGGGGACTCAGATCCGGCGCCCGCAGCCAGAATGGCTCCAACCGGTAGCCGAGCTGTTCGGCGCGGCGGCTGGCGCCCTGGAAATAGCGCTGAAAGGTCCCCACCCGCCGCCACGCGCCCGGAGTCGCGAAGTTCGTGGCGAACGCGATCAGTTCGCGCACCGGCCGGGGCCGCCGTCCATGCCGGTAGGCGTTGAGTGCGGCGAGGCCCGGATCGGGCCGGTAGTTCAAGCGCGCCGCGGCCTCCCGGACACGCCGGTGCGTTTCCGCATGCACGCCGGGCGCGTTGCGCAGCGCCCGGGACACAGTCATGACGCTGACGCCGAGCCGCTCGGCGATCGTTCGCATCGTACACAAAGGAGTGGATGTTGGCACAACTCCGCTAAATGTTATAGTTAACTGTCTGCGGCAATTTCAAACGGCTCCAGTCCCTTGCATCATTGTGCGTTGCCTTCCGGGGCCGCCGAACCCGAACCTTTCATCATTCGCGCACCTGCAACCGCCAGACCCTGCTCCATGCGCTTTCGTTCGCATCTCGTGTCATTTCTTGTGCTCGTGAGCGCCTGTGCGTCGCTCGCCGCCACATCAGTATCCCCGTCCGTCTTTAATGTGCGCGACTTCGGCGCCGCCGGGAATGGCATCGCGCTGGACTCACCGTCCATCAATCGCGCCCTCCGGGCCGCCGGCGAGCGCGGCGGGGGTACGGTCGTCCTGCCGCCGGGCACCTATCTGTCCGCTTCGATCCGGCTGCGGAGCAACGTCGTCGTCTGGCTGGAAGCGGGCGCCGTTCTCCTGGCCGCCACCGAGGAACAGGCAGCGTATGACGAACCCGAGCCCAACGAATCCGGCGACCGGGGCTATCAGGACTTCGGGCACAGCCACTGGCAGAACAGCCTGCTCTGGGGAATTGGCCTCGATGACGTCACGATCGCCGGCCCGGGCCTGATCCACGGCAAGGGGCTGGACAGCGGGTTCAACCGATTCGCCGACCCGGTTAAGGGTGAGACGGTGTACCATGCAAACCCGCCGGGTTCCGGGAACAAGGCGATCGCGCTGCGCGATTGCCACAATGTCACCCTGCGCGACTTCCGCCTGATGCACGGGGGCTGGTTCGGGATCCTCGCCACCGGCGTCGACAATCTGACGGTTGACAATCTTCTCATCGACACCAACCGCGATGGCATGGACATCGATGCCTGCCGCAACGTCCGCATCAGCCGGTGCAGCGTGAATTCACCCTGGGACGACGGCATTTGCCTCAAGGCCTCCTTCGCCCTGGGAGCCGTTCGCCATTGCGAGAGCATCACAATTTCCGACTGCTTTCTGGCCGGCAGCTTTGACGAGGGCTCGCTCCTGGACGGCTCGTTCCGGCGCAGCGCGCCCGGGTACAAGTCGTATGGTTGCGGCCGGATCAAATTCGGCACAGAGTCCAACGGCGATTTCAGGAATATCACCATCTCCAATTGCGTGTTCGATGGTTCCCGGGGAATCGCAATCGAGAGCGTCGATGGCTCCCACATTGAAGACGTCGTCATTTCCAACATCACGATGCGCCATGTGACAAGTTCGCCCGTTTTCATCCGCCTGGGCGCACGCCTGCGAGGCCCGGCGGGCACGAAGGTCGGCTCCATTCGCCGCGTCAGCATTAGCAATCTGGTCGCTTCCGACGCCGATGGAGCCCTCGGCTGCATCATCACCGGCATTCCCGGACATCCGATCGAGGACGTCCGGTTCTCCAACATCCGCCTGTCCCAGCAGGGCGGCGGCGCAGCTGAACTCGCCGGGCGTGTCCCCCCGGAGGAGGAGAAATCTTATCCGGAGCCGGGCATGTTCGGCCCCATGCCTTCCTACGGCTTCTTCTTCCGACACGCCTCCGGAATCGTTCTCGACCAGGTGAAGCTCGACTATGCTGCGTCCGAGGCGCGGCCTGCCTTCGTCCTCGCCGACGTTCAGGATTTCAGGATCGCCCGTTTGGATGCCCGGCGCGGGACGGGGTCGGCACCGCTGTTCGATCTCCGCGATGTGACCGATTTTGCCGTCAAGGACAGCCGGGGGATCGATGACACCCGCGTGCCCGGCCCGATGGCACGCGAAAAACTGTGAGCCCGAACCTTCCCATGAACTCCCCATGCTTCCGTCCCTCGTCTGATCCCCGCCCGTGGTGGAAATCCGCCTGCCGGGCCGTGCTCCTCGCCGCCGTCTGCGGCGCGGCCCGGGCGGCCGAACCCGCGGCTGCGCCCGCGCCCCTGGAAATCCAGTCCCCCGACGGCCGCATCGTCGTGACAGTCAATGCGACGGGCGCCCTGACCTACCGCGTGGCAGTCGACGGCACGCCCATCCTGAACGAGTCGCGGCTTGGGTTGCGGTTGAGCGATGGCGAGCTCGGCCGCGATGTCACGCTCGTCAGGGCCGACCGCGGCGAGGCCGATGCGACGTGGGTCAACCCGCTCGGCAAGCGGCGCGAGGTGCGCGACCGTCATCGCGAGCTCGCGCTGACGCTGCGCGAACGCGCGGGCGGCCGTGAGTTCCAGGTCGTCTTCCGCGCCTTCGATGACGGGATCGGCTTCCGCTACGGCCTGCCCGCCAGAGAAGGGGTCCATGACTTCATCGTGGACGAGGAGCTGACCGAATTCGCCTTCACGGCCGACAATCTCTGCTACGCCGGCGACCACACCCACGTTCCGTCCGACGCCTACGACATCCGCGGCGGTTTCGCCGGGTCGCAGGAGTGGGAATTCCTGCGCCAGCGGCTTTCCGACCTCCCGGTCGAGACCGTGACCGGTTTGCCTCTCCTCACGCACACGCCGGCCGCGTGGGTGGCCGTGACCGAGGCCGACCTGTTCGACTGGGCCGGACTCTGGCTGGCCCGCGAACCCCAGGCGGCGGGCACGACCGCCGTCATCCTGCGCAGCCGGCTTGCGCCGCGGCTGGACGGGCAGGGTCTGGTGAAGGGCGCGCTGCCGCACGCCTCGCCGTGGCGGGTGCTGATCATCGGCCGGGAGCCGGGCCGGCTGATCGAGAGCGACCTGGTGCTCAACCTGAGCACGCCCTGCCAGATCGCCGATCCCTCGTGGGTCAGGCCGGGCATGATGGCTTGGGACAGCTGGTGGTCCGGTATCGGGCACAAGGATACCGGAACGATGAAGGATTTCATCGCGTTCGCCGCCGAGATGGGATGGCCCTATCAGCTCGTCGACGGCGGCTGGTATGTCGGCACCCACACGGACGCGCCCCGGCCCGACGCCGACATCACCCGGCCGGCCCCCGGCATCGACATGCCCGGGCTCCTGCGGTACGCCGCGGAAAACAAGGTGCGGCTCTGGGTCTGGCTTTACTGGACCGATGCCGCGCAGGGCGATGCGTACCAGCGGGCGTTTGCGCTCTACGAGCAATGGGGCCTCGCCGGCGTGAAGATCGATTTCATGGACCGGGATGACCAGGAAATGGTGAACTGGTACGAGGCGGTCACCCGCGCCGCCGCCGCGCATCACCTGATGGTCGATTTTCACGGCGCATTCAAGCCGACCGGAATGATCCGCACCTGGCCGAACCAGATCACGCGCGAGGGCATTCTCGGCAACGAGTACAACAAATGGAGCCGGCGCGTCACCGCGGAGCATCGCGTCACGCTGCCGTTCACCCGCTTCCTCGCGGGACCGGGCGACTTCACGCCCGGCGGTTTCGTCAACCGGGCGGCGGACCAGTTCCAGCCGAATGCCATCCCGACGCAGGTGCAGGGCACCCGGGCCGGCCAGCTGGCGTTGTTCGTCGCGTACGACAGTCCGGTGATGTGCGTGTGCGATCATCCCATCAACCTGAGCGGCCAGCCCGGCGTCGATTTCCTCCGGCTCGTGCCGACGGTGTGGGATGAGACCCGGGTGCTCTCCGGCGCCGTGGGCGAGCACCTCGTCATGGCGCGGCGGGCCGGTCCCGACTGGTACCTCGGCGCGCTCAACAACGGCGTCATGCGCGTGCGTTCCGTGAAGCTCGATTTCCTCGGGACGGGAAAGTGGAGGATGCGCTGGTGGCATGACGCGGCCGACAGCGCCGAGAACGCGGAACACATCGAGACCGAGGAACGCGTCGTGTCGGCCGACACAACGCTCGACCTCCGCCTGGCGCCCGGCGGCGGCGCCGTCGCGCGATTCGTGCCGATGCCTTAGCCGTATCCATGCAATTGACATTCGTTTCGCTTTGCGTTGTTGCCGACCAACAGGTGGAGCGCGTTGTCCCCAACGCGCCAGGAGCGTCTTGGGGACAAGCCGCCCCACCTTGACTGCATAAGTCCGGCTCAGCCCGCATGTCCGATCAGGCTTTATCCGTCACCCATCATGAATCTCCTTCAGAATTCCATCCCGCGACAGGCTGGCTGCGCGGTCCTTGCCCTTTTTTTGTTCCTTCCTGCCCGGGCGGCGGACTCCGCCGCCGTTCCCGCGGCCACCAACGCGGTGCCGCCGGCGCCCCGGCCCTCTGGACGCCCACGGACGGGGCGAACCACCCGATGGGCGTGGGCAAGGGCATCTTTCCCGGGCGGGTCGTATTGATCCGCGACCTGGCGGCGACGCCGTGGGACGGGAAGACCGGCAACTGGTGGGACGAAGGCACCGGGATCCGGCAACCGGTGGTCAGCACGATGCTCTCCCGATCGCTCCACGCCCTCGCCGGGGCGCCTTCAGACGCGGCCACTTGGGAGGCGATCTTCAAGTACCACAACCGGACGCACCGTGGGAGCGATGCGGGCTATCGCACGGGGGAGAAGATCGCGGTCAAGATCAACTGCAACAACGCCTATGAAGGCTATGGCGACGTTGACGGCCAGATCGACCAGTCGCCCCAGGCGCTCGTGGCGCTCCTGCAACAGCTCGTCGGGGCTGCCGGCGTGCCCCAGGAGATGATCACGGTCTATGAGGCGGCCCGCGTCGTCCCCGACCGCGTCTACCAACCGGCGCACGCCGCCTTCCCGCGCGTCCGCTTCGTCGATTCCAAGGGCGACGGCGCCAACGGCCGGCTCCCCGTCGAGTACCAGAAAAATGTCCTCCACTATTCCGTGCCGGACCCCAAGGTCGGACGGGACCTGCCGAAATGCGTGGTCGAGGCGACGTATCTGGTGAACATGACGCTCGTGAAAGGCCACCCGACGACGGGCGTGTCGCTGACTGCGAAGAGCCACTATGGCACGGTCGACGTGCGCGACCACGAGGTCTACGTGAACTCGCACTCCCACCCGATGGCGACGTATCATCCCTTCGTTGACATGATCGGCTCGAAGGAACTGGGCGGAAAGACCCTGCTCTTCATCCTCGACGGCCTCTACGGCGTGCGCGACGTCAACGACAACGTCGCGGAACATGGCCATTGGAACAAACTCTTCCACGGCGAATGGCTCGCCAGCCTCTTCGTCTCGCAGGATCCGATCGCCATCGATTCGGTGGGATTTGATTTCATCCGGTCCGAGTTTCCGTTCGGCCGGTTCACGGATTTCCAGCCGACGAAGAACGCCGACAATTACATGCACGAGGCGGCGCTCGCCGATCATCCGCCCTCCGGCACGACATACGCCCCGGACGGCGTGCCGCTCCAAAGCCTCGGGGTCCACGAACACTGGAACAACGCCCAGGACCGCCAGTACTCGCGCAACCTCGATCCCAGGAACGGCAGAGGCATCGAGCTCGTCTGCCTTGCCCCGGCGCCCTGATCACGAGGCGCGGGATTCCCGCTCGCGGCGTCCCCCGGTGAATCCCCGGCGCGCGAACTTCAAGGAATGAAATCGTCGGGCGCCGCCACCTCGTCGCACTCCTGGTCGAGAATCTGAATGTGCGTCGCCGGCCCGAGATCGTTGGCCCCGTCCCAGGACCGCAATGCCCAGAGCACCTGCTTGTCCCGCGTCACTTCAAGCACCTGCACCGTGTTCGGCCACTTGGCGGTATTGGGATCTCCGGCGACCCAGCTGCACAGCACCGTATTGCCGTTCTTGAGCCTGTGGGCGGTCTGGATGTTGAAGAGCCGGATTGCGGGAACGTCGGCCTGCGTGAATTCCCACACGATCCGGCCCGAGCGGTCGACTTCACGGACATAACGCGACCAATCGCCGGCGATCAGCGTGTTTCCGTTCTTCAGGCGGACGGCCGACCACGGGCTCTTTGCCGGCACCGACCAGAGCTCCTTTCCGTCGAGCGAAAGCTCGATGACCCGGTCTTCCCCGAGCAGCGGGACCAGGATGCTGCGCCCGGGTGTCATGCGGATGTGGCGGTATTGGGCGTGCGAGTTCTTCGTCGTTGTGGGAATGGAGAGCCGGCGCGCGATCCTGCCGTCGCGGCGGTCGATGATCAGCGCCTGCGGCGGCGTTCCGTTCAGGGCGAGCAGCGCGAAATGCCGGCCAACCGGCTGTACGGAGTGGCATTCGGTCCCGGCCGGGCACGTGAAATCCCAAACGACCGATTTGTCCGCCCTGAGCTCGCCCGCGCCCGACATCCGCGCAAAGAGCAGATGCCCGTCCGGGAACATCGCGGCGTCGTCGAACTCCTGCGCGCCGCCCGTCGCGGTATGCAAGGGGATCCTCGCCCAGCAGTCCACCCGGCCCCCGCGCACGACGAACAACGACTGGCAATCGGGTTTGCGGGTGTCCCATTCGCCAGCGTAGACGAAGTCGTGTTGCGCGAGGCCCCGCCCGGGGAGAATGGGCGGCGAGAGCGCGTCGGCGGGCTCGGCGGACCGAAGGAGCGCGGCTGCGGGAACGAGCAGGGCGATCAGTTGCAGGAATACACGCATGGGGTGATCAAGCGGCTTGGGTTTGAGCGATGGACGGCAAATCTCGACCGGTGCGGCCGTCCGACCAGAATCCGGGCCCCCGGGAGACCGAACAACGGCGGCGCGGCGTTAACAGTAACGGAATGGCTTCCGCAGACTGCCAGGCGATCCCTCTTCACCGCGGCGCGCTCGTGGCGGTAGGAAGGCCCGGTGACGATGCGGAGATGCTGAGACGGCCGGCCTGCCAAATTAATGGGCGGAGGCGGCGGTCACCTTTAAGAGCTGGGCGTCGTGTGATTCGACGGTCACCGGCAGATCGATGGTGAACTCGCCGAGGTCCTTCTGCCGCCACAGGTCCCGGACCCGCTGCGCGCCCCCGAGGCCGATCCGGTCGAGCTTGACCGTGATCGTATGGGGCACATCCCCGCGGTTGAAGAACCCCAGCGCCACGCTCCCGTCCGCGAGTTCCTTCCGGAAGACGTCGATCGCGCCGAAGACGGTGACACGCCGGGCGGTGCGGCCAAGCGGATCCTGGTCAATCGCGATGACCTCGTCGTTGGTCAGGAGATTGAGCGTAAAGGGATCGAGGCGTTCGAGATCGCAGCCGATGAGCAGCGGCGCCGAGAGAAGACACCAGAGCGTGATGTGCGCGTACTGCTCGGCCGGAGTAAGCTTGGTCGGATGCATCCCCTGGTTCATGCCCACCCAGCCCACGACCAGCATGTCCGGATCGTTCCAATGACCGGGGCCGCCATACGCCACCCAGGCGTCTTGACTGAAGCCGATCGTCGAAACTGAATTCTGCCAGGGCCCCGGCGTCTCCCAGGTGTCCCAGATGTCCCCGGTGGTGCGCCAGCTCTGCACCCAAGGGATGAACGCGGCGATGCCGTCCAGCGGAGCCCCCACCGACATGCTCAGGACGATATCGCGTCCGGTGGCGCGGAGCGCGAGAGCCATCTCCCTGGCATGTGCCACGTCATTGGGCGCCCAGTCATATTTCAGGTAGTCGAAGCCCCATTCCCCAAACTGTCTGGCATCAGCGGCGGTAAACGAGTACCGGCCGATCCGCTTGTTTGCCTCGTAGTTGTCCCGGTGCTCCCATTTTCCGTCGGCGCTGTCGCTCGATCCTCCCGGGAACCCGGCAAAGGTCGTGATCCATGGGCTCGAGTAGATGCCTGCCTTGAGGCCCCGCGCGTGGATCTCGTCGACGAGCCCCTTCATGTCGGGGAACCGCTCGTTGCCCTGAATCGCCCTGAATCGCCCCCCCCGTCCGCCCTGCCAGGTGTCGTCAATGTTCACATACGCCCACCCGTGATCCGCCAGCCCGGAGGCCACCAGCGCCCGGGCCGAACGCAGGACCTTGTCACGGTCGACGCGCTCCGCCCAGCAGTTCCAGCTGTTCCAGCCCATCGGCGGCGTCAGCGCGATGCCTTCGCCGCAGACAATCTTCAGAACCCGTTGCGCCGCTCCACGCGCATTGCGCGCGCGCAGCGTGACCGCGAATTCGCCGGCCTGAGTCAGGCGTCCGGTGATGATCCCGCGAGATGGGTCCAAGACAAGTCCCGGGGGCAGGGCGTCCGCAGCATACTGCATCGGGCGCTCACCCATCACCGGCATCCGGAACAGGAACGGGGAGCCTTTGCGCACCCCCACGATGGCGGGGCCGTTGATCCGCGGGGTTGCGGGAGGCGGCGGGGTTCGAATGTCCTCTGCACGAGCCGCGGCGGAGCCAACGGGCGCCGCCCCAAACAGGGTGAGACCGGCAGCAAGGGCGAAAGAACGGGCGCGGGCGGGGATGGTGGTCATGGGTGGGGGTCAGCCGTCGGATATGGTCGTTCCGTGACTCAAGTGGAAGCATGGCATCGTAGCGGATGCATAATCTTGCTGCAATGGTCGGAATGGGCCTTCTATTGTCTTTTTGTGACACGTCCCGATTCCGGCCCCCGCGCGTTTCAGCGGGCCTTCGCGGCATGGCGGGGCGACGCATTCAGCCATCGCCCGTTTGGCGCGATTTACCTCGGGTGTGAGAACCGGACCGTGCCGGCGGAATACCGGTGGGACGGAATGCACCGGGGCGCGGACCCCCGCAATCCCCGGGTCGTCTTTCAGGCCACGCTTGCCGGCTTCGGGGCGTTTGAACGCGGCGGGGAGCGCTGGACGGTGGGTCCGGAAACGGCGTTCTTCGCCGTGCTCCCCTCCCGCCATCTCTACTACCTCCCGACCAACAGCGCCGGGTGGACGTTTTTCTGGTTCGTTTTCGCCCACCCTTATGTCGTACAGAGGCTCAGCCGCCTCGCAGCCACGCATCCGCCGGTGTTTCCGGTTCCAGCCGGATCTCCGCTCGCGGCGCGGAGCTTGGAGTTTTTCGAGCGAACGTGCCACGGCGGATTTGAGGACCAGTTTTCGGAGGAGGGAGCGCTGTTGGAATGGATGCTGGGACTGGAGCGGCACCTGCACGAACTCGCCCACCCGCGCGACCGGCGCGAAGCGATGCTGGAGGAGGTGGGCCGTTTCACCCAGGACAATCTCCGCCGTTCGTTTGGCGTTGAGGAAATCGCGCGCCGCCACGGCCTTTCCCGCAGCCATTTCAGCCACCGGTTCCGGCGCGCCACGGGCCTGGCACCCGCGGCATACATTCTCGAACTGCGCCTGGCCGAGGTGCGCCGCCTCCTCCGCCTGGGCGCCGCCCCGCTAAAGGATATCGCGGCCGAGGCGGGATTCGCTGACGCCAATCATCTCTGCAAGGCGTTCCGCCGCCAATATCACCTCACCCCGGGAGCCTACCGGCGCCAGTTGCGGTAAGCCCGGGGGTGAGGAGATAGCTGCACGAATGAGCCCCGGGACCCGCCGGGAGTATTGGGCGGCGCTCAGGCCGCTGTTGGCGCGGAACTGGTCAGCGGCGGCCCAGGGACGTTTATCGAGCGTGTCGGTGGCAAGATCCTTCCCGGACGGGGCGATCCACTGCAAATCAGCGTTCAATAGACCAAGAAAACACCGTCGCGAGGAAAATTCTGACGATGGCGTGGAGCATTGCGCAGTTGCGTTGATCGGCGGGAATCGTAACGATTGAGTCCGTATGCGGTGGCCAACTCGACAACTCCGCGCCGGGCTGTTTCAAACGTGACCGAGGACACTACATTCACCGTCGCCCGGCTTGATTCTCTGAGGACCAAACCGGGACGGAAAACCGACCTCCTGGAAAAACTGCCGAATGGGTGGTCGATTTCACCCCTGGACCCGACAACGGTCCTGGTTCCATTCACATCACTTCGGCTCCGACCCGGCTATGTCCTGCGCGCCTACCAGTTCAAGGAGGGCGGCAACGGCAACGCGGTCGTCTGGGCGATGCCCGTTAAAGCGGAGTTCCCCGATCCGAAGCTATGCCCCCGGCTTCAGGGCGTGTTCCTCAAGCCGCCCAAACCACCCGGCGCACTGGATAACACCATGGCCGCCATCGAGGGAGATGGGACACCGTGGTCATATATATGTGCGTCTCTCCTGGCGCGAGAACTTGGCGAGTTCGTCGCCCTGTGGCATGGGCACCAGTGGAGTGCGCACGATATTCTCGAAGCCAAACCATCGGAGACCACAGATCGGCAACAGATCAGAAGCCAAAAAGAGGCCTGGCAGTGGTCAGAGCCAGAGCCGGCGGTGTGGAAGCCACGGGTCCATGTCGCTGATGACGTCATAACCGTCACGTTTTTCACCCACACGGCGCTTGGGCAGGAAAGGATCATCCGGCACACAGACACGTTCAAAGCCGGGAACTACCAGTTCGCGATGCAGGAAAAAGTCCTGGCGACCGGTCCGACCGGATTTGTGTTTTGAGCATCACGTTCTCTTCATGCGTCCCATCGGTCGGCGGCGTGTTGACCATTGCGGTGGGTCCAGTTGTTGCCCGGTGTCTGTTCTTGCACCTTGCGGAAAGGCACCGACCCCCGCGGCTCCATGAATTGAATCCGACGAAGATATCGCTGGGCAGCGGCAAACGGGTTCTCGTCCCCGGTGGTCGGCTCGACTCCAAATACCTGATCACGGTGCCCGAGGGAGACCAAAATCACCTACCGACGATGCCGGCGGGATTTTTCCCTCGGAGCCGGAAGCGGTGAGGATGGTTGGGTTTCCTGGGCGGCTCCAACCGCTGCGTCGGGGCTTAGCGCAACGCCTCCAACAGGGACGACGCGCTGGTCAGGCAGTTGAAAAACTTCCGCGTAGGCGCTTTCTATCGCAACGATTTCTTCGTTGGTGAGTTCTTCGAAGCGTTGTTTCCGCTTGTTGTTCGAGAGGTGCCCATTGCTCTGGTGAATCAGCACCAGCAGATCCGCGAGCCGGCGATCCGGAGGAAGGGCGCGTCGAACGCTGGCGGGCGCGGCTGGCTCCATGGTCGGAGCAGATCCGTGCATTCCGCAACGAGGGTTTCTATGAACGCTTCCCGGCGAAAGGACAGATTGAGCGCGTCGCGCGCATCCACCGCGAACTGGCCCGTCAGGCCGGCGTGGCGGTCCGCGGCCGCAAGGAAGCCGGCGACCCCGTGGTTTGATCATCCGGAACCGACCGGCGGTTCCGGCTTCTGAGAGCGTATTGCGTCGTCATGAGTCAAGACATGACGTTCTGCGGATTGCCCCTTGAAAACGATCTTGAATAGTCATCTTCAAACAGCTATTCGGTCACGGTCATGTTCGCGCTATCCTTATGGGAGCAAATTGGCCCGGACGCTCCGCTCAGCGTCACAAAAGTCGTAGCGGTAGTAGTTACGATAGCGCTTGTTCTTCTGCTGCTCTGGGTCGGCAAGATCGTGCTAGAGGTTTACCAATTGGATGCCAAACAACAACAGCATTTCGCCGACATGCACCGGAGATTTGCTATGAGCCCCACTGGTGGAGCTTTGATTCATCGTCCCGAATTTTGCAGAGGATGTGGCGCATATCTGTATCACTCCCCGAGCGGAAATACCGGGGAAGAATTGTCCCGGATTGAACCCAAAGCTTCGAAGATTGATGTGCGAACTTCCATTGCCAAGAGAGCGCTCGTTTGCAAATGCGGACGAGAATTCGGAAGGATGCCCGGCTTCTTTGAGAGCGAGTGGGACGAACTATTGGTGTATGAGTATGCTAGGTACAAAGCCCAAGTCGATGCCAAGACTTCTGAACAACCAACTTGGCTCAGGCCTGTCGATAATTGGTCCAACATTGAGGATTGGAGAGAGAAGTCTAAGGAGATGCAGGAAGCCAGACAGTATTGATGCTCGAGGGGATCCCGAAAAGGCGCGATCCGAAGACGTCACGTCTCTGACTCTTGACAGGGACAGGATGGTTGCGCGGAACGGGGTGCGCAGAAGACGTTGCGCTGGCGCCAGAGCGTGCGACAGTGGGGTGGATGGCGATCTTCTCCGTTCACTCTCACGGCGCCAGCGGCTCCTCCGGCCTGATCGAAGTTCGTGTGCGGGAGGTGACGCAGCTGTTCAACTCGATGGATCCATCGCCATTTCATGAGCGGGATCTGGATGCTGATGCGGAAGAATTCATCATCAGCTGGGCGCTCGAACATCCGCGCGCGCCCAAGCTGAAACTGGTCGTGCATCTCGCGAAAGCGCCGGCGGAAGGCAACGCCACGACCATGATCAGCGAAGCCGTGCACCACTATTTCGCCTACCGGGCCCGGCTGAACTGGCTGGAATTCAAACAGCTCATGCGACAGGGCCGAACGGCGCTGATCGTTGGGCTCAGCTTCCTGGCCGTCTGCTTTGGCCTGGGTCAGTTCATCAGCGGCACTGGCACCAGTACCTGGCATCAACTGACCCGCGAGGGCCTGACGATCGGCGGCTGGGTCGCCATGTGGCGGCCACTCCAGATCTACCTGTATGATTGGTGGCCGCTGCGACGCCGCGGGGCGGTTTTCCGCAAGCTGAGCGTAATGGACGTTGAAGTTCGGACCGAGGACCGGAGCGGCGTTGCGGGATCGAATGCAATCTGACCAATGAACCCGACCGGCAGCCCCCCGGCTTCGCCCCGCGCCGGATGCGCCGGTCTGCCTGCGCCTGACGGTGGAAAAGAACGCGATCTGCCACTTCGCGTACAGCTTCGACAGCCGGGAGTTCACGCCCATCGGCGAGCCGTTCAAGGCGTCGGTCGATCGCGGACCGGCGCCAAGTTCGGCGTCATTGCGAGCGCGCCATCATTGGCCTGCAGGACGGGATACGCCGACTTCGACTGGCTGCGCGTCACCCCGCTGGTCCGGTAGGACGGATGTTTGCTCAAGCGGCGGCGCTGAGACCAACTGGCAGGCAACGTGGTTCGGTGCCGAAGCCCGTATCCGAAGCCTCGTCAGCGCGGGCCGGAGCAGTTTCAACTTGTCCCGATGAACGCATCTCGGGCATGGCGGAAGACTCCCGGGCAGGTTTCCCCCCGGGTGTGTCGTCAAAGCGTGCCTTTCCACTGGCATTCCGGGCGCAGCGGGGAATTTCACATGTAACATAATACGTTCATGATGAGATTGGGATTCCTCGCTGCGCCCGAAAACAGACGATCAAATCACGGCACACTCCGCTTCGATCCAAATCGAAGACGCTTCAAAGCGCCGCGCTGATTCCGGTGGGCGCATCTCCCGATTGTCGGTGGCGCAAGTGGCATGGGCGTCCCGCCCATGTGCCTTGGCGCGCGTCCACGGGCAAGATGCCCGTGCCACTCTGCTGGCCAGCAGAGCGCGCGCCAGACGCCACTGACAATCGGGAGGTGTGCCCGATTCCCGTTCCGCACAATGACCGGCGTTGACCTTCGACTGGTGGGGCGCTTGCCTTGAGCCGGAAACCCCCGAAAGACCATGAACTCCCGCGTAATCTGGCCTGCCTGCGCCGGCATGGCATTGCTGGCCTTCAACCTCATTGCAGTGGCGGGCACACTCGTCGGAGTGTCGCCGCGCATGGTGATCGACTGGAACGCCGGATGGCGGTTCAGCAAGGGCGAATTCGCGGCGGCAATGTCGCCGGGCTTCGACGACGGCGGCTGGCGGCCTGTGAGCGCGCCGCACGACTGGAGCACGGAGGAGCCGTTCCGTGCCGACTATGGCAGTGGCAACGGCTACGCTGCCGGCGGCATCGGCTGGTACCGGAAGCATTTCCAAACAGATCCAGCCTGGGAGGGCAGGGCGGTGGCGGTCGAGTTTGACGGCGTGTATGCAAACGCGGAAGTGTGGCTCAACGGTCAGTTCGTGGGCGGGCGGCCCTACGGGTATTCGAGCTTCGCGCTCGAACTGACGCCTTTTCTGAAGTCCGGCGCCGCCGACAACGTGCTTGCGGTGCGCGTGGATCATTCCCGTTTCGCCGACTCCCGCTGGTACACCGGTTCCGGCATCTACCGCCAGGTGCGCATTGTGGTCGCCGATCCGCTGCGGATTGCGCACTGGGGAACCTGCGTCACGACCCCAACCGCGACGGCGGAGGCAGCGACTGTGCGGATCGAGACCGTCGTGCAGAACGACTCCGACAGCGGACGCACGTTCACGGTGCAGTCCGACATCCTGGACGCGGACGGACAGGTGGTGACGACCGCGACCGGCGCGACGGGTTCTGCGAATGCTGGCGCCGCGACGACCGTGCTGCAGACGGCGGTCCTGCCGCATCCCCGCCTTTGGTCGCCCGACTCGCCAACGCTCTATGCGCTGCGAAGCCGGGTGCTCGACGGCGCGGCGGTGCGCGACGAGACGCAGACGCTGTTTGGCGTGCGAACCATCCGGTTCGATCCGGACAAGGGTTTCGCGCTCAACGGAGTGCCGATGAAGCTGAAGGGTGTGTGTCTGCATCATGACGCCGGCCCGCTGGGCTCGGCGGTGCCTGCGGCGGTCTGGGAGCGGCGGCTGCGCACGCTGAAGGAGATTGGTGTCAATGCAATCCGCACCAGCCACAATCCGCCGGCGCCGGAATTCCTCGATCTCTGCGACCGGCTCGGCTTCCTGGTGAAAGACGAGGCGTTTGACGAGTTCACGCCAACGAAGAAGAAGTGGGCGGCCGGCTGGAACCAAGGCGAGCCAGGCCGATTCGGCTATGGCGAGTTCTTCAAGGAGTGGTCGGTGCGCGACATGCAGGACATGGTACGTCGCGATCGCAACCACCCGAGCGTAATCCTGTGGAGCATCGGCAACGAGATCGACTACCCCAACGATCCATTTTCGCATCCAGTTTTGGGCAAGAATTACCTCCAGGCGAATCCCCGAGCGGAGAATCTCGTGACCCTGGCCCAACCGCTGATCGCCGCGGCCCAGGCGCTGGATCGCACGCGCCCGGTCACGGCCGCGCTCGCCTCAATCGTCATGTCAAACGCGGTGGGGTTGCCGGAGAAGCTCAACGTCGTCGGCTACAATTACCAGGAGGCGAACTACGCTGCCGACCACGCGGGCTACCCGCGGCGCGCCATTTTTGGCAGTGAAAACGGCCACGACTTCGCTGCGTGGGCGGCGGTGCGCGACAATGCCTACGTAGGCGGCCAGTTCCTTTGGACCGGGATCGATTACCTGGGCGAAGCCGGGGTGTGGCCGAATCGCGCCAGCGGCGCCGGCCTGCTCGACCTGTGCGGCTTCAAGAAGCCGCTGGCCTGGTTCCGGCAGAGCCTCTGGAGCGATGAGCCGATGGTGTACCTGTGCGTGCCGACCGCGCAGGAACACCGGCAGTTTGCCGCAGGCGAGCATTGGAATTGGACCGCGGGCACGACAGTCGCGGTTGCATGCTACACCAACTGCGCCGAGGTCGAGCTGACGCTCAACGGCAAATCGCTCGGCGTGCAGCCCGCAACGGCCGCGGTCGAGGGCGTACTCACCTGGCGGATCCCCTACGAAGCGGGCGCGCTCAAGGCCGTCGGCCGCACCGCCGGCCGCGAGGTGTGCAGCTTCGCGATCGAAACCGCGGGTGCGGCGAGCCGGATCGCGCTGTTGCCGGACATACGCCAGCTGCGGGCCGGGATGCGTGACGTCTGCCAGCTCGAATTTCAGGTGGTGGACGCCCGGGGTGTGCGCGTGCCGGACGCGGCCCAGGTCGTCACCCTCGAGATCGGCGGTCCCGCGGAGTTGCTCGCGATGGGAAACGCCGACCTGAGCAGTCCGGATGGCTGCCGCGACGCCACGCACGCCGCTTTTCACGGTCGCGGCCTGGCGTTTCTGCGCAGCACCGACATTGCCGGCAACATCACCGTCAGAGCCACCGCCCCGGGCCTCGATCCCGCCACCCTCGTGATCCACAGCCGCAAATAGAGAGGTGGTTGGGGACGCGGACCCGGTATCGCAACAACACGGACGGCTTTTCGAACCGGTTCACCATGAGAACCCGTTTTGCTCTCGCGCTGGCGGCCACAATCGCCGCCTGCTCGTTGGCCTATCGCAAAGGGGTCACGGCGAGGATTGTTGTTATGTGTGCTTTCTTGCATGACAAAGAAGGCTGCGCGCTGAGTCAGCAGTTCCAAGCTTAAGTTTCTGCGAGAGCCATTTGCAGGAAACGCCAGACTGGGTGCGGAGGTTCAGCGCGAGCGCAACCTTCCATGGCTCCCCCTTCCTACAATTGGCCAGATCATCCTCTTTTCGTCCCTGAGCGACAAGCGCTCGCTGCAACTCGTCCGTCCAACGTGCTTCGCGCAGATCGCGGATCGCCGCGGCCTCAATGCCGGGATTCAAGATCAGACGCGCATGATCCTTGGCCAGCCCTCGGCGCCACGACTCGCCTCCCAAGGCCCAACCAAAAGAGAAACCCTTCCAACCGAGCCGTTTTTGTTCCGCCAGATTGCCGGCGAGTTCAATCAGGTGCCCCTGATATCGCAGCCACCCCTCGGCCGTGTCCTCGAGTTGATGACATTTCAGCCAGTCGATGGCGGTCAAACCCGGAAATCGAGGGCCTTGTACAAAGCGCCCCAAGCTGCTCCACGGATAATGCGACGCCTGGTTGGCCGGGACGATTCCGGCGCGCACAGGATTCAAATGCACGTAGTCAACCACATGACCGAGTTGCCGATAGTCCTCGATGAGACCCCCATGATAGCGGCCCTGGAACAAATGCCCGCGTTCTGAGCGAAATCGGTTAAATCGAACCGCCAAAGTGCCCTGCAGCCAATGCATGCCCTCCGCCAGGTTGGGCTGTGGCGTCTCCACGACGATGTGATAATGGTTACGCATTGCCGCGTAAGCGTGACACTTCCAGCCGTAGGCTTGCGTCGCCTCCTCCAGAGCAGTCACAAACGCTTGAGCCGCACCTGGAGCCTTGAAGACATCGCGCCGGTAGTTCCCACGATTCACCACGTGATAAAGCGCCCCCTCATATTGCACCCTCAGCTTCCTTGCCATGGCAACGACTTTTCAGGCGCCGGAAGAATATTTCAAGCCTAAACCAACATTACTCGCCGTGACCCCTTCCGTCTTACAGCCCGGGGTCGTGACGGTCGCCGTAATCACCCCGCAGCGATCATCGAGCGCGCGATGCTGCTTGTAGCGGGGCCGGGTGTCACCGCGGGTGCCGACCTTGCTCTGACGCACGCACGGGGCATCCGGATCGGTCGTGCTGCACAACGAGGCGTTCACGGGTTGGTAGTGCGGGGCGCCCTGATGCCCGTCCAGTTTGCGGGCTTCGCCTTGGTAAGCGTCCTTGAGCGCGGCGATCAGCTCGGGGGAAGCCTGAACCACCGCGTCGCGGCTGGCGTTGGCGTTGACCAGGCTGCCATCGAGGTGAAGCTTCGTGCCATCCACCAGGCCGGCCGCAACGCATTGCTGGACCGTCCGCACAAACAGCGACTCGAAGACCGGCTGGCCCCAACGCGCCCGCGCCTTGGAGAGTACGCTGGGATCGGGAATCTCGTCGTCGAGTCCGAACCCCAGAAACCAGAGATAGTCCAGTCGCTCCGGCACCATCCGCATCAGCTCCCGCTCGCTCTTCACGTTGTCGAAGAAAAGCAGGAACATCAGCTTGAGGATCACCTCCGGGTCGATGGATTCATTGCCATTGTAGCCGTAGCAGTCGGCGACTTCCTGGCGCACGAAACTGAAGTCGACTGCCGCTCGGATGGCCCGCAGCGGGTGATCCGCTCGCACGCGGCGATCAAGATCGACCTCGTAGCTGAACAACTCCTTCTGTCCCTCGTGTCGTCCCATCATCTTACCAATGTCAGACGGAACAGCTAACAGAATGTTCAATTATCTAGATGATTTGGGCAACACGCCCACAAAACATGACCCTGTCAGATCCCCTCCGGCATAACCCTTCCATCCTCCAAAGCCATATTGACCGCGTCAACTACAATCTACAAAACATGACCCTTTGAGATCCCCCCCAGTTTGCGGGCTTCGCCTTGGTAAGCGTCCTTGAGCGCGGCGATCAGCTCGGGGGAAGCCTGAACCACCGCGTCGCGGCTGGCGTTGGCGTTGACCAGGCTGCCATCGAGGTGAAGCTTCGTGCCATCCACCAGGCCGGCCGCAACGCATTGCTGGACCGTCCGCACAAACAGCGACTCGAAGACCGGCTGGCCCCAACGCGCCCGCGCCTTGGAGAGTACGCTGGGATCGGGAATCTCGTCGTCGAGTCCGAACCCCAGAAACCAGAGATAGTCCAGTCGCTCCGGCACCATCCGCATCAGCTCCCGCTCGCTCTTCACGTTGTCGAAGAAAAGCAGGAACATCAGCTTGAGGATCACCTCCGGGTCGATGGATTCATTGCCATTGTAGCCGTAGCAGTCGGCGACTTCCTGGCGCACGAAACTGAAGTCGACTGCCGCTCGGATGGCCCGCAGCGGGTGATCCGCTCGCACGCGGCGATCAAGATCGACCTCGTAGCTGAACAACTCCTTCTGTCCCTCGTGTCGTCCCATCATCTTACCAATGTCAGACGGAACAGCTAACAGAATGTTCAATTATCTAGATGATTTGGGCAACACGCCCACAAAACATGACCCTGTCAGATCCCCTCCGGCATGACCCTTCCATCCTCCAAAGCCATATTGACCGCGTCAACTACAATCTACAAAACATGACCCTTTGAGATCCCCCCCTTGCAGGTGAAGGTCCCGTGGGCGGAGGCGGGTTCGCGCTTCACCGCAGCCTTTGAAGCCCATGCCGTGAAGGTGATCGAGGCCAGCCGGTCGCTGACGCAGGCTGCCGATTTGCTTGGCTTGGACTGGGACAGCGTGCAGCGGATCTTGGAACGCGCGGTCGCGCGGGGATTGCAGCGGCGCACGACGGAGCATGTACGTTATGTCGGGTTGGATGAAAAGAGCTTTGGTCGCGGTCAAGACTACGTGTCGTTGATGACCGACTTGAAGGGACAACGCGTGCTGGAAGTGGTGGCGGGGCGGGATACCGAGCAGGCGGTGACGTTGTGGGAAAGCCTGCCGGAGCCCCAACGCTCGCAGATCGCGGCGGCGGCGATGGACATGGGGGCCGATTTTGCGGCGGCAACTCGCCAAGCAGCGCCGCAAGCGCAGATCGTCCACGACAAGTTTCATGTGTCCAAGTTGCTCAACGAAGCCGTTGACAAGGTCCGCAAAGAGGAACACCGCCGGCTCCTGGCCGAGGGCGATCAAAGCCTCAAGGACACCAAATTCCTGTGGCTGCAAGGAGCCGCGGTCACAGGCGACCGAGCCCTGCGCTTTGAGGAGCTGTGTGAACGGGATCTGAAGACGGCTCGCGCATGGGCGCACAAGGAGACCTTCGTCGAGTTCTGGGCGCAACCGGACCAAGCCAGTGGCCTGGACTTCTTCACCCGCTGGTTCCGCACCGTCCGCCGATCCAAACTCGAACCGCTGAAGAAGGTGGCTCTCACCTTCAAGGATCATCTGCTCGGACTGCTCAACTACTTCATGCATCCGATCACCAATGCCTTGACCGAGGGCTTCAACTCTCGGATCCAAGCCATCAAGGCTGACGCCCGCGGCTTCCGGCGCTTCGCCAACTACCGCGTCCGCATCCTGTTTTTCTGCGGCAAACTCGATCTCAGCATCCATCTGCCATCAGCTCAAACCCACACGATTTCCTGAAGAACCGATTTTTTGGCTTTCGTGGAACGCGGCGAACGGTTTGCAGTGGATCTGCGAAAAGTCTCCGATCTTGCGGTAATATCCGTCGGCATTCCGGTTAAGTCCGTCGATGCCAAGCCTCGCAATCAAATCAGCCGGCCGCAATGGCGCCGGATCAGCCGACGCGGGCTCGGGCGGGTGTTTGTCCGGGGAGCGTTGATTCTCTATGTTCTCCATTGGAAAGGGTCGACGCAATTGATCCAAAGACGACGCAGAAATATATCCCAACGCGGGCAGGCCGGACAAGCTTTTGCGAGGGGAGATCAATTAGTTGCTACAACACTACTGAATATTTCCGAATGAAGGGCCGGTCCATGGCGTGGCATCCTGGCATGCCTGCTCGTCGGGGCCGGCCTCTTGTTCGCGCGTCGCATCCGCCGCCAAGAATCCGCCTGATTCCGCCGGCCCGCAGATCCCGCGGTCCGCGGTCCAGCCCGGCCGAAGATCGGCGGTTGGTCATCGCGGCGGGGCTGACCCCTCGACAGGCTCGGGGTGGTGAGCATGTCGAACCACAGTCCCGCCCCACCCGCCTGACGTGATTCGCGGACGGCAAAGACTACGGGGAAACTCCGGTCGCGCCGGCCGCGGGTTCCTTCTGCTTGAAGTCGAGCTTCTCGCCGTTCCATTGCCGCCAGCGCCGGTCGTGCAGGAGGTCGAGGCTCATGCGGGCTGCAATCCCAGGGCTCGCCGGGAGGTCCGCCCTCCACGTTGGGTCGGGCAGCCGCCGCGCCGGGAGGGACTTCAGGCTACGGGCTCGGGACGTAGTTGTTGAGCTCTTTCTTCTCGAACGCCTTCGGCGCCATCTCCAACCGGCCGTTCTCCTGTCTGGCCAGACGCGCCAGGTCATCCGGACTGCGCACAATGTGCGGCGTCATGAAGACGATGAGCTCGGTCTTCTGCTTGTTCTTCGTCTTGTATTTGAACGCATAACCCAGCAACGGGATGTCACCCAGCAGGGGCACTTTGTTCTCCACCTGGGTCGTCTGCGTGGACATGAGGCCGCCGATCACGATAGTCTGGTTGTTGGGAGTCACGACAACCGTGTCGGCCGAGATCAGGTTGATGATGGGAGAATTCACCCCGTTGCCGATCGCGACGGTGTCGGAGCTCAACGACGAGATCTCCGGATCCAGAATCATCTCCACATTCCCCTCGGCCGTGATGAAGGGCGTCACCTTGAGACTGATGCCGATGTCCGTCTGCACGACGGTGTTCTCAAATGTGGTCTGGTTGCCAACGGCGATCGGCGTAAAACCGGTGACGAGCGGTATCTGTTCGCCGACGAGGATCGTCGCCTGCTGGTTGCTGCGCGTGAGAATCGTGGGCCGGGAGAGGACCTCCGTCTTGTTGTTGGCGGCCAGGGCGCGGATCGTCGCGTTCACGCTCTTGCCGGTGATGGCATAGAAGGCGCCGTTGCTGCTGGGCGAAGCGGGACTGGGCGTGCTGCCCACCGCCGGGGCCTGCGAGATCAAACCCGGGTTTCCGGCGGGCGTGGTTCCGGTGGCCGTCGTTGTGGCGAGCGGATATACGGTGGTGCCGAGGCCGAATTGGCTCAACGCCGTGCCCGCGCCACTGAGGCCGAAGCCGAGGGGCCCCGTATAGTTCATCTCCGTTCCGAGGTCGAGTTCGTTGGTATGGGTGACCTGGACGAAGACGCAGTCGATCAGCACCTGCGGCCGGGGTTGGTCGAGTCCGGCGACAATCGACTTGATGACTTCGAAGGTCTGTTCATCGGTGACGACAATCAGGCTGCGCGAATCCATGTCGCTGGTGATCAGAGCATCGCCCAGCATGGTTGAATTGGTGTATTGCCGGGTGGCGCTGGCGTTGCCGCCCGCCGCACTGCCGCCGGTGACGCCACCAATCCCGCCACCGATCCCCCCACCGGTGCCGCCGGGGCGGGCGCCGGTCGCCTGTTGGGCCGTTGCCTGGCTGGCGCCGAGAAGAATCAAGCCGGCGGAGAGCAGGCTGCGAATCCGCCATCGAAATAATTGTGATGTCATGTGAGTGGTTTTTCAGACCGTGTCTTCGGGCCGTCTTTGATAGCGAGGCCGATTGAACGGGACCGATGTAATTGAAATGGTGAAGAGCGGGGGCACCTGCCCCCTCATGGAGTCTCAACGGGCGGCCGACGAACTGTTGCCCAGAGTGAGAACCGGGGCGGAATTTGTCGGCTGGGCGTTGGTGGTGGCGCGCGAGCTCAACGGATCAGCCTGCGTCGTGATCGAGGTCCGGGAGACGCTGCTCTGGAAGAGGTTTTGCAGCACCGTTTGCACCTGCTGCACATCCGCGTTCTGCAAAGTGATGATAAAGGCCTTCTGTTTGCGGGCTGAACTGTAATCCAACCGGGCCACCATCTCGGCGATGTCCGGCATCTGATCCTTCGAGGCACTGACAACGATCGAGAAGGTCCGCGGATCTGCGACCGCCACAACGGGGGTGTTTCGACCGCTGGTGGCGCCGGTGCGGGTTCCCGCTCCAACCGGGCCCGCCCCGCCGCCGCGGAAGGCTCCCCCACCCTGGCCGGCACCGCCAGCGCCGCCACCGGCAACCCCGCCCCCGAAACCGCTGCCGAAAAAGCCCCCGCCAAAGAAGCCGCCCGGCCCCCCACGGAATTGCCCGACATTGCCGGCGGCCGGCGTGGAGGTCCCGTACAGATTCGTGATCAATTGCGCCATCTCGATCGGATCCGCATTCTTCAGCTGGAAAACCCGGGTGGTGGAGACGGTCTCGACCGACCGGTCGAGTGCCGACACGATTTCCACGATGTGGTGGATGTTCATCTCCGTATCCGTCACCACGAGTGAATTGCTGTCCTGGTTGGCCGTGAACGTTGCCGAGCCCGGGATCAAGGCGCCGAGATCTTTTGCCGCCTGCGTCGCATCAATGCGGCGCAGCGGGATGATCTGCATCACCATGTCCGCGGTCATCGGAATCTCCTCGGGGTCGTTCCCGGTGTGAATCGGTATGTTCTGTTTCTTGGCGTCATCCTTCGAGGCCACGATCAAGTTCCGGCCCCGGATTGTCGCGCAGTAGCCGTTCTTGTTCAGCATGACATTGAGCAACTGCACGGCTTCCTCCTTGGAGACCGGCTGGGCGCTCCACATGTCCACCGTGCCGCTGACCGGGGTTTCGAGCACGATGACAAATCCGGCGGCGTCGCTCAGGTAGTTCAACACCGTCTCGATGGGCGCGCCGCGAAAGTTGAACCGCAGTCCGGGCTCCGGATTTGCCAATGAACCGGTGCCCGCGGCAGGCGCGGCGGCATCCGTTGCGGACGACTCCGGAGCCGGCTGGGCCCGGCCACTGGCGGGGAGCGTGGCGAGTCCAAGCCACAGAATGGAAATGAGCAGTTTTGTCTTCATTGTTTCAATTGTTTCTGCCGTTGCTCCATCAATCGCCTGAGAACATCCGAGGCGTCGGCCGGAATCGCCGGCGCGCCGTTGGCGGCGGGAACCCGTTCAACCCGGGAGGCGCCGGTCACCGTCCAGTCTCCGCCCTCCGGACGGTGCAGTTGCTGGCCGACCGTCAGCGACAACTGCTTCGCGTCCTGCGCGAGTTCGACGCCGTCGGCCATGATGCGCACCACCGTGAATCGGGCGATTGCCTCTCCGACGCGGAGCGTTTTGCGATAGTTGGCGTCGGGACTGTCGAAAAAGGCCAGCAGTCCTTTCGCGTACTGCATTGTTCCGACGAGTGAAATCGTGTCGCCGGCCGGCGGCGCCGGCTCGTTGATGGTTCGCCCGACCCGGCTGGAATCGAAGATATTCCAGTCTCCGATCGATCGAAATGCGGCAAAGCCGGCGGTGGATCCCGCCGCGGCCGGCGCGGGCGGCGGTGCCGGCGGATCGGCGCCGGCAGCGAGACTTCGGCCGAGGAGAATGGCCGCGGCCAGGACAGCGATCAACCAGCGATGGGAGCCCGGCAGAACCGGCCCCGGTAGACACCGTTTGCGCTGGAGGCGCGACGCCCCCGTCGCGGCGGGTTCGCAGGTCCGCGACAAGGGCGTCGCAGCTCCATAAAAGACCCGGGCCACCGCCCCGGCGGGTTTCCCACCGCCGCCGACAAAACTGCGGCCTTCGCGCCTGGCTTTGGCGAAAACTGTCAACGGTTTCATGGTTTGCCCTCCAGCGGAGCCAGCCTCAGACCGGTAACCGTAAGGCTGAGCGTGAGGCGCTGACCGGTCTCGTCCCGGGAGACCAATTCGACGGACTCGGCATGCAGCGCCAGCGGCGATCCTTCCAGCTCATACAAGAACCGGGTCAGCGCCGGCAGCGTGCCGGTGGCGTCCAGCCGGCACTCCAGCAAAGAACAGGCGTCGGTCGCGCCGTGCTTCCAGAGAGGCGTGATCGATCCCAGTTCGATCGAGCTCGTCCGGCCGCAGCTTTCGAACGCCGACAGCACCTCATATTCGGATTGCGCCGGGTCCCTGGGCAGCGCGCCCGACTCGATCCCGGCCCAGACTTGCCGCAGGTGCGCGTCGCGCGCAATGAGGCTGCGGCCGCTCGACACGGATGCTTTCAACTCCCGGATTTCAGCCGAGCGGGACTGCCAGAGGTTGATGAGGGGAGTGAAAACAATCCAGTCGAGGCCCAGCAAAATCAGGAGCGCCCCGATGAGCAGGATGAGCCAACGTTGTCGCGGGGGCAGGTTCGCCATCATGATCCCGAGCCTCCAATCCAGCGGAACGTGAGCGTAAACTGGGCCGGGGTCTTTCCGCTGATGGATTCGACCTTCAGTCCCTGGATCTCCCTGGCTTTCCGCAATTGATCCTGCGTTCGCAACAACGCCCGGTCGTCCCGGGCCGTGCCGGTGATGTTGACGGTGGTGATATTTGCCACGTGGTGAATATCGAAGGACCTTGCGGTGACGCTGCCGTTGTCCGGGAAGCACTGGGTGACGCGCGCCAGGATGCGAAGATCAGGAAACGAGCGGTCATACCACGGCCGATAATCCCGGATGCGGTCCTGGATCGCCGTCAGAGCGGCGACCTGCGCCTCCATTCCGCGCCATTCGGATCGAAGCATCTGAAGCCGGATTCCCTGCAATCCGAAGGCCGCGAAGGCCAGCACGACAGCGCCGCCCACTGCCAATCCGGCCGTGGCGAGGCGCTTCGAGTTGTAACGCGCCATCAGCGACGACCAGCGGCCCGCGCGCGGCGGCAGAAACTCCACGGCGGTGCCCGCCGGCGCCAGCCAGTCGTTGGCAATGCCTTCCGCGATCTGATCGGAGAGACCATCGCCGGGCAGTCCGCCGGCCTCGACCGCCAGGCCCACGGTGGCCGGCCATTCCCGGAGGCTTCCGGCCAGTTGGTCCGCCATCCTGGCGTCGCCCAACAGGCAGAGTTCTCGCAGACCGCCGCGCAAGTCCGCCGGCACCTGTTCGAAGGTGACGCGCAGTTCCCGTGACACGGCGCTGCCGTCGATCCGGTTCTCTCCCGCGGCGGTTTCGATTGTCGCCTCGCAGGTGCGGAACGCCACAATCGCTCCGCCGGAAGAAACCAGAAGTGTCACCCCGGTGGCTTCGGCTGCCACCGTGATGCGCCCTTTCCCGGGGGGTGCAACGACGCCAGGAACCCCGGCAAGTCCAAGCGGGAGGCTCACCGGTTTCATGCGGGCCGCCTTGATCACCGCCGCCAGATGCTCCAGCCGGTCCTTGCGCACGGCGAGTTGCGTCACGTAGGTCGCGCCGGCGGAACGATAAATTGAACGTGCGATCTGCAACTGCGCCGCGTCGAAGGGGAAGCCCTTCTCGGCCTCGAGCCTCAGGAAACTCTCCATGTCCTCAGGCGAAAGCGCCGGGACTTTCGTGTTCCGGCTCATGATCCAGCCCGCCGGCACCGCCGCCACACAGGCATGTTCGTGGATCTTCGCGGCATCGAGATGCCGCCGGATCTCCCGGCCGACCAACTCGGGCTCCGGATGGAGGAGATCGAGCGAAAGGGCCGCCGAAACGGAATTGACGACCTTGGTCGCCGCTTTGGACCGCGCCACCTGAACCGCCCGCAACTGGCCATCGCCGAGGATCAGCCCGAGCACAGAGTTCGGCCGGCTATTTGTTTTCCAGATCATGGTTTGGCAGCCTTGAGGTTTTTCCGGACCTGCGTGCCCAGCGCCCAGCCATAGGAACTCAAGTCCTGGCGGTAGATGATTCGCGGCGTGCCCAGGGTGGTGTCAAAAACCACCCGCTCCCGGTGATAGCCGCGGCCCGAACGCCCCACCGCAGCGATGTCTGCGGAAAACTGATACGACTGGTCCGTGATAAAGGGGCCGGCGCGCCGGATGGCGCCGGGACTGAGCACATGGGTGATCCACACGAGCGACGTGAGCTCTGTCGGATTGGCCAGGCGGTAGTTCACGAGGCCGGCCGCGTTGTTCACGCCAATTCCGGGAATGCATGCGAGCACGGTCTCGCTGGCGGTGTTGACATTGACCAGGCCCGCCGACGAGGAATCCATGATGGACGTGTGGATGAGGGCGAATTCACCCTCCGTCATCCCGCTCGCCAGCATGAAGTCCGCAACGCTGGTGAAGGCGCCGGTGCCGGTGGCGATGTTGCGGACAATCGCCGCCACGCGCTCCGCGCTGATTCCCTTCCTGATCAACAGGGCGCGCAAGGGCGCAAGGCTCTGGGGATTCCGCGGCGTCGGCCTGATATTGGTGATGTTCAGGCGCGCGCCGCCGGTGCGGGTGGCCGTCGGCTGGCTGCTGAAGACGGTGACGTACTCGAACATCCCGGGCTGCAACTGTCCGTCCTGGTTGTCGTGGGGCGGGGACTGGTCGCCGTCGTCCTCATTGGGATCCAGGGCGCCGTTCAGATTGGTGTCTTCCCCGAACAGGAGATCGAGCGTCGCGCCATAAACGAGCCGGAGCTCGCCGACGGATTCGAACGGCGCCCCCTTGTTGAGCCGCGGCGGATTCAGCGTCGAGTAGGCGCTGTTGAGCACGCCGCCGCCGGCTTGCGACTGCCGGGTGCGCCAGCTCACGATCGCCGCGGCAAAGTCGGATGTCATGTTGGTCATCGGCAGCGCGGTGAGCATCGTGGTCGTCGCGGCATTGAGATTGAGCTTGGACGCCTCGTCCACCAGAGAGAACACGGGCGTTGTGGTGGGTGGGTTGTTGGCATCGCGACCGATGAACCAGAATTGCGGATCGCCGGAATCGTCGCCGACTTGCAGGGCTTCGGAATAGTAATCGGCCGTCGGTTCGGGCGCAACGCCGCTGTCGGGCACCACGCCGTCAATCGCATAGTTGTTCAGAATATAGGCCGCGTAACGCGTCCCGGCGGCGACTGCCTGCCGGGCCTCGGTCTCGCCCACGCGGTTGGCCGCCGCCTGGAGCTCCGAGTTGGTCGCGTCGGCGAAATAAAAAACGAGCACCACCAACCCGAGGCAGATCCAGAGCACGATGATGAGCACCGACCCGCGTTGCCGTCGGAACGGATCCGGAAATGTGGGCGCCGCCCGCGTCATGATCCGAAACCTCCGGGGGCTTGCTCCAGGGCCGCCGCCTGGCTGGCCTTCGTGGTGACGAGGACCGGCACCACCAACTCAACGGGCTGCGGCGGGGACTGGCTGGAGTCGCGATTGGCGAGCGACAGTCTGAACCGGATGGCCATCGGCAGCGTGGATGTGACGGTGGAATCCCAGGTGTCAGTCCATTCGGCGCCGTCGAAATAGTCAAATTGGGCGTCCGTGACTCCGGTGAGCAAGACCTGTTCGTTTGTGGTGGGCGTCTGGGCGGGAAGCAGGTTTTGCGTCACGGCGCGGACCAGATTCTTGTTGTTGGTGCCGTCATTCGCCGGTGCAAGAAAGTAGGCGACGACCTGCACCTCGGAGAAAGGACTCCATCCGTCGATCGTGCCGGACGTGGTATAGATATCCGGGCTCACCCGCGCGGCGGCGAATTCCTGTGTCAGCGTGTTGGTGGGCGTGTCCTGGAACTGTCCTGAGAATGTGCCGGCGGGCGCCGCCGCCGTGCCGGCAGGCAGCATCAGCCCCCCGAGATCGCGCCGGACCAGCCCCAGGGCGCGCTCGAGCACCAAGGTCGCGTCAGTCCGCTCATTGGTGGCATTGTACAGCCGCAGCGCGCCGAAATAGGTCCCGTTGATCACGAGCAGCACGATCGCCGCCACCCCGGTGGCGATCAGGAGTTCCAGAAGCGTGAAGCCGCGGTTGGCGCGGGGGATGCCGGGGGGTGGTTGCATCAGAATGCGCCCGCGGTGACCGGCGGCTTGCCGGGGGTGCCGGGCGTTGCGGCGGTGGGATCGAACAAGGTGCTCGCCTTCATCTCGAATTGGGTTCCCCGCACCGTGAAGGTGACCCGCACCGTCAGCTGGGTCATCGCATCCTGCGACCATGTCTTCGATTCCAGGGTCCACGGATAACCGGTGCCTCCGTCGTTTTCGACACCGCTGGCCGAATTCTCGACCACCTGGCCCTGGCTCAGCAGTAACAGCTGTTCGTCCAGCACACGCTCGGCGACGCGCATCGCCGTCACTTTGCGCTGACCCAGCACCGCCGCCCGGCTGACAATGCTCATGCCCTCGAGGGCGACCGGAATGACGATTGCCATCAGGAGGAGCGCCGCCAGCACTTCCGCCAGGGTGAATCCGCCGCGATGGGGTGCATCTGCCGATTGACGGTGGCGCGAGTGGCATGGGCATCTTGCCCATGTTGCCTGGCGCGCGTCCACGGGCAAGATGCCCGTGCCACAACTGCGCGCGCCAGACGCTGCCGTCGATCGGGAGACGCGCCCGCCGCGATGGGGGCGGATGGCATCAGCTCGATTTTGCGGGGAGAATCTCATATCCAAGGCGGTTCGCCGTCGGCACCAGTTCGAGCGCCCCTTCGGCGCCCTGGCGGATCACGATCTTGTCGACGCTGGCCTCGTCGAAAAACCCGTCGGGCATGAAGCGGATGGCCGGCAGGCCGTCGGGCACGCCCAGTCTTTCGTCGTTGTCCTCCGACACCAGCAGAGGGTCCGGCAGGAACACTTCGATCGTCAGCGTGGAATCGACCGTAAACCGCGAAGCCCGGTCGTCCTGTTCGCCTGATGCCGATTGGGTGGTCAAGCCGTAGGACGATTGTTTCGCATCGATCCAGAGCAGCACCGGCACGCCCTCGGCCACGGCCCGGGTCTGGCCGTAGCGCGTCAACGCGAGCAGGCGCCTCGCCTCCGAGTTCAAGACCCGCCCCCGGAAGAACGGCGAGAGGTGCGGCGCCACCAGCGCGGCGGCGATCCCAAGCAGCAGCATCACGACGATCAGCTCGATCAGCGTGAAGCCCCGGGTCCGCCCCCGGCCACCGTCACCTGCCCGTGATGCCAGCATTGTAGATGTCATCGGCGGTTCCGAGCTGTCCGTCCGCCCCCATCGATATGATGTCGTAGCCGCTCGGATAACGTTTGCTCGGATACTGGTAGATGTACGGGTGTCCCCAAGGATCGAGCGGGACGTCGCTCTCCAAATACGGTCCGCGCCAGCCGCTGACGTCCGGGGGTTGGACAACCAGCGCCCTCAACCCATCCTGCTCCCGGGGATAACTCCCGGTGTCCACCTCGTAGGCGCTGAGGGCGGTCTTGAACGTGGCGATCTGCGTCACGGCGGCCGTTTCCTTGGCTTGCTCCGCACGACCGGAGAACTTGGGCAGCACGAGGCTGGCAAGGATGCCGAGAATAACCAGCACCAGCATGAGTTCGATGAGCGTGAAACCGCGCGAAGATGACAGCCGGGGGTGTCGGGACTGATGGTTCATGGGAGAGTCATTTGATGTGGTCGGTGAGCGAAAAGATGGGGTAGACCATGCCGATGAAGATGGTGCCGATGAGCCCGGCGATGAGGAACAGCATCAGCGGTTCAACGAGCGAGACGGCCGTTTTCAGCTCCCGTTCGAGATCCCCCTCGGTCACATTCGCAATCCGCAGCAGTTCGGCATCGAGCCGCCCGCTCTCCTCCGCGACGGAGATCATTTCGGTGACGGCGCTGGGAAACAGGGTATGGTTCTTCGCGAGGCTGGTGCCGAGCGCCTTGCCCTCCTTGACGCGATCGATGGACTCGGAAACAGCGTCGACCAGGATCTGATTGCCGATTGATCGCCGCGCCACGTTGAGGGCGCTGATCAGGGGCACGCCCGCTCCGAGCAGCGTGCCGAGCATGCGGGTGAAGCGCGCCATCGCGAACTGCGCCAGCAGCGGTCCCACCGCGGGCAGCCGCAGGACCAGCCCTTCCCATGCCCGGTGGCCGCCCGCGGACTTGAACCAGCTGCGCAGGGAAAGGACGGCCACCAGCGCGGCCCCCCCGACGTACAGTCCATAATCGCGCACGGCCTGGCTCATCTGGACGATGAGCTGGGTGAGCAGAGGCAGGTCGGCGTTGAAGCTCTTGAAGATGAGCTGGAAGCGCGGGATGAAAAAGACCATCAGGAAGATCAACACGCCCACCGCGAGCACCAGGAGGATGAGGGGATACGTCAGTGCGCTCACCACCTTCGATTTGATGTCCTTTTCCCTCGCCTGAAAATCGGCGATCTGCGCGAGCACGACGTCGAGAAAACCGCCGGTCTCGCCCGCCTCGACCATCGCCACATAAACCCGGGGAAATGTTTCGGGCGAGCGGGCCATCGCGTCGGACAGGGACATCCCGTCGATCACCAGATCGTGGATCTCCTTCCATTTGGCTTTCGCGGCGGGCACCGTGGCCTCCCGGTGGAGAATGCTCAGCGCCCGGCTGAACGGCACGCCGGCAGCCAGCAGGCTCGAAAGCAGCCGGGTGAAGTTCTCCAGGACCCGGGCGGAAATCTTCTCCTTCAATCCCAGCGCGCTTTGCAGGGACGCCAGCGGGTGGTGGCCGCCGGCCCCGTTCGCCGTCGCGGACCCCGCGCGGCCGGCGATGGCTGGCGCTGGCCCGGGCGCGACGGGACCCGCCGGTTCATTTCGCCCGACGCCGTTGGCTGCCTCCGTGAGCCGGATCGGCTTGAGCCCAAGGTGCTCGACCTGGCGCATCGCCTCATGCCGGTTGCCCGCGTCCAGCACCCCCTCGGTGAGGACACCGTCGCGCTGCATCGCCTTGTAGGAGAAACGGGACATGGGCATGATCAGTCTCAGGGGGCGGTTCGCGCCCGCGGCGCGGGGGCCGGATTCCCGTCCGGTTCGCGGTGGGTCGCCGCCGGTGCCAACGGGACTTCTTCGTTCACCGTCGTGACGCTCAGGACCTCTTCGATGGTCGTGACCCCGGCCTGCACGAGGCGGCAGCCGTCGTCTGCCAGCGTGGTCATTCCCGCGCGGCGGGCGGCGTTGCGGATCGCATCCGTCGAGGCGTTGAGCAGGATCATCCCGCGGATTTCCGCATTTGTGTCCATCCACTCAAATATGGCGTGGCGGCCGTGGTAACCGGTCTGGCGGCATTCGCGGCAGCCCACGGCGCGGTAGACGGTGGTCCCCTCCGGGATTCCGATCCTCGTCTTGTAGGAGCGCGCCAGCAGAGAATCATCGACAGCCTTGCAGTGCGGACACAGGAGCCGGACAAGGCGCTGGGCGAGCACCGCCTCGATCGAGGAGGCCACAAGGTAGGGCTCCACGCCCATGTCGACGAGGCGCGTGACGGCTCCGGCAGCGTCGTTCGTGTGCAGGGTGGAAAACACCAGGTGACCGGTCAGCGATGCCTGCACGGCGATCTGCGCCGTTTCGTGGTCGCGGATTTCCCCGATCAGAATCACGTCGGGGTCGTGCCGGAGGATCGACCGCAGCCCGCGTGCAAACGTCAGCCCGGATTTCTCATTGACCTGGATCTGGTTGACGCCCTTGAGCTGATATTCGATCGGATCTTCGATGGTGATGATCTTGCGCTCCGAATCGTTGATCTCATGCAGGGCGGTGTAGAGGGTCGATGTCTTGCCGCTGCCGGTCGGGCCTGTGACCAGGACGATCCCATGGGGCAGTTGGAGAACCCGCTGGAGGCACCCAAATTCGCGCGGCCCCATGTCCAGTTCCCTGACGCCGCGCAGGGCGGCGTTCTGGCGCAAAAGCCGCATCACCACCGCCTCGCCGTGGAGCATCGGGATGACGGAAACCCGGATGTCGACCTCCGCGTCGTCGATCCGCACCTTGATGCGACCGTCCTGGGGCAGGCGTTTCTCGGCGATGTTGAGATGGCTGAGGATCTTCACCCGCGCGCCGATGGCCGGCTGAAAGCGTTTCACTTGCGCCGGCACAGGAACTTCCTGCAACATGCCGTCGATGCGGTAGCGAATCCGCAGTTCGTCCTCGAACGGTTCGAGATGGATGTCCGACGCCCGCAGATCGATCGCATCTTTCAACACCTGATTGACGAAGCGGATGATCGAGGCGTCCTCGGCAGCCTCGTCGAGATTCGTGTCGCCGACTCCGTCGCGGTCGTCGACGACCTGGAGGCCGCTCTCCTCCTCAAGGGTGTCGATCGTGTCGGCGCCGACGCCCAGCCGTCTCTTCAGCTCCCTCCGGATGGCTTCAGTGGGTGCGAGCACCGGCTGGAGACGCAGACCGGTGATGGCCTTCAATCCGTCCAGGCCCTGGGTCGCGAAAAGGCGGCTGGTGGCCACTTCGATCTGTGGACCGGCGCGCCGAAAGGGGAGCAGTTCGTCGCGCAGGAGCAGGCGCGCGGGAAAAAGGGGGAGGACCTGCCTGTCCGGCTCCAGTTCGTCGAGGGTCGCGAAGCCGAGGCAATACTCGCCCGCCAGCCAGCGCAGCACGCGCTCCTCGGTGATCGGTTCTTCCGCCCGTTTTTGCGCGAGGAACGTCCGGGCGTCCGCCGGTGTCAATTGCCGCTCCGCAACCATTGCCTCGAGCAGTTCGGGCAGGGTATTCCCGGATCCATTGATCCCGGCGGATTCGGAGTCGGTGGCATTCATTGCAGAAGTCCCACAAGCACCGCCACCGCTTCCTGGCGGACGGTCAGAACCGCGCGCAAATCCTCGCGCGCCTGGTCGAGCCGGGCCTCGGATTGTTTGCGGGCCAGCCTCAGGCGCTCCAGACGGGCCTTGATTTCGGCATCGGGCAGCTTGTCCTCCAGGGCGCCGCGGAGGGCGTCTGCTTCGGGGTTGACGGTGGTGGCCGGGCGATTGCCCTGGTTGCCGCCACGAAACATCAACAGGCCAAACCCGCCTCCGGCTACGGTGCGCCGGAGCTCCATTACCTTGGTGATCCGCTCCGAGATAAGCTTCCACTCGGCATCATCGGCAACGTCAAACTGGCTTCGCAGGTTGGACAGCATCCGCGCCTGCATGTCTTCGCGGTTGAAATTGCCGCGCCAGCCACCCGGATTGCCATCGGCGTCGGCGCTGCGCGGCCCTCCCGCCGGCGGACCCTCCGTTTGGGCGGAGGAGCTGACCGCGAACATGCAGATCGCCGCGAACAGACCCGCGACACCCAGCGGCCATAGGGCAAAGACTCGCGGTGAGAATTGTCGGACGTTTTTCGATGTTTCGCGAAGGGTGGAGGGAACACGGGTCTTCATGTTGGTGTCGCTTCTGGATCAGTAGATGACGTGCGCTGCTTGAAATGGTGTCAATTTTTCGGGCGGTGGCGAATTCACATTTCGTCGCGAAAGTCGCAGAAGGGAATGTCGCGCAAGGGCTGTCGTAGGGGCGGATCAATGACAGCAGCGCCGGGTGGAGCCATCCAATGTTTCAACGGGGACAGCACGCCAGAGTGGGCGCACCGACGGATCGGGGCTTTTTAGACCACTCGAAGACGCTCGCGCCGGCCGGGAAGGCGGTTCTCCGCGTCCACCCCGGCACCATCAACGCCAGCACCGCGGTGCGCGAACGGCGTGAGCGTCGCGCTCCATTTGGACCAAGATGCCGGGCTTCACCGGCAGATCGCAGCGAATGCCAGCTTACCGCCAGTACGGGCGGCGATAGTAGTAGCCGCCGTGGCGGAATACCCACTCGCCTGCCACATAAACGTGAAATCCGACCGGCGGAACGGCCCAGAATCCGGGGATCCAGTTATATTGGTAGCCGTTCCAGTTCCAATATCCGGGAACCCACACGGCCGCAGGCGAAGGCTGGGCGGGAACGACGCCGACCGCCGCGGCCGCGGCAGGTGCAGCTGGCGGGGCGGCCATGGCCCGTCCATAGATCGTGCCGTTCTGGTTGTCAGCGGCATTGCCCAGGGTGCCTCCGGCAATGGCCCCGGCCAGGGCGCCGACAAGAGCGCCGGCCGCTCCGTTGTGGCTGCCGCTGTTGTTGCCAATAATGGCCCCTGCGAGGGCGCCGAGAGCGCCGCCAGCGACGGCGCCCTGTTGGGTGTTTGGGCCGGTGCCGACGCAACCGGTCAGCATCGTGCCCAGGATCAAAGCAGTGGCTGTGATCGTGGTTCTCATGGCGTTTCTTTCAAGACTCCGGTCGAGGCATTTTGTTTCTCGTCCATTCTTTGCTGATCTCCATGACGACACAGGAGCGTCCCCGGATACAGGGGGATTGAGGCGGTTGCCCGGTCTCACTTCCGGCGTTTTGGCCATGCCCGAATTCCAAAGGATGGAATCGCGCGGACTGCCGCATGCCCGCCGCGAATCTCCACCGTCATCACGAGGGCAAACCGGCCTTCGGCGCCGCCACGGCCCTTGCGGCACCGAAGGCCCTGTTCGCGGAGTGCGATCGTGCGCCCCCCGCGGCGCTGGACCCCCATGCGCAACGGGCTCCTTTCGCGCACGGACCTATCTCACCGCGGCGGCGGCGTTGATGAGTTCCAGGAACGAGCGGGCCTCGAGCGACGCGCCGCCGATGAGGCCGCCATCGATGTCCCTTTCGGCGAGCAATTCCGGCGCGTTCGCGGGCTTCATCGAGCCGCCATAAAGGATCCGGATCCGCCGGGCCACGGGCTTGCCGAAAAGGTCGGTGAGCAGGCCCCGGATGAAAGCGTGGACTTCCTGCGCCTGCTCCGTTGTGGCCACCTTCCCCGTGCCGATCGCCCAGACGGGTTCGTAGGCGAGGACGATCGCGGCGGCCTGTTCCTGGGTCACGCCTTCGAGGCATTTTTGGACCTGGGTCTTCACCACCTGGAGGGTTGCCCCGGATTCACGCTCCTGCAGCGTTTCGCCGACGCACAGGATCGGCTTGAGCTGGCTCTTGAGCGCCGCGAGCACCTTCTTGTTGATCACGGCATCCGTCTCCTGGAAACAGGTCCGGCGTTCACTGTGGCCCAGGATGACGTAGCTGGTGAAGAGTGCGCGGAGCATGCCCGCGGAGATCTCACCCGTGTAGGCGCCGGCCGGTTCGAAATACATGTTCTGCGCCCCCAGCTTGATGCCCGAGCCCTCGATGACGCGGGCGACGCTCTCCAGGGCGGTGAATGGCGGGCAAACCACCACTTCGACTTCGTGCTCCTTGCCGACGGCCGTGACAATTCCCTGCACAAGGGTCACCGCATCGGCGGAGGTTTTGTTCATCTTCCAGTTGCCGGCGATGAGCTTCTTGCGGAGAAGCATGGGCGGCATGGAGAGCGCTGGGGTCGAGGTCATTTGAGGTCGTGGGATCGGGGGGTGTCGCGTGAGGGTTATGCTGCGGGATTCAGCCTGCCGGGCAAAGCCGCAGAGCGCCGTCTTGCGCCGCTTCGGGAGCCGGCTTGAGACTGCGCCCCATTCAAATTGCGGGCAAGCTCGCTTCTGCAGGCGCCCCAAGGGCGGGGCCGCCGTTTCATGCCGGGTCGAGCGCCGCAACGCCGGGGAGCACCTTCCCCTCGAGGAACTCGAGGCTGGCGCCGCCTCCGGTGGAGCAGTGCGTGACCTTGTCGACGACCTTGAATTTCTTGGCCGCCGTGGCCGTGTCGCCGCCGCCGACCACGGTGATCGCCCCGGCCGCGGTCGCCCGGGCAATCTCACCGGCCATCGCCTTCGTCGAGCCGGCGAACTTCTCAAACTCGAACACGCCGGACGGCCCGTTCCAAACAATGGTCCGCGCGCGGCCGATGACCTCGGCAAAGAGCTCGATGGATTTCGGGCCGGCGTCGAGGCCCATCCAGCCGGCGGGAATCCCCTGCTGGTCAGTGACGAGCATCGTGTTGGCGTTGGGGTCGAATTTGTCCCCGCAAAGGAAATCCACCGGGAGGGTGATCTTGACCCCCCGGGCCGCGGCTTTCGCGAAAAGGTCCTTCGCGATTTTGGCGCCTTCGGGATCGAAGAGGCTGTCGCCGATCGACATGCCTTCGAGTTCCTTCTTGAAGGTGAAGGCCATGCCGCCGCCGATAATGATCTCGTCGGCCTTTTCAAGGAGGTTGTTGATCAGCGGAATCTTGTCCGCGATCTTCGCCCCGCCCAGGATCGCCAGAAGCGGCCGCCTCGGGTTTTCGATCACCGCCGCGAACGCCTTGAGCTCGGCCTCCATGAGGAATCCGGCCACTTTCTGCGGAAGCTTCACGCCGACCATCGACGAGTGCGCCCGGTGCGCGGTCCCGAAAGCGTCGTTCACGTAGACATCGCCGAGCTTCGACAGGCTGGCGCGAAACGCCTCGACCGCCTTGGGGTCGGCCTTCACCGAGGTGCCGTCCTCGTTCTTGATCTTCCCCTCCTCCTCGATGTGGAAGCGGAGATTATCGAGAAGCACCACGTCGCCCGGCTTCAATGCGCCCGGTGCGCACGCCTTCTCCACCTCCGGCCCAACGCAGTCAGGCAGGAACGTGACGGGGCGGCCGAGCAACTCCTGCAGCTTCGCGGCGACCGGCTGGAGGCTGAACTTTGCAATCACCCTGCCGTCCGGACGGCCGAGGTGGGACATGAGCACGACGGACGCGCCGTGGTCCAGCGCATACTTGATTGTCGGCAGCGCGGCCACGATGCGCTGGGGGTTGGTGATGGCGCCGCTGGTCTTGTCCTGCGGGACATTGAAGTCGACGCGCATGAGGACGCGTCGGCCGGCAACATCGATATCGCGGATGGTCTTGTAGGCGGGCATGGGAGGAAAGGCTGAAAAGCTGAAAGGGTGAAAGCTAAAAAGCGGAAACGCTGAAAGCGGCGAGCAGTAGGCGGAAGACCGAAAGCAGATCGTTGAGGACCGAAGCAGGGGCCAAAAAACAGAAAGGACTGAAACCGGGCAAGCGCAGGCGCTCTTCCGTTTTCAGCCTTTCAGGGTTTCAGCCTTTCAGGGTTATTATTACAGCGCGCCGGCGATCTTCTTGAGCAGATCGACGCAGCGGTTGCTGTAACCCCACTCGTTGTCGTACCAGCTGATGAGCTTGAAGAAGTTCTTGTTCAGCTCGATGGAGGAGCCGGCATCGAAGATCGATGATGACTTGCAGTGGATGAAGTCGCTGGAAACCACCTCGTCTTCCGTGTAGTCGAGGATGCCCTTGAGGTAGGTCTCGCTGGCTTTCTTGAGCGCCGCCTTGATCTCGGCAAGCGAGGTATCCTTGACCGTCTTGAACGTCAGGTCGACCACGGAGACCGTCGCGACCGGAACGCGCAGGGACATGCCGGTGAGCTTGCCCTTGACCTCCGGGATGACGAGCCCGACCGCCTTTGCGGCGCCGGTGGATGATGGGATGATATTCTGCGCCGCGGTGCGCCCGCCCTTCCAGTCCTTCTTCGACGGGCCGTCGACCGTCTTCTGGGTGGCCGTGTAGGCATGCACCGTGGTCATGAGTCCTTCGCTGAGGCCGAATCCCTCCGTGAGCAGCACATGCACGAGTGGCGCGAGGCAGTTCGTGGTGCAGGAGGCGTTGGAAATGATGTTGTGCCTGGCGGGATCGTATTTCCCGTCGTTGACGCCCATCACCACCGTGATGTCCTCATTCTTGGCCGGAGCGGAGATGATGACCTTCTTCGCGCCCGCCGCGAGGTGCCCGTAAGAGGACTTCGGATTGTCCTTGGCCGCGTCCGTGAAGAGACCGGTCGACTCGATGACAATCTGCACGCCCAGTTTGGCCCACGGGAGCTCGGCCGGGGTCTTGGCGCTGACCACCAGGATCTCCTTGCCGTTGACGATCAGAATATCGTCCTCCGGCTTGTCGGCAGCCGACTTCCTGGAGCCGACGGTCCCATTGAAACGACCCTGGGCGGAGTCGTACTTGAGCAGGTAGGCGAGGTTGTTTGCCGGCACGATATCGCCGACGGCGACCACATCGAAAGTCGTGCCGAGGAGGCCCTGCTCCACGAGGGCGCGAAAGACGAGGCGGCCGATGCGGCCAAAACCGTTGATTGCGACTTTAACTGCCATGATGTTCTCCGTTTCTGATGGTTGATGTAGTGTGCTGGTTCAGGTAAACATGCGGCGCACAGCCGCCAAACTCGGAGAATCAAGAGGACCGTTCCGGCTTTGGCAAGAGCGATGAGCATTCTGCGGTCCCGGGCGCACGGGCCCCCGCCCGAAGGACGCCGCTGCTCCGGCGCCGTTCCCCGGCCGCCGCCGGCGGAGGGAACCCTTGATTCGCCAACGCTCATTCCGCCATCCACAATCCGCAGCTGAGCGCCGGCATGAACAATGCCTCTTCGACCGGCCGCGCGGGTTCGCGGTCGCCAGCCTTGAAGAAGCGCTCGTGATCCGCCAGCTGCCGCCAGCCGCCATGCGCGGCGTCACCCACGGGGATCTCGGCATCCTGGAGCGTCGGATTGACGGCGAAAAGCAACCGCAGGCTGCCCTGGCTGCCGTCTGCGTTGAAAACCGTCGCCGCCGCGGTCGACTTCGCGGCAAAGCAGAATCGGAAGAATCCGTCGCCCGGCCGGGAGAACTGGCGGAACAGCCGCCCGCGCCCGCTGCGCCGGAATGCGATCCAGTCGGCAAAATAGGCGTGCGTGGCGGGAAACCGGTACATTCTGCGGTAATCGAGGGCGTTGAGGTCGCCCCTCTGATACGTGTTCGAGGCCCCGCCCTTCGAGTGCAGGAAATCCTGCCCGGCCGCGACCATCGGCACCCCGATCGACGCCATGAGGATCGCGCACATCAGATGCGTGCGCCGGCAGTCGTTCAGCGTCGGATTCTGCCCGTCGCCGCCGGCGTTCTCGGTGATCCCGTCGATCCAGGTCCTGTCGTCATGCGATTCGGTGTAGTTGACCGTCTGCGCGGGCCACGCCGCGAGAAAATCCGGCGAGCCCTTGACGAAATACGCGTATCGCTCGGGCGTGCCGCGCCCGCTGACGTATTGATGGAGGAAGTCGCGATAACCGTCGTTCCACGAGGCGAAGCCCGTGGACCGCAGGTCGCGCGCGATGTTTCCGCGAAAGCTCCAGGGCTCGGCAATCAGCACCACGTCGGGCTTCACCCGCTTTAGCGCCGTCTCGATCTCGCGCAGGACATCCACTCCGAGCAGTTCGCCCAGGTCAAACCGGAATCCGTCGACTCCGTAGACTTCGACAAGGTGGATGAGGCTGTCGATGATCAGCCGGCGGGCCATCGCGGCCCGCGCCCGGAAATCATTGCCGCAGCCGCTCCAGTTGGCGAGGTTGCCCGTCCGGTCCTGCTCAAAATAATAGAGGCGGTCGATCTGCATCAGGTGCACCGGCACGCCGGCGTGGTTGTAGACGACGTCGAGCAGCACCGCCAGGCCGCGCCGGTGAAAGGCCTCCACGAGATCCTGGAATTCCCGGATCTGGCTGGCCCGCCCGGGAGCGAGCGCATAACTGCTGGCGGGCGAAAACCAGTTCACCGGCATGTAGCCCCAGTGGTATTCACCCGGCGCCGCACCGTCGAATTCCTGCACCGGCTGGAGTTCGACGGCGTTGACGCCCAGCCGCGCCAGGTGGAACTCCGGGCTCTCCACCCATTTTTGCAGACCGGTGAAGCCGCGGCGCTCGTCCGCCCGCAGTTTCAGGGGCGCGTGCGCCGTGAGGTCGCGCACGTGCGCCTCCGCGATCACCAGGTCGTGCCAGGCGGGCACGCGAAAGCGGCGGTCAGGCCGCGTGATCCGGGCGCGATCGACGACGATGCCGGGGCCTTCGCGGCTCACGCTGGCCAGCGCATAGGGATCAAGGATGCGCCGGCCCGGATCGAACACGCCGAAGGAGTTCCGGGGACCGTCAACCGTGTACCAATAGTACCAGCCATGGAGGTTGCGATCGAATCGCGCCTCCCACGCGTCATCGCTCCGCCGGTCCATGTCGAAGACCGCCGCGGCGTGCGGCCCCTCGATGATCGAGCTCAAATGCAGCTGCACCCGGCAGGCCCGCGGGGCAAAGAGCCGGAACGTGGTTTCGCCGTCCTCTACCACCGCGCCGAGGGGAAGATGGCTCTTCAGGTGAAAGAAAAAATCGCCGGGGCGCAGCGGCACCTGCTGGGCGCCGTCCCCGTTGGTCCACGTCGCCGCAAGCGCCGCGGTCAGGTCGATGGGCGCCGCCGTGGTGAAACGGAACAAGTGCCTTCCCGTGCGCGCCGGATCGATCGCGTAGTTGTAATTGCCGAGGCCGTCCCTCACCGCATTGACCGCCTCCGCGGGAACGGGAAGCCAGCAGTGTTCGCGGGTTACGAACTTGAATCGCTGGGGCGGATCGGAAAAAAAACGCCCGGCAGGGCCCGCCAGGATGAGAACGGGCTCGCCGTCCAGCGACTCCGGAAGCAGCCGCCAGTCGGGATTCCCGACCGCCTGCTGCCATCCGTTGAAATCGCCTGCAAGATACACGGCCGCCTTCGCCGGATCGATCTCCGGGTGACGGGAAAGCTCAAGAAAGAATGAGATCTGGTGCGACGCGTTGACGAAGAATCCGCTTTCGCGACCAAACGTGTGCTCGGGCACGCGCTCCAGTTGCGCGAACGCGGGCCCGCCGGGGCCGAGGGAGAGGGGCGGCGGCGCAGCGTCCGTCCAATCGCGACACAACTCAATGGTACCCCGGTCCGGCGCATCCAGCCAAGCCCGGGCAATCCGTTGTTCAGTGAGGCTCATGCGGAAACGCAAACATCATGGGCCGACCGCGAGACGCCAAGCACGAAGTCGGCGCTGTTCGCCGGCCGCCAGGGCGGGCCGCGCGCCACCCGGCGCCCGTGTGATGTTGGCCTCTTTTCCATCCCCTTGCAGGGTTTTCCGGCCCTGTGGTGTTACACATTGTGCCATGAAGCAGCTCTTTCTCCTTATACTGCCCCTGATCATGATTCCGCTGCTTGGCGGATGCGCCACGGCGCAGGATTCTGCCGCTTCCGGGGCCGGGGCTTCGCAGAGCACCGGCAAAGCCCCTGAAGAATCCTTGAAAAAAGGCATGAACGCTGCAGCGGTCAAGGCGATCATGGGGGACCCGATCGAGGTCCGGCCATTCCCAAATCCCGGCGGCAGCAACGCCGAGGTCTGGGTTTACAAACGGGTCGCCGACGGGCAGATCCAACAGGTCCAGATCGGCGTGAACTCCATCCCTCTGGCATCTCTGGGAAGTGGTGTGGGGAACAACTTTGCGAAGGACATCCAAGTGCCGGAGTACCGGCAGGAAGTCACGACCACGACAGACACGATTTCCCTGCTGTTGGTCGACGGCATCTACATCACGCAGAAACACGCTTTCACGGAGCAGAGGCATTATCTGTAGCAGGCGCGCCGGGGCATCCGGAGGGGGATTGCGCCTCCGATTGCCTTTCCGGCCGCGAGTTCTGGCTGATCGGGATGATTGAGCCGGGCCGGCCCTTCGTCAGCAGCCTCACGAACTGTCCGGCGCGAACCTTCGGGGCGGAACCGCTTTGGCTGTTTCGGTTGCGGCCCGCACGGAATCCGCTTCTCCTCGTCATCCTTCATCATGCGGATTCTGGTCGCCATGTCCGGCGGGGTCGACAGCAGCGTTGCCGCGCTCCTTTTGAAGCAGCAGGGCTGCGAGGTCGTCGGCGCCTACATGAAGAACTGGATCGAGGAGCCCGCCCTCGCCGGCAATTGCCCCTGGGAGCAGGACATCAAGGACGCGCGCGCCGTGGCGGAGCAGATCGGCATCGAGTTTCGCGTTGTCAACCTGATGCGCGACTACCGCCGCCTTGTGGTGGATTACCTGCTCGATGAATACGCCCACGGATTGACACCCAATCCGGACGTCATGTGCAACCGGGAGATCAAGTTCGGGGTGTTTCGCGCCTACGCGAAGGCGGAGGCGTTTGACGCGGTGGCCACCGGCCATTACGCGCGCAGGGTCGAGGCGGCAATCACCGCGCCCGGCAGGCGTTCAGCGGCGGCGCCGGGCGAGCCCGCTCTGAAACCATCCGGCCCAGTCGGGCGGGAGACCCCCGCCCCGCCGCCAGTCGGCAGCGCCCCGCATCCCCCGACGGAGCCATCGCCTGTCGTGCCCGCCTGCATGCTGCTGGAGGGCGTCGACACGAACAAGGACCAGTCCTACTTCCTGGCGCTGTTGTCCCAGGACCAGCTTCGCGATGCGTGCTTCCCCATCGGGCATCTCTGGAAGCCGGAAGTGCGCGCAATCGCGGCCGCCCGCGGGCTTGCCACGGCGCGGAAGAAAGACAGCCAGGGCATCTGTTTCATCGGCGAAGTGAGGATGCGGGATTTCCTCCGGGCCTACGTTACTGACGCTCCCGGCCCGATCGTCCGCGCGACGGACGAAAAGGAGATCGGCCGCCATCGCGGCCTGCATTATTATACGATCGGACAACGCAGGGGAATCCGCATCCCGTCCAACACCGACTTCAAAGCCTACGTTGTCGTGGGCAAACGCGCCGCCGACAATGCGTTGATGGTCGCATTCGACGGGCCGGACGCGCCCGGGCTTTTCGTCCGGGAGATCCGGGTGCGGGCCTTGAGCTGGATTGGCGCGCCCGTGACGGAGGCTTGCGCGCTGGAGGGCCGGGTCCGCTACCGGGACCCGCGCATTCCCCTTGAGTTCGTGCCCCTGGCCGGCGGGACCGCGACCCTGCGGTTCCGAACGCCGCAACGCGCCCTTGCGTCCGGGCAGATCCTCGCGCTCTACGATGGCGAACAGTTGCTCGGCGGCGGCGTGTTCACGTAGAGTCAGAGGCATGCGGCGCCCCTGCGCAAACATCCGGAACCCGCCGCAGAACGCCTGCTCAAGACGACGTTTCATCCCGCCGTGGCCAGGGCGGGCCGCACGGCAAGGCCCGGCAGGATCGCGCCCCGCGGTTTCAGGCGGAGGGCGGCCGTCGCCTCATGAAAGGTCGGGCGGCACAGTCGCCAGGGCCTCCTCAAACGTCGTGATGCCGTCTTTCACCTTCAGCATGCTGTCCTGGTGAAGCGTTTTCATGCCGTGGCGAGTGGAGATGCGTTTCAACTCGGCCGTCTCGACCTTCCGGTTGATGCCCTCGACCAGTTCGTCGTTGACCTCCATGAGCTCATGGATGCCGACCCGGCCCTTGAATCCCGTATGATTGCACCGCGGGCAACCCGTGGGTTTTGCCTTGAAGATCGGACCGCTCCACCCGATCGCCTTCTCGATAATCTCCTTCTCGCGACCTTCCGGCTCCAACTGCTCCTTGCAATTCTTGCACACGCGTCGCATCAGGCGCTGTGCGCAGACACAGAGCAGCGAGGCGGAGATCATGAACGGTTCGATGCCCATGTCGGTCATGCGCGCGACTGCGCTGGGAGCATCGTTGGTGTGCATCGTGCTCAGCAACAGGTGGCCGGTCAGGGCGGCTTCGACCGCGATCTCAGCCGTCTCCCGATCCCGGATCTCGCCCACCAGGATCACATCCGGATCCTGCCGCAGGAACGCCCGCAGCGCCGTGGCAAAAGTCAGCCCGATCTGCCGGTGCATCTGCATCTGGTTGACGCCGGCCAGGGTGTATTCGATCGGATCCTCCGCCGTCCGGATGACAATATCCACCGCATTGATCTCGTTGAGCGCGGAATAGAGCGTCATCGATTTGCCGGAGCCGGTCGGTCCGCAGTGCAGGATCATGCCGTACGGCTGCCGGATCACGCGCCGGTAGATCTCAAGGTTCGGTCCCGTGAAACCGAGCATCGAAAGCGGGAGCGTGCTCTTCTGCTTGTCGAGGATGCGCAGAACCATGCCCTCCCCGTGGTTCAACGGCGCCGTGGACACGCGCAGGTCGATATCGATGGTCTTCTTGGTGAATTGCTTGAAAATGATGCGCCCATCCTGCGGCAGGCGGCGTTCCGCGATGTCCAGGTTGCTCATGATCTTGAACCGCGCCACCAGCGCACCGGCCACCTTGATCGGCAGGCGCAGCTTTTCCTGGCAGACGCCGTCAATGCGGTACCGCACGATCAACTCCTTCTCCCACGGCTCAACGTGGATGTCACTCGTCCCCGCGTAATAGGCGTCTTCGATGATGCGGTTTGCCAGATCGATGATCGGGCCGGATTCCTCGCTCGCGAGATCCTCGTCCTTGATCTCCTCGCCGACGCCGAACTCGACGCCGAGCTGTTCGACGACATCGGAAAACTGCGCCTCGACCTGCTGCGTTTTTGCGGCGAACTTGTCGCGGATGTCCCGCTCCCGGCCCAGAAGGCGGACGACCTTCTTTCCGGTCATCTCGTGGATCTTGACCGCCACCGCCACCTCGAACGGATTCGCAAGCGCCACGAGCAGGTACTCGCCCACAATCCCGACGGGGAGGACGAGGTTCTGCCGGCAAAAGTCCTCCGGAATGCGCTCAAACGTGCTCGGGCCCACCTGGAAACGCTGCACGTTGTAAGGCGCCAGGCCGTGGGCGCGCGCCCGGGACACAAGCAACTGAAAATCAGTGATCCGGTAATCGCTCTGCAGGAGCTTGTCGAGCGCATCGCCGGTGAGTTCGCCCGGTGTTGCGAGAATGGCCTCCGCCTGCTCGGGAGAGAGGCGGCTCATCTCGACGAGCTTGACCAGAATCTGCTGTTGGACTTTGCCGAGTGGCATGGGGATCAGGCGGTCTTTGGCGCCGCAGGAGCCACCCCGCCCGCCGCGGCCCCGCCTCCGAGCTTATCCAGGAAATCCGAGACGATCTCGAGCGTCGTCGCGTACCAGAGGATGTTACACTCCAGCTGCTTCTCCCAGTAGGATCTCACCGCCGGGCTCATATAATAGGCGCTCGCCACGAAGAAGAAGTTCTCCTCCTTGTCGAACGGCACGGTCCAGGTCGCCCAACACGGGCCGAGGTCGATCGTCTTTCGGATATCGTCGGGGACGTCGTAGTTGCGAAGATCGATCAAGCCGACCCCGTCGGCCTCCAGCATGTGGTGGAGCAGATCATCCTCCCCGAGCACCTTCTTCTCGTACATCAGCACGCCCAGCAGCGTGGCCTGGTGTTCCGCGTCATTCTGGAGCAACTCGATGAGACGCTCGTTCGCCGCCATCAAATCATCGATCTTCACCAGGTTGGCTTCAACCAGTGAGGCGCCAAGCGTCCTGTTGGCGCGCATGAGCAATGATCGGTGTTCCGACATGGCCCAAAAAATTGTTCAGATCGCCGGCAAAGGCGATTCCTTTTCATGGGCGCGAAGCGCGCGCATCCGCCTTGACAGCTCTCTTTTCAACTCCGGAATCCCGGCGCCGGTCACGCAGGACACGCCGATGACCTTCGCCCTGCGGCCGCGTTTGAACTGGGCGAGGTGCGCCGCGGCGCCATCCAGGTCCATCTTGTTCGCCACGATCAGCCGCGGTTTTCCTTCGAGCGCCGGATCGTACAGGGCGAGCTCCCGCACCAGGGTTTCGTAATCGTCGCGGGGATCGCGACCATCGCAACCCGCCATGTCGAGCAACAGCACGAGCAGGCGGCAGCGCTCGATGTGGCGCAAAAACCGGTGCCCCAGCCCGCGGTCCTGGCTGGCGCCGGCGACAAGCCCGGGGATGTCGGCGATCTGCAGCCGGTGCGGCCGGCGCGGATCCCCGGCAGCATCGCAGACGCCGATCTGCGGGTGCAGCGTCGTGAAAGGATACGGCGCCGTCCGCGGCCGCGCATGGGTCAACCGTGCGATCAGAGACGATTTCCCCGCGTTGGGGCACCCGACCAGGCCTACATCGGCGATGCTCTTCAACACAAGCCGGTATGCACCGCTCTCGCCCGGCTGACCCGGGTTCGCGTTCCGCGGGGCGCGGTTCGTCGAGGACTTGAAATGCGTGTTTCCCCATCCGCCATTGCCTCCCCTGCTCAACACGACGCGCTGCCCGTCCGCGATGATCTCCGCAACCGGCGCCCCCGTTTCCTCGCTGATGACCACCGTGCCGAGGGGAAGCTTGAGCACGACGGATTTGCCGTCGCGACCGTGGCAATCCTTGCCCTTTCCGTGCTCGCCGTGCCCGGCCTTCCAATGCGGCCGGAATCTGAAGTCGACGAGGTTGTTCGTGTTCGTGTCGCCGAGCAGCACCACATCGCCCCCCCGGCCGCCATCGCCGCCGTTGGGTCCGCCCCACGGCTCGAATTTCTCACGGCGGAAGCTCGCGCAGCCGCGCCCGCCGTCCCCAGCCTGCACCTTGATGACACACTCGTCGACAAACATGCCTGCAATTGTGCAGAAAGCCCGCCTCATGCCAATCCCCGGTTGACACGTCTCCGGGCCGCGCCTTAGCTCCCCGCCTTTCCCCAATGATCTCCTGGATTCAACGCACATTCCAACAGCACTTTCGCGCCGTCTTCGCCGTTCTGCTGGCCGTCACGATCATCTCGTTCATCTTCACGATCGGCAACATACCCGGCATCGGCCGCGCGGGACCCAGGACCTATTCCCAGTTTTTCTTCGGCCACGATCTCAGCAAACAGGGCGTCAGCGAAAGCATGACGGGCGATGCCGCGCTCAGCGTCCAGCTCCAGGCCGGGTACATGGCCGCCGACAGCTCCCAGCTGCAGGAGTATGGTTTGCAGCGCACCGCCGCCCTCGCGCTGGCGGAACAGCTCAAGTATCCTGCGCCGACCCGCGACGAGCTTGCCAGCTACATCCGCGGTCTGCGGGCGTTCGCCGGGCCAGACGGCCAGTTCGATGCAAATCGCTACGCCGCCTATCGCGACAGCATCAAGGCGAGCAACCGGGGGGCCGAAGCTGACGTGTCAAGAGTCCTGAACGACGACGTCCGGATCTCGCAACTGCAACACCTCCTGGGTGGTCCCGGGTACGTGCTGCCGGGCGAAGTGAGGGCACAACTGGCCCGCGCCGACGCTTCATGGACCATCGCCGTCGCCACGGCTGACTTTGCCGATTTCAAGCCGCAGATCCCCGTCACCGACGACGCCCTCAAACGCTACTACGACGAGAAATCGTTCAACTACACCGTCCCCCCGCGCGTGGGTGTCGACTATGTGGAGTACCGCACAAGCGACTTCCTTGGCGCCGTAACCCTGACGCCGGCGGAGGTCCGCGCCTATTACGACGAGAACCCGCTGCGTTTCCCCCGGCCTGTGGAACCCAAGGCGGGAGCAGACAAGAAAGCGGGCGCGCCTGATGCCGCAAAGCCGTCCAATCCCGACGCCGACTTTGCGGCGGTCCGCGCCCAGGTCGAACAGGCGCTCAGGGAGCAACGCGCCGCCCGCCTGGCTGCAAACGCCGCCGCCGACCTCACAGTTGCGGTTTACGAGCAGAAGCTCCAGCCCCACACGCCGGCCTTCGACAAGTTCCTCGCAGACAGCAAACTCACGCTCAAATCGGTTCCCCCATTCGAAGCGGGCGCGGTTCCCTCCGGCCTTGATTGGGATTCGCAGATCATCGGGCAGGCGCAGAAGCTCTCGCAGGACCGCCCCGTGTCCGATGCGCTGCCCAAGGCGGACGGAAGTCTGGTCTTGTTCTGGCGCGAAACACTTCCTTCGTACCAGCCCGCGCTCGCTCAGGTGCGCGATCGCGCAACCGCAGACTACCGGGAAAATGAGAGGCAGAGCCTCTTCGTTGCCATGGGCCCGACGATTCGCGCCCAGATCGAGGCGCGCCTCAAAGCGGGCGATTCGTTTGAGAAGGCGGCTGCCGCGGTGACCGGGCTGGTCAAGCTTGCGGTGAAAGACTATCCTGCCTTTGTGCGCCGCCAGCCGCCCAAGGAACTCGGGTCGCCCGTGTTGTCAGCGCTGGAACGCCTGAATCAAGGGCAGGTGTCCGATCTGATCCCGGCCGCGGACGCGGGTTGCTTCGTGTATGTCCGCGAGAAGAAGGATCCCGATATGGCCGAGACCAGCCCCAAATTCATGGCCACCTACGCCCAGCTCGCCCAGTTGGATGCGGGGCTGTCCGAGAACCTCATCCTGCGCGAGGTCGTTGCGGACGAATTGAAGAGGAATGCGCCGCCGTCGGCCCGTTGATCCGGGGCTCGCCGCCGGGCGCCGGCCGGAACCGTTGATCCTTCTCCGCTGCCGCCAGTCCAAAACATTTCCACACCTCGGGCGCCGTCGGGCAGACCCAGTCGTGTCATGGCCGCCCTGCCCTTCAGCTTCAAAGCATTCATCCGGCTCCTCGCCAGCCTGCGATCCGGTTCGCGTTTGCAGGTCGGTTTCGCGAAACCCTTTCCAATGACAGGCGTCACATCCCCAAGGCAGACTTGCATCGAGATCTGCCTGCTCGCCCGGCGGATGGGCTTGAGATGCCACCAGGTGACACCGCCTCGGGCGTGCTCCGGGATCGCCGGGCGGCGCCTTGTGCCCATTCTCCGTTTCTCCCGCCTCACAGTTCCCTTCACCATGTCGAACCGCCTCCGCTCCTCCCTCGTCGCCGCCTGCCTGCTTGCCGGCCTCTGCCAGCTGGTCGGCGACACAGACACCCCGCCTCCGTCCAATCCAGCCGCGCCCTCCGCTGCCCCCTCCGCTCCTGCCGGCGCTCCCTTGACGCTGGAGGAATGCGTGCGGCGGGCGCTGCAGCACGGCTTCGACATCGAAATCCAGCACTATAATGAGTCCATGGCGAAGGATTCGATCGATGTCGCCCGGGGCAGCTTCTCTCCAACGCTCTCCCTGAACGGCACGCAGAGCCACTCCGACACCGCGCCGGTCGGCACCATCGCCGGAACCAAGAGCGATGCCCGCGACGCCCGCCTTGGCGTGACCGAACTGCTCAAGACCGGCACGTCCGTCAGCGTCAGCACGGACCTCGCCCGCTCCGCGTCAAACCCTGCATCGCTGATCAGCTTCTACAACCCGGTCTACAATTCCGATCTCACGGTGACCGTCACCCAGCCGCTCTTGCGCGGCGCAGGCACCGCGGTGACGACGGCGGCGCTTGACCAGGCAAGGATCGGCTTTACCCGCGCCGGATTCGACTACCGCGCCAAGGCGCTCGACATCGTCCAGCAGACGGAGACCGACTACTATGCGCTCGTCTATGCCCGGGAACAGCTGCGCGTCTACCATGTCTCGCTCGACCTCGCCAACCGGCTGCTCGAAGAGGCGCAGGCAAAGAAAACGGTGGGCACTGCGACCAACATCGACGTCCTGCAGGCCCTGGTCGGTGTCGCGACCGCGCGCAGCAATGTGCTTACCGCCGAGAAATCAGTCAAAGACAGCTCCGACGCCCTGCTCGCTCTCATCGGCCGCTTTGAACTCGATACGGCGCTGGGCGATGCGAAATTCGAGGATTTCACCGGCGAGCTGCCGGTGATCGAATCCTCCTACCAGCTCGCGCTGCACCACCAGCCGGACTACATCTCGGCCAAGATGCAGCTCGACCAGATGCAGCTCGACATCCTCGTCACCAAGAATGCGCTCAAGCCGACCGTCAACCTGGAGGGCGTCCTCGGGTTCAACGGCGCCCGCGGCAACACCGCTGACGCCTACGACAGCCTCGCCAACCACGACAACAACTCGTGGGAGCTCGACCTGACGGTGAGCTATCCGTGGGGACGCATCAGCGACAAGGCGCGCTACCGCCAGAGCCTTTCCACCTACAACCAGCAGGCGCTGACGGTCCGCCAGCTTGAACAAAGCATCCTGGTCCAGGTCCGTTCCGCCGTGCGGGCTGTCGAAACCAACGCCGAGAAGGTGAAGATCGCCGCGCTCGCGGCTGAATTCAGCACCAGGGAATATGACCTGGAGAACGCCCGCTTCACGGCCGGACTGGCCACCAGCCGCGATGTCCTTCAAGCCCAGTCGGACCTGCAGACCGCCCGCGTCGCCGAGCTGGAGGCGAGGATCACCCTCCAGACCTCGATCTCAGCCCTCCATCGTGTGGAAGGCAGTTCGCTCGACCGTTACCATCTCGCGGCGCCCGAGTAGCGCTGCGGAGGTCCGCGCGGACAGCCTTTCCCCCGCCGCCCCCAGGGATCCCGCAATCCTGTGTTTTCCGGAGGCGCGATGGCTTCGCCGCAGCCTCCCCTGATGCGCCGCGTTAGCCCAAATTCCGCAACTGGAGGCCGGTTTCGGGATTTTTCGCGTTTGTGGACCACGCAAGTGGTTGGTGGTGTGCGATCGGTTTTTCCAAAGGGCGTGTAGTGGCGACCAAGCCTCTATTCAGAGGGGCCGGCGGCTGGTAAACTGCGGGCATGTTTCTGAAGTGCAGCACCCGCAAAAAGGACGGCAAAGAGCATCGATCGTGGTCGGTGGTGGAAAGCCGGCGCTATGGCGACGGCAAGGTGGCGCAGCGGCATGTCCTATACCTGGGCGAGATCAACGACAGTCAGCGTCTGGCGTGGGAGCGTGCGATCACGGTCTTCGACGAGAGCACTGGCACGACGCAGCAACTGGCGTTGTTTCCCGCGGATCGCATTCCACCGGCGGGCGGCCCTGAGGCGGTGCAGGTTCGGTTGGATTCGCTGCGGCTGGACCGTCCGCGGCAATGGGGCGCGTGCTGGCTGGGCGACGAGTTGTGGCGCACCCTCCACCTCGATGATTTTTTCAGCGCGCGCCTGCCGCTGAACCGCGAGGGCACCGACTGGGAAAAGGTGCTGCGCATCCTCACGATCTACCGGCTGCTCTCGCCAGGCAGCGAGTGGCGGCTGCATCGTCAGTGGTTTGATACGACCGCGCTGGGTGATCTGCTCGAGGTGGATGCACGGGCCGTGCAAGACGACACGCTCTACCGCTGCCTGGATCTGCTACTGCCGCTGAAGGAGGAACTGTTCGGGCACCTGCGGCAGCGCTGGTGCGACCTGTTCGGTGCGACGTATCAGATCTTACTCTACGACCTGACTTCGACCTACTTTGAATGCGACGTCCCCGAGGGCGATGAGGATCCGCGACGGTTTGGCTACAGCCGCGACAAACGCGGGGATTGTGTCCAAGTGGTGGTGGCCTTGGTGGTCACGCCCGAGGGCCTGCCGCTGGCCTATGAGATGTTTCCCGGCAACACGGCTGACAAGACGACTCTGCGCGGGATGATCGAGACGATCCAGCGTCGCTTCGGCAAGGCCGAGCGCATCTGGATTATGGATCGCGGCATCCCCACTGAGGAAGTCCTCACCGAATTGCGCGCCGCCGATCCCAAGGTGCGTTACCTCGTGGGCACGCCCAAGGGCCGCCTCACCAAACTGGAGTCAACCCTGGCGGAGCTGCCGTGGAGCGAAGTCCGGCCGCAGTTGCGCGTGAAGCTGCTGCCGCAGGACGGCGAGGTCTATGTGCTGGCCCACAGCGGGGCGCGCGAGGGCAAGGAGCGGGGCATGCGCAAACGCCGGCTGAAGGCTTACTGGAAACGCCTGGCCGATTTGCAGAAGCAGGCGCCGCCACGGGATCTGTTGCTCAAAAAACTCGGGGCGGCGCAAGACCGCGCCGGCCGCGTCGCCACGGGCCTGGTCCACGCCGAAGTCTCGGCCGAAGGCATTTTGAGCTACCAGCTCGACCGGGCGGCGCTGCGCGCGGTGCGCCAACGCGAGGGCCGCTACCTGTTGCGCACCAATCTCGCGGCCGACGAACCCGAACTGATCTGGCACTGTTACATGCAACTGGTCTTCGTCGAGGAAGCCTTCCGCACGCTCAAGAATGACCTGGGGTTGCGTCCCATTTATCATCACAAGCCCGAGCGCATCGAGGCGCACTTGTTCGTCGCCTTTCTTGCCTACTGTCTCTCCATCACCCTGCGCCAGCAGTTGCGCGGCCTGGCCCCCGGCCTGATGCCCCGCGTGGTGTTCGAAAAACTGGCGACCCTGCAAATGCTCGATGTGATCGTCCCCACCACCGACGATCGGGAACTGCTCTTGGTGCGCCGCACCGAGCCCGACCGCGATGTCGCCCTGCTGCTCGACCGGCTCGGACGCTCGCTGCCCGCCCAGCCCCCGCCCAAAATCCGCACCCCGATTCCTCGCCCGTTGTAGTGGCGACCTTTGGAGTTAGCGGGGACCGTTGGAAAAACCGATCGCGCACCACCAATCACTTGCACGAGCCGCAAACCCGAAAAATCCAAAACCGGCCTCCAGTTGCGGAAGTCAGGTTAGAAAAGCGCGTTCACGTCGTTCTCCTGCGCGGATACGAGCGGATGCGCCGGAAGCTGCGTGCGAAACCAGGTGAGCTGCTTCCTGACGAGCGCGCGGGTGTTCTTTCCGATCGCAGCCGCCAGCTCGTCCGCGGGCATCCGGCCGTCGAGGCAGGCGATCGTCTCCCGGTACCCGATGGCCTTCGCCGCGCTCGGATTCGCCTTCAGCCCGGACGCCACCAACCGCCGCACTTCCTCCACCAGTCCGTCCGCCAGCATCCGCCGCACGCGGGCCTCGATGCGCGCGTCGAGCTCGTCACGGGGCCGGTCAAGCTGCGCGACCTTCAACTGCCAGTCGGAAAAAGCCGGCCGCTGCCGGGAGAATGCCGCCATCAGATCGGCCAGCGTTCGCCCCGATGCCCTGCAGCGTTCCAGGGCGCCGACCACACGCCGCGGATTGCGGATATCCAGGGCGCCCAGTCCCGCGGGATTGAGCGCCCGGAGCTCCTCGACGAGCGCCGGAAGCCCGCTTGCCGCAAGGAGAGCCGCCACCGCCCCGCGCACTTCGTCGGAAACCTCCACGTCGTCTGCCACCGGCGCAAAAAACGCCTTGAGGTAGAATCCGCTGCCCCCGCTGACGAGCACCCGCCGGCCGCGCGCCAGGACGTCCTCGCACGCCGCCCGCGCCGCGGTCACGTAACGCGCCACATCCCACGTCTCGGTGACGTCGAGGATGTCAATGAGATGATGGGGCACGCGCCTGCGCTCCGCTTCGGTCGGCTTCGCCGTCCCGATGTCCATGCCCCGGTAGAACAACAATGAATCGCCCGAGACGATCTCCGCTCCGAACGCCTCCGCCCAGCGCAGGGCCCATTCGGTCTTCCCAACCGCCGTGGGCCCCGTGAGGACATGGAGGACGCGATCCATTCCCCGACGGTCTGCCCGGAAAGAAGGCGGCGCGCAATCCCTTCGCGCGCGGAACGAAGGTTTGCGCACGGCCGGCCGAAACCTAGTCTCGGATGATTGAAGATCCGGTTCATCTATAATCCGCGCGCCGGTCGCAACGCCGGGCATCCGTCCCTGCTGGGGCGGCTCCGCTCGTTCATCGCCGAACACGCGCCGGACGCCACGATCATGCCGACGGAGCAGCAGCATCACGCCACCGAACTGGCGCGGTCCGCCGTGGAGGACGGCTGTGGACTGGTGGTCGCGGTCGGCGGCGACGGCATGGTGAATGAGGTGGCGCAGTCCCTCGTCGGTTCAGCCGCCATCCTTGGTTTCATGCCCTGCGGCTCCGGCAACGGGCTCAGCCGCCATTTCGGCCTGCCCGGGCCGGATGATCGCGCTTTCCGCACGCTGCTCGGCGGCCGCGTCAGGCAGATCGACACGGGCACTGCCAACGGAATCCCTTTCTTCAACATCATGGGCGCGGGTCTCGATGCCGAGATCGGCCGCCAGTTCAACGGCCTGAGCCGTCGCGGCCTCGTGCCCTACTTCCGGATCGGCCTGCGCGCCTGGCTGCGTCTCCGCCCGGAATCTTTCGCGATCACCGACCCCACGACGACGCTCCGGACTCAAGCCACGTTGGTCTCGGTCGCCAACGCCACCCAGTACGGAAGCGGCGTCTGCATCGCACCCCGCGCCCTCGTCGACGACGGGGAACTTGATCTCGTCGTCGTGAGACCCGCCGGCTTCCTCCGTTCAATCTGCCTTCTCGCCCGGCTTTTTCTGAACTCGTCCGATCGCAGTCCGATGGTCATTCACCGGCGGAGCGCGGGATTTTTGATCGAGCGCGCCGCACCGGGCTGGATCCACACGGACGGTGAGGTGCACCAGACGGGGGCCCGCATCGAGGTCCTCGTCAAACCGCGGTCCCTGCGGGTCATGGCGCCAGCCTGACCGGGATTCTTCGTGCCTTTCCCGCGCGCATCCCGCAAAGTGGAGCATCACCCGTCTTCATGAACAAGCGTTCCTTCGCACTTGTCCGCAACGCGTTTCTCTCGGGGCTTCTGTTGTTCGCTCCGCTCGCCGTCACCTGGATCGTCTTCAGGTTTCTGGTCCAGTCGGTCGGCGGCAGCTTCCGGCCGATCTTCCTGCCCCTTCTTCCAGATTCGCTGGCGCAGTTCACCATCATCTGGGACATCCTCGCCACGATCATCGTTCTGGCGATGATCACCGTCCTGGGGTACTTGTCCCGCTACGTCTTCGGACAATATTTCGGCGGCTTGGCCGAGCGTTTCATCCAGAACATTCCCGGGGTCAACACGGTTTATAACACCGTCAAACAGATCGTGGAGACGTTCTCCACGCAAAATCGCAACCTGTTTTCCAAGGTCGTCCTCGTCCAGTTTCCACGCGCCGGAGTCTATACGATCGGGTTTCTCACCAACCGGGCGCAGGGTGAGCCCCAAGTCAGGGCCGCCAGGGAGCTCTGGACTGTTTTTGTCCCGACGACTCCCAACCCGACGAGCGGATTTCTGCTGTTGCTCCCCCCTCAAGAGGTCATCGAACTCGATATGTCGGTCGGCGACGGAATGAAGATGGTGATCTCCGGCGGAACCGTGACTCCGCCCGCTCCGGGCGCAGGCCGCCCCGCCGAGCCGCCCTCCCTCCCGCCAAAGGCCTAGCTCTCATGTCTTCGCGCCCGGGCACCGGAATGCCCATGTCAGGATGTCGAGCCGCAACGCCCCGGTCGCGGATCGGTCCGCGGCGCGGGCGGCAGGCACAGCGTCCCCTCGAAACACCCGGGCACGAAACCCGGCGGGCTCCCGTCCCTTCGGCCTCCCGCGGTTGTGCTTTTCCCTGATGCCTGGCCGGCCGCTCCAGACCGAGGCGTTTGTGCTGACCCGGAAACCGCCGTCCGAGCGTTTCCAGCAGCTCACGGTCTTTTCCGGCCGCCACGGCGGATTGCTCTGCCTGCGCCGGCTGTCCGCGAAATCCGCGCCAACGTCTGCGATCCTCGACCTGTTCGACAGGGCGGACCTGTGGCTCGAGACAAGCAACGAAGGACGGACCTGGTTCATCAAGGAAGCCCGCATCCTGGCGCGCCACGACTCGATCGGCCGCAGCTACGACGCTTTGCGCCTCGCCTCGGCATTTGCGGCGATCATCGCGCGCAATCCCGTGCATGAGGAAAGCAGGGAAGGAGTCTACAGCCTCCTGGAAAAGACTTTTGCCGCCTTCGGTTCGACCCCGCGTCCCGATCTCGTCTACCTGAAGGCATTGTACTGTTTTGCGCGGGACGAGGGCTATCCCGTCAAACAGGAATGGTGGCAGGGGCTGGCAACCGCGGCGCGCGCCGCCGCATCGGAGATGCTGAATCAGCCCGTGGCGGGCCAGGCGGCCGCACCTGCCGCCGTCGCCGGCCTGACCCACAAGCTCGAAGACTATCTGCGCACGCATACGGAGATCCTGATCGAGTGACCGGGGCCGGCCGGATCCGTTTCCCCAGCCGGCGCGGCAAAGCGCGCCCGATCGAAGACTCCGCAGGCCCACACGGCGTGTCATCGGCATGCCCCCGACAGCGGCTGCATGCCGGTGTCCCCTGCGGAACCCGCCGCCTGGGCGTGGCAGGCGGCCCCCGTCCTCCGGATTATGCTTCCCCTCAGCGGGCTTCGTGGCTTCGTGGTGGGATCGCGCATGGAATTCTCCCTCGATGACCGCACCTGCTCGTTGAGCGCAGGCGAGTTCGCCGGCTTCACGCTGGGCCCGCGGGAGACAGGCCGGGGTGCCCCTTCCGGCCCCTGGCGCGCGCAACTCGGGCAGGAATGGCATGCGCAATTGCGGAGGCGGACCGAGGCCGAGTTGGGCGCGATGAACCGGGACTCCACCCGGGCCGATGTTGCGTTCGAGGTGCCGCTGGCGCTTCCTTGTATCCACCGGGGCTGGACGTTCACGGTCCGGGGCCGGATCGACCAGCTCGTCACTCTCTTCGCCCCTGCCCCACGGACGGACCCTGCCCAGCCGCCCGCGGTGTCGGTCATCATCCGGGAGATCAAGACGGTGGCCGGCCCCCTCCCCGCCGACGAGGATGCGCTGCGTGCGGAATATCCCGAATACTTCCTTCAGGCGGTCGCCTACCTGGCGTTGCTCCGCTCGGCGCCCCGGGGGGCCGCCCTGCGGGCTTTTGGCGATCCCGCCGCCGGGGAGGACGGCGGCGCGACACCCGGCCTTGAGTTCGCGGGCGCCGCCGCCCTGCGTGCGGAACTCGTCTTCGTGGAGCTGGGCACCGGAATCACGCAGACCGTGGTGCTCACCGCGGACGATGAGGGGATCTTCCGCGCCCAGCTTCAGCGGCTGGTTGATTTTCTTGATCTGCAGCTTCGTGCGCGCGAGCGGCTGAGGGGGCTGAGATTCCACCCGGCATTTGCGGTTCTGCGCCCCGGGCAGGAATCCATCCAGGATGAGCTGCTCGCGGCGTTCGGCGGGCCCGATGAAACCCGGGGGACGGCGGCGGGACCGCGCGGCCCGCCCGGCGCCGGGGCCGGTCCCCGGCGCCCCACGATCCTGCTCTTTGAAGCTCCGACGGGGTACGGCAAGACGGGCGTCCTGCTCGAATTCGCGCTCGGCCGCCTGCGCTTTGGCCGTTTCGCGCGCCTGCTTTACCTGACGGGAAAGTCCACCGGCCAGCTTCAGGTCATGCGCACGCTCGCGGGGATGACCTCCGTCGATCCGCTGCCGGCTCTCCCCCCGACATCGCCTTCCGCCGCCCCGGCGGTCCCCGCGCAATCGCCTGCCTCCCCGGCGCCGCGTCCCTCTTCCGCTGCGGCAGCGCCCGTGGCGGTCGCAGCCTGGCAGGTGCGCCCGAAGGCGGAGCACTGCGTGAACTCCGTCTTTCATTGCGTGCGCGACGTGTGCCCGCATCTCGCAGATCTCGAATCCCGCTGGGCGCGCAGCGGGCTCGCCCGCTTCTATCTGTTCGAGGGCCAGCCCCGGGATATCGAATCCCTCCGGGCCGCCGGGCGCGACGCCCGGGTGTGTCCCTACGAGATCACGCGCGCCGCCCTGCCGTTCAATGACGTCTGGATCGGCGACTACAATTATGTGTTTTCCCCCGACAGCCGCGGCGTGTTCTTCGAACGGCCCGGATTCGATCCGGCGGAGACCCTCCTGATCATCGATGAGGCGCACAATCTCCCCGCGCGGGTCGCTGACGCCTATTCGCACGCGGCCCGGGCCGGCGACGCCGAGGTCGTGCTTGTTGAACTGCGCCGCATCCGCGCGTCCGCATCGCTCCTGCTCGCCTGGGAGCATTGGACGCGGCTCCTCTTGGGGCTGCGCCACAACGAGGGCCTCGATCTCGCGACGGAGGACGACGTCCGCGACGCCGTCGACCGCCTGGCCGCGCTGATCGCCGCCACCCCGCTTGACTATGCCGCGCTGGGCCCCGTCATCTCGGAGCAACTCTGGCGGCTTCCGGCCCTCCGCGACTGGCTCGCCGGGGCGTTCAGCGCGCTTCCCGATCAGAAGCCGGGGAACAGGGACCCGGCCTCAGCCGTCGCCACCCTGCTTTGGTGTCCGCGGGCGGGCGAACTCCACTTCACCTGTCTCGACGCTGCGCCGTTGATCGGTCGGACCCTGCGCGCATTCGGCGGCGTGATCCTGACATCCGCAACCCTGCAACCCGCCGGGGTTTTTTCGGCAGGCTGCGGCCTCGACGAGGCGTCCGCCGACCCCCCCCAGCCCGCGCGCGTCGCCCCGCCCGAAGTGCTCGGCAGACTCTCGCGGCGGGCCCGCAAGGCGCTCCGCGAACTCACCTCGGGCACGGAGTTGCTCAAGGTCGAGGAGGCAAAGCAGAAGGCGCACCCCTGCGTGCTGCGCGCTCCGGCGCCATGGCGGGACCACGCCTACACCGTGGGCATCGACGCGCGCGCGGACACCACATTCCAGCACCGGGCTCGTTTCTTCGGAGTCACTGCGGCCACTGTTGCGGCGCTGCACGAGGCGGCCCGTTCGATTGCCGTGTTCTTTCCCAGCTACGCCTATGCGGAGCACATCCTCCGCGAGCTCGAATCCTACCGGCCGGTGCTGCGGGTCGCGCTGCAGCCGCGCGCCGCCGATCTCGCGACCCAGGTCGCCTGGGTGGAGGCCTCGCTCGCGCGGGGGGACGCCCTTTTCCTGGTGCTCGGAAGCAGTTTCACCGAGAGCATCGACCTGCTCGGCGGTCGCGTGACCTCCGCGATGGTCGTCGGCCCTGCCCTGCCCGAGGTCAATGCGATCCAGCGATCGCGGCTGGCCGGATTGGAGGAAGCCGGTCTCAGCCGCGCCGCCGCGTTCCGCCGCGTTTACCAGATTCCCGGGATGCAGAAGGTCAACCAGGCGCTCGGCCGCCTCGTGCGCGCGCCGGGTCAACAGGCCCGGGTGCTCCTGCACTGCCGCCGTTTTGCAGAGGAGGACTACGCCACGCTGCTCGCGCCGGAATACCGGCACGGCGCGCTTGTCGACAGCGATGAAGCTCTCGCAGCCTGGCTGGGACAAACGCCCGGCCCCGTTCTCCCCGCTCCCTGACCCCTGGATTTGCATTTGGGACGATCCCGCCGGGTTCATCGGGCGCGCGTTCGCAGCCGCGGGACCGGAAGAGACCTTCGCCGCCTGCTCCCGCGCATTTCACGCTTCCCGCGTTGAAGCCCGGTCTCGTTCTCCAACGCCCCTGCGCCTTTTCGCTTTACCGGCCACCCCGGGCACGGCACAACGAACCCCCGTGGCGACACCCAAACGCATCGGCCCCGAGGAGATTCAGCCCGCGATCCGACAACTGGCCTCAGCCATCGAACGCAGCCACCCGGCACCGCCCCCCATTTTGCTTGGGATCGCCAACGGCGGCATCGCCCTCGCCCGCCGGCTGGCCGCCCTCCTGCCCGGCGCCCGCTGCGGCGTGATCGACATCTCGTTCCACCGCGACGACATCGATCGCAACCCCATTCCCAAGGAATTCGCGCCCACCCAGATCCCCGGGGATGTCGACGGCGTCGCCGTGGTGCTCGTCGACGACGTGATCTCCTCCGGCCGCACCGTCAAGGCGGCGCTGGACGAACTCTTCGACCACGGCCGTCCCGCCAAGGTGGAGCTGGCCGTGCTCGTCGACCGCGGCGGGCGCAGGCTCCCCGTCGCGCCGGACTATTGCGGTCTGACGCTCCCCGCAGGCAATGCCGAGAAGATTGTGGTGGCGCTCGATCTCCAGGACCCGTCGAAGGACGCCATCATGCTTCAACCGGTCTGAGATTTTCTGGTCCCTGCCCCATCGAAGATCAGCCGACAAACCCCAATCCTCCACCGATGCCCTGGAACCGCCGACATCTCATCGCCATCGAGGAACTCAGCCGCGCCGAGATTGACCAGGTTCATGCCACCGCGGCCGCATTCAAAAAGATCCTCCAGCGCAGCATGAAAAAGGTCCCCGCCCTAAGGGGGAAGACGATCGTCAATCTTTTCTTCGAGGCGAGCACGCGGACGCGCATATCGTTTGAGATGGCGGCGAAGCGCCTCAGCGCCGACGTGATCTCGTTCGATGCCGCCTCCTCAAGCACGACGAAGGGCGAGACCCTGCGCGACACCGCCCAGAACATTCAGGCGCTCAACGCCGACCTGATCGTCCTGCGCCATTCCGCCGCCGGCTCCCCCCTTTATCTGAGCCGGCTGCTCAATATTCCGGTCATCAGCGCGGGAGACGGCGCCCATGAACATCCGACCCAGGCCCTGCTCGACACGTTCACGATGCAGGAACACCTCGGCTCCCTGAAGGGCCGCAAGGTCGTGATCCTCGGCGACGTGCTCTTCAGCCGCGTCGCCCGCTCCAACATCTGGGCGCTCACAAAATTCGAGGCGGACGTCACCCTCGTCGGGCCCTCGACGCTCGTGCCGCACTGGTTCGTCGACCTCGGGGTGAAGGTCTCGCATGACCTCAAGTCCGCCCTGGCCGACGCCGAGGTCGTCATGCTCCTGCGCATCCAGCACGAGCGCCAGACCTCAAGCCATTTCCCCTCGCTGGGCGAGTATACGAGCATGTTCGGCCTGAACAAGACGCGCGCTTCCTGGCTGAACCCCAAGGCCATCATCATGCATCCGGGGCCCATCAACCGCGGCGTCGAGATCGACAGCGAGCTCGCCGACTCCGCCAGGAGCGTGATTCTGGAACAGGTTCACAACGGCATCGCCGTGCGCATGGCCGTGCTCTACCTCTGCTCCGGCGGGCACCCCGAGGCGGTCGCCACGGCCCCATGACCGAACAGCGCCGGCTTCCCGGCTCGAAAGACCGGGCGCCCTCCCGGAGCAGCCGGACTCCGAATTCCAGACGCCTGGTTCCCACCCCACCCCACCCGACACGACAACCGCCCTCCGCCCCTGATTACCCCATGGCGTCGCGCATTTTCTGATGCCCGTGACCCTCCTTTCCCCATGAGCTCCCTTTGGATCACCCGTGCCCGCGTCATTGATCCGGCCGTTCAGCGCGATGCCGTGGGCGACATCTTCGTTGCCGGCGGCAGGTTCGTGTCCGGCTTGTCCGCCGAGCAAAGGCGATCGGCCCGGAAGATCGACGCGCACGGCCTCATTGCCTGTCCCGGACTGGTGGACATCCACGTGCACCTGCGCGAGCCGGGGCAGACCCACAAGGAGACCATCCAGACCGGATCCTGGGCCGCCGCGGCCGGCGGTTTCACCACTGTGGTGTGCATGCCGAACACCTCCCCGGTCGCCGACACCGTGGGAACGATCGAGTACATTCACAACGCGATCGAGCATGACGCCGTCGTCCATGTCTATCCGACCGGCTGCATCACGGTGGGCCAGAAAGGCGAGCAACTGGCGCCCACCGGTTCGCTCAAGCGCGCCGGAGTCGTGGCGATCACCGACGACGGCCGCTGTGTGCAGAACAACGAGATCATGCGGCGCGCCGTCGAGTACGCGAAGATGTTCGCCCTCCCGATCATGGACCACTGCCAGGACGAGGCCATGACCCAGGGGGCGGCGATGAATGAGGGCGTGATGTCGACCCGGCTCGGTCTGCGCGGCTGGCCGCACGCCGCGGAGGACGTCGTCGTGGCCCGCGACGTCATCCTTTCCACGTATTCCGGCGCACATCTGCATCTGCAGCACATCTCGTCGAAGAACGCGGTGGACATGATCCGCCGCGCCAAACGCCGCGGGGTGCGGATCACCGCCGAGGTGACGCCGCATCACCTCGCGCTCACCGACGCCGCCCTCGCCGGCTACGATCCGAACTTCAAGATGAACCCGCCGGTCCGCACCGAGGAGGACCGCCGCGCGCTGATCGAGGGCCTCCGCGACGGCACGATCGACTGCATCGCGACCGACCATGCGCCGCACACGGACTATGAGAAGGACAAGGAGTTTGACTATGCCCCCTTCGGCATCATCGGGCTCGAGACCGCGCTGCCGGTCGTGCTCGATGTGCTTCACCGGCAGGCCGGATTCTCGCTCCCGGATCTGATCGCCCTGCTGACCTGCAGGCCCGCCCGCCTGCTGGGGCTGGCCGCCGGAACCCTCGCCGAGGGCGCGGTCGCGGATGTCGTATTGTTCGACCCCGGGGAGAAGTGGCGGTACGACGCCAAAGCCGGCTTCAGCAAATCGAGCAATTCCCCCTGGCACGGGCAGACGCTCACCGGCCGCGTCAAGAAGACCGTGGTCGCCGGCCGGATCGTCTTCACCGGGGACAAAATCGCCGGATGAGGCACTTCCCGGGTTTGGTCCGGGTTTTCTTTGGAACTGTGCCGGCCGCGGCGCGTGTTGACGGATTGAAGGCGGCGGAATCGTTGCGGCGCCGGCCCACGGCGGGTGCGCAGGCATTCCGCGTCCGCAGGGCCCAGGGCGCGGGACTCCCTGGTTTTCCCGCTCTGCAGCGCAGATCGGATTTGCCAGGCGGCGTCCGGCGCCGAAGATCGCGCGATGTTCAATCCCGGTTCCTTCGGTACTCCCAACACTGCCGGCGCCACCCGCGTGCTCATGCTCGGCTCCGGCGAGCTCGGCAAGGAAGTCGTCATCGAACTCCAGCGTCTGGGCTGCGAGGTCATCGCCTGCGACCGCTACGAGGGCGCGCCCGCCATGCAGGTTGCCCATCGCAGGCATGTCTTCCCCATGCTGGACGGCGCCGCGCTCCGGCGCGTCGTCGCTCTCGAGAAACCCGACCTGATTGTGCCGGAGATCGAGGCCATCGCGACCGATGTGCTTGTGGAACTGGAAAAGGCGGGGCAGCGCGTCATCCCCACGGCCCGCGCCACCCGGCTGACCATGAATCGTGAGGGCATCCGGCGCCTCGCGGCCGAGGAACTGAAGCTGCCCACATCGCCCTATCGCTTTGTCGCGACAGAGGCCGAGGCGCTCGCCGCCGCCCAGGCTCTCGGATTCCCCTGCGTGCTCAAACCCCTCATGTCATCGAGCGGCCACGGCCAGAGCGTGGTGAAGACGGCCGCGGACATGCCCCAGGCGTGGCAGCACTCCCAAAAGGGCGCCCGTTCCGGCGCCGGGCGCTGCATCGTCGAAGGCTTCATCGGTTTTGATTACGAGATCACGATGCTCACGGTCTCGGCGGTGAACGGAGTCCAATGCTGCCCGCCCGTCGGCCACATCCAGATCGATGGCGATTACCGGGAGAGCTGGCAGCCGTGTCCCATGTCGGCGGAGACCCTGGAGGCGGCCCAGAAGATCGCCCATGCCGTGGTCGGAAACCTCGGCGGCCGGGGGATCTTCGGCGTGGAGTGTTTCGTGCGCGGCGGGGAGGTGCTTTTCAGCGAGGTCAGCCCGCGTCCGCACGACACGGGAATGGTGACCTTGGGCAGCCAGCAATGGTCGGAGTTCGCCCTGCACGCCCGGGCCATCCTCGGGCTGCCCGTGCCTCCCATCCGCCTGCTGCGCCCGTCCTACAGCGTCGCGCTGCTGGGCTGGGGCGACGGCGTGCCCGCATTCTCCGGTCTCGATCAGGCGCTCGCCGTCCCGGAAAGCCAGGTCCGGCTCTTTGGGAAGCCCGAATGCCGGGGCCACCGCCGCCTGGGCGTCGCCGTCGCCGGCGGCGACACGATCGAGGAGGCGCGGGAACGCGCCCGCCGGGTCGCCGCGGCCGTGAAGATCACGCTGACGTGAGCGCCCGCCGGACGGCGTCATCCCGTCCTTTGAAAAAAGCAACACCCCGCCTGTGCCGTGTGCTCAAAGGCTCAAGTCCTTTTTAAGCCAAGGTGGGCGCCACCCGATGGATTTTGCTTTCCGATTTACGGCCTAGCAGCCACCACCGTGGATTCGGCTCCCTGAAGTCATCAAAGGCAAAGAGCGGTTATCGAACATAACACGAACACTGCAGGGTGTTGGAGAAACAGCGTAGAGGGGCCGCGCTCCCGGTCAAACTGTAAGCGACCTTTTTCGCGCAGCCCGCGCGCAGCAAACCGGGCGCCCCCAGCCGGCGTTGCGGAGGGCGAACGGCGCCCCGCACCAGCTGCACGGGACGCGGGGCATCATCCCTCCAGGATCGTCGAGTCGAGGTGCTGGATGATCAATTCCTGGAGCGTGGCAAGAAAGACGTAGCACATGTAGGCGCTCCGGACGGCCTCATCGAGGGTCGCGACGTCCACCCCCGCGCTTTCGAGCACCTCGTCGGACAGCCCCCGCAAATCGCGATCGCGCAGCCGGAGGCGGATCGCGGCGCACGCGCGCAGGACCGGCTCGGCGTTGAAGTCATCGAAGGCCACCATGCCGCCCGCGAAGAACTCGCTGTCAAAGAGGGCCATGAACCGGCGGCAGTCCTCGTTCTGATCATCGAGCAGCTCGCCTTTCCACGCCGCGCCCAGTTCCTCGTCAAGGTCCTGCATCGACGGGGGAACAGCCAGCCGGCCGTTGAGATCGTCGACCGTCCGCTTGATGATGTCGAGCAGGGGGGCCACCACGGAAAGGCCAAGCCTCACTTCAACGCGTTTCATCGGGCTCGATAATCGCGGTCAGGTGCCATTGCTGCAACGTGAAGACATAGGCCTCCGCCTTTTCGCGCAGCCCGGCCCAGACCACCGAACGGCCCTGCTCGTGAACCTCCAGCATGTGGCGCCGGGCCGTGGCCTCGTCGAAACCGAACACCTTGCGGAAGACGAGAACGACATAGGACATGAGGTTGACGGGATCGTTCAGGACGACGACACGCCACACTCCGGCGGGGCCGCGTTCCGTCTCCGTGCGCGACGCGGGGGCAGCCTCGGTTCTGGCCGAGGAGGGGATCATAACCGCGCCGCCTGCCGCGCGGCGGCCACCGCCGCCTGCACGCGCGCCTCCGCCTCGGGCAGCGGCACCTTCGTCACGTCCTTTTCCGTGCGCCACTTCATCTCGATCACGCCTTCCTTCAATCCGCGCCCGCCGATTGTAATCCGCAGCGGCAGGCCGATCAAGTCGGCATCCTTGAACTTCACCCCCGGGCGCTCGGCGCGGTCGTCCACGAGCACGTCCGCGCCCGCGGCCTCGGCGGCCGCAGCCAGCTTCCGCGCGAGTCCGGCGGCTTCGGGCATCCCGGGATCCAGCACGACCAGGAGAACCTGGAACGGGGCCACATTCCACGGCCACACCACGCCGTCGGCATCGTGGCTCTGCTCGATCACCGCCTGCAGCGTGCGGCTGATGCCGATGCCGTAGCAGCCCATGACCATCAGCCGGCTCTGCTTCTGCGCATCGGTGTAGACCGCGCCGAACTTCTCGCTGTATTTCGTGCCGAGCTTGAAGACGTGGCCGACCTCGATGGCGCGGCGGATGCTCAGCGGGCGGCCCGACTTCGGGCAGGGCTCCCCTTCGCGGACGCGCCGGAAATCGCCGAACCGGGTGACCGCCAGGTCGCGCGCCACGTTGACGTTGCGCAGGTGAAATCCGTCCCGGTTGGCGCCGGTGACCCCGTTGCCGACCAGCCTCACCGCATGGTCCGCAAAAACGCCGGCGAGCGCCCCGGGATTCCTGATCGTGCCGCGCACGGCTCCGAGGCTGCCGGGCTTCGCGCCCATGGCGGGTTCGATCTCCTCGCACGTCGCGGGCCGCCAGAGCGCAAATCCCAGCGCGCCGAGCTTGGCCTCTTCCAGCTCGTCCCCCCCGCGGAGGATCACGGCAAACAGCCGGCCGTCGCCCACATAGAGCAGGGTCTTGAACTGGCGCTCCGCCGCCACGCCGTAGGGCGGCCCGGCGAGCGCGGCAATGGTGACAGCCCCCGGCGTCGGAAACTCCTCGACCGGGCCCGCCGCCGGCGCATCCGCCAGATCCGCCGGCACGAGCCCGCTCGTGGCCTTCTCGCGGTTCGCCGCGTAGCCGCTCTCCGCGCAATAGACCACGTCGTCGTCCCCGACCTCCGCCGGCACCATGAACTCGTGGGAGAAGCTGCCGCCCATCACCCCGGTGTCCGCTTCAACGGAGATCGTCTTCAGGCCGCAGCGCGCGAAAAACCGCGCGTAGGCCTCCTCCATCGCGTGATAGCTGCGGACGGCGCCCTCGTCGTCGGCATCAAATGAATACGCGTCCTTCATCACGAACTCCCGCGCGCGCATCAGGCCGTACCGCGGGCGGATCTCATTCCGGAATTTCGTGGCGATCTGGTAGAAGTTCTTCGGAAGGTCGCGGTAGCTCGTGATCTCCGCCTTGACCAGCGGCGTGATGATCTCCTCGTGCGTCGGGCCGAGCACGAACTCCGGCTCGCGCGAAGCCGGCCGCCCGGCGCCCGCGTGGTCGGCGCGATACATGATTTCGCGCGCCGCCGCCCAGCGCGGCCCGGCCTGCCAGAACTCCGCGGGATGCAGGTGCGGCATCCACAGCTCGATCGCGCCCGCCGCGTCCATCTCCTCGCGGCAGAGCTGGGTGATCTTCTGCAGCGACCGCAGGCCGAGGGGCAGGTAGGCATAGAGCCCGCCGCCCAGCTTGCGCACGAGGCCCGCGCGCAACAGGAGCTTGTGCGAGATGATCTCGGCGTCCGCCGGGCTTTCCTTGAGGGTGGGGATGAAATACTGGGACCAGAGCTTCATGAAGCGCGGGGTAAGAGAACAGCGGCCGCCGGGGGAGGCAAATTGATTTGCCGCAAAATTTGGGATCGATGCCGGCAGGGCTCCCCCGTAGACACTGGCGCCATGTCTCCGCCGCGTCCGACCGACCGGGCCCTGCTGTTGCGATGGACCGTCCTGGCGGCCGCGGTCTTCCTCGCGGCGTATGTGCCGCTGCGGTTTTATTCCGGCAAACACGGGAAACCGGCGGAGCCCGGTCGTGATCTTGTCCGGCACGCCGCCCTGCGGCGGCTCGCCGAACTGGGTTACGCAAGCGTCGCCGTGGAGGTCGAACGGCCGGTGGAGATGCTGCCGGCATCCCTCTTTTCCCCTGCGGCGGCGGATGTCGGCAGCGCGGCCGGCGGCCTGCCGGAGGAACTCGCCGGCGCGCTCGCCGTCAGGCCGGCCCTGCCCGCGGTCATTACCGCTGTCACGGCGCAGGGCGAGACCGGGCAGGCCGGCACCTGCACGCTGCAGTTCACGTGCGCGCAGCCCGACTACAAGACGCAGATCGACGGCGTGCTGCTGTTGCACAAGGGCCGTCAGATCTTCCTCCTGCCGGACTTCCCGCGGCTGGGCGGCCAGTTGCTGGCGCGATGGAAGGAAAGCGTCGTGCTCGTGCGGTTTTCCGCCCGGAGCTTCGCGCCGGGTTCCTATACCGTCACGCTGTGCGGCAGCCAGAGGTCGAAGGTCTGGCAGTTCACCGTGCGGTGAGAAGGAGATCCCGCCGCGCGGGCAAAGAGCCGGCCCCCGGCATGCCCCGGGGCGCGCGGGAAGCCGCAAGGCCCCGCCCCGGCTCATTTCCGCAATCCCGCGCCCCCGCCGCGGGCCGCCCCGCACTCCCCCATTGACGCAGCCGCGGGATTCGATGAGAACCCCCACGCACACCGATGAGCAACGGCTCCACAATCGCGAACATCAAGCCCACGGATCTCCGCGGCATTCTGAAATACGTGCCCCGGTTTCAGGGGCAGATTTTCATCATTGCCCTCGATGGCGCCATCGTCGCCGACGACAACTTCGGGAATCTGCTCATCGACATCGCCGTCCTCCGCAGCCTCGGGATCAAGGTGGTCCTCGTCCACGGCATCGGCCACCAGATCAAGGAACTGTCGGCCGCGCGCCACGTCCCAATCTCCGACGCCCAGGGCACGGGGGTGACCGACGCCGCCACGCTTGACCTCGCCATCGGGGCTGCAACGCGCGTGTCGCATCTCATCATCGAGGGGCTCACCCAGAACGGGATGAAGTGCGCAATCACAAACTCGGTCCGCGCGATTCCCGTCGGCATCATCAAGGGCGTCGAACAGCAGTTCACCGGCAAGGTCGACCGCATCGACAAGGAGTTCATCCTCCACCTCATCAACGCGGACATCGTGCCGGTCGTGTCGCCCATCGGCTTTGCGCCCGACGGCCGTTCCCTGCGCATCAACTCGGATCTCCTCGCCGCCGAATTCGCCGAGGCGCTCCAGGCGAGCAAGATCATCTACCTTGCGCCGCTGGCCGGTCTGTACATCGGCGGCGAACTGCGCCGCGAGATCCCGGTGGAGGCGCTCCAGGAGATTCTCAAGAACCGGCCCGAGACGATCGCTGCGGAGGCGTTGAGCAAGGCCGTCCATGCCGTCAAGGCGATCGAGACCGGGACCGCGCGGATCCACCTGCTCGACGGCCGGGTGTGCGACGGCCTGCTGAACGAGATCTTCTCCAACGAGGGGGTGGGAACGCTGGTCTACGGCAACGATTACCAGCAGATCCGCAAGGCCGCCCGCCGCGACGTGCGCTGGATCTACAATCTCACGCGCCATGCCGTGAAGCGCGAGGAGCTCGTTTACCGCACCCAGCAGGCGATCGAGAAGAACATCGACCAGTTCTTCGTCTTCGAGATCGACGAGAACCTGATTGCGTGCGTGTCGCTGACCTTTTTCCCCGACAAGCCGCAAATGGCCGAGGTGGGCTCGCTCTACGTGCTGCCCTTCTACCAGAACCGCGGCATCGGCCGGAAGATGGTCGACTACGCCTGCCTGGTCGCAAAGGAGCGCGGCGCCGCGACCGCCCTCGCCCTGTCCACGCAAAGCTACTCGTTCTTCATCTCCTCCTGCGGATTCGCCGAGGCCGACAAATCGATGCTGCCCGAGTCGCGGCTCAGGAGCTACGAGGAGAACGGGCGGAATTCCAGGATCCTCGTCAAGCCCCTCGGATGAGCGGGGCGGGGCCTACTCGGCGCCCGTTATTCTGTTTTTTGGAGGGCGGGCCGCCGTGCCCGCCGGGGCATCCGCTCCGTGGTTCCTGAACATCAGATCACGCTGCCGGACGGGCGGCGCAGCCTGCGCTTGACGCGTCCGGGGTTCTCCGGCACCGATTGCGCCACCCATGCCCCCCCCGGTGTTGCTCGCAATCGCAGAGCCGGCGCAGAGAAGCCTGCTGGCGCTGGCCCCCGTCGACTACCTCATCATTGCGATCTATTTCGCCTTCTGCCTCGGCATCGGGTTCTACCTGAAGAAGTACGCCGCCACCGGCGAGGATTTCTTCATGGCCGGCCGCAAGATGACCGCATGGATCGCGGGTCTCAGCTTCATCTCGGCCAACTTGAGCTCGCTGGAGACCATGGGCTGGTCGGCGATGGCCTACCAGTACGGGATGCTCGGAGCGCACGCGTACCTCATCGGCGCCATCCCGGCGATCCTGTTCCTGGCGGTCGTCATGATGCCGTTCTACTACATCTGCAGGACGCACTCGGTGCCCGGGTATTTAAAACTCCGATACGGCGAGGGCGCGCGGTCCGTCGCGGGGATCTCCTTCACCTTCATGACGATCATGGTCAGCGGCGCGAGCATGTTCGCCATGGCCAAGATCCTGCACCTGCTGCTCGGCTGGAACATGAACGCGAGCATCTGGGTGTCGTCGCTCACCGTGGCGGTCTACGTCACCCTGGGCGGCCTGCTCTCGGCGGTCTTCAACGAGGTGCTGCAGTATTTCCTGATCTGGGCGGGTTCGCTTCTCATTCCGGTCCTCGGCATCATCCAGGCCGGCGGCTGGCACCGGATGATGGCGACCATCCAGCAGAACGTGAGGATCATCCATCCCACGGTTCCGAACGCCGACTTCACCAGCCTGTGGCGGAACCTGGGCTCGTTCGACGCGAACCCCATGGGCATCGACTGGTTCGGCATGGTGTTCGGGCTGGGCGTGGCGGTGAGCTTCGGGTACTGGTGCACGGATTTCCTCCAGGTCCAGCGCGTGATCGTGGCGCGGGACCTGCGCTCGGCGCAGAACGGCACGATCATCGGCGCGGCGTTGAAGATGCTCGTGCCGCTGATCGTGACCATCCCCGGGTTGCTGGGCCTCGCGGTGCTGGCCAACCGCGATGGCTCCCTCATGGTGCTCGTGCCGGAAAGCGATCCCCGGGCCGGCATCACCCATCACACGTTCAACGACGTGCTTCCGCTGCTCATGGGCCGGTATCTGGGGCCCGGCCTGCTGGGCCTCGGGGTCACCGCCATGATTGCGGGCTTCATGTCGGGCATGGCGGGCAACATCAGCGCATTTGCCACGGTCTGGACCCATGACGTCTACAAGCCGCTCCTGCGCCGGAACGCGCCCGACCGGCATTACCTCGCCATGGGCCGGTGGTGTTCGGTCCTGGGCGTCTTCCTCTCGATCGGCACGGCCTACGCCCTGTTCTATTTTTCCAACATCCTGGAGTATCTCCAGGTGCTGGTGTTCTTCTTCATCGTGCCGCTTTTCGGCACCGTGATCCTCGGCATGCTCTGGAAACGGGCGACGCCGGCGGGGGGGTTCTGGGGATTCCTCACGGCCATCCTCGCCTCGATGGCCATGTGGGGATATGTGCACACGTTCCCGGATGGCCACCGCCCGAATCCCAGGGTCGCATTCGGCCCCGACGCCGTTGTGACCCTGGCGCGGGGGCCCGGTGAGAAGATAAACGGGATCGTGGTCGAAAGCGGAACGGTTGACGTGCTCAACCTGCCTGCGGTGGCGCCCGGAAACCGCTGCGTGCAGGGCGCCCCCCTCACCCTTCCGCCCGCGACCCGGGAGAAGGGCGGCGCCCTCGCGGTCCAGATCCTGGCGAGCGAGGTGACCCTTTCCGGCTCGCAGGAGAAGACCAAGTTCGGCGTCGAAGACGTGCCGGTGGTGCTCAAGCCGGGCGTCCGGCTCAGGGCGACCGATGTCACCGAGCGGTTCGCCCCTTCGGCGTTCAATCCCGATCACACGCGATTCATCGCCCGGTCGCCCCGGGCAAGGCCGATGGCCGTCAACATGTACAGCGGCTGGTGGTCGCTGGTGGTCTGCATGGTGACGACGGTGCTCGTCAGCCTGGTCACCCGGCCGAAACCCGAGTCGGAATTGAGGAACCTGGTCATGGGGCTCACCCCGCTGCCGGACGAAGGCCCCTGCCCACTGTGGAAATCCCCGCTGCTCTGGACCGCGCTCGTGATCATCGTCCTGGTCGGCGTCAACATCATCTTCTGGTGAGGAACAGCCCATGAGCGAACACGACAGACAGATCCCCATCTGGTTTTTCATCGGCCTTCTGCTCGGAATCTATGGCCTGTTGATCCTCGGGACCGGCATCTACGGATGGATCCATCCCCCCTCCGTCAAGGTCGCGCTGTGGGACCTCCATGCCGACGTTCTGGTGGGGCGCGCTGCTGACAATCCTGGGCGCCTTCTATTTCGTCCGGTTCCGGCCGGGCCGCGCGGCGGGCGGATAGCCCGGCATTCTCCCTCCCGCCCCGCTGATAGCCCGGCGAACGGCCAGACCCTGCAAGCTTCACGAAAGAATCCCCCACCCATGTCCCTCTACATCGGAATTGACTCAGGCACCCAGAGCACCAAGGCGGTCGTCCTCGATCTCGAACAGAAGAAGGTGGTCGCCGAAGCCCGCGCGCTCCACCAACTCATCGCCGGCCTGCCCGTCGGCCACATGGAACAGCACCCGCAGGATTGGACCGCGGCGCTGGACGCCGTGATCCTCGATGTTGGGGCAAGGGTCGATCGCGCGCGCGTGCGCGGCATCGGCGTCTCCGGCCAGCAGCACGGTTTCGTGCCGCTCGACGAGAAAGGGAACGTGATCCGGCCCGCCAAACTGTGGTGCGACACGAGCACCGTGGCGGAATGCGCCCTGCTCACCCGGAAGATCGGCGGCCCCAAGGCGGCAATCCGCCGCGCCGGCCTGCTCTTCCTTCCCGGCTTCACGGCGCCGAAGATCCTCTGGCTGAAACGCCACGAGCCGCAGAATTACCGGCGCCTCCGCCATGTCCTTCTGCCGCACGACTACCTCAATTTCCATCTTACCGGCAACTTCTTCATGGAGTATGGCGATGCGTCCGGAACGGCATTGATGGACATTCGCCGGCGCACGTGGTCGAAGGACGCCATCGACGCCATCGATCGGAACCTCGCCGACTGGCTGCCGCCGCTCTCCAACTCCCACAAGGCCGCCGGCCTGCTGCGGGCCGACCTTGCGGCGAAATACGGGCTGTCGGCCGACGTCGTCGTCAGCGCCGGCGGCGGCGACAACATGATGGGGGCGATCGGCACCGGAAACGTGGTGCCCGGCGTGGTCACCGCGAGCTTCGGCACCAGCGGCACGATCTACGCGTTCGCGAAGAACCCGGTGGTGGATCCGGAGGGCGGGATCGCGGCGTTTTGTTCCTCCACCGGCGGCTGGTTGCCGCTCCTGTGCACGATGAACGTCACGACCGTCACCGAACAGGTGCGGGCGTTGTTCGGACTGGATCACGCGGCGCTCAACGCCGCCGTCGCGGCGGCGCCGGCCGGTGCGGGCGGACTGGTCCTGCTGCCCTATCTCGCGGGCGAGCGGACGCCCAACCTGCCGGAGGGCTCGGGCGCGCTGCTCGGCCTGACCCACCGGACCTTCAACGCGGGGCACATGGCCCGCGCCGCAATGGAAGGCGCGACGATGGGCATGAACTACGGACTGCGCCGGCTCGCAAGCCTCGGCGTGAAAGCCAGGGAGATCCGCGTGACGGGCGGCGGCGCGAAATCGCCGGTATGGCGCCAAATCATGGCCGACATCTTCGGCGTGCCCGTCGTCGCCATGGTCGAGGACGAGGGGGCAGCGCTGGGCGGCGCGCTCCAGGCGGCCTGGTGCACGGCGCTCCTCGACGGACGCAAGGCAAAGCTCACGGACTTCACCAGCGGCGCCGTGGCGCCCGACGAGTCCACCCGCTGTCAGCCGGACCGCGCCCGCGCCGCCCGCTACCGCGAGCTCCAGGCATTGCAGGACCAGCTCAGCCTCGTCCTGCGCCCGGTCTTCCCGATGCAACGCAGGCTGGCAAAGGGCTGAGCCTTCACAGGAGCCTCGCCCTCCACCCACCCGCGGCGCCAGAAACCTTGTGACGCTTTGCCTTGCAGCCTGGCCTGCCCGCAGCGCCGGACAGCCGGTTCCCTCGCTTGCACCCCGGCGTTCTTCCACGTAATTTCAACAGTCAAATGATCCTCCCCGGACTTGCAGACCGCACGTGGCTGTGGCTGGCGGCCGCCTGCTATTTGATCGCCTTCCTCCTCGGCACCGCGGAACTGCTGCGCGATCGCAGGCAGTCCCGCCTGGCCGTCTACGGAATCGTCGGCGCCGGGTTCCTCCTGCAGACGATCGGGCTCTATGTGCGCGGCCACGCGGTCAGAAGCTGTCCGATCGGCAATGCGTTTGAGATCCTCCAATTCACAGCATGGTCCGCGATTGCGCTTTACCTGGTCGTCGGAGCCGCGTTCCGGCTGAGTCTGCTCGGATATTTCACCTCGTGCCTGTCGGCGGTGCTCACGCTGCTGTCCCTCGCGAATCCCGCATGGGACGGGACCCGGCGCATCGCGGCGTTCGGCGGAAACGCCTGGGTGGCTTTCCACGGCGCCCTCGCGCTCTTCAGCTATGGCGTCTTCGCCCTCCTCGCCCTCACCTCCTCCATGTATCTGCTGCAGACCTACAGTCTGAAACACAAGCGGCTGCGCGGGCTGTTTTCATTCCTGCCGTCCATCATCGAGCTCGATCACATCAGCCTCCGGTTGCTGGTCTTCGGCGTCGTGTTGATGACCTGGTCGCTCGGGCTCGGCTCGATTCACTGGGTGAGGGATCCCTCCAGCGTCGACCTGCCAAAGCTGCTGGTGACGACCGGGATCTGGTTCGCCTACGCGGCGGCGCTGATTCTCCGCCTGAGGGGCCGGCTGGTTTCGCAACGCCTGGCCCTGACCTGCGTGGCGCTTTTCGCAGCGGCCCTGATCTCAATCCCCCTGATCAACGCCAGCCGTCATCCCGTGCGTCCGGCCGCGCCCGCGGGAGCCGAAACAAAATGAGCGGCCCGGCTCCCACGCTCTTTTCCCTCGGGGTGACGCACAACACCGCCCCGCTCGAACTGCGCGAGACGCTCGCGCTGACCGGCGCCAGACTGGACGAACTTGACGGCGTCCTGCGCTCCCTCGCCGGCCTGCGGGAGTACGCCGTGCTCAACACCTGCAACCGGGTCGAGATCTACGGGGTGGCGGCCGCGCCCGACACCCTTGACCGCCTCAAGGCGTCGTTCTGCGCGATGAACCGGGTGGATCCCCTGCTCTTCGACAGGATCGGGCTGCGCCAGCAGGGCCATCCCGCGGTGCAGCATCTCCTCGAAGTGGCCGCGGGCATCGACTCCCAGGTGATCGGCGAGACCGAGATCCTCGGCCAGGTGAAGGAGGCCTACGCAGCGGCGCAGGCGCGGGGCACCACCGGGCCGGTCCTCAACCGGGTTTTCCAGAAGTGCTTCCAGGCGGCCAAACACGTCCGCACCCACACCGCGATCGGCGAAGGCCAGATCAGCGTCGCCAGCGTCGCGGTGGACCTCGCGCTGAAGATCTTCGGCGGGCTGCACCCCTGCCATGTCCTCGTCCTGGGCGCCGGCGAGATCGGCGAGAAAACCGCCCGGGCCTTCAAGAGTCGCGGCGCGGGAAGAATGACGGTGGCGAGCCGCCGGCTGGAGCATGCGCAGGAGCTTGCCGGCGGGTTGTCCGCGGAGGCGGTGCCGTTCGAACGGGTCGGGGACGTCCTGTCAGAATCCGACATCGCGGTGTGCTCGACCGCCGCGCCCGAGCCGGTCATCACCCGCGCCATGGCCGTTTCCGCCATCCGGCGGCGGAGCGCCCGCCCGCTCTTCCTGGTCGATCTGGCAATGCCCCGCAACATCGCGCCGGAGATCGCCGGCCTGGACAACGTGTTCCTCTACAACCTCGACGACCTCGCGAGAATCGCCGGGGAAAACCTCGCGCTCCGCGAGGCCGAGCTCCACCGGGTCCGGATGCTGCTGGCCGAAAAGGCGGCCGCGCTCTGGAGGCAGGTGGAGCCCCGCCTTGACGGGCGCCGCACCGCGGGGTGATCGTCAGACCGGGCCGGCCCGGCGCACCCGGGCCAGGGCGACGGCGAGCTGCTCCCGCTTGATCGGCTTGCTGATATAGTCGTCCATCCCGGCTGCGAGGCAGAGCTCGCGATCGCCCTGCACGGCATTGGCCGTGACCGCGATGATCCAGGGGCGCCTGGCGGGATCGGGCTGCCCGGCGATGATGCGGCGGCTGGCCTCCAGGCCGTCCATTTCGGGCATCTGGACATCCATCAGGATGACATCGTAGGTCTGGCGGCTCACGGCGTCGATCACCTCGATGCCATTGGCGGCGACATCGGGCCGCAGACCGATGGCCGCAAGCATGTGCAGGGCCACCTTCTGGTTCACCACGTTGTCCTCGGCCAGCAGAACCCGCAGGGACGGGCCGGACTTTTCCGCAGCGGGCTTCGGCACGACCTGCGCGGAGGCCGCAAGAGCCGTTTCCGACTCCTTGAACGTCCCGGCGAGCAGGTCAAACAACTGGGAGGGTTTCACCGGCTTGGTCAGGACGGCATGGAACAGGTCCTTCTCCGCCTTCACCTCGTGCTGCCCCAGCGAGGAGAGCATCACCATCGGCAGCTTCTCCAGCCCCGGCAGGCGCCGGATCTCCCGCGCCAGCATCACGCCATCCATCTCCGGCATCTGCATGTCGAGCACGGCCACGTCGAATGCCTCGCCGGCCCGCAGCCACCCGAGCGCCTCCGAGGCGGACTGCGCCGCGCGCGGGACCATCGTCCACCCCGCCGCCAGCGTCGCGAGGATCCTGCGGTTGGTCGCGTTGTCGTCGACGATCAGCATCCGCCGGCCGTTCAGGTGCAGTTTGGGACCGGCCAGGAACGGGCGCGGCCGTGCGGGAACAAACTCCGCCTGGATCGAAAAACTGAAGGTCGAGCCCTTGCCCTCAACGCTCTTCACCCACATGGATCCGCCCATGAGCTCGGCCAGGCGCCGGCTGATCGCCAGTCCCAGGCCGGTGCCTCCGAATCGGCGCGTGGTCGAGACATCCACCTGGGTGAAAGACCGGAACAGCCGCCCGATCGCCTCCTGCGGAATCCCAATGCCCGTGTCCGTGACGCTGAAAACAAGCTCGACCATCGGGCGATCGTCCGTCCCCGGGAACGGGGGCTGGGTGAGCGGCCGGAGCGCCGGGCTCAACGGGATCGGCGGGACGCTGCCTTGCGCCAGCCGTCCCTCATGCTCCGAAGCGTCGCCGGCCTTCACCCGCACCGTCAGCACGACCTCCCCGCGATCCGTGAACTTGATCGCATTCGAAAGCAGGTTGACCAGCACCTGGCGCAGCCGCGTGGCATCGCCCCGGATGGTCTGGGGCACGCCGTCGCCGATCTCATACAGCAGGTCCAGGCGTTTTTCCGCCGCCCGCGCGGCCAGCAGGTCCAGCGCGCCCTCAACGCACTCGCGCAGGGCGAAGGTCTCGTGTTCCAGCTCAAGGCGGCCCGACTCGATCTTCGAGAAGTCAAGGATGTCGTTGATGATGGTGAGCAGCACATCCCCGCTCGCCCGGATCGTCTCGGCGTATTCGCGCTGCTCGCGGCTGAGCGGCGAATCCAGCAGCAGGCTCGCCATCCCGATGACCCCGTTCATCGGGGTGCGGATCTCGTGGCTCATCATCGCGAGAAAGGCGCTCTTCGCCAGGCTGGCGCGCTCGGCCGTCTCCTTGGCGAGCCGGATCTCCTCGGCGGCCCGCTTCTGCTCCGTGATGTCGACAAGTGTAACCAACTCCTGGATACTGCTGATGCCCGGCTGGCGGAAATAGCGGATCGAGAAGACGGCCCACACCACGCCGCCGTCCGGATGCAGGTAGCGGCGCTCCAGGGCGTAGTGGTCGATCTCCCCCCGGTCGAGCTTCTCCCGCAGGGCCTGGTGGCGGGCGTAATCCTCGGGGTGCGTGACCGCCCGGTACGAAGCCAGCGCCAGCGCCTTTTCGACGGGGACTCCCGTCACCCGCGAATGCTCGCGGTTGACGAGCCGGGTCTTCGGATCGCCCACGATCTGCCACGATATGCCGACCGGCGCCGTTTCGAAGATGAACCGGAAGCGGGCCTCCTGGCTGCGGAGCTGTTCCTCCATGCTGTGGCGCGCGGTGACATCGGTCTGGACCCCCATGTAGCCCGTGCAGGCTCCGCCCGCGTCCCGCAGCGGCTCCACCTCGAGTTCCGCCCAGAACGGCAGTCCCGACTTGTGATAATTGACCACGACGACGTGAAATCCCCGCTGGGAGGCCAGCCCCGCCCGCATCTGGGCCACCGTCTCCGGCGCGGTCTCGGGACCCTGCAGCACCGACCCGGGCTTGCGCCCCTTCATCTCCTCCAGCGAATACCCGGAGATCCGCGCATAGGCGTCGTTCATCCATTCGACCCGGCCCTCCCGGTCCGTGATGACGACGCCGCTCTTGGCTGAACTCGCGACCAGCGCGAGCCGTTGATTGTACGCGTTGGCCTCCTGGAGCTCGCGCGTCATCTTCTCCGCAAGGGCCATCGCCCGGGAGCGGGCGCTGGTCAGCAGCCAGGTCATCACCGCGGCGAGCGGGCTGATCGCCATCCCGCCGCCGAGCACGAGGCCCAGCAGCAGGCGGTTGGCCGCAATCCCAAAGCCCTCCAGCGAGCTGATCCGCAGCCACCACCGGCGGCCGTAGAGTGACAGCGGCACGGTCGCGTTGAAACGGCGGCCGGCATAGTCGGCATCCGTCACAGCCCCGCCGGGGCGGTTCCGGAATTGCCCGTCGGAGTCATAGATCAACGCGTCCCTGCGGGTCGCATCGCCTTCGAACACGTCAAAGTCCACCTGGTCCTCCGTGAGGGCGGCAATCCCCTGCATCAGCTCATCGATGCGTATCGAGGCGAAGACCCATCCCTGGAGCGCGCGGCGGCGGTCCTCCGGTGTTTCGAGGTGGACGCCCCGCTCGTAGACAGGCAGCAGGAGCTGGAATCCAGGCAGTCTTTTTTCATCCTGGACGAGCGTGATGCGCTGGCTGAGCACGGGGCGGTCCCGTTCCATCGCCTGTTCCGCCGCCTCGCGGCGCCTTTCCTCGGACGCGAGGTCCAGGCCCAGCGCCGCGGCGTTCGGGCCGGCCGGCTCGATGTAGGTGATCGGGTAAAGCTCGTCCCGCCCGCTCGAAGGATGCACATCGAACTCCGGCGCCCCGCCCACGCGCATCTTCGTCAAAAAGGCCGGAAGATCCGCGCGGCGCACCCGCTCGACGTAGCCAAACCCGAGCACGCCGCGGCGCAATGAAGGCTCCATGGACCGGGCGTAGACCGCCCATCCGCCGCGTGTCACGCTTTCACTGGCGGCAAACAGGCCCTGCGCCCCGTGCAGCGCCTGTTCGATGCCTTCCAGACGCGCCGACACCGTGCTGCTCACCCTCTCGCTCAAACGCCGGAACCGGACCTCGTCAGTCCCCGCCTCCTGATCATGGACGAGCCAGCCGCCCATGGCGGTCACCAGCAATCCAATCACCACAACCGCCACAGGCCAGGCCAGATTGGATTTAAGGGCGATGCGAGGATTGGGCTTTTCCACCGGAGGCGACATCCAACGGGTTGTTGTTCTCATAACCTCGGCCGATCGACGCAAATCTGAAACCGCCCGGCGCATTGGGCGCATTTATCAGCGGGCGGCCGGCCCCGCCGGGCTTGCCCCCGGATTGAAACAGGGCAACAACCCCCGGGCCGAAGTCGATGCGGGTCACTTCGCCAGCCACCGTTCGAGCCAGTCCGCGGCGGTGCCCGAGGCCGGCTGGCGCAACGCTGCGCGGAGCCGCCGGGATTGTTCCGCGCTGCGCTCGCTGCGCTCCGGACCGTCGACGCACGCCGTCAGCTCCCGGGCCAGGCGGGCCGGGGTGGCCGCCCCCTGGACAAACTCCGGATACACCGCCTCGCCCAGAAGGAGATTCGCGATCCCGATGTAGGGCACCTTCACCAGCCAGCGGCCCAGAAGATACGTCACCGGATGGGCGCGGTACGCGATTGCCCCCGGGATTCCCGCCAGGGCGCAATGCATCGACATCGTCCCCGAGCTCGTGAGAACCGCGGCCGCCGCGGCCGCAGAACCGGTCTGCTCAAGCCGGACCCCGCTCATGCACGCCTCCCGGCGCCCCTGAAGGATCCGGGAGAGCAACCCCCTGATCTCCTCGCTGGGATAAAGCACCACGGCCGCCCGGTCCGGATGGCGCACGGCGAACTCCGCGTAGCCCCCAAGGATCACCGGGAAAATGCGCGCAACGGCCTGCCGCCGGCTTCCGGGCAGCAGCAACACCGGCCCGGCGGCATCAAAGCGGACCGGCGACTCGTAATCGTCAGCCACGAAGGGATGCCCGACGAATTCCACGGGCAACGCGGTGTCCGCATAACTCTCCACCTCGAACGGGAAGATGACGGCCATCGCGTCGAGGTGCCCGGCCATCGCGAAACGGCGCCCCGCCTTCCACGCCCAAATCTGCGGGCTGATGTAGTAAAGCGCGCGGATCTTCCCGCCGCCCTTCGTCGACAGACCGCGGGCATGCAGCGCCCCGGCCAGCCGGAGATTGAATCCGGGATAATCCACAAAACACACCGCCCGCGGCCGGTGACGCTCGATCCACCCGAGCGTCGCACCCAACAGGCTGCGGAAGTACCGGACGTTCTTCAACACCTCCATGAAACCGACGACCGAAGATGCGGTGAGGTCGTGCAGCAGTTGCGCCCCCGCCCCCGCCAGCAGGGGGCCGCCCAGGGCGCAGACCTTCAGCTCCGGCTTCCGGACCCGCAGGCTCCGCACCATGCGGGCCGCATGCTCGTCGCCCGAGTGTTCCCCCGCGATCACCAGGACGTCCACCCGGCCGCCATCGGGCTCCGGAAGCTGCAACGACGACTGGGGTGCCCTGCTCAACGCCTTGGGTGCCTTGCCGCATCGCGGATCTGTTCCGTTATCGCGATCGCCACCTCAAGCGCCGTCTTGCCCAGCGCGGCGTCCACCTTCGGCTGCCGGGCTTTCGCGACACTGTCCACAAATGACGCCAGCTCGAGTGCCAGCGGCTCGCCTTTCTGCAGCGGGATCTCCTCCACCGGCAGGGCAAGGTCGGCGGGCGCCGCCCCTGCCATGAGCCGCGCCGCGTAGGCGAGCATGCCGCTCTTCCGCACGAGGTGCCCGCTCTGGCGCATGAAATCGAACGAGAAATAGCCCGACGCCTGGAAGACCCGGATCTCGCGCACCTTCTTCAGGCTCATCCGGCTGGCATTCAGGTTTGCCACGCATCCGCTGGCGAATTCGAGCCGCGCGTTGGCGATGTCTTCGGTCTTCGCGAGCAGGCTCACCCCGACGCTGTCAATCCGCGTGATCGGCGCCTTCACCAACTCGAGCACGATTCCGATGTCGTGGATCATCAGGTCGAGCACCACCCCGACCTCGGTCCCGCGGGGCGTGAACGGCGCGAGCCTTTCGGCGGTGATGTAGCCCGGCTGCACGACTTCCTTCTCAAGGAACCCCATCACCGGGTTGAAATGCTCGATGTGGCCCACCTGCACGAGGCACCCGCGGGCCCGGGCCGCCGCCAGCACCTGCTCAGCCTCGATCAGCGACGCACACAGCGGTTTCTCGATCAGCAGGTGGCAGCCCCGCTCCAGCAGGGGGAGCGCCACCGCCGCATGCCGGTCTGTGGGCACGACGACCGACACGGCGTCGCAGGCCTCGCCCATCTCCTCCACGCTCGCGAAGCGGCGGCAGCAATGGCGGGCGCAGATCTCCGCGGCGCGGGCGTCGCTGGTTTCAAAGATTCCGGCCAGCCTGGCCCCGGGCAGCGACGCGAAGATCCGCGCGTGATGCTGGCCAAGCGAGCCGACGCCCGCCACGCCGCAGCGCACCGTATTCATGGATGCCGGTTCGGGGTTCACGGTTCCAGAATTGGCGATCGGCCTGCACGGTTCAAGGTCAACCTTGGGCATCGCGGTGCCCGGCGGGCGCACGCGCCGGACGCGACAGATTCCTAACCCTCCCGGACCACGCCCTCGTGCAGTTGAAGTCTCCGGCCGCATTTCGCGGCATGCTGCGGATTGTGAGTCACCAGGACCAGCGCCGCGCCCTGCTCGGCGCCCGCTCCGAGCAGTACGTCGATCACGGAGTCGCCCGTGCGTTCGTCCAGGTTGCCGGTGGGTTCGTCCGCGAGGATGACCCGCGGCTCATTCATCAGCGCACGGGCGATCGCCACCCGCTGGCGCTCGCCGCCGGACAGATGCGCCGGCAGATGGTGGGCGCGCTCCGCGAGGCCCACGCGCATGAGCAGGGCGCCGGCGCGGGCGCGTTCCGCGGCGCCGATCCGGCCGAGCATCCGCCGCGCCATGAGAACGTTGGCCAGCGCATCGATCTCCGGAATCAGGTAATAGGCCTGGAAGACCATGCCGAGAAACCGCGCGCGCCGCCCCGCAAGGGCGTTGTTGCCCAAACCCGTGATGCTCGCGCCCGCCCACGCCACGTCCCCGCCCTCCGAGGTGTCGAGCCCCGCCAGAAGATTGAGCAGCGTCGTCTTGCCCGATCCGGATTCGCCGCGGATGCTCACGCTCTCCCCGGCCGCCACCGTGAGATTCGCATGGCGCAGCACCTCGATCGCGCGCTCCCCGCTGCGATAATGCTTGCAGAGACCGCTGGCGGTGAGAACTGGGAGAGGAGCAGGCATGGCTTGTGACTGGCAAGGATGGGCCGCTGATCTCAAGGCAGGGCCGGCGCGCCGTCCGTCATGTTCCGTGGCAGGGCGGGACCGCCGGGCCCGCCGCACCGCTCGTTGCCGGGGCTATTCACTGCGCAGCGCCTCCACGGATTTGAGCCGGGCCGCGCGCCACGCCGGCAGCAGGCCGGCCAGCGTGGCGATGAGGATTGAACTCGTCGTGACGACCGAAAAATCGTGCGGCGAATAACTGCACGGCAGGTTGGCGAACTGGTAGAAGCGCAGCAGCGCCGCCTCGCTGTGCGTCACATGCGCGAAGGTGTGCATCACTTCGTTGCGGAACGCGAGCGCCAGGACGGCAAGGCCGATGCCCAGCACCGCCCCGGCGACGCCTATGAAAAAGCCCTGGAAACAGAAGCAGGCCGCAACCTGCCGGGGTTTCCCGCCCAGGGCCCCGAGCAGACCAATCTCCTTCGTTTTCCTGACGACGGCGGTGAGCAGCGAACTCGCGATCGCGAACGACGCCACCAGGATGATGAACAGCATGATGAACATCATCATGTTCTTCTCGAGCTGGATCACGAAAAGGAAATCGCGGTTGCTCTCGATCCACGAGACCGCCCGGTCGGCGCCGCCAAACCGCGCGTTGAGCGCCGCCGCAAACTCGTCGGAGTCGCATCCCGGCTTCAGGCGCACGCTCACCCCGTGCACGCCCGACTGCAGCCCGTAGAGCTCCTGCATCAGCCGCAGGGAGCAGATGACCGTGTTGCTGTCGACCTGGTTCCATCCCGTCTCGAAAATCCCCGCCACGCGCAGCTCGCGGGGCAGCAGGATCTCGTCCTTCTTCAGGCGGTCGAGCAGCAGGGGCGAATAGACGTCGACCTTCTGGCCGGTGCGCGCGCCCAGCGACGCCGCCAGTTCGGAGCTGAGCAGGACCGAATCGTCGTCGAGATCCGCCATCCGGCCCGCGAGGAGGAATTTCGCGAGCGGCACCACGCCCTGCTCGCCTTCGACGTCGATGCCGCGGATGAACGGGAACGCGGGCCGGTTCTCCGCCTGCAGCATCACAACCCCCTGCGCATAGGGCGCGACGGCGGCGACCTCCGGCATGCCGCGGATCTTCCCCATCACCGCATCCTGATCAAACATGATGCCCCCGTTGCCGGGCCGCACATCGACATCGCCGTTGATCTCGAGAATCTTTCTCCGGATCTCGTCGCCAAACCCGTTCATGACGCTGAGCACGATGATCAGCACCGCCACGCCCAGCATGACGCCGCCGACCGAGGCGGCCGTGAAGAAGGCGATGCGCCGCCCGCCGGGGAACAGCTGTTTCAGCGCGAGATACAGATACCAGGGCATGGAGGAAGGCGGCCCGCGCGCTCCACCGTGAGCCGTCTCCGCGCTGAAGCTCCGGGCCAGCCTGCAATCGATACGCGGCGGGCCGCCCGCTGCCAACTCTGATTATTGGACGACCCGGCGAAAGACCCCATCTCAGTTCTTGGAGGGGTCCGAAGCTGCCGGCGTCGGATTGGCGCCGTCCGTCAAGAGCGAAATGCTCCACCCGCCCCCTCGGGGCGCATCTCCCGATTGTCGGTGGCGTCTGGCGCGCGCAGCTGTGGCACGGGCATCCTGCCCGTGGACGCGCGCCAGGCAACATGGGCAGGATGCCCATGTTCTGGAGTTTGGCCAATTCGGGATGCCTCAAGCGGCGGCCTGCTCGACGGCATGACCAAGGCTGAAGGAGCCGTGCCAGTCCGCCATCAGATCGGGACGGGCGGCGAGCTGGCTGCGTAGCGCGGTGATCAAATCGAGGCAGGAAGGCCGGCTCGAGGGGCCGCGCCACCGGGGCAGGTCGGGCAACTCCCCGCCGCGTTGTCCCCCGTAGGCTTTGATACCGGCGAGCAGCAACAACGCGTAGGCGGCCACTGCGAACGCCGGCTGGCGGGTGACAGAGCGATCGTTCCACACCTGCGCCTGCCCCACGCCCATGACGCTCTTTTCGTCGCGATGCGCCACTTCGATTTGCCAACGGTCCAGATAGGCCTGGATGAGCACCGGGGCCGGCGTGGTCAGGTCGGTGGTGAGCAGGTAGCCGGGTTCACGATACAGCAGTTTGCCCTGCGGCAAGCGCCGGTACGGCTGCGGAGCGAGCACAATCAGGCGCAGCGGCCGACGCCGCGCCCCGTTGCGCCAGTAGACTTCTCCGCAATCCTTGTAATGCAACGGATGTTCTTTCGCCCCAAAACGCGCCGTCACCTCCTGCCAGGGTACCGCTGGGTCCGCGCGCACGCTTTCGGGCGTGAAGGTCAGCACATCATAGAAACGCTGGCCCTCTGCTTGGTGCCGCCGGCACAAGACCGCATCTTTGCGCGCCCGGCACAACAACTCCACCCCCGCGATCGGCTCGACCAGAAAACGTCGCTGGCAAAAACTGCCGTCCAAAGCCACCAACAGCGAACGTTGATTTGCGCCATGCTCATCGAGAGAGTGCCGCAACGCGACGATCTCCGCCCGCGCGGCGAGCGCCGCAGGCGAGCGCTTCTGTTCCTTGCGATAGGCGGCCCATGCCGCTTCGTCGGCCCGCTTCCCCGGCTTGGGCGGCACCGGACTTTCGGCAAAAGCCACCGGCACCGCCCGGGGGGCCGCCGGGGAGCACGGCACGATGAAGGCCAGCTGAAAGAAGCGCACGGCACGCAAACCAAAGGTGTTGGGCGCGGGCTTCTCGAAGCGGTCGCCGGCGGCCACCTTTTTGCTCAGAGCGGAGACCAGCGAATCGCGGGCCGGTTGCACGCCGTAAGCTTGGGCGATGGCCACGATCAGGTCGTTGACGTGCAAGGGCGCTTTCGTGCGCCGCAGCACTTCGAAGGACATATCTATATTAGATAGACCTTGTGGACCTGGGCGCACCGGCCTCGGTCGGGGGCCGCGCAGCCGCCGGACGGCTCGCAGTTGAGTGTCCAGGACAAGTTCAAAGGCGGCCAGGATCTCGTCCCGCGGAGTGGATTCGGATTCAGGCATGGGATCACCGTGCGTCTTCAATGTCTGTCTGTCAACACAAAAAGATAAACAGACCTGGCTTTCCAGTCCGACAAACCTCAGCCGCCCCTCACAGAGCCACCCAGGCCGCCGCTTGAGGCATCCCGAATTGGCCAAACTCCAGGCATGGGCATCTTGCCCATGTTGCCTGGCGCGCGTCCACGGGCAAGATGCCCGTGCCACAACTGCGCGCGCCAGACGCTGCCGGTCAATCGGCGGATGCGCCTGCCCCATCGAGTCAGCCTAAAACAGCGGAAAACGCAGGTTCTGGAGAGTCGACGCCCTCGTTGCGTTCGCCCCGGTTTGTGTCCTCTGATATATCACGGCGACCGTAACGAAGGGGTGCCGGTGCTGGCGCAGATGCGCGACGACTTCGTTCTGGCCAGACGGCGTGATTCAGACGCTCGACGTCGACCCGATGAGCCTCGTGTGATGGAGAATGGAGGTTTGCCAATCAGAATTCCGGAGTCTCTCCTTCGGGGCATGAAACCAGGGCGGAGACTGCTTGAGCAGGGTGCCGAAGGCTGCACGGATGCGGAAATCCTGGGGATTCTTCTCGGCAGCGGCGGTCCGGGCTACACCGCGGTCGACAGTGCCAACGCGCTCCTCGACAAATATGGCACGTTGTCCGCTCTGATGAACCGCTCCCTCGAAGAGATCGCCGGCATCCGCGGCATCAAGGCCGCCCGTGCGATCCGCCTCGCCGCCGCCTACGAACTCTGCAAGAGATTACTGAAGGAAATTGACCGCGACGCCTGATGAAACCCCACGAACTTTCTCATGCGAAAATCGGCAGGATCAAGCCGCCGGCTTTCGAGCACATCAACCGGCAGATCCCGCCCGAGCCGCACACGGCGATGTACGTGTGGCACAAATATTGGTCCCGGAAAACGTGGAATGTCGTGGGCGAGCACATCAGGGCCTACGCCAGGGAACAGGAAGTGGTGTTCGATCCCTTTGCCGGCAGCGGCGTGACAGCCATCGAGGCTGCGCGCTGCAAGCGTCGGGCCATTGTGTGCGATCTGAATCCGTGCGCGAGTCGCATCACCGAACTGACGCTGCGCCCGGTCAACGTCGTGAAGCTCAAGGAAGCCTTCGAGCGGGTGCGGGAGCGGGTGCAGAAGAGCATCGCCGAACTCTACACCATCCATTGCGTGAAATGCGGCCAACCGCTGGTCGCCGATTGCTTCGTGCGCGAAGGCGACGATCTCGTGGAAGTCCGCTACAAAGGCTGTCCGCACTGCGAACATCGGTGCGAGACCGGCTGCAAACCGCGCAAGCAGGACCTCGACGTCCTCGCCGACCTCGAACGCAGACGCATCAAGGAATGGTATCCCAAGAACCAACTCTATTACGACGACGGCACGCCCTTCATGAAGAAGGAGCACTACGACTCGCTCGACCAGCTCTTCACGAAGTGCAACCTTCGGGCGGCGGCGATGCTCTATGAGGCGATCGAGGCGGAAAGCAGTCCTGTGCTGCGGAAGTTCCTGCTCGGGGCTTTCACGTCAATGATTCACCTGTGCACGCGAATGTGCCCGGCGCTCCTGCCCGGCGAAGGCAACCACCAAACCGCATTCAGTTCAACATGGACGCAGCACAGCTACTGGTCGGCGCCGCGTTTCCTGGAGTCAAATGTCTGGGACAAGTTTGAGAGCGCGGTGACCGGTCACCAAGGTCTTATCAACGCCAAGAACGAGTCCAACGAAATGCTCGGTGACATAAAACTGACTGATGACTGGCAGGAAGTGCTCTCCGGCAAGGCGGACATCGCGGTGCTCACAGGCGACAGCATCGAACTGATGAAGAAACTGCCGGAGGAGAGCGTGGACTATATTTTCACCGATCCGCCCTACGACGCCTCCATTCAATACGGCGAGTTGTCCTACCTCTGGAACGCATGGCTCAAGGAGGATTTCCGCTATACCGAGCGAATCACGACGCAGGAGGTGGTGCGCAACGAGCGACAGCACAAGCCGTTCGAGGTATACCATTCGCTGCTCAACAACAGCTTTCAGGGCTTCTATCGGGTGCTCCGGCCGGAACGCCACCTCACGCTCACGTTCCACAACCCGACGTTCATGGTGCGCAATGCCACGGTGCGCGGCGGCGTGTTCGCGGGCTTTGACTACGAACACATCCACCATCAGCCGCTCGGACAGGTTTCAGCCAAGGCGATGATGCAGCCATTCGGCAGTGCGCAGGGCGATTTCTATCTCCGTTTTGCGAAGACGGCACAGCCAGCGCGGCAAATGGAGGAAGTCAGCGAAGAACGTTTCCGGCGCATCGTGATCGAGACCTGCAGGGAAGTCATCGCCAAGCGTGCCGAGCCCACACCTTATACGATCCTGATCAACCAAGTGGACCCGGTGCTGGCGAAGCGTGGACTATTCGGCACGCTGCATTCCGGCCTCGACGTAAAGACCGTATTGGAGGAGAGCGTCGGCAAGGAATTTGAACTGGTTCCGGCCAGACTTGGCGGCGCCGCAGGCAAACTCTGGTGGTTTGCCGACAAGGCATTCGCTGCGCGTCTGGAAGCAGTGCCGTTGACCGAGCGGGTGGAGGAGACCGTGTTCCGGTGCCTGCATGAGAAAGGCCGCGTGACGTTCACTGAAGTGTGGGACACCGTCGCACGGGAGTTTCCGAACTCGCTGACCTCGGACAGTACGAGCATTGGCGAAGCGCTAGAAATCTACGGCCGCAAGGTCGGTGGCGGGGCGTGGATGCTAAAGGAGGAAGTCCGCCTTTCCTTGACGCGGCACAGCGAGATCATCGTCTATCTGGCCAGAATCGGTCGGGAGCACGGCCATGAAATCTGGATCGGTCAGCGCGAACAAAGGGAGGTTTTCAATACCCTGGCTGAAAACGTGCGCTTACGTGACCTCGTGACGATCGGGAAGCCGGTGAAGCTCAAGGAGGTCACGAATCCCAAGACTGTGCTCGACATGGACGTGCTGTGGCTCGACGGCGACAGCGTCGTGCGTGCGTTTGAAGTCGAGTGCACCACCTCAATGACGAGTGGCCTGCAGCGCGGCTCCAACCTGCCGTTGATCGTTCCCAAAACAATGGTTATCCCCGAAGAGCGTGAGCACGATTTCGAGCGCAAGATGAAGTCACCTCTCTTCTCCGAACACTTCACGAGGGACAACTGGGGTCTGCTCTATTTCAACGCATTCATTCAAGCTTACGGCAGGAGCAAGGCCAAGACATCGATCGATGCCTTGCTGGGTCAAAGAAAAAAGCCCGACCGCCCGGCGGCCGGCGTCGAGGAAGTGCAAGCTCAGCAGAATCTTTTTAGCTTCGGCTCCGAGTCTGAGCAAACATCGGCCGCGATCACGGAAGATCCGCCGCCGGAAGAGTAGCAACGGCATTCAAAACGGGGCGCATCTCCCGATTGATGGTAGACTCAGTTCCAAACGTGGGATGGCCAAATGAAGCCAAGGTGCCCGGACGGTGTCAGCAAAGGGTTGGGCGGACGGGTCAAGGGACATACAAAGGCGGACGGGGTCAGGCCTGAATGGCGCTTAGATAAGGCGCAAGACTTTCTTGTTTAGAGGTCTACGTCGTTCGGCATCGGGAAAACGGGCTCGCATGATTTTGCGGGAGAGGCGGCGCATCTCCGTGAGGAGTTTCTTGACGCGGTGATGCTCGGCGACGGCCTTCTCGAGCCAGTCAGCCTGTTCCGCTGAGAGGGCGAGGCTGACGGTTTTTGCCTTCACCTTCGTTGACCAGGTGAAGCGCGTGCCGGGTTGTCCGGCCGGCCGCCGATAAACAGTGCCGTGGCTGAGATAACCAATGCCAGCAAGCTCCTGGCGGAGGGCGGCATAACGGGCTTCCAGTTTTGCGAGGCGAGACGGGGGCATCACGGCGAGTTTGTTCACCATTTTGCTCGCTAGTCAAGCTAAGGCCGGATAGATACGGCCCTATATGAACTTGACCCCCTATTTCCCTCAGCTGCGTGCGCAGTGTGCGCCCATGGGCGTGCAAACCCGGCGCGCGGACGCCGCCAGCGAGTCGATCGGCGGCCTGGCCGCGTTATTCGGCAGCTATTTTGCCGGGCTGCTCGTGCCAGCCTCAAAGGGCGCGGGCAGCCGCCAGCGGGATTTGCCCCGCGTCGCGGTGTTCTGGGCCTTCCTGGGCCAGGTGCTTCGGCGCGGCGCCAGTTGCCGGTGGGCGTTGACCCGCCTGCAGGCTGACGCCGCAAGCCGGGGCCGCCAGCCGCCGGGGGATTCCACCGGCGCCTATTGTCAGGCCCGCACCAGCCTGCCGCTGCCGTGGCTGCAGGCGTTGTTCGCCGCTTTGAGCCGGTGGTTCGAGCCGCGAACCCCGGGGATGTGGCGCGGCCGCACCGTCCGGCTCATCGATGGCACGGGTTTCTCCATGCCAGATACCAACAAGAACCGCCGCCGCTGGCCGTATGCGGGCGGGCAAAAACCCGGCTGCGGTTTTCCCACCGGCAAACTAGTCGGCCTGTTCTGTCTGCACACCGGACGCTTGCTCACTTTTGTGGAGGACGGCTGGAAAACCCACGATCTGTCACTCGCCCGCCGCCTGCTGCACTGCTTGCATGCCGGTGAAGTGCTCGTCGCCGACCGCGCTTATTGCGGCTGGCTCTTTCTCGCCCAATTGATGGGGGGAAAGGTCGATTTCGTGATCCGACTGCACCAAGCACGCCTCGTGCGCTCTCGCCGCTATCGCTCGTGGCGGGAAACCTGGAAGAAACCCCAGCGCCCGCCCGGGCAGTCTCGGCGCGCTTGGGAAAACCAGCCGGAGGAACTGACGGTGCGCCTGGTGCGCTTTCGGGTCCACGTGCGCGGGTTTCGAACTCAAAGTGTGATTGTCATCACCTCACTGCTCGATGAAAAGGCCTTCCCCGATTCTGCCATTGCCGAACTCTACGCCCGCCGCTGGCAGGTCGAACTCCATTATCGCCAGCTCAAGACCAACCTCGCGCTCAACGTCTTGCGCGGCCTCTCGCCAAGGATCATCGAACGGGAACTTTGGATGCACGCGATCGCCTATAATCTCGTTCGAGCGTTGCTGGTGCAGACTGCACTTGCTCATGGCGTCCCCGTCGAACGCCTCAGCTTCAAGGGGGCACTCGACGCCTTGCAGGCATGGGCCGACCGTGCCTTGTCCTCACGCCGTCATCGCAGCCACGCCCGCCGCACCCTCCTCGCCCGTCTGGCCAATGACCTTGTTCCCCTACGCCCAGACCGAAGCGAGCCGCGGGCGCGAAAACGACGGCCGAAAGATTATCAACTGTTGAACCAGCCCCGCCACCTCATGCGCGTATCCGTTTCTCGGCGACTGCGATGAGTTTTGTTTGTTTTCCTCACTCGTGGCTTATCTAAGCGCCATTCGGGTCAGGCCTTGGGGTTTGGGGTTCAATCAGGCGGGTGGGCGGACAGGATTTTGGCCTCATCGCGCACCAGTTGAGATTTGAATCGGAAAGCACCTACCCCGCTCACCAACCTATCCGAAGCGAAACGGAAAAGCCGTGGCGCCCAACCGGAGGCCCGGATATTTTCATGGAAAACCCGCCGGGAACCGGCATGTTGGATTTCATCCAACCACTGCTTCCCGCCATGAGCCGCCTGAAATTCCCCCGCTGGTCGCGCATCCTGATCTGGTCGTCCGTGGTGGCCCTGGGCACCGGTTCGATCGTTTTTCTGGCCCTGGCTCGAAACGAGCCCGTGAGCGCGTTGTGGATTGTCGTGGCCGCGGCCTGCGTCTTTGCGGTGGCCTGGCGCTTCCACAGCGCCTGGCTCGTCGCCCGCGTGCTCACGATTGACGAGATGCGCGCGACGCCGGCGGTTGTGCACGAGGACGGCCAGGACTACGTAAAGACAAACCGGTGGATCGTGTTCGGGCATCACTTTGCGGCGATCGCCGGACCGGGTCCGCTGGTCGGCCCGGTGCTGGCGACGCAATTTGGCTATCTGCCCGGCATGCTGTGGATTCTCATCGGCGCAACGCTGGGAGGCGCGGTCCACGATACGATCATTCTTTTCTGCTCGATCCGACGCCGCGGGAAGTCGCTGGGGCAGATGGTGCGCGAGGAGGTGGGCCCGTTTGCCGGATTCCTCGCCTTCATGAGCATCATCGCGATCATGATCATCCTGCTGGCCGTGCTCGCGTTGGTCGTGGTCAAGGCGCTGGCGGAAAGCCCGTGGGGATTGTTCACCATCGCGGCGACAATGCCGATTGCCGTGCTCATGGGGTTGGGCCTGCGGTATTGGACGCCGGGCCGCGTGGGTTTGGTGAGCGCCTTCGGCGTTGCCGGCCTGTTGCTCGCGGTCGCGGGCGGACGGTGGCTGCACGGCACGCCGCTCGCCGGCTGGCTCACCCTCCAGGAGACGACGCTTGCGTGGTGGATCATGGGCTACGGCTTTGTCGCTTCCGTCCTGCCGGTGTGGCTGCTGCTCGCGCCGCGCGATTACCTGAGCACGTTCATGAAACTCGGGACGGTGGCGATGCTGGGGATGGCCATCGTCATCCTCGCCCCGATGCTGCGCATGCCGGCGGTGACGCGGTTCATCGACGGCAGCGGACCGGTTTTCGCCGGACCGGTCTTTCCGTTCTGTTTCATCACCATCGCCTGTGCCGCAGTGTCGGGCTTTCATTCCCTCGTCGCGTCCGGGACGACGCCGAAGCTGCTCGCCCGGGAGAGTGACATCCGGTTTGTGGCCTACGGCGGGATGATCTCGGAGATGATGGTGGGCATCATGGCATTGATCGCCGCATCCACGTTGAATCCGGGGCAATATTTCGCAATCAACATCAAGGCCGCTGAGACGGTGGTGGCGCGGCGGGTGGCGGCCCTGGGCGCCCCGGCCACCCCGGACCAGAGGCGGGAAATCGCCGCGTCGGTCGTGACGCAGCAGGTGACGGCCCTGGGCTTCCCGGCCACGGCGGACGAGATGAAGAGCCTGGCGACCTCGGTCGGCGAACTCACGATGGTCGGCCGGACGGGCGGGGCGCCGACCTTTGCCGTGGGCATGGCGCAGATGTTCCGGGGAGTGTTCGGCGGCAGGATCGCCCTCGACCTGTGGTACCACTTCGCCATCATGTTTGAGGCGCTGTTCATCCTGACAACGATCGATGCGGGCACGCGGGTGGGGCGTTTTCTCATCCAGGATCTCCTCGGGTATGTCTGGCGCCCGCTCAGCGAGACGCGCTCAATTTTCGGCAACTGGATCAGCAGCGCGGCCTTTGTGGCGGCGTGGGGCTGGTTCCTTTACCAGGGCGTCGTCGACCCCCTCGGAGGCGTCAATTCGCTTTGGCCGATTTTCGGCGTCGCCAACCAGTTGCTCGCCGTGGTCGCGCTGTCGCTGGGCACCACCGTCCTGCTGAAGATGGGGCGGAAACGCTATCTCTGGGTGCCGTTGCTTCCACTGGCGTGGCTGCTCGCCGTGACGATGACGGCGGGCTGGATGAAGATCTTCTCGGCGGACCCGCGCGTCGGGTTTCTCAGCCAGGTCGCCGTGTTGCAGGGGAGGATCGCCGGCGGCGGCACGAGCGCGCAGCTGGCGGAATGGAGCCGGCTGGTCTTCAGCAACCGGGTTGATGCGATCGTGACGGGGACGTTTCTCGTGCTGGTGGCGTTGGTCGTGCTTTCGGCGGTGCGGACCTGGATCGGATTTCTGGCCGGGAGGCGCGCGTCGGATTTGTGCGAGGAGCCCTACGTGCCGCTGCCGGCGGCGGAAGCCGCGGCGGAACGTTAGGAACGGATCCTGGGCGCAGGCCCTTCGGGGCCGATGATTCCCGCATCACGCCGGTGCTCCGGTCTCTGCGCGCGGGCATGGCGGGCCGCCGTGTTCCGGCGAAGAGGTGTGAACGCCGGATGCGGCATCCCGCGGTGAGATTTTACCGTCGCATTCAGGGCGCAAATCCCATTGCTCTGCACGGCGCCCGCTTCATTGCTGGTCGCCTTCAATCCCCATCATGATCGGACTCCGCGAGGATTCAGGCACCCCTCCGCCTCCGGCCGGCCGGATGCCGGCCCTGGTCGCGCAGGCATTCGCGGAGGGCGGCTGGCTCCAGGATGCGCTCAGGCTCGAACACCGCCCGCAACAGGAGCAGATGGCCCGCGCAGTGGCGCGTGCGATGTCCTGCGACGAGGTGCTGCTCTTCGAAGCCGGCACGGGCGTGGGCAAAAGCCTCGCCTACCTGGTGCCGGGCATCATCCACGCGATCGACAAAACGCGTCAGATGATCGTCTCCACCCACACGATCTCGCTGCAGGAGCAGATCGAGACGAAGGACCTGCCCTTGTGCAGGCGCCTGTTCGAGTCGGAGAACGAGCTGCTCCCCTACGCAGAATTCAAGTCGGCGGTCCTCGTCGGCAAGGCCAACTATCTTTGCACGACGCGGCTCGCCCAGGCGCTCCAGGGCCGCCACGAGCTGTTCGCCTCGGCCGACCATGAGGAGCTCCAGCGCATCGCGGCCTGGGCCGCGGAATCGCGCGAAGGCCTCCGCCATGAGTTGAACCCTGCGCCGTCACCCGAGCTCTGGGAGGCGGTCAACGCGGATTCCTCGACCTGCAGCCACCGGAACTGCGGCGGCGGGCACTGCTTCTACCAGCGGGCGCGCGCCCGCCTCCGCCACGCCCACGTGATCATCGTCAACCACAGCCTGCTCTTCGCCCACCTGAGCGCCGGCGGGGCCGCCGAGAAGGGCGGCGCGCGGGGGGTCCTGTTCCCCGACGATTTCGTCGTCCTCGACGAGGGGCACACCGTGCCGGAGGTCGCCACCGACCATTTCGGGCTGCGCCTCACCAGCTACGGGACCGAGCGCCTGCTGAAGACCCTGTGGAATCCCGCCAAGAAACGCGGCCTGCTCAACCGGCTCGGCGGCGCGCGGGAGAAGCAGATCGTTGAGGACGCGATCGAGGCGGCCGCACAGTTTTTCGGGTTCCTGCGCGACACGCTGCTCGCGAAACAGCCCGTCGTCCGCGTGCGGGAGGAGGGCTTCGCCGAGCCCTGGCTCGACGCCCCGTTGGTTGGGCTGATCCGGGCGGTCGGCGCGCTGGCGGACCGCCTGGATGAAGGCCGCGATCGCGATGAACTTTTGGAGCAGCGCAGCCGCCTGAACACCTGCCGCGCGGGCCTGCAGCAGTTCCTCCGGATGGCCGCCGAGGATCACGTCCATTGGATCGAACGATCGGGCCGCAAAGGACAGATCGTCACCTTGCAGACCGCGCCGCTCGACGTGGCGCCCTACCTCCGCGAACACGTGCTCCAGCGGAAAACGTCGGTTTTGTTCACCAGCGCCACCCTCGCCATGGGCGGCGGGATCGAGCCGTTCCAGCAGCGGGTGGGAGCCGGCGACGCGCGCACGATGATCGTCGCCTCGCCCTTCGACTTCGAGCGGCACCTCCGCGTCTACGTGGCGGCCGATGTGCCCCTCCCCTCGCCCGCCGACGCGCGCCTCGCGCTCGACATCCTGGTTGACTACCTCGAGTTCTGCACGCTGCGCGTGCGGGGCGGTTCGCTCGTGCTCTTCACGAGCTACCACGACCTGCGCCGTTGCGCCGAGGCGCTCGATCCCGTCTACGGGCGGCAGCGCCGGCCGTTCTACTTTCAGGGCGGCGACGCCTCGCGCACGGAACTGACCCGGCGCATGCGCGCGGCCGGCAATGCCATCCTGTTCGGGACCGACAGCTTCTGGACCGGGGTCGATGTGCCCGGCGACGCCCTGTCCCAGGTGGTGATCACCCGGTTGCCGTTCGACGTTCCCTCCCACCCGGTGGCGGAGGCGCGGGCCGAGTGGATCCGCGAGCGCGACGGAAACCCGTTCAACGAAATGACGCTGCCGGATGCGCTCGTGAAATTCCGCCAGGGCATCGGCCGCCTGATCCGGACCCAGACGGACCGCGGGCTGTTGACCATCCTCGACTCGCGCATGCTGGCAAAGGCCTACGGCCGCCTTTTCGTCGAATGCCTGCCGAAGCGCGACTACCAGCGCCTGACACGGGAGAACCGGGAGGCGCGATTTAAGCCTTTCGTTTGAAGCGGGTCCGGCTAATTTGCCCCCTTTATTGCATATGCGTTTCCGCACGGCTGCCCTGACTGACATCGGCAAGGTCCGCGAAGAAAACGAGGACCGCTTCCTCCGCGACGACGAATTGCGGCTTTACGCCGTGGCCGACGGCATTGGCGGGCTCGCCGGGGGCGCGGAGGCGGCCGAGGAGACGGTGAAGCAGCTGGCGGCCCTGGGCCGCGCACTTCCCGGGGAGGGCCACTGGGATTTCGCCTCAATGATCCGGACGATCAACCAGCATGTCGTCAGCCGCGGGAGGACGATTGACGCGCTCTTCGGCATCGGAACGACCCTGATCGTGGTCCGGTTGTTCCGCGATCACATGCAGGTGGCGCATGTGGGCGATTCGAGCTGTTACCTGCACCGCGACGGTGCGCTGGAGAAACTGACGATGGATCACACGGTGGAAAACGAGATGCGTGCGCGTCACGGGCGCAATGCCGCCGATCATCTCAGCGCTCGCACCCGGAATGCGCTGACCCGCTGCGTCGGCCAGCCCAAGCCTCCGGAAGCGGATGTCCTGGCGCGGCCGCTGAAGGCCGGCGATCGCATCCTGTTGTGCAGCGACGGGATCACCCGTTTCATCCACGATCGCGAATTGGCCGACCTGCTGGGCAATGCGCCCGGCCCGGAGGAATGCCTGGCGAAGATCATCGCGCTCGCCAGCGAACGCGGCGGATTTGACAACGCGACCGGCGTGCTGCTCTTCATCGACGAAGTCTAGCCGCGCGGTGCGCCCCCGCAATGGCGCGGTTTCGGGCGGTGAGCCGGCCGCCGCACCAGGCCGGCCGCGGGAACCGCGCCAGGACTCAATCCTCCTCGATCGCCTGGTCGTAGAACCCCACGATGTCGCGAAAGTTGTGGCCCTCCATGAACTTCATCGCGGCCCTCGGGTGCTGGTTGAGGTGTCCGGTCAGCATGTACGGAATCGCGAATCCCCAGCGCAGCTTCTCGCGCATCGGCTCCACATGATGCTGCAGGACGTCGAGGATCGGGCGCAGCTGGAACTTGGGATTGTGGAGAAAACTGAGCGCGAGCTCCATCGGGCAGTTTCCGGCGCCGCGGCCGAGCCCGCCGATGCTGGCATCGACGTAGTTCGCCCCCAGCACGATCGCCTCGATGGCGTTGGCGAAGGCCAGCTGGAGGTTGTTGTGCGTGTGGATGCCGATCTCTTTTCCGGCGGGCTTGGCATGCTTCTGGAAAACCCCCATGAGGTCCCGGATCTGCTCGCTGTAGAAGGTGCCGAAGCTGTCCACGATGTAGAGCGCCGCCACCGGCGTCTGCACGATCACTTCGAGCGCGCTCTCCAGCTCGCGCTCCGGCACGGTGGAGACGGCCATGAGATTGAGCGTCGTCTCGTAGCCCTTCGCGGCGGCGTCATTCACGATCTCCAACGCCGCGGGGATCTGGTGGATGTACGTGGCGACGCGGTAAAGATCGACCATGCTCTTCTCCCGCGGAAGGATGTCCGTGTGGTAATCGGTGCGCTCCGCATCGGCCATGACGGAGATCTTCGTCCCGCCCTTCTTTTCCCCCACCACGCGGCGGATGTCGTCCTCGGAGCAATACTTCCAGGGGCCGTGCTGCTTGCGGTCGTAGAGGCGGGCGGCACCCTTGTAGCCGATCTCCACGTAATCCACGCCCGCAGCGACGTCCGCCTCGTAGACCGCCTGAACGAACTCGATGGAGAAGTTGTGATCGTTCATCAGCCCGCCGTCGCGGATGGTGCAGTCAAGCACCCTGATCTCGGGGCGATAGGTGACCCAGCCTTTGGGGCCGGTGGTGGGGGCGGCGGGAGTGTGGGCCATGTGCCGGAGGGATTGCGCAGGGGAGCGAGCCGTTTTTCGTGCCGGGAAAGCCCTTCCCGTGCAAGCTCCAAAAAACGGCGCGGCGTTCCGTCCCCGGGTTCCGCCCCAGCGCCGGAATCCGATGAGGGAGCGCGGCGCGCTGGAGCCGGATGCAGCCGCGTCATGGGAATTGCACGACGCCGGACCGCGAAACCGGGAAACCGTCCTATCCTCCCTTTCGGGTTGGTTTTATTCCCGACGGCCTCAAGACTCCCGCCGATTCCATGTCGCCCTCCTTCGAGAACGCGGTGATCGGGTGCGAATGCGCGCTGGCCCTTGCCGGCGCGGCTTTTATTGGCTGGCTCTTTTTCAGCCCGGCGGGGCGTGCGGCGCGGGGGCAACCGGCGGCTCTGCCGGCCTGGAGAATATCGCTGACCGATTTCCTGTTTCTCGGCTGGCTCGTGCTGGTGATCGGAATCCTCGGGCAGCTGCTGTTGCAGGCCGCGGCCGCCCCCCTGCTTCAACGCCAGCCCGGGCGTGGGACGTTCGTGATGTTGTTGTCGGGTTCAATGTTCCATTTTGGAGCCGCGGCCACGTGGTTTCTGGCCCGCGCCCTCGCCCGCCGGTACCGGCCGGCGGCAATCCAGCCCTGCGCGCCCGTGACGCCGGCGGGGGTGGGACAGACCGTGCGCGGCGGCCTGCTGACCTTCCTGGCGGCAATGCCCGTGGTCTGGGGCGTGGCGATCATCTGGGAACTCTTCCTGCAAGCCGTGGGCCTGCCGACCGAGCGGCAGGAGCTCGTCGATCTTTTCCTGCAGAGCAGGTCCCCGGTCCTGCTCGCCTTTCTGACCATCCTGGCGCTCGTGGTCGCGCCCATCTGCGAAGAGCTCGTTTTCCGCGTCGGAATCTTCGGCTTTCTCCGCACCCGGACGCCCCGCTGGGTGGCGTTCGGGGTCAGCGCGGGCCTTTTTGCGCTGCTGCACGGCAACTGGATGGGGGCGCTGCCGTTGTTCGTCCTCGGGCTGACGCTGGCCGTGAGCTACGAGCGGACGGGACGCATGACGGTCCCGATGGTCGCTCATGCCCTTTTCAACCTGAATTCGCTGCTCCAGGTGTTGGGCGGCGCGGGCAAATGACGCAGCGGAGCCCGGCCCATGCACCCTTTCACTGAACGACCGGCAGATTCCGTTTCCGCCATCGGCGAAACGCGACTGATTGCCGCGATCCGCCGCTGGCTGGGCAACGCATGTCCGCCATCGCCGATGGGCATCGGCGACGACTGCGCCGTGCTTCCCTCAAATCCCCGCAGGCAGTTGATCACCACGGATCCCGTGATCTACGGCCGGCATTTCGACGATTCCGTGCCCCCGCGCGCCGTGGGGGCGAAACTGCTCAAACGCAACCTGAGCGATCTCGCCGCGATGGGAGCCCGGCCGACAGCCGCGGTCATCTCCCTCGCGCTCGATCCGCGGGTCAGCGCGCGCTGGATCGAGGAGTTCCATCGCGGGCTCGCCGCCGCCGCCCGGCGGTTTTCTGTTTCCATCGTCGGGGGCGACGTGGCGCAGAGCGATGGTTTTCTCGGGGCGTTCCTCACCCTTTGCGGGGAGGCCGCGGGCCCGCGGGTCGTGTTGCGCACCGGCGCGAGGATGGGCGACCGGATCTACGTCACCGGCGCGCTGGGCGGGAGCCTGCTGGGCCGCCACTGGCGGTTCACGCCGCGGCTGGCCGAAGGCGCATGGCTTGCGCACCGCGGCGAGGTGCGCGCAATGATGGATCTCAGCGACGGCCTGGCCAAGGACCTGCCGGCGCTCACCCCTCCAGGCGCCCGGCCCGCCATTGCTGGTGACAGGGTCCCCGTCAGCGCCGCAGCGCGCACGCGGGCCCGGCGGACCGCGCGAACGCCGCTCGCTCATGCGCTCTGCGACGGCGAGGACTACGAGCTCGTGTTCGCCGTGGCCGGCCGGGCCGACCGCTCCGCGTTCGAGCGCGCATGGCGCCGCAAGTTCCCCCGCACCCGCCTCAGCTGCATCGGGCGGTTCGTCCCCGTCGGGCAGAAACCCGCACGCTCGGTCGACCTTTCAATGTTCAAGGGTTATGAACACCTGCTGTAACCACCCCGCAGTTTGTACCGTATTACGTTACGAACCTGCCGGCGCCGCGACGGGGGGCCGGCGATCGTTTGTCACGTATCGCGTGACAGAACTCCTGTTGCCGGAAAGGGCCGCCCTGCGTGTTTGTCACTTATTGCGTGACAAAGCGGACGGCGCTCCGTGGCGATCGCGCCGCGGTTATCCAGGTGCTGCGGCATGACGATTCTCGCTGAACTTCGCGCCGGTGTCACCACAGCGTCCGCCGAGCAGACGCGGCGGCTGGCGGCCCGGCTCGCCGCGGCGCTGCCCGCCGACACGACGCTCGCGCTCCATGGGGACCTCGGCGTGGGGAAAACGACGTTTGTGCAGGGCCTGGCCCGGGGGTTCGGCCTTTCCGCCCAGATCACCAGCCCGACCTTCAACATCCTGCATCTATACCGCGACGGCCCCGGCCTCCGCAGTTCGGGGGAAGGACCGGCGCACCTCCGTCATCCCCGCGATCGCCGTTCGACTCTCCGCGCCCGGGGCATGCGGCGCACGATGCTGGTGCATCTGGATGCCTACCGCCTTGAGAATGCCCATCAGATCGCCGAGCTCATGCTCGATGATTTCCTGGTGTCGCCCTATTGCATCGCCGTCGAATGGCCCGAACGGGTTGCCGCCTGGCTGCCTGCGGAGACATTGCATCTTGTCCTCACCATCGAGTCGCCAGAACGGCGCCGGGTGACCCTGGCGCAGCCCGGCAACCTCACGGACCCGCGTCTCCGGTAGGCTTGCGGCCGACCGCGAGGATCGAGCTCCCCCAGGCCCACCGTCCGCCGAGGCGCAGCCACGCGTGTTCGACCGCCATCAGGCCGCGAAAGACCGCCTCGACCGGCGCCGGGTACAGCTTGACGTCGCTGGTGTCCCCCGCGCGGGCGAAGAGCTTGCGCCGCGCGACAATCAGCGGGAACGCCAGGGCGTTCCAGTGGGTGTTCAATTCCACCGAGAATCCACCCTCGCGCAGGAGCCCCGCCACCTCGCGCCGCACGAAGCGGTGTTTCGAGCGCACCGCGACATCATGGTAGGACCACAGCCAGCGGTAGGCCGGAAGATTCAACACCATCCAGCCGCCCGGCCGGACACAACGCCCAAATTCGCGCATCGCCAGTTCGGGCTTGTCGAGCTCGTACAGGACATCCGACGAGACGATTGCGTCGAAGCTCCGGTCCTCGAACGGCAGGGCGGTCACCGATCCCTCGGCCACTGCGGCCTGCGTCCGCGCCCGCGCGAGCCGGACGGCGACCGGCGACAAATCGATTCCCGTGACCCGCCAGGCCGGCTCCCCTTCCCGCAGATAACGGATGAGCCCCCCCGAACCACATCCGGCGTCGAGCAGATCGTGCGGGCCGGAGCCGAGCCGCTGCGCAAGGACGCGGTGGAGATGAGCATGCAGCGACCGGTAGAACCACATGCGGTCTTCCACTTCCGCCATCTTGTGATATTCGTTCTCTTCCATGTTCAGGGGCCCTTTCCATCGCCAGGTGGGTGAGGTGTTTGCGCCGGCGCAGAATCCGGGCCGCCGGCTCCCGGCTCCATCTCCGGTTGTGACGCCACCTGCAGCTCGATGCGATGGAGGGCAATGGCCCGCAGGCGCAGGCGCTCGTCGCTCACGCGTATCGCCGGTTCCGGCGTGTCGAGATCGAACCGGTTGGCGCCCGGACGCAGCAGCAACGCGGGCAGTGTCACCTCTCTCGCGGCCCCGCCCAGCCGAACGCGGGCCTGCTCGCGCCCATTGAGCAGGAAGCGCACGCTCCGTTCCCCCGCGCTGCCGAGTGACAATCGCAGGGACACGGGAAGCGGACGGGAGAACGGATTGCAGTACGACAACGACGCGGATCCGTTGGTCCAGCGCGGCTCTGAATCCGGTTCGCCGGCCTGCCTTCGGTTCCAACCCCGGCCGAAGGTCATCTCCTGTGCCAGGGGCGGCTGCGGCCGCACCGCCGGGGCTAGACGCACGACCACCTGGTCCGGGGTCGATCCATCGAGCACCTCGCCGCGTCCCGCCGCTGCGAGATCCGCCAGGAGTTTTGCGGCATTGTCGGGGTATCCCCGCCGGTTGACATACAGCGCCGAGAATCCGGCGTTCTCGAGCTCCGCAACCAGCGCCGGCGCCGGCAGGCGCTCGCAATCGTACTGCCAGGCATTGCGGGCGCGGTTCTTGAACCCGCCGAAGGAGAACCGGAGCGTGCGCGTGGCCAGGTACGGCCGGATATGCTCGTACATGTTGAGCTGGAAACGGGGAAGGCCCTCGGGAAAATCCAACACCGGGAGCTGAAAAACCATCGCTCCCGGGCCGAGTTGCGCCTCGAGCCGCCCGCCCAGCCGGCGATCCGCGTCCACAATGTCGGCCACCGCCTGGCCCACGGCCGGCGGTTCGCGCGCGGGCAGTTGATCCCACAACCCGAGGGCCGCGAGGAGGCCGGCGACCCCCAGGCGCAGCCCGGAAGGCCACCGCCGGGTCAGGCGGGTCATCTGGGAAACCAGGAACATCAGGGCCAGCGCAAGCAGGAAGATGCTGTAGCGGTTGGATCCGCGGAAGACATCCAGACCGAAAAAGAACGCCAGGATGCAGTTGATCCCTCCGATGGCGGAGAACAGCAGAACCCACAACGCCGGCAGCGCCCGACCGGGCGGCCGGCATCCCCGGCGCGCCAGCAGGCTCCAGCCGGCCGCGGCCAGCAGCCCGAGCAGGGCCGCCCCGCCGACGATCCCGAGATAGGGCGAGAACGTCTCGCCCCGCCAGTCGGTTCCGCGCACGTAGCGGTGGCCGAGGGCGGCAAACAGCCCGAGGTGATGCACAGCCGGCGGCACGAACAGCTCGATGGGCTTGAGGCCGTAGATTTCCGTGCCGGCGTAGTTGCGCACAAGCAGGGGTTGGCCCCCCTCGTCGACGACGTGGATCCGCGCCGAGGCATTGATCGCGACCACCGTCATCACGGCGAGTCCTCCGCAGGCCAGGCCCAGCCGGACATTCGCCGACCGGCGCGGGAGCCGCCACGCGGCGAGCACCGCCCCGGCCAGCAGCTGCAGGTACAGGAAAAGATTATACGGATTGGTGGCTCCCATGACCACCGCAACCCCGCCGCAGAGCCACCTCACGGCCGGGCGCGCCACCATGCGCCGTCCGGAGGCGATCACCGCGCAGGTGAAAAGGGCCAGGGGAACCGTCCATGTGAACGCGACCCAAAGATGCGGAAGCCCCCGCATCAGGCTGAAGAAGGAGAAGGCGAAGAGCAGGGCGCCTGCGAACGCCCACTCCCAGCGATGGCGCAGCCGGCGCGCACAGAAATAGAATGACGCCGCCGCGGTCAGGTGAACCAGGAGCATCGCGACATTGCCTGCCGCGAACACGCCGGTTGCCCGCGCCACAAGTCCGAAGGCGAATGTGGCAATGTCATCGGAAGCCGGATACTCGCTCCAATCGGCCCGGAAGGGGGCGTCCAGCCGGTGGAGGATATGCGGCGCGAACGGGATGAGTCCGCCCTCGGCAACGGCCTTGAAACGCGCCAGGATGACAAGGGAGTCCCCCGTGTAGTCAAGGGGCCGGGACCAGCTTTCCCAATCGAGGCGGCGGTGCTGCCAGCACCAGAGAAACGCCGTCACGAGCAGGAGGGCGGCGACACGCGCCGCGCCCCGGCGCGCCGGTTTGGGGAGATGCAGCATGGGATACAGGCGAGGGTGCGATGCGGCGCGGGATCCGCCCCGATCGCAACTCCGGGCTTCATCAAAGCGCCTGTCCTCCGGCTGACAAGCCTGACGAAACGGTATCCGCGCCCGCGGGAGGCCCGGCGGCTCAGGGCGCACGCCCGGGCGCGGCGGGAAATCTGCAGCGGCCGCATGCGAAATGGTTTGATCCGCCGCGCAAAAATGGGACAAAGACACGCCTCCGCTTCGCCCGAAACGCATGGACTCCTCCCCTTCGCCCGGCCGGTGGTCTGCGGTCGTTCACCGCCTTGCGCCAACCGGCTGCGTGCTCCCCGCGCTGGGTTTTCTCTGCTGCGCGCTGGTCCTGTTCCGATTCATGGGGGCGTATGCGGGCGGCGCCGACCAGTCGGGTTATCTCAACCATGCCCGGCTGCTCGCCGCGGGCCGCGTATTCACACCGATTCGCTTTGTTCCGGGGCTGCCGCCGGATGCAATGCCGCTCTTCACGTACATCCCGCTTGGATTCATTCCCAACCCGGACCGCCTGAGCATGGCGCCGAGTTACCCGGCGGGGCTTCCACTCCTGATCATGGCGCTCGCGCGACTCACCGGTTGGGGCGCGGCCCCCGGCCTTGTCATGGGACTCCATGCGCTCTTCGGATTATGGCTGGTCTACGCGCTGGGCCGCGCAGCCGGCCTGGAAAGAAGCTGGGCATGGCTGGGCGCGCTGATCCTCGCGGCAAGTCCGCTTTTCTCATTCTCCTCGCTGCAGACGATGAGCGACATGCCGGCCATGGTGTGGGTGACCGCGGCGATGCTTTGCACATGGGAAAGCCGGCGGCGGGCGTGGCTGGCGCTGCCGGCCGGGCTTGCGTTTTCGGTCGCCGTTCTCGTGCGTCCCACCGATCTGGTCGCATTGCTGCCCCTGGCGATCGCCCTCGGACCCTCGCTGCGGCGCTGGCTGGTGCTGATCGCCGGCGGCCTGCCCGGCGCGGTCTTCCAGGGCGCCCTCAACCTCGCGGCCTACGGTCATGCCGCCACGACCGGCTACGGAAACATGGGCGCCCTTTTCGGCTGGCACAACGTGCCCGCGACCCTGCTCCATTATGCCGTCTGGCTGCCTGTGCTGCTCACGCCGCTGGTTCTTCTCTCCGTCGGCCTCCCTGCGATCGAGCGGCGCCAGAGGTCGGCGGCCGCCTGGCTGGCTGCATGGGCGCTTGTGTTCCCGGTCTTTTACCTCTTCTATTTCCACACCCGTGACGATTGGTGGTACCTGCGGTTCCTGCTGCCCGCATTTCCTCCGCTCGCGGTCGCCGCCCTCCTGGTGGCCCGGATGTTGTTTGCCAGGGCGAAGATCAATCCCCGGGCATGGTGGTTTGCGGCGGCCGCGATCGCGGTCCTCATCCATGGCGTGCTCTGGTCGCGTCACTTCCACGTCTTCAGCACCGGCCGCGGCGAGGGGGTCTACCCGGAGACGGCCGCCTGGCTTCAGGCGCACCTGCCGGCCAACGCGGTCGTTGCCACGATGCAGACCAGCGGCGCGCTCTTCTATTATACGGAGTACACGCTGTTCCGCTGGGACATGGTCGCCCCCGGCGATTTCCAGCGGATCGCCGCAACGTGCACGGCAGCAGGCCGGCCGGTTTACGCGGTTCTCTTTCCGTTCGAGATCGTCGACCCCCACTGGATGGCGTCCTCGATGCGCCTGCCCGGCCATTGGACACGGGACGGCGCCGTGCGTCAGGTGAGCATCTGGCGTTACAATCCACCTGCCGCCAAGCCCTGACAGACCGGAGCCCCTCCCCGCCATGGAAGAACAACGAAGGAAACCCAATTTTCCCCGCCCGTCCCCCTGGCTCTTCGTGCTCGTGGGTCTGGCGGCGCTTGCCGTTCTCGTGAGCATCTACGTGCGGGCCTTTTCGCCGGCCTATGGCATCACCCGGTTCATCATCGTCGGCAGTGAATTCAACCGGCGCGGGCTCGCGGTCTACCAGGCCACTCCGAAATTCATCGACCCCTATCCGCCGCATCGCTGGGGCTTCGACGGCCAGCAATACGCCCAGATCGCCCTCGATCCGCTCCTGCGCGATCCCGGGATCAAGACCGCCATCGACAATCCTCCCTACCGTGCGCGGCGCATTCTGCTGCCGTGGCTCGCCTGGCTCGGCGGGCTCGGACGCCCTTTCTGGATCCTGAATGCCTATGCCGCGCTCAATTTCGTCTTCTGGCTCGGCTTCGCCGTCATAATGACGTTGCTTTTCCGGCCCCACGGCTGGGCGGGGCTCGCAGGGCTCGCCGCCATGCTGCTGACCTGCGGCGTCATCGAATCGATGTGGGCATCGCTCGTCGACCTTCCCGCCTTCGTCCTGATGACCCTGGCCGTGATTGCGGGAGGTCGCCGCGGCGCCGGCGTAATGGCCCTGGCGGCGCTGACGCGCGAGACCAGCCTGTTCGGCCTTGTCGGGCTTTGGGACTTCAAACCGCCGTGGCGGGAGACCCTGAAAAGGAATCTGCGCCTCGGCCTCATCGCCGCCGTGCCGATCGCACTGTGGGTTGCCTACGTGATGTGGCGGCTGCGGATGCCGGCAACGGTCGACGGCAACAACCTCGACTGGCCGTTTCGCGGCATCATGGTCAAGCTCGCCGGATTTGCCACCGGCGCTCACGGTCATATCCGATGGCATCGCTGGTATTTCGAGCTCTACAAGAGCCGCGACCTGCATGCCCTGCTGACGATCGTCGCCCTGCTGACGCAATCGGTGTACGTCTTCACCCACCGCGAGTGGGACAACCGCCTCTGGCGGGTTGCGGCGCTCTTCGTGCTGTATTTCCTCTGCATCGGCTATCCCTCGTGGGAGAGCCATTTCACGATCACGCGCCATGCCCTGCCCATCACGCTGGCGTTCAATCTGCTGCTCGCCATGCGCCCCGGCCGGAGCTGGTTCGCGTGGTTCCTGCTCGGGAACTGTTTTGTTCCGTTCGGCATCTACCATTTCTACTATTTCCTGGGCGGAAACGGAATCAGCCCGCCGCCGCCCGCTGAATACCAGGTTGTGAACCCACCGTCCTCTGCTGCCGCGTTCGGCGTCCGTTTTTCAAGGGGCTGGTCGGACATGGAGTGGAACGAAAAGGAGGGCTGGAGATGGGCCGCGCAACAGGAGGCGGACGTCCGCATCACCAATCCAACCCCCCAGCCGCTGGAGGCCGGATTGTCGTTCGCAGTGGAGAGCATCAATTCCCGCGACCTGGAGGTCTCGGCCCTTGGGCGCTGCATCTGGGCAGGCGCCGTTTCCGGAGTGCCGAGGCCGGTTCACACCGCAGTGTTCCTGCTTCCGCCGGGGACGACCCCTGTCAGTTTCCGGACATCGCAGCCACCCGCGTCGTCCGGCCCCCCGGATGACCGCCTGCTTTCATTCAGGCTGCAAAATCTGGAAATCAGGCTGAAGGAGCCGGATGCGGGCGGGGCGACGGCGCGATGAAAAACCTTGGAACCGCATGCGATCTTCCCGGGCCGCCGCCGTGGAGGCGCCCCGGCGTCCTGCTTGCGGCGCTGGCGCTGGCTGGCTATGCGGTATTGCTCGCGCTGCACGTCGGAACCTGTGCGGCGGGTGCCGATGCGTCGGGCTACATGAACCACGCCCGCCTGCTCGCCAGCGGCCACTTGCATGCGGCGCCCCGCACGTTGCCCGGCCTTTCGTCCGAAGAACAACGGAGCATGCTTTTCGTTCCCCTCGGTTTCGTGCCGGCGCCCGACGGGAACGGCATGGTGCCGACCTACCCCGCCGGGCTGCCGATGCTTGTGGCGGCGGCGGCTTCCTTCGCCGGCTGGGAGCATGCCGGCGACATTGTATTGTGCGCCCACGCCCTGATCGGCGTGCTGCTCACCTATGTGCTCGGCCGGACCATGGGCCTCTCCCGCCGCGGCGCGGTGATAGGCGCGACAATTGTCGCCGCCAGCCCGCTCTACCTGAACTATTCGCTCCAGATGATGAGCGACGTGCCGGCGCTCGTCTGGACGCTGGGCGCCGTTCTCGCGGCATGGCGCAGCCGGGAACGGGCGGCGTGGGCGTTGGCCGCCGGCGCCGCCACAGCCGTGGGCGTCCTCATCCGTCCGACCGACACGCTCCTTTTCGCGCCCCTTGCCGTGGCGCTCGGCCTGTCGCCGCGGCGCTGGCTCTTGCTGATCGCCGGCGGACTTCCGGGCGGGATCTTCTTCTGCCTCCACAGCCTGTCCCTCTACGGCCGGCTGTTCACGACCGGCTATGGCGATATCGCGCAGTCATTGGGGCCCCAATGGATCGGCGCCACCCTCTGGCACTACGCGTGCTGGCTGCCGGCCCTGTTCACCCCGGTGGTGCTGCTGGCCTTGGGCCTGCCCTGGCTCGCGCGAACGCAGCCGCGTCCGGCCGCGCTGCTGGGCGCATGGGTCCTCGTCTTCGCCGCTTTTTATTCAGCCTACGCATGCACGCATCAAGCATGGTGGTACCTGCGCTTTCTGCTGCCCGCAGTCCCGCCCCTTGTGGTCGGCGGCCTGCTGGTTGCGAAGATGGCTGGCGCCGGACGGCGCTGGCCCCTCCATGAGACGCGGGTTTTCACCGCGTCAATGATCGTCATCCTGGCAAATTCTTCATTCTGGAACAAGCAGCTCCCGTCCCTGAACATCGGCCGGGACAACGAAATGTACCCCGAGATCGCCGCGTGGCTGCGGGGGCATCTGCCTCCAAATACCGTGATCCTGGGCATGCAGATGACCGGTGTGCTCACCTATTACACGGACTTCACCTTCATGCGCTGGGACTTTTGCGACGTCAACAACCGCCCGCACCTGCTCGCGGCCCTGCGCGCCGGCGAACGCCCCTTCTACGCCGCCCTGTTCACGTATGAGACCGACGCCGCGTTGCGCGAGCGCATGCCGGGGACTTGGACCCGGATCGCCAGTCTTCGCTCAAACATGGAGATCTGGCGCTTCGAATCCGGCGGCGCCGCAGGTCCGGAAATCGCCGGCGCCACTCCGTCCAACGGACCCCCGGCCCTCGTATGGCGCCTGCCGATCGACCAGACGACCCCGGTCCGCGAGGTCTGCAGGCTGCTCAATGTCATCGCATGGATCGTCCTCGCCGGATTGCTCTGGCGCCTTCTACCCGGGAACGACTGGCGGGACTGGCTGGCCCGGGGCGCAGTGCTTTTGTCGGCCGGCGCAATCAGCAGCATCCGGTACGCCCTGACCGATCTCATTGCGCTGACCCTGCTCGCCGGCGCGATCCTGGCGCTGGAACGCAGGCGCAATGCCTGGGCCTCCGGCCTCCTGGGCCTGGCGGGCATCGGCCGCGGCGCCGCCCTGCTCGCGCTGCCCGCCGTCGCCGGCACTCCATGGTCTTTCCGGGCCCTTTTGCACCGCTTCTTTCCAGTCGCGGCGTTTGTCGCCGCCGCGGCCGCCTGCGTTGCCTGGCACGTCGGTTCCGCCCGGCAGATTTTCGAGAACCTCGCGTGGCCGTTCGGCAGTTTTCTGGATCGATGGTCGGACGGGTTGGCCGCGATTTTTCAGTTCCGGGACATCGGGCTGGCCTGGGTCGGCCTCGTCGTCCTCCTCGCTTTCACGGTGCAGGCGGCGTTCTTTCTGCGGTACTGGCGTGAGGGCGATCCCTGGTGGCGGCTGGGCGTTGCCTTTGTCGTTCTGATGTTCCTCCTCAATGATTCGATGTGGGTGGGCGCGGCAGGCGGGGTATCGCGCCTGCTGCTGCCGCTCACCCTTGCCTTCAATCTTCTGGCACGGCGCTGCCGCGCCCCGGCCGCCTGGCTCCTGGCGGGGAACCTCGGCGTCGCTGCCGGTTTCCTCAGCCTGTTCTTTTTCTCGGATCCTTTAACCGACATGGCCGCGGTTCGCGCCGCCGGGTTTGCGCAGATCTCGGGCGCGGACAACGGCTGGTTTGAAGGCGAACACAGTGCGCGCCACGCATGGTCGTGGAACCGGGGATCCGCCCGCCTGGATATCGAGACGTGGCCCCATTCCTCGCGGCCCGTTGCCTTCAGCTTCGCGCTGCGCAGCCTGACACCCCGGACCGTGACGATCCGCCAGGACGGAAAGGAGTTGTGGCGCGGCGAGGTCGGCCGCAACTACATCCCCGTCCGGATCGCCTGCCACGTCGCGGAGGGGCGCGCGTTTCTGGACATGGCGACGGATTCACCGGCCGTGCCGGATCGCTCCGGCTCCGATGCGCGCAGGGTCGCTTTTGCCATTTACGACCCGTGCCTCGCCGCGGCCGACCCTTGAGCCCTCCGCCCCCGCACTGGAGGAATGGCTTGATTCAGGCAGAGCAACGCAAACCAACGGATCCAAAAACCGTCATGCAAGGATGAACCCGCCCTCCAATCGAAGTTGCCCGGACGCTGCGGGGACCGCCCGGATCCGCCGGGCCTTGTGGCTGCCGGCGCTCGCCTTCGTGCTGTACGGTTTGCTGCTCGCGCACTACTGCGGCGCCTATGCCGCGGGCTCGGATTCATCGGGGTATATGAACAACGCCCGCCTGCTGGATCGCGGGAGTTTGATCGCGTTGATGCGCCGGATACCGGGAGTTGATCCGAACACGGTCTCGTCGTTCACGTACGTTCCCCTGGGCTTCAACCCGCGGGAGGACCGCGCCCAAATGGTCCCCTCCTATCCCATCGGCCTGCCGTTGCTGATAATGCTGGCGGCGCATCTCGTGGGATGGGACCTCGCCCCTGCGCTGACCATGGTCCTGCACGCGTTGTTCGCCCTCTGGCTCGTGTACCGTTTGGGGCGCGAATCCGGCCTTGAGCCGGGCTGGGCCTGGCTTGGCGCAATGCTGCTGGCGGCGAGCCCGGTGTTTATCCTGGTGTCGTTGCAGGTGATGAGCGACGTGCCGGCGATGGCATGGGTGACCGCGGCGGTCCTTTGCGCATGGAAGAGCCGGGAGCGGCCCTGGATGGCGCTGCTCTCCGGCGCCGCGGCGGCCATTGCGGTGATGGACCGTCCCACCGATCTCCTGGTTTTTGTCCCCGTTGGAATCGCGCTCGGCCTCGGTTTTCGCCGCTGGTTCCTGCTGGCCCTCGGGGGGCTGCCCGGGGCGGTTCTTCTCGGCGCAGTCAACCATGCAGCCTATGGCAGGGTCTTCGCCACGGGCTACGGCGGGATGGGCTGGCTGTTCTCCGCGGCCAACGTCCCGGTGACTCTGCTCCACTATGCCCACTGGCTTCCCGCGTTGTTCACGCCGCTCGTGCTGCTCTGTCTCGGGCTGCCCGCGCTGCGGCGCCAGCCGCCGCTGGGGCCGGGACTGCTTGCCGCCTGGGGCTTGGTCTTTGCCGGATTCTATCTTTTCTATGAATGCACCCATGAGATCTGGTGGTCTCTGCGGTTCATCCTGCCGGCGATTCCTCCGATCCTGGTGGCCGCGCTGCTCGTCGCCCGCGCGCTGGTTTCCGCGGCCGGCACGCGGGTGCTTGCTTTCCGCGGCCGGTGGCTGGCTCTGGCGGCGGCCGCGCTGCTCGTTTTCGGCTGGCATTGGTTCCGGCACTTTGGCCTGGGCCGCGTCGCGGCGGGCGAGCGGGCCTATGTGGAGGCCGCCTCATGGATGAAATCCAATCTGCCCCCCGGTGCTGTTGTGGCGTCGATGCAGATGAGCGGCACACTCTTCTACTACACGCCGTTCACGATCGTCCGCTGGGACTCCCTCTCTCCTGCGGAGTTCGAGAGAATAGCAGCGGCCTGCGCGGCTGCCGGCCGGCCGGTCTACGCCGCGCTCTACCGTTTCGAGATCGAGGAGCAGGGCGCGTTCCGGAAGCATCTGACGGGCCGCTGGACCCGGATTGCCACCGCTGGCGAAACGAGCATCTGGCGCCGCATCTCCCCGCCGGAACAGGCGCTTCCTTCCGCCGGAACGGGGCAATGAGCGGGTCCGCCGCCCGCAGGGGGATACGCCGCTGCCGCCGGGTTGACAGACCATCCGTGACGCCAAACCATGCCCCGATCGCCGCACCTCTGAGCGTCGTGCAAAGATGAACCAGCCTCCCCTTCGAACATGGCCGGGCGCCTCCGCGCTCCACGGCACCCGCTGGGCTTTCTGGCTGCCGCTGCTCGCCTTCGCCCTCTATGCCATGATGCTGGTACGCTACTCCGCCGCCTGCGCTTCCGGCTCGGATTCATCCGGCTACATGAACAACGCCCGGATGCTGGACCAGGGGAGCCTGTCCGCGCCCATGCGCCGGGTGCAGGGATTGGATCCCGTGAGCGTGTCGTCATTTGCCTTCGTTCCTCTGGGTTTCACCCCGGGAGTGGATCGTGCCAGCCTGGTTCCGGTCTACCCCATGGGCCTGCCGCTGGCGATCATGGCCGCAGCCCATGTCGTCGGATGGGATCTGGCCCCCACGCTCACCATTGTTTTCCACGCATTGTTCGGTCTGTGGCTGATGTACCTGTTGGGGCGCAAATCCGGCCTGGAGGCGGGCTGGGCCTGGCTTGGGGTGATGCTGCTGGCCGCGAGTCCCCTCTATATCTTGATGTCGTTGGAGCTGATGAGCGATGTGCCCGCCATGATGTGGGTGAGCGCCGCGGTGCTTTGCGCCTGGAAAAGCCGGGAACGGCCCTGGTTGGCGTTTCTGGCCGGCGCGGCGGCGGCGCTCGCGGTGCTGGACCGCCCCACGAATCTGCTGGTTTTTGTGCCGGTCGGCGTTGCTCTCGGCACCAGCATCAGGCGGTGGCTCCTGTTGTCTGCCGGAGGCCTTCCCGGAGCGTTCCTTCTGGGCATTGTCAACGAGGCCGCCTACGGCCGCATCTTCACAAGCGGCTACGGCCCGCTTGAAGGGCTTTTCTCTGCGGCCAACGTCCCGGTGACTCTGCTGCACTATGCCCTCTGGCTGCCCGCGTTGTTCACGCCGCTGGTGGTGCTCTGCCTCGGCCTGCCCTTGGTGAAACGCCACCCGCCGCCGGGGTCCGGCGTGCTCGCGGCGTGGGCGCTGGTTTTCCCCGGATTCTATCTTTTCTATCGTCACACCCATGAGACATGGTGGGCCCTTCGCTTCATCCTGCCGGCGCTTCCCCCCATGCTGGTGGCCGCGGTCCTCGTCGCGCGCGCGCTGGCCGGCCGGTGCAGGCTCGCCCCGCGCGCGTGGTGGCTGGCGGTGGCGGCGGCCGCGCTCCTGATCTTCGGCCGCATCTGGTTCTGGAAGCTCGGCTTCGCCCACACCGGCGCCAGCGAACAGACCTGCGTGGAATGCGCCTCATGGTCCGCGTCGCATCTGCCCGCCAACGCCGTCGTGGCGTCGATGCAGACCAGCGGCGCCCTTTTTTATTACACGAAGTTCACGCTGCTCCGTTGGGATGCCGTTTCCCCCGCCGAGTTCGAACGGATCGCGGCGGCCTGTGCGGCGGCCGGGCGGCCGGTCTTCGCCCTGCTGTATCCGTTCGAGATCGAGGAGCAGGGCGCATTTCGCCGGCACCTCACGGGCCGCTGGACGCCGGTCGCCAGCATCCGCCGCGCGAGCGTCTGGCGTCTCGAATCCCCGGGAGGCGCCCGATGACGCGCTTCCGCCGGCTGATCCCGCGCCTCCCCTGGGTCGCTGTCGTGGCGGTCATCGCCTTTCTCTGGGCTGTCGGACGCTTCTGGCATCCCGTCTACGGCTTCACGGCCTTCCTGCAATTTGACGATGCCCATGCGCCGGAGGCGATCGCCGCCTTCCGGGGGTATCCAGTCTTTCGCTACCCAGGCTACGCTCCGTATGACGGGATGCAATACGCCCAGGTGGCCTGCCATCCGGGCCTCCAGGCCGGCGAACTGCGGCGGGCGGTGGATACCCTGGCCTACCGAGCCCGGCGCATCCTGCTTCCGGCGGCCGCCTGGCTGCTGGGCGCCGGGCAGCCGGGACTGATCCCTTATGTCTACGCGGTCCTCAACATCGCCTGCTGGCTGCTGCTGGCCGCCGTATTCTGGAGGAGACTGCCCGTCGCCGATGCGCGGGGAGCCCTCGCCTGGATCGGACTCCTCTTCTCGGCCGGCGCCCTGGGCAGCGTGCGGCTCGCCCTCGTCGACCTCCCGGCGCTGCTCCTGCTTGCGCTGGCTGTCGGGGACGTGGAGCGGGGGCGCGCCCGGAGCCCGGCCGGCTGGCTTGCCGCCGCGGCCCTGACGCGCGAAACGTCCCTTCTGGCCGCGGTGGCGTTTTTCCCCTGGCCGCTGAAATCGAGCGCCGATGTTCTCCGCGGTTTGCTCCGGGCATCGTTCGCGGCCGCGCCGCTGATTCTCTGGCTCGGCTACGTCCGTTGGCGCCTGGGATCGATCGACGCCGGATCGGGCAATTTCACCTGGCCGTTCGCCGGCCTGCTGGGGAAATGGGGCGCCTGCATCTCCGCCGTCAGCGGGCCCGACCCCCATGCGTTCGGCTGGAGCACCCTGCTCTGCACCGCGGGCCTCACCTGCCAGGCGGCCTTCATTCTGCGGTGGCGCCGGCCGGCCGATCCGTGGTGGCGCGTGGGCGCCGCGTTCACCGCGCTGCTCCTCTGCCTGGGCCCCGCCGTATGGGAGGGCTTCCCGGACGCGGCCGCCCGCGTCTTGTTGCCGCTGAATCTCGCCTGCAACGTGCTCGCGGTGCGCACGCGGGCGCCGCTTGGCTGGCTGCTGGCGTGCAACCTCACCGTCTTCTCCGGCCTTGCCATGGTCCACGACCTCCCGCCGTATCCTGACGGGCCCACCGCCCGCAACGGGAGCGCGGTGGCCGTCGTCGAATTGGGTGCCGGCTGGCCCACCCATGAACGCAATGCCCATCACAAATGGCTCTGGATTGAAGCCCGGGACCATCTGGACATCCAAACATGGCCGAAGTCCTCCGCCGTCGAAGTGCGGCTGACCTTGAAACTGCTGGCGTTGACGCCGCGCACGGTCCGGGCGTTTGCCGACGGACGCGAGGTCTGGAGCGGACCTGTCGATCAGAAGCTGACCACGGTCGGGTTCCCGCTGGTCGTGACGGGCGGGCACATGGGATTGGAACTGACGACGGACGCCCCGCCGGTCATGGAGAGCGACCGGCCCGGCGCCCGGCGGCTCGGTTTCGCGCTCTACGACCCGGCGGTGACCGTATCCGCCCTACCCCCTTCCCCACGATGACCCGCATTCTGCTCGATCTCACGCACACCAGCCATACGCGAGCCCACACGGGCATCCAGCGCCTGTGCCGTTCGCTGCACCGGGCGCTGAGCGAGCGGACCGACGGGGTCGTACCGGTCTGCCATGATCCGTATGAGTCCGCGTGGCGCGGGCTGCGGCGCTGGGAACAGGAAAACCTCGCCCCTCCGCGTGGTGTTGCAGCCGGAACACGGGGCAGCCACTGGCCGCTGACGGCGAGAATCGGCGGCCGCCTCCGGCGATGGCTCGCCTTCCGCGCCCGGGCGCGGTCCACCCGCGCGGTCACCGGGGACTGGCTGATCGAGCCCGAGATCTTCTCCCCGAGCGTGGAGCGCGCGCTGCCGGCGCTTTTTGCCGGCATCTCGGGCCCGCGTGTCGCATTGTTTCCCGACGCCGCCGCCCTGCGCATGCCGGAACTGTCGCCTCAGAAGACCGTGGCGCGTTACCCGGCTTATCTCCAGGAATTGCTTCGCTTCGACGGCATTGCGGCGATCTCTGAAGAATCGCGGGCCGTGCTGGTCGATTACTGGCGCTGGCTGGGAGCCGCCCATCCGCCGCCGGTCATCGGGCTCCCCCTTGGCGTCGATCCGCCGGTGCCGGCGGCATTCGGCCACACGACCGCGGAAGACGCCGCGCCCGTTGTCCTGTGCGTCGGCTCGATTGAGGGGCGCAAGAACCATCCGGCTCTTCTTGAGGCCTGCGAAATGCTGTGGCGGCGCGGTCTTCGTTTTGAACTCCAGTTGATCGGGCTTGTTCATCCGGAGACCGGCCGCCCCGCGCTTGACCGCATCCGGGCACTGCAGGCGGCCGGGCGCCCCCTGCACTACGACGGCCCGGCATCGGAAGCCGGCCTCGCGCGCGCCTACCGGGCGTGCGCCTTCACGGTCTATCCCTCCCTGATGGAGGGCTTCGGCTTCCCGGTCCTGGAAAGCCTCACCTACGGGAAGCCCTGCATCTGTTCCGCACAGGGGGCGTTGGGCGAATCCGCACGCGAAGGCGGGTGCCTCGCGATCGAGCGCGTCGACGCGCCGGCGCTCGCGGAGGCCATCGCCCTGCTCCTGTCCGATCCGGAACGCCTCGATTTTCTGACGGCTGCGGCGGGAAGCCGGGTCTTCAAGACCTGGTCCGCCTATACCGGGGAGCTCACGGACTGGATCCGCACGCTGGGGAGACGGGACTCCTGACCGGCCGCGCCGCGCATCCGGCGGGCCCGAACCCCGCCGGCCTTTGGCGCCGCGCTCCGCAGGGGCTTTCGATTTGCCATGCGTCCGCAGGTGACTCAACGTCAGCCGCTCATGGCGCTCACCCTCTTGAACTGGAAAACGAAGGCTGTCCTGGAGCGTTGTCACGACGACTATGCGACGAAGATGCTCCTCAAGTACAAGCCCTTCTACCACACGATGGAGGCACAGCAGGGGGCGCACGTCCGCCTCCAAGACCGGGAGATGATTATGCTGGCGAGCAATGACTATCTCGGCCTGTCCTTCCACCCCAAGGTAATCGAGGCGGGACGCGCCGCAATGGCGCGGTGGGGGACCAGCACGACGGGAGCGCGCATTTCCAACGGATCGCGGGCTTACCACACCGAGCTTGAAGAGAAGCTGGCGGCCTTCCTCAACCGCGAAGCCTGCCTTGTCAGTGCGGCGGGTTACATCTCCTGCATCTCGGCCGTCGCCGCGTTTGCCCGGAAAGGGGACGTGATCCTCGCGGACAAGAACGTCCATTCCTCCCTCTGGGACGGCATCCGGCTGTCGATGGCGACTGTCGAGCGCTTCTCGCACAACAACCCGGAAGACCTGCGCGCGCTCATCAAGACCGTCCCCCATGGCACGCCCAAGCTCATCGTCGTGGAAGGCGTCTATTCGATGGAGGGGCACGTCGGGCGCCTGGCGGAGATCGCCGCGATCGCCGAGGAGTTCGGTGCGTTTTTGATCGTGGATGACGCGCATGGCTTCGGCGTCCTCGGGCGCCAGGGGCGCGGGACCGTGGATCACCTCCACATCAACGACCAGGTCGACGTTCTGTGCGGCAGCTTGTCCAAATCGCTCGGCAGCACCGGGGGATTCGTCTCGGCGTCGCGACGCGTCATCGACTATCTTCGCTTCAACTCAAAACAGATCATCTTCAGCGCCGCAATCAGCCCGGGGCAGGCGGGCTGCGCTTCGGCGGCGCTGGATGTCATCCAGCAGGAGCCGCAACACCTCGACCGCCTGTGGCGCAATGTGCGCCGCTATCAAACCATGCTCAGGGGACTCGGCCTCGACACCTGGGGGAGCGAGACGCCCGCCATTCCCATCGTGCTTGGATCGAAGGAGCTGGTCTACCGCTTCTGGCAGGCGCTGCTTGAAAAAGGCGTGTTCACCGTCATGTCCATCGCACCGGCCGTGCCGCCCGGCAAGGACCTGGTCCGCACGGCCGTCTCCGCCCTGCACAACGATGACGACCTCGACCGGATTGCCGAAGCCATGGCATTTGCGGTCAAACAGCTCTAGCCCGCGCTGCGTCTCCGGCGGATCGAACGACACCCTCCTGCGAAAACAGCTGCGGCCCGATGACCGCAATCATGACAATTCAGGGATTTCGATCAGGGCCGGAAATCAGTGATCGCGGGAGCCAGAGCTCGTCGGCCGTGAACGGCTTCGGCTGCTCCAGGTGCGGCCACACGTCGTCCACGCGATCCACGGCGGTGAAAACATCGTGCAGCGCGGCCGACTTGAAGCGCTCCCGCGTCATGCGCGCGAAGAAACGGAGCAGATCGTCGTAGAACCCGTCCTGGTTCACCAGGACCATGGGTTTGTGGACGATATTGAGGTAGCGGAGGGCCAGCACCTCGGCAAATTCCTCCAGTGTCCCGATCCCACCGGGCAGCGTGACAAACCCGTCCGCGCGCTCCTCCATGCGCTGTTTGCGTTCCCGCATCGTGGCGACCGTGATGAGTTCGTCGGCGGAATCAAGGGCGAGCTCGCGCGCCTTCATGAAGCCGGGGAGGATCCCCACGACGCGCCCGCCCTCCGCCTTCACGGTGCGCCCCAGGACACCCATGACGCCGCGGTTTCCACCGCCATAGACCAGCCCCCAGCCGTGGGCGACCAGTTGGCGGGCGAAACGCTCCGCCTCGCGGCCATACTTCGGGTCGAGCTGGTCGCTGGAAGAGCAATAAACACAGATCATCCTTGTCATGACTGCCCTCCACCGATGACAGACGACGGCCCGGATTAAAGCCGAAACCCGTCCGCCCGCCGGGCCCTCCCGCAGCACCCTCGGAGGAATCGCGGGCCGTGCGCCCCCGGGCGTCGTCGCGTGTGGCGGGTTTGTTGTCTTCCAGCCCGCGCGCGCCGCGGCGCCGGGGCCGCGGTCTTCCGCAGTCGGGCGCAAAAACCGTTTTCCGGACGGAGCTCCCGCGTCTCCGCGCCCCGGATCCGACACCGGTTGTTCCCGGATTGAGAAACGCCGCCGTTGCGTCCATGGGTTTCCCCATGATCCTTGATTTTCCGTATCGCGGGCGGCTGGCGCCGTCCCCCACGGGTTTCCCCCATCTCGGCCACGCGCGGACGTTCTGGACGGCACAGCAGCGCGCCCGGGCCGCGGGCGGCGTCCTGGTGCTGCGGAACGAGGATCTCGATGCGGAGCGGATCCGGGCGGATTTCACCGCGGCGATGATCGAGGATCTCCGATGGTTCGGCCTCGCATGGCAGGAAGGCCCCGAACGTTGGGGGACCCTTCGGCCCTTACAGCCAGAGCGGGCGGCGCAACCGCTATGTCGCGGCGATCGAGGAGCTCCGTTCCCGCGGGGCCGTGTATCCCTGCCGGTGTTCGCGCCGCGATGTTCATGAGGCCGCCGGCGCGCCGCATGAGGCGCCGCCGGGCGAAGCATGGGCGCCCGACGAGCCGGTCTATCCGGGGACGTGCCGCCCGCCGCCGCGCGATGGATTGGGGGACGCCCGCGCGGATCTGCGGCCCGGCGTTGCCTGGCGCTTCCGGGTCCCCGACGGCGCCGTGCTCATCTTCACCGACGGCCACTACGGGCCCCAGGCTGCAACTGCCGGAGTACACTTCGGCAATTTCATCGTCTGGCGCAAAGACGACATGCCGGCTTATCAGCTCGCGTGTGTCGTCGACGACGCCGCGATGCGCATCTCGGAGGTCGTGCGCGGCGCCGACCTGCTGTTGTCCACCTTCCGCCAGCTCCTGCTCTACCGCGCGCTCGGCCTGACACCGCCGGCGTTCTTCCATTGCCCGCTGGTGACTGATGACAACGGCGTCCGCCTGGCCAAGCGCCATGATGCCCTGAGCCTCCGCATGCTGCGGGCCCGTGGCCGGACGCCCGCGGAGTTGCGCAAGGGCTTTTGAGCCGGATCCATGCGGCGCCTCTTTGGCCTGCGGATGCTTCCGCCAAAACGTCGGCAGCCCCGGCCCAGGCGCTCCGCGCGCCCGGGGAAACAGCAGGTCAATTCCGCCAGGCAGGCGGGAGGATGGATGCCGCGCCGTAAATGCTCAGCCGGTAGTACAACCAAAAGACGGCCCCACCCAGCACGAGAAAAAACAGAATCTCCCCCAGCTCACCCGCGCCCCGGCGGCTCGACTGGTGCAGCAGGCGCACGGCGCCCACCAGGGCCGGCGCCACCACGAACGCCGTCAGCGAACTGCCGAAGAGCACCAGTAGAATCACCGCCGCCGTTCGCAGGAACGGGTCTTCGATGATCCCTGATTTGTAGCTGATGATGCTGTTCACGAGATTCAACAGCAGAAGACAGCACGGCAGGACGTAGTAGTTTTGGACAACCTTGTTTTTTGTGACAGCCATGGCGGGATGGAGCCGATTCAACAGGCCGGGCGCCGCGCCGCAAGTGCACAGGAGCGGGCCCCCGCGCTCGCGGCACGACGGGGCCGCCAAGTCGGACCGGTCACGTGGCATTCACGCAAATGGCGGCAGGGTGGAAGTATTGCCATCCAGGCGCATTCCTCGTTGAATCGCCTTGATCCTCCCTCAAGGCCCGACTTCCGCGCAGCCTTCCCTGCGCTTCTGCTTATGAACGTTCGCTTTGCCCTCGCACTTCCCATGCTATCATTCGCCTCCGCCCTTGGACGGGCCGCGCCGTCCGTGGTGATCGACGCCAGCAAGGCCGGCGCGCCGATCAGCCCCTTCATCTACGGCCAGTTCATCGAACACCTCGGCCGATGCATCTACGGCGGGGTCTGGGCGGAGATGCTGGAGGACCGGAAATTCTTTTTCCCGGTCACCGCTGACTATGCCCCCTATCGCGACCTCACCGACACCGCATTCCCCGTCGTCGGGTCTTCCCCCTGGCAGATCATCGGTGCCGCGGACAGCGTCGAAATGGTCAGAACCGGAGCGTTCGTCGGTGAACATTCGCCGCGGGTCCGCGCCGGTTCCGGGTTGCGGCAACGCGACCTCGGCATCGTGAAGGGACGCCGCTACACGGGCTATGTCTGGGTGCGGGCGGCCGGCGGTCGGGCGGCACCCCTGGAAGTGGCCCTGGTTTGGGGTGAGGGCGCAGCCGGTCGCGCCACCGTCCGCGTGGCGGCGCCCTCGGGCGACTACGCGCGTTGCGGGTTCTTCTTCGTCGCCGGCGCCACGACCGATCATGCGCAGCTCGAACTGCGGGCGCCGGATGCCGGCATCATTGTTGGCACCGTTTCGCTCATGCCGGCTGACAACGTCCACGGCCTGCGCCGCGACACGCTCGCGCTGTTGAAGCAGCTCAACGGAACGATCTACCGCTGGCCCGGCGGCAACTTCACCAGCGGTTACGACTGGCGCGACGGCATCGGCGATCGCGACCGCCGCCCGCCGCGCAAGAACCCGGCCTGGACCGGCGTGGAGCACAACGATTTCGGCACCGACGAGTTCATCGCCTTCTGCCGCGAGATCGGCGCCGAGCCCATGATCGCCGTCAACACCGGTTTCGGCGATCCCTACTCGGCCGGGCAGTGGGTCGAGTATTGCAACGGCATCACCGCGACGACCGCCGGAGCGTGGCGCGCGCGGAACGGCCACGCCGAACCCTACGGGGTGCAATACTGGTGCGTCGGGAACGAGATGTTCGGCCCCTGGCAGCTCGGGTTCATGCAGCTCTCCCAATACACGATCAAACACAACCTCGTGGCGGCGGCGATGTGGAAGGTCGACCCGTCCATCAGGCTCTCCGCCGTCGGCGACCTCGACAAGATCAACGCCGACCACGACCCGGAGCAGGCCAGGAGCGGCACCCCCTGGTCGAAGGGCATGCTCCAGAACTGCGCCGACTCGATGAATTTCATCTCCGAGCATTTCTACGAGGGGCGGACGCCGTGGGCCACCGGCGGCCGCGATGATCTCCTGACCCACGTCACGAAGCTGAAAATGGCCATCCGCCACAAGGCCCGGGGTCACCGCGCGCTCCAGGCGTCGCTGCCCAACCTGAAGGGCCGCATTGTGCCGATCGCAATGGACGAGTGGAACTACTGGCACCGCGAATACGTCTACGGCGAACTCGGCTGCGTCTACGACCAGGCCGACGCGCTCGGCGTGGCGGAAGGCCTGCATGAGTATTTCCGCCAGAGCGACATCATCCAGATGGCGTTCTATGCGCAGACGGTGAACGTCATCGGCGCGATCAAAACGACCCGAACCGCCGCCGAGCTGGAGACCACGGGTCTGGTGCTCCAGCTCTACCGCGCGCATTTCGGACAGATCCCGCTCCGGCTGGCCGGCAACTTTGACCCGCTCGATGTCGCGGCAGCGCTCACCGCCGACGGCCGTTCGCTCACGGTTGCCGTCGTCAACCCGACCACCGCGCCCGTGGAAGTGCCGCTCGACCCGGGAGGGCTTCGCGTCGCGGGTCCCGCAACCCGGTGGCTGCTCGCCGCACCCGACGAGCGGGCGCACAACACACCCGGCCAGCCGCGCCAGGTCGATCTGACTCACACCGAGGGACTCGATGCCGCGCGCCCGCTCTCCGTGCCGGCGCTGGGCGTCGCGCTGTTTGTCATCCCGCTCGCCCGGGGCTGACCGCGGCGCGAGGGGTTCTTGACCCCGTGATGGCGCCGGATCCTGATCGTCAGGCAGTCCGCCGGCCGGCCGCATCCCCCTCTCCAACCTGAACAGTCATTCCCGCATGCAACGCCGACTTTTTCTCACCATGCTCCTTGTCGCGATGGGCGGCCATCCCTGTTTCCCGCAGGCCGGCAAGCCCGCGCCATTGCGCCTCATCGAGGCTGATGTCGCAAAGGTGCGGGGTCCCTTCAACCGCAAGACCGACCTGTGCGTCGGCGCCGGCAGGGCGAACGAAGGGCTGCGGGCCGACTGGCAGCGCCAGCTGGCGGAAGTGCACCGGGAGTGTGGTTTCCGATACGTGCGTTTCCACGGTCTGCTTTGCGATGACATGGGGGTCTGCCTGGCCGACAGCCACGGGAAGGAGATCTACAACTGGCAGTATATCGACGAGCTTTTCGACGCCATGCTCGGCCTGGGCGTGCGGCCGTTTGTGGAGCTGGGTTTCATGCCGTCCGCCCTGGCAAGCGGCAAACAGACGATCTTCTGGTGGAAGGGCAACGTCACGCCGCCGAAAGACCCCGCGAAATGGGCGGCCCTTATCAAGGCCCTGGTGGCGCATTGGACGGAGCGTTATGGCGGGGACGAGGTGGCCCGATGGTATTTTGAGGTGTGGAACGAGCCGAATCTCTCCGGCTTCTGGATTGGTGACAAGGGGGGGCGCAGCGATGCTGAATTTGATAAATTCGCCAGAGATGAATATTTCCAGCTATATGGAATCACGGCGCGCGCCGTGAAGGCCGTCTCTCCCCATTACCGGGTGGGCGGCCCCGCCACGGCGGGGAACGCCTGGGTGCCTGAGACCATTGAGTTTTGCGCGGCGCATTCCGCGCCCATCGATTTCATCTCGACCCATCATTATGCCGTGGTGTCCGGCTATCTCGATGAGACAGGCAATGCCGGGACCGTCCTGTCCCCGGAGCGCGACGCAATGACGCGCGAGATCCGTGGGACCCGGAGCCAGATTGCCAGGTCGGCGATGCCGGGGCTGGAGCTTCATTACACGGAATGGAGCACATCCTACACGCCCTCGGACCCGATTCATGACAGCTACCACAGCGCGGCGTTCATCCTCAACAAACTCAAGGGCGTGGGGGACGCGGCCCAGTCGATGTCCTATTGGACCTTCACCGACATCTTCGAGGAGGCCGGTCCGCGGGCCACCCCCTTTCACGGGGGTTTCGGCCTGGTCAACTATCAGGACATCCGCAAGCCCTCCTTCTTCGCCTACCAGTTTGTGCGCCGCCTCGGGGACACCGAGTTGCTCACCTCCGATCCCGACGCCTGGGTTTGTCGGGATGACAAGGGGGGCGTCCAGGCCCTGTTTTGGGATTTCACCGTCACCCACCCCGGCCCCAGCGTGATCAACCAGGAATATTACAGGAAGGACCTTCCCGCGAAGGAGGTGGCGCCCGTGCGCCTGCGCATCCAGGGCCTTCAACCCGGCAAATACGAGTTGCGCGCCTACAAGGTGGGTTATCGTTCCAACGACGCCTACACCGCCTACCTCGACATGGGCTCGCCCGGGCAGCTTTCAAGGGACCAGGTCGCGAAGCTCCGCAGGGCGGCCGGCGGGGAACCCTTCGCGGAACAGACAATCTCCGTCGGCACGCGCGGCACCTTTGAGCGCGAATATCCGCTTCGTCAGAACGACGTGATTCAGATCACCCTCACGCGCATGTGACCGGCCGCGCGCCCGACGCTGCCGTCGATCGGGAGATGCGCCCCTTGTTGCGCGCCCTTCTTTTGAAGCGTTGACAGATGCAGCCCAGGGATTACGGTAGCGGGCGAAACTCCTGGAGTTTGCCTGGCCTTTGAACTCGGCCGGGGGCATGAATGCCCTGCCCTCACGAGACACCAAGGTAATCATCGAATCGGTCACAGGCGGCCTGAACTGTGGGTTGGGTGTACGCAATGGACCCTGCACAACGCAAGGCTGGCTTGATCCCGGGCGCCCGGAGGTTTCCTGGAACATCATGGATACAAATTCGACGCCGCCCGCCGCGGCTGCACAGGCGCCCTCCGCGAGCCCCGCCACGCCCCCCGAGAACATCGTGCGTGTTGAAGGCATCCTCGACCTCGACAACAACAAGGCCGGCACGCTGCTCGATCTCTCGCGAAACGGCAGGCACCGGCCGACCGATCCCTTCGTCCCCCGCGAGCTTATCCGCCGCTTCAAGCTCAGGCAGGGCAGCGTCATCACGGCCACCGCAACCCCGGACGAGCGCTTTCCCAATCCCAAGGTCCGTTTCATCGAGAAGGTCGACGGACTGGACATCGATGCGCGGCGGCGGCTGGCGGATTTCACGCAGCTGACCACGATCACCCCGCAGCCGCAGTTGAAGCTCGAGATGAAGGACCACCGGATGACGACCCGCGCGATGGATCTCTTCTGCCCCATCGGCAGGGGAACGCGCGGCCTGATCGTCTCCCCTCCGCGCGCCGGCAAGACGACCCTCCTCCGCGACATCGCCCTCGGGGTGCTGGAAAACCACCCCGAGTGCCACGTGATGATCCTCCTGGTTGACGAGCGCCCCGAGGAGGTCACCGATTTCAAACGCAGCGTCCCCGCCGAGGTGTGGGCCTCATCCAACGATGAGAACGTCGAGAACCACCTGCGCATCGCCGATCTCTGCATCGAACGGGCCAAACGCCTGGTCGAGGCGGGGCGCGACGTCGTCCTGCTGCTCGATTCCCTCACGCGCCTCGCGCGCGCCCACAACACCCAGCGCAACTCGGGCCGGACCGGCTCCGGCGGCCTCGATGTGCGCGCGCTGGAGAAGCCGCGCCAGCTGTTTGCCGCCGCCCGGAAGACCGAGGAGGCCGGATCCCTCACCATTATCGCCTCGATCCTCGTCGAGACCGGGAGCCGGATGGACGATGTGATCTTCCAGGAGTTCAAAGGCACCGGCAACATGGAGATGGTCCTCGACCGCAAGTGCTCCGAGATGCGCATCTGGCCGGCGATCAACATCGCCGCGTCCGGCACGCGCAAGGAGGAGCTGCTCCTCGACGCCAAACGGCTCGATGGCATCCATTTCTTCCGCCGGGCCCTGGTGCCGCTCAAGATCGAGGAGGCCGCCGAAACCATGGTCGGCCGGCTCTCCAAGACGAAGACCAACGACGAGTTCCTCAAGCTGATCGCGCGGTAGCGCCGCGGAGGATCAGGGCCTCCAGCGCGCCCGGGTCCATCCCCATCCGCTCGCAGCAGAACCGCGCCAGTTCGCAGGCCAGGGCGGCGCGGAAGACCCGGGGTTCCCCCGCGGGGCGGAGGTCGATCTCCGCGCAATGGAGCGCCTGGCGGGGCAGCGGAAGCAGGGCCGCATGGCGCCCCGTCCATCCGCTCCGGGCGAACTCAAGGTACAACCTCTCGTCCGGACCGTAGAGTTTGTCTCCAACGATAGGATACTGAAGCCACAGGGCGTGGGCGCGGATCTGGTGCTTGCGCCCGGTGCCGGGCCGGACGCGGGCCAGGGTGAAGCCGCCCGCGGCGGCGAGCGGTTCGAAATGCGTCACCGCCGCCTGCGCGCCGGCCGTCCCCGCGGCCACGACCTTCGACCGGATCGTCACGCAGCTGTCCGGGTCGGGGCCCAGGGGCTGGTCCACCGTCACGGGCCCGGTGAGCGCGCCGGTGAGGATGGCCAGGTAGACCTTGCCGATGAGCCGTTGTTGCGTGGCCTTCTGCAGCCTGGCTGCGGTGGCGGCGTCCTTCGCAAGGACCACCACCCCGCTGGTCTCCCGGTCGAGCCGGAACACGAGATGCACCGTCGGCAGCCCGAGATGCTCCCGCGCCGCGCCCACGAGGCTCGACCAGGGGCCGTTCTTGGACGGATGGCAGACGATCAGGCCCGGCTTGTTGACGACGAGCAGGCGTTCATCCTCGTGGAGAATCCATGAGGGAAAATCCCCGGGGTCGATCAACGGCGCGGCGGATCCGATCTGCACGCTCATCGCGGGGGTCCCCGGCCGGGCGCCTGGCACACCTCAAGCTCCGCTAAAGATATGCGCAAAATGCGCCGACAGGTGTTGATAATGCAGGGCATCGGATGCAGATTCTGGCGTCGTGCAATGACGGTTTTCCCACACAGGAAGATCTCCCGGTGGCGGATGAGGGGGCGGGATGGCACGGTTTCACGGGCGGCGGGAACAGACCCTTTGGCATGGTATCGTTTCTTGGTCAACCAACACGAAAGGAATCCATCATGACGAACAGCTCAGCCAACAACCCCGAGGTCATTGTCTCCGGCATCCATCTCGACCTTACCCCCTCGCTCAAGTTCTACGTGAACGAGAAAGTCGGGCGGTTGGTGCGCCATGAGGAGCGGATTGTTCGGATCAGGGTTGAGCTCGAATATGACGGGAAGAATGATGTCACCCGCCCCTTTGTTGCCAAAGGGCACATTGAAATCCACGGTCCCGACATGAATTGCAGCGTGGCCTCTGACGACTGCCACAAGTCGGTCGATCTGCTCGTCGACCGGCTCGACCGCATGTTGCGCCGCCGCGCCCGCCTTTTCAAGGTGAAGCGCCGGCACCCGCACGCCATCGAGCTGGGCGTCCTGCTGCCCAAGACGGCCTGAGCACCCGCCGGGAGGGCAGGCCCCCCGGCATCGGAACACGCGGCCCGGCCTGGTGGGTCCGCATGCAGCGTTCCCGAAGATGAGAAGGCCGGGGCTCGGGGAGGGCTTTGTCCCCGCCGAACCTTATCCCTCCATTGTCATGCGGAAGAAAACGCGCGCCCCCTGGCGAAACCGCCGGGATATGTTAGTGTGATGATTGTCCCCCTTGAACAATCAGCCGCACCTCGACCCGCTGCATCCGCCGTCCGTCCCGCGCAGAGACGCGGGCGGGCCGGGTGCACATGCCCCCAACGCTGGCGCGCCCAGATGAAGATCACTGAATCCCTCGAAGCCGAACATCGGATCTTGTTGGCCCTGTTCGACCAGGTCGAACGCATCCTGCCATCCCTCGCCTCGCTTGCCGAGGCCAGGATGCTCGCCGGCGTCATGGAGGGAGTGCTGAAGGGGCATGCGGAGGCCGAGACCGATCTGGCCTATATGGCTCTCGACCAGGCCCTGGAAGAAAAGGGCCAGCTGGATCAACTCCACCAGGAGCATGAGGAGATTGACGCCAGCCTTTACAGGGTCCGTCGGGCCAGGAGCCTCGCCGAGGCAAAACGACTCGTGAAGACGGCGATCGCCGCGTCGCGCCGGCACTTTCTTTTCGAGGAGCGGACCGCCTTCCCGCTCATCGAGCGCGTGCTGCACGGGGATACATTGACCGGGCTCGGCGCGGCTTTGAAGCAGCGCCGGCGGCCCGTTTCATCCCCGGCCTGAAGCGGCACCGCCGCGGGCCGGCGCCCTCAAGCCGAATCCTGCCGCGGCGAGTTCTGTCCGCAACCGCCGGGCGAATTCCACGGCGCACGGGGCATCGCCATGGACGCAAACCGTGTCGGCGGCAATCGGCACCGGCGTGCCGTCCGCTGCGCGGACCGAGCCCTCCCGGAGCATCCCCAGCACCTGGGCCACCGCAGCGTCCGCATCGGCGATCACCGCATCCGGTTGCGAGCGCGGAGTGAGCGAGCCATCCGGCCGGTACGTGCGATCGGCGAACACTTCGGATGCAACCCGCAGGCCGCGCGCCCGCCCGGCCGCGAGCAGTTCGCCGCCGGCCAGCCCGACCAGGGCCAGCCGGGGATCCAATTCCCGCACGGCCCCGGCCACAGCCCCGGCCAGCGCCGCATCGCGGGCCGCCATGTTGTAGAGCGCCCCGTGGGGTTTCACGTGGACGAGGCATCCGCCGCGCGAACGCGCGATCTGTGCGAGCGCTTCGATCTGACGGCGTACAAGGGCATGCGCCTCCGCCGGAGTCAGCGGCAGTTCCCGCCGGCCGAAACACCCCCGGTCCTCCAGCCCGGGATGCGCGCCGATCGCCACGCCGTGCCGGAGCGCGAGGTCGACTGCCGCCCGCATGGTGTCCGCATCCCCCGCATGCCCGCCACACGCGATGTTCGCCGACGTGATCAGCGGCATGAGCTCCGCATCATGCGCCGCCCCCTCCCCCAGGTCACAATTGAGGTCGATCCAGCGCACGACGCCCCCGCCGGCCCCTCCGCCACCCGGCGGGCAGTTGGTCCCCGGTTCAGACTTCATGGCGCATGCAGCGCGATGCCCTGTTTCACAGTTGCAAGCAGCCGTTCGCCTGCGAGCCAGAGATCCTGCGCCTCGGCGACGGTGACCTCCGCGAAAGACACCATGTCGCCCGCACGCAATTGAGCCAGCAGCGGCAGGTCTGCGCCAACAACCGCGGCAATCTTCGGATAGCCGCCGACGGTCTGGCGGTCGGCAAGGAGGACAATCGGCTGCCCGTCGGGCGGCACCTGCACCGTCCCGCTCGTCACCCCCTCGGAAAGCATTTCCGCGGGCAGGTGTCCCGGCAGGCCTCCGGCGCCTGCGTTCAGCCTCAACCCCATCCGGTCCGAGCGCGCTTCCACCGCAAACCGCCCGCCGAGAAACCGCGCCTGCGCCTCGGCGCTGAACGCGTCCCATTGCGGGCCGCGCACCACTCTCACCACCGGGGCCGCGGTGTACCTCGGCCGGACCGCCGCGCCAACTTCCCAGCGGGCAGCCGCAAACGTTCCCCCGCCCCGGGCAAGGATGAAACGCTTCGCCCACGCCGTCGGCGGCCCTATTTTCAAGACATCCCCGGCGCGCAGGGCGCGTCCCTCGAATCCGCCAAAACCGGCGCCCAGATGCGTCCCGCGTCCGCCGAGGATGCGCGGCACCGCGAGGCCGCCGGCAATCGCGAGGTAGCACCGGAATCCGGACTTCGCCGCGCCAATCGCCAGCTCCGCCCCGGCACCGAGGCGCACCGGCCGCCACGCCGGCAGAGGGGCTCCACCAACGGAGGCTTCGAAACCCGCCCCGGCGATCGCCACCAACGCCGCCTCGGCAAACCGGAGGCTCGGACCCGTGCCCGTGATCTCCAGCGCTGCCGCACCCTCGGGGTTCCCCGTGAGGAGATTCGCGAGCCGAAGCGCCCACGGATCAACCGCGCCCCCAGGAGTCACGCCGACACGCTGCCACCCCGGCCGGCCGAGGTCCTGGACGGTCGTCATCATGCCGGGCTTGAGCACGTTGATCCGGCTCATGAGGATCGCGAGGCCCCGTATTCCTCGGAGGTGATCGGCCGGAAGCGGACGCGGTCGCCGACCTGCAGAAGCGAGGGGGTCTGGGACCACGCGTTGAACAGACGCCACGGAGTGCATCCGATGAGGTTCCAGCCGCCCGGCGTCTCGAATGGATAGATGCCGGTTTGCGAGCCCCCGATCGCCACCGACCCGGCCGGCACCCGCGTGCGCGGAGTCTTCCGGCGCGCGGTGTGGAGAGGCTCCGGAAGGCCGCGCAGGTAGGGGAAACCAGGAATGAACCCGATCGCGCTGACGGAATACTCCGCCCCGCTGTGAAGGGCAATGACCTCGTCGGCCCCCAGGCCGTGGGCGGCTCCCACCGCCTCAAGATCGAGTCCGAATTCGCCGCCATAACAAACCGGCACGGTAACCTGGCGTCCGGGCGGAAGCGCCATCGGTTCCGCCGCCGGGGTCCGATCCCGTATCCACCGGCAGACGCGCTCGAAGGGCGACGTCCCGCCTCGCTTCGGGACGCGCGCCGGATCATAGAACACGGTGACGCTCGCGTTGGCCTGCGCACACTCGATCAGGCCCGGCAGCGGCCTCGCCTCCAGGGCGGCAGCCAGCGCCCGCCCTGCGGCCACCGTCGCGGTATCCGGAGTCTCCCCCAGCGTCACGATCACCGCCGAGTCGCCAAGGGGGGCGAGCTTCATGGCCCGGCCGGCGCAGCCGGCGGCGGGGCGGCCGGGGATGGCTGGATCGGCTTTCGCATCAGGATCTGCGTGAGGTAGACCACCACGATGCAATTGACCATGAGGATCGACACGCGCAGCCAGGTGACTCCCTCCCACAGCTTGAAGACCTCGAGCGGCAGGTAGACGGCCCCGGAAACCGCGCCGAACCATTCCGCCCAGCGGCGGTCGCTCCACAATCCATAGCCCTCGACAAAGCGCACCACCGAATAAAGCAGCGCCACCGCCGCGAGCATCCGGAGATGCGCGTCATCTAACCGCCCCGCAGCATCGACAAAGACGCGCGGATAATGGCTGTCGACGCTGAGGTGGAGATGGCGCACCAGACGTTCCGCGGCCTCTCCCACATCGCGGTGCACGAGATGGAACAAACCCAACCCGGCTGCCAGCACAATGAGTCCTTTTGCCGCCTCAAAGGCCGCCACGATGCGCAATCCGAGTCGAAATCTCATGGTTGCCGGCGATCACCGCATAACTCCGCGTTTTCCGCAAGCTCGACAACAAAGGCCCGGCACGCAGGTGAAAGGGGGCGGGGCCGCCCCGCCTCCTTGAAACCCTGGGGACTCCACCGGTGAAATATCTTGCGCGCAGGCGCAGGCCTATCTAGTCGACTGCGGCTCCACGCGCCCCGCCCCGCCGGCTCCGCGTCAGGGTCATCCGCTGAATCCCCCATCGAAATCCGGCTTCGCTTCCATTCATGAAACTCGGGTCGTTCGACACTGCCATCATCGTCGGGTATCTGGTCCTGACCGTCATCATCGGTTTCGTTCTGACAAAGCGGGCGGCGAAGGGCCTCAATTCCTACTTCATGGCCGACAAGAAACTCCCCTACTGGATTCTGGGGGTGTCGGACGCGGGGGGCATGTTCGACATCACCGGGACCATGTGGCTGGTGTACATCGTGTTCGTCTACGGCCTGAAATCGGTCTGGCTGCCCTGGCTCTGGCCGGTGTTCAACCAGATCTTCCTCATGGTCTACATGTCGAAGTGGATGCGCCGCTCGAATGTCATGACGGGGGCCGAGTGGATCGGCACGCGGTTCGGATCCGGGCGGGGCGCCGTTCTCGCCCACCTCAGCGTCGTGACCTTCGCCCTGGTCAGCGTGATCGGATTCATGGCATACGGGTTCGCGGGCATCGGCAAGTTCCTCGCGCCGTTCCTGCCGTGGAGTTTCTCGCCGAACACTTACGCCGTGGTGTTGATGCTGGTGACGGCCGTCTACGTCGTGGCGGGCGGGATGTACAGCGTTGTTGTCACAGAACTCCTCCAGTTCACCGTCCTGACGGTCTCCTCCGTCGCCGTGGCGGTCGTCGCAATGGTCAAGATCTCGCCCGAGGCGATCTCGGCCGCGGTGCCGGCCGGGTGGAAGGACCTGTTCTTCGGCTCGCACCTGAACCTCGACTGGTCGGGCCTGATCCAGTCGGTCAATGCGAAGATCGCCGAGGACGGGTACTCGCTCTTCACCATCTTCTTCATGATGATGTTGTTCAAGGGCGTGCTCGTGAGTCTTGCCGGCCCGGCGCCGAATTACGACATGCAGCGCATCCTCGCGACGCGGAGCCCCTCGGATGCCTCCAAGATGAACTGGTTCGTCTCGTGCTGCCTGTTCTTCCCGCGCTATCTGATGATCTCGGGATTCACGGTCATGGCCCTGGTGTTCTTCAGCCCGCAGATCAAGGCCATGGGAGCCAACATCGATTTTGACAAGATCCTGCCGGACACCCTGAGCCGGTTCATGCCGGCGGGCGTGCTGGGCCTGGTCCTGGCGGGGCTGCTCGCCGCCTACATGTCGAACTTCGCTGCAACGGTCAATGCCGCCCCGGCCTATGTGGTAAACGACATCTACAAGCGCTACATCAATCCTAACGCCGGCCGCCGCACGCTGGTCGTGATGAGCTACGTCGTGTCCTTCGCGTTTGTCGTCATCGGCATCCTCTTCGGCCTGCACACGCGGGACATCAACCAGATCACCCAATGGATCGTCTCGGCGCTTTGGGGCGGATATACGGCGGCCAACATCCTCAAGTGGTACTGGTGGCGCTTCAACGGCTACGGCTATTTCTGGGGCATGATCACCGGCATCGCGGCCGCCCTGATACTCTCGAAATTCCCCTTCCTGTACCTCTGGCTGTATCCGGACATCGCGGCCAATCTGTATCCCCTGTATTCATTCCCGGTCATCCTTGTCCTCTCGACCGCCGGCTGCGTGCTCGGGACGCTGCTTTCCAGGCCCGAGGAGGACGAAACCCTCATGACGTTCTACCGGCAGGTCCGGCCCTGGGGCTTCTGGAAGCCCGTTCACGAGAAGGTCGTTCAGGCCGATCCCGGGTTCACGTCCGATGCGAACTTCAAGCGCGACGCGTTCAACATCGTCATCGGGATCATCTGGCAGACCTCCCTGGTCGTGCTGCCGCTCTACATCGTGATCCGGGAGGGCAAGCCGATGCTGGAGGCGGCCGCCGTCCTCGTGATCACCTCGTTTATCCTGAAGAAAACCTGGTGGAATAAAATCACGGATTGAGATTTCGCGCCCGGCGGCGTGAAATCTTATTCTACGGGAATGGTTTGAGTTTCCCGGCCGATGCGTAGATTCCTCCCATCGACATGGCCGCGTACAGCCGTTTCATTCTGGTCCCTTTTTCGGTGGCGGGTCTGTTTCTCGCCGGCTGCAAGGACGCCAAGATCATCTCGTATCGTGTCGCGAAGGAGTCTGGTTCGCGCGCCTCGGCGGCTGCGCCTGCTGTCAGCGCCAATGATCTGCAGCCTGACGCGCGCGGCCTGCCTGCGCCCGCCCAGGCGGCCGAGGGCGCCCTGCCCCCCGGGCATCCTTCCACCGCGGGCATGCCGCCTTCCGGGGATGCCGGCGCGGAGCAGGCGCTCGTCTGGAGAGCTCCGGCCCGTTGGGCGCCGGGGAGAGCCTCGGCAATGCGCCGGGGGAGTTATTCCGTGGTCGGCCCGGAGGGCGTCGGCGACATCTCGATCACGGCGTTCCGCGGCGATGTCGGGGGCAATCTCGCGAACGTCAACCGCTGGCGGGACCAACTCCAACTCCCGCCGGTCCCCGACCTCGCGGGCGCTCTCGAACCATTGGAGGTCGACGGCCTGCGGATGCTCGTTTTCGAAGGCGCCAACCAGGGCGTGCGGATGATCGGCGTCATCGTTCCCCGTTCCGGCGCGACGTGGTTCTTCAAGTTCACCGGACCCGACCCCCTGGTCGCCCGGGAGAAGCCTGCGTTTCTCGATTTTCTGAAGACGGTGAAGGCCCCTTGACTTGAATCCATGAAGTCGAATTTCGAGAGTCGAACATCGAGCGCCATCCGCCCAACGGGCCATCCGCAATTGGGCTGCAGACCCGCTCTCCACCATCCGGTTTGGCGCTCGTCACCCGTCACTCGTCACTGGTCACTCGCCTGAACGATTTAGCCCCAGCCTGCCATGCGCTCGCTGTTCAAGCCGTTCCTTAGGTTCTTCACCTCGCTGAAACTGACCGTGGCGCTGCTGGCCCTTTCGATGATCCTGGTGTTCATCGCGACCTGGGCACAGAAGTACGTCGATGTCTGGGCAGTGCAGAAGAGGTTCTTCCGGTCGCTGTTTGTCATGGCCCTGGTTCCCGGCACCGACGTTTCCGTGCCGGTGTTCCCCGGCGGATATCTTATCGGCGGGCTTCTGCTGCTCAACCTCGCCGCCGCCCACGTTTCCCGGTTCCGGCTCACATGGTCGAAATCCGGCCTTTGGTTGACCCACTCCGGCCTGATCCTGCTCCTGCTGGGCGAACTCTTCACCGGACTCTGGCAACAGGAAAGCCTGATCCGGCTCGATCAGGGCCAGACGAAGGCCTATTCCGAAAGCTCCAGGCAGATCGAGCTGGCGGTCATCGGCACGACGGATCCGGAATTCGACGAGGTGGTGGCGATCCCGGCGGAGGTTCTTCAAGAACCGGCCACAATCCAGCATCCGAAGCTGCCCTTCCGGATACTTCCCCTGGCCTATTACCCGAATTCGCTGCTCGAGCTGCGGAGCCAGGCGCCGGATGCCCCGCCTTCGCCTGCGGATGAGGGCTTCGGGTCGCAGTACGCGGTCCTGCCCAAGCCCACAGCCGGCGGACAGGATGACCAGGACCCCGCCGCGGTGATCGCGCTCGCCGGCCCCGACGGGCCGCTCGGCACGTGGCTCGTGTCCACGCTCCTCACCGGGGCGCAAACGCTTACCGTTCAGGGGCGCACCTTCGAGCTGATCATGCGGCCGGCGCGGTATTATCTCCCCTTTTCGCTCACGCTGCTGCGGTTTTCCCACGACCTCTATCCGGGGACCGACATTCCAAAGGACTTCTCGAGCCGCATGCGCCTGCGGACTCCGGACGGCCGCGTGGACCGCGAGGCATTGATCCGCATGAACCACCCGTTGCGCTATGGAGGCCTCGCCTTCTATCAGGCCGGCTTCGAGAACAACGACCGGACCACGATCCTCCAGGTCGTGCAAAACCCAGGCCGGCTGCTGCCCTATGTCTCGTGCGTGCTGATGGGCCTCGGGCTCCTCATCCAGTTCGCGATCCACCTGACGCGCTTTGTCCGGCAACGGGCTGTCGCCGCCTCGGCGTGAACTTTCTTGGTGTGAAAGTATGAAACGTTTTCTTCCCCTGCTGGTTCTTGCCCTCGGGCTCGTCTTCCTCGGTTCGGCGCTGATTTCGCCGCGCACGAAGCCGGGGTTCGATCTGCGCGGATTCGGCCGGCTGCCCGTGTTGGAGGACGGGCGGGTCAAGCCGATCGACACCGTTGCACGCACCTCATTGCTCATGCTGCAGGGCCGGCAGCGATTCGTCGCCCCGGACAAGACCACCCTGCAGCCGGTCGAATGGCTGCTCGACGTGCTCTTCAATCCGGCCGTTGCCGACCAGTACAAACATTTCCGGATCGACAACGACGAGGTGCGCTCCCTGTTCGGCCTGACCGAGGCGGACGCGGAGATCCGCTATGAGACGCAGGCGCAGCGGACGATGGCCTCGCTCGGCCTGCTGCCGTCGAAGAGCGCCCTGTTCTCCTACGACCAGCTGCGCAACGGACTTCCGGATCTCGATCGCCAGATGAAGCTCGCCGATCCGGTCGATCCCGCCTCGCGGTCGCCGTTCCAGCGGGAAGTGGCGGAGCTGTACCAGCGCGTCGCCCTGTACGAGCGCCTCAAATCCAGCATGAACATCGAGGGCAGTCCGGACCTGCTCGCCGAGGTGCTCCGCCTCCAGGAGACCCTGCCGGCCCTGACAAAGGCACTGCGCGACAAGGAGGCCGGGCGGTCCTATGACGACAAGAACTACACGACCGCCGTTTCACTCTACAACCGCTTCCAGTTCATGAGCGACACGAGCTGTCTGCTGGCGATTCCTCCGGCTGCCGGCAGCCCCGATGCGGGGGCATGGCGGAAGATGGGCGACGCGCTGGCAGGCAGCTTTTCGCGGGGTGATGTCAGCCCCGAGGCGATGGCCTATGCCGGCCTCGGCCGTGCGTGGCGGCTGAAGCATCCGCAGGATTTCAACCCGGTGGTCCGCATGCTCACGGCTCATCTCGCCCGGCATTTCAGCCCCGAGCTGAGGAAATGCCGTGCGGAGGCGCTCTTCAACCAGGCCGAACCCTTCTACACAAGCATGGTGCTCTATGTGCTCGTCTTCCTGCTCGCGGTGGCATCGTGGCTGAAGTGGCCCGACGTGTTGCGGCGCTCGGCGTACGCGCTGATGGCGCTGGCCTTTGCGGCAGGCACCCTCGGGATCCTCGCCCGCGTGTGGATCGAAGGATATCCCCCGGTGACGAACCTTTATTCCTCCGCCGTGGTCGTCGGCTGGGTCGCCGTGGCCCTCTGCCTCGTCCTGGAGCGGTTCTTCCCAAACGCGATCGCGGCGACCGCCGGCGGCATGATCGGCTTCTGCACGCTGATCATCGCCCACCACCTTGCGCTGAACGGCGACACGATGGAGATGATGCGCGCCGTGCTCGACTCCAACTTCTGGCTGACGACGCATGTGCTCACGATCGTCATGGGTTACGGTTCCATGTTCCTCGCGGGATTCCTCGCGATCATCTACATCGTCCGCGGGACGCTGACGAAATCGCTCTCGAAGGAGACCGCCGGCGCCCTGAGCCGCATGGTCTATGGCATCGTGTGCTTCGCCACTCTTTTCAGCCTCGTCGGCACGGTGACCGGTGGAATCTGGGCCGACCAGGCATGGGGGCGATTCTGGGGCTGGGATCCGAAGGAAAACGGCGCGCTCCTCATCGTCCTGTGGAACGCGATCATTCTGCACTCCCGCTGGGGCGGGCTCGTGGGACAGCGGGGCCTCATGATGCTCGCGGTCTTCGGGAACGTCGTCACCGGCTGGAGCTGGTTCGGCGTGAACATGCTCGGCGTCGGCCTGCACTCCTACGGTTTCATGGCGTCGGCATTTTACTGGCTGGTCGCCTTCGTCGTCAGCCAGATGCTGATCATCGGCCTGGCCGCGCTGCCGCCGGAGCAATGGCGCAGCGGGCGGGGATGACTGCGGCCGGGCGCAAGAAACGCGCCGGGCCGGTCACAGGACCGTCGAGAGGAGACTGGCAATGCCGATGCTCAACGCCGCGAGCGAATCGCCCGCGATCAGCCCCCCGCCGACCAGCGAGGTCGTGCTCATGTCGGACGGGACTCCTCCCTGTTGCAGCCGGCCCCGCTTCGCGGCGGCCCACGCCATCGCGCTTTCATAAAGGGACCCTGCAACGCCTCCCCCCGCCCACCACCAGCAGGTGTTCAGCTCGACGAACCCGCCAAAGCTCGACGCATACGGGCTGGGCAGGAAGACCGCGTCGATCAGAAAATCCATGATCTTCCCGTTCTTCGGCACCCGCAACGACAGGGACAGCGCGGCCAAGAGGAGAAGGCTCTGCAGAAACAAGGTCGCCGGCGACAGCGAGGTCCATGACGCCAGGAGCGCCAGACCCGCCTCTCCGAAAAGAAACAGCAGAAAGACATCGGCAAGGCGCCGCGCGCGCCCGGAGCATCGTTTCCACAGCTTGCGGATGACCTCGGTTCCCAGGCCGATCAGGACGCCGAGCTTCAATGCCTTCATGATGTGGGGCTGGGCGGTGGTGATTCCGCGCAGGGCGCCGACGAACTTGTAGGTCATTGCGCTCTGCCATTTCTGCGCACCCTCGACATGGTGGCCAAACTGGTCGGCCTTGAGCACCGGGTAAGCGCTGAGAAACACCCGCGCCAGCACGACCGCCAGCACCGCGCCCATGGCGATTCCGATCACCTGGTAGCGGAACTGGATGATGCGGTTCGTGCCCAGCCGCCAGCCGGTGGAGCGGTCCTGCTGCATGTCGCCGCCTTCGCTGCAGGAGATCAGCAGGATGGAGGCGCACATCAGGCCCGTGCCCGCATCAGTGAGGCCAACGGCCGCCAGGATGAACACGGTCATCACGAACGCGCTCGATATCGGATTCGAATCCGAGATGCCCAGCGAAATGCCGTTCACGAGGACGAACAGAAAAACGAGCCCGATGCAGACAAGGAGATACCGCATGGGTTCGCCCAGCACGACGCGGCCCACGACCGCAACCGCGACGCCCCAGAAGAGCACCCAGCAGACCAGCCGGAAGACATTGACGCGCTTCCAATCCTCCTGGGGAACGGCCGGCGGGGCGTCCCTGCGCACCAGCTTCCTGACGGCCTCCACGAGGATCAGGGTGATGTCCACGATCGCCGCCCCGAGGATGGTGCCCAGCGCGATGATGAAGCCGATCTTGCGGAACGGCGCCCCGTTTTCGAGCCAGCCGATGGCAACCAGCCCGGGCTTCAGGCAGTCCCCGGCCAAAGCCACCACAAGCGCCGGGAGGGCAATCCGGGCGCCGACGATCATCCCGGCGCCAAAAGTGGATGTGGAAAGGCCGAACCTTTCAACGAGCTCCGGCCATTTCTGCGATGCCAGCCCTCCGGCAAAGCCTGTCAGGACGCCCCCGCCGAGCTTGGCGATGGATCGCTTCAGAAGATCCTTGTCCGTGAGCGCCCGGAGGATGTTTGCGACCGCCAGCCCGGACGGAAACGACAGCTGCATGCGATCAACCAGGATCGGCGTGTACACCATTCCGAGACCGACGCCGAACATGCCGATGCAGGTGTAATAGAGGACCAGCTCCCAGGCCGGCACCTCGGGCAGACCGAGCCAGCAACGCGCCTGGATCAACACCGCCATCCCGCACATGCCGGCGACCGAGGCCGCCATCGTCTGCATGTAATTGGCGCCGTGTTTCCCCTCCGGTCCGTATCCGAGCGTGATCGTGCTGCCCAGGATTCCCGCGAGCACCTGGCCTCCGATGAAGAAGCCGATGGAGAAATTCATGAACGCCGCGGAGATCCCGCCCAGCGGACCCAGCACGAAGATCGCCACGCATCCGAGCAGGACGTGGTATCCGGCCGAGTTGATCGGCGGAAGCAGGCGGCGGAGGGTGGAGGGGCGGCTGGAAGCGGACATGCGGATTCGGCCTCCAGCCTGCAATCACGGCATGGTCAGCTTCAGCGAGTTTCCTTCGGTTGAAACCTCCGAGAGTTTCTTCCACGCGGCCGCAACATCCTCCGGGATCTTGAAATTCGCCAGCGCCCGATCAAAAAGAAACGTGCTGAGAATGGGCAGCTTGTGCATGGGACAACCGCCAATGTAGAATTGCTCCGGGACCAGGACAAATCCCCCTGCACCCTTCGCGAACCGGCCCGAAGCCTGAAGGATGATCGCCCGCTTGATTCCGAACGCATCCAGGTTGATCTCACATTCGCTCCCGACCTGCAGCGCCCCGTTTGCAATGCGGAAATTTGGCGTGCCGAACTGAATCATGCCGGTTGAGGCGGGGGGCGCCGCCGGCGCGGCCGGCTTCTTGGTATCGGCCGCCGCCGGCTTCTTCTCACTGGCCGCCGGTTTCTTGGCATCGGCCGCCGCCGGAGGCGGTTCCGGCGCCGTGCCCGCCGTGATCCACGCGTTGAGTTCATCCTCGTTCACCTCCACCGAGGACCCTTCCGTGAAAAGCTGCTTCTTGCGCAGCCATTGTTTCGCACGATCCCCGTCGTTGGTGCCCATGATGTACGTGACCGGCCCGACCGCCTGGTCCTTTGTCTTGGGCGCCCCCACCTGCACCGGCTGCACGGCCAGAAAAACCAAAGCAACCGCGGAGCCAAGCAGGAGGCTCAGCACGGCGCCCAAAATCACTTCAACCAGACTCGGACCGAATTTCGCCCTCTCAATTTTGCTGGAAACCATGGGGACCTTTCATTGTTGCACCGGTGTTTTGAGCGATTTCTTTTCGGGAGCCGCCGGAGAGGCGGCCGGAGCCGATCCCGCCGGCGCCGGGCTGCCATCCCTCCCTTTCTCCGCCCTGCCCTGATCGGTTCCTGTCGATCGGCGCCGGTAGTCGGTCTCGTAAAAGCCGCTGCCCTTGAAGATGATTCCGGCGCCAACGCCGGGCAGGCGCTTCACCTTGCCCTTCTTCCCGCAAGTGCAGATCTCGAGCGGGGCGTCCTTCATCGATTGAAACACTTCAAACGTCTTGCCACATTTTTGGCAGCTGTACTCGTAGGTCGGCATGAATGGATCGCCGCTTTTATGAAGAACGCGCCCCGGCTTTGCGAGACTCTTCTATTGCCCGGAAGAACGCCGCATAGAATGTGAATGCCGCCGCCAGGCCCAGAAACAGGGCGACGGGCAGCAGCGGGTAGCCAACCACGACGAATCCGAGAAACGCCAGGGTCGGCACAACGAAACCGCCAAAACAGGATTCCAGCATACCGGCCAGCTCGGGGAGTTGGAAAGCGGCCCAGAATTCCTTCTTCTCCTGATATTGGTAGATTCCGGCCGCAGTCAGCGGCGCAGCCAGCAACGCCCCCGGAACAAGCGGAAGAAAGCGGAGCGGCCCGATCGGAAGGGAGCGCAGCGGCCACGTCAGAACCCAGCCCGCGCAGACCGGCACCACACCCAGCGCCAGAAAAATGACAAATGCGATGACTCCGTCGACAAAAAGCCGCCGATATTCCTCCCACCCCGGCAATTCAGGATTCTGGCCGCGCCGCGCCTGGTCAATCAGCGCATAAAGAAGGCCGAAACTCAGGAAGTGCGCGACCGGGATCATCATCAGCAATCCGCCGACCAGCCATCTCAATGATGACGACTGATTGGAGAATAAGCGTTTGCAAACTGATTCAAGCGTAGGCATTGCGTAGGGAAGACAGCGGGCAGCTTAGGAATCCGTCGATGGACTTCACAACCAAATTTGCGGCTCTGGTCGCGCGGGTCGAAGACGGGATCGATCGCTGCCTTCCCGCGGCAAACACCGAGCCGGGCCGTCTCCATGCGGCGATGCGCTATTCGCTTCAAGCCGGCGGCAAGCGTCTGCGGCCCGTGCTCCTGCTGGCCGCCGCAGAGTTGTTCGATCCCGAGGGCCGCGTGGACCCGATCCCGGCAGCCGTTGCGGTGGAGTGCATCCATGCCTATTCCCTGATACACGACGATCTCCCGTGCATGGACAACGACGACCTTCGCCGGGGGCGACCCACCTGTCACCGGGCGTTTGACGAGCGGACCGCGCTGCTCGCGGGCGACGCGCTGCTCACCTGCGCATTTTCCCTGATCGCTGAAAGTTACAGGCAGGAACCGCCGCTGGCGGTTTCATTGTGCCGGGAACTTGCGGATGCGGCGGGCAGCCAACAACTGGTCGGCGGCCAGATGCTCGATCTTCTGGCCGAGAAATCCACCGCGGTTGACGACGCCATGCTCCATCGGATCCAGGCCGGCAAGACCGCTGCCTTGATCCGTGCGTCGCTCGTTTCCGGGGGTGTGATCGGCGGAGCGACGCCTGCGGCAACCGCGTTTCTGCGCGCCGGCGGCACCAGTCTCGGGATGGCTTTCCAGATGATGGACGACATCCTCGACGCGACCAGCGATGCGGCGACGCTGGGGAAGACCCCCGGCAAGGATTTGAAGGCCGGAAAGGCGACGTACGTTGCGCTCCACGGGCTTGAGGTCTCCCTCCGGATGGCGGAAGAGGAGTCGGCGGCGGCGGCGCAGGCCTTTCGGGCGCTGCCGGGAGACGTCGCCTTTCTCCTGGATCTCGTGCAACACCTCTCGGCGCGGCGGCGCTAGCCCGGATGAGGACAAGACCTGATGCCTTTTCTAGGGTGTGCCCGGGCAAAATCTGGGGGGTATCCCTCATGGCCCGCCTGGATATTTCTGCTAGCGTGCGGGCGCGGTGCGCCCTGCCTCCGCTGAGTCGGGTGTATTCCGTCCCGCCTGCTCCAATCCCCCATGAACACCGTTTCACCGAATAAGAACCGGCGAATTCTTATTATAGATGACAACCGGGCCATTCATGAGGATTTCCGGAAGATCCTGAGGCCCAGGGTATCCGTCGACCTTCTTGCACTGGCGGAAGCGGACATTTTCGGCGATTCTCCCACTGATCCCGCCGAGTCGACGGCATTTGTTCTGGATTCCGCCTATCAGGGACAGGAAGGAGTGGAATTGGCCCGGAAGGCGGCTGCTGCCGGCCAGCCCTATGCCCTGGCATTCGTCGACATGCGCATGCCGCCGGGGTGGGACGGTCTCATGACCACGATCAAACTCTGGGAGGTGGAACCCGACCTGCAGATCGTCATCTGCAGCGCCTATTCTGATTACTCGTGGGACGACCTGATCGCGAAGATCGGCCAGTCCGACCGTCTCGTGATCCTCAAGAAACCATTCGACAACGTCGAGGTGCTTCAGCTCAGCCTGGCCCTCACGGAGAAATGGCATCTCCTCCAGCAATCCCGGTTCCAATTGGAGACGCTGCAACGGGCGGTTGCGGAGCGCACGGCGGAACTGCGCTCGGAAATCACGGTGCGCAAGCACGCCGAGGAGGAGGCCCACAGCGCCCAGCGGGCGGCCGAGGCAGCCAGCCGGTCCAAGAGCGCGTTCCTCGCGAACATGAGCCACGAGATCCGCACGCCGATGAACGGCATCCTCGGCATGACGAATCTGCTGCTGGAGACGGAGCTCACCGACGAGCAGCGCGACTTCGCGGACACCCTGCGCAGCAGCAGCGAAACCTTGATGGGGATCCTCAATGACATCCTCGATTTTTCCAAGATCGAGGCGGGCCGGCTGACGTTGGAGACAACGGATTTCGTCCTTTGGGAGGTTGTCGAGAGTGCGATCGAACTTCACGCCGCACGCGCCGCACAGAAGAAACTGGAGCTTATCACCCAGGTTGGCGGGGACGTGCCGACCCTGCTGCGCGGCGATCCGCTCCGCTTCCGCCAGGTGCTTCTCAACCTGGTTGGAAACGCCGTGAAGTTCACCTCCAGCGGAGAAGTCTTCCTCGACATCTCCCTTGCCCGGCAGGATGACGCGACCGCGGATCTGCGCTTCGAGATCCGCGACACCGGGATCGGCATCGCGGAGGACGTGATCCCCCGCCTCTTCCAGCCTTTTACCCAGGCGGACGATTCCACCACCCGGCGTTACGGCGGGACCGGGTTGGGGCTCGCCATCTCCCGGCGGATCGTGGAGGCGATGGGGGGCAACATCGGCGTCCGCAGCACAATCGGCCGCGGCACGGTCTTCTTCTTCACGATCTCATTCAACAAGCAGGCGGTGGCCGAGAATTTCCTCGCCGCCGAACGTGCGAGCCTGGACGGTCTGCGCGTCCTGATTGTCGACGACAACGAAACGAACCGCAAGGTCCTGCACCACCAGTTGGACAGCTGGTGCGTCGCCAACGCCGCTGTCGCCGACGGTCCCGCCGCCCTGGAGGCGCTGCGCATGGCGGACGCCTCCGGGGCCGCCTATGACGTCGTCCTGCTCGACATGCAGATGCCGGGGATGGACGGGCTCATGGTGGCGGACGCCATTCAGCTCGCGGGGTTGCGCCGCATGCCGCGATTGGTCATGCTCACCTCGATGGGCGACCGGCTGAGTTCCGCCGAGCAGGCGCGCCACGGGCTGGATGCCTGTCTGCTCAAACCCGTCAAGCATTCGCACCTGATCCACTCTCTGGCCGCCATCGTGCGCGGGGTGCGCCGTGAAGCCAGGCGGCTGGGCGAAGGCGACCGGCGCCAGGAAACTCCGGCCGCCGCGGTGTCCAAGCCCCCGGCCGAAGGGCGCGAGCCGATTCCCATCCTCGTGGTCGAGGACAACCTGGTGAACCAAAAGGTGGCGCAGTTGCAGCTGAAGAAGCTGGGCTTGTCCGCGGATCTGGTGAGCGATGGGCGCGAGGTGCTGCGCGCCCTGCATCAGAAACCCTACCGCGTTGTCCTCATGGATTGCCAGATGCCCCAAATGGACGGCTTTGAGGCAACCCGGCACATCCGGGCGGAGGAGGCGGCCGGCAGGGCCACATGGCCGGTTCCCTTGCAGGTGGTTGCCATGACCGCGAGCGCAATGCAGGGGGACCGCGAAGCCTGCCTTGCCGCCGGCATGGATGACTACATCGCCAAGCCGGTGGCGGTGCCCGAACTCATCGCCATGCTCAACCGGCGGCTCGGCGCCAAAACGATGGCCGACCTCGCCCCGGACAATGTCGTGCCGATGGTCGTCTGACGCCGGGGTGAATTTTGCCATGATCCCAGGATTGCTCCCGATTTCCGCCTCCACCAACGTTCTGCTGACGATCCCGCCCGCAAGCCTTGACCGCGCGTCCGGCGTTCTGCTCGCCGTCCTTCTCATGGCCGTTGCTGGCGCCGCCGCCTGCGTTTTCAGCGCCCATCGTCACCGCCGCCGCACGCTGGAGCTCGCGGCCCGGATTGCCGGGCTGGAGAAACAGGTGCGCGCGTCGGCCGCCGGGCTCGCCGAGGCCGGGGAGCGGCTGCGGGCCGAGACCGGCCGCCGGGAACAGGCGGAAGCCGGGCTGCAGCGCGAACGCAGCTTCATGGACATCTTCCTGCAATCGGTCCCCGATTGCGTGTATTTCAAGGACGAGCATTCCCGCTTCATCCGGTGCAGCGACTCGATGGCGCGCCTGTTTGGCAGGAACAGCACCAGCGAGATGATCGGCAGGACCGACTTCGATTTCTTCTCGGAAGAACATGCCCGGCCCGCCTTTGAGGACGAACAGAAGATCATCCGCACCGGCCAGCCGATCGTCGGATTGCCGGAGAAGGAGGTTTTCCCGGATGGCCGCGTGGCGTGGTCGCTGACGTCGAAGATGCCGTTGCGCGACGAGAAAGGGAGGATCGTCGGCACGTTTGGCATCAGCAAGAACATGACCGAGCTCAAGTGTTCGGAGGAGGAACTGCGGCAGCGCGAGATTTTGTTCCGGCTCATCTTCGAGCACGCGCCTGTCGGCGTCTCCTGGAAGCGCGCCGACCTGGGCGCGGAACACCATTCCAACGCCACCTTCCGCCGGATCCTTGACCTGCCCGCAGACACGGCGCCGGACTCCGCGATGCTCGCCGAACTCACCCATCCCGAGGATCTGCCCCGGCACATCGAGATGCAGCGCCAGATCGAATCGGGCCAGGTCGACAGCTATACGCTGGAGAAGCGTTTCGTCCTCAAGAACGGCCGCATCGTCTGGGGCAGGCTTTCCGTGGCGGTCGTCCGCGACGAAGCCGGCGGCATCATCCAGGAAATCACCATCCTCGAGGACATCACCGCGCGGAAGCGGACCGAGGAGAAGCTCGCCGAAACCTACAAGTCGCTGATGGACGCCTCCCGTGTTGCGGGGATGGCCGAGGTGGCGACCGGCGTGCTCCACAATGTCGGCAACGTCCTCAACAGCATCAACGTCTCCGCGAACATCCTCGCCGAGAGCCTGCAGTCCTCACGGGTGAGCAGCGTGGCGAAGTTGAGCGCGCTCCTGCACGAGCACGCGGGCGACCTCGGCGAGTTCCTCACCCGGGATCCCCGCGGCCAGCGCATCCCGCCGTACCTCGTCGCCCTGGCGGAGCACCTGACCGGCGAACAGGCGCGCCTGGTCTCCGAGCTCCAGTCGCTGCGGCGCAATGTCGATCACATCAAGGACATCGTCACCATGGAGCAGAACTACGCGAAGGTGGTCGGCGTCGTCGAGACCCTCGCGCCGGCTGATCTTTTTGAGGATGCCCTGCGCATGAACTCCGCCGCGCTGACCCGGCACGACATCGAGGTGGTGCGCGAATTCACGCCGGTGCCGCCCTTCCGGGTGGAGCGCCACAAGGTCCTGCAGATCCTGATCAACATCATCGGCAACGCGAAATATGCCCTCGACGAGGGGCCGCAGGCCAACCGGCGCCTGGTGCTGCGGATCGAGCCGGCCGAAGGCGCGGTCCGCTTTGTCGTCAACGACAACGGGATCGGAATCCCGCCGGAGAACCTCAGCCGGATCTTTTCCCACGGCTTCACCACGCGCAAGGAGGGCCACGGGTTCGGCATGCACTCCAGCGCGCTGGCGGCGCAGGAGCTTGGCGGCACGCTCAAGGCGCAGAGCGACGGCCCCGGGAAGGGGGCGACGTTCACCCTGGAGATCCCGCTCGCCCCGAAGGAACCGGGCCCCGCGGCTCCGGTCCCGGGCCGGCAATGAGTATCCAGGCTCCCGATACGCCTGGAGCCGCCCTCCGGGACGTCACGCCGCCGCCTCCATGGCGAGCCGCTGGCAGACGCGGAAGTCCGTCTTGCCCGAGCCCAGCAGCGGGATCTGCTCCACCCGGCGGATGATCTTCGGGATCCACAGGTTGGGCAGGCCCGCCGTGAACAACCGCTCGCGCAGCTCGTCGCCGTTGATGTCGACCGCCGTAAGCAGCACGATCGCCTCCCCTTTCGCGGTGTCCGGCACCCCGATCACGACGATCTGCGGCCCGTCGCTCTGGTCGATCTGGTAGGATTCGAGGATCTTCTGCTCCACGGTGCCGTGGGGCACCATCTCGCCTCCGACCTTCGAGAACCGCGAAACCCGGCCCTCGATGTAGAGAAAGCCCTCCTCGTCGAAGCGGCCCAGATCGCCGGTCGCGAACCAGCCGTCGCGCAGCGCGGCCCGCGTCTTCTGTTCATCCCGCAGGTAGCCGTCGAACACGTTCGCCCCCCGGAACCACACGATGCCCGTCAACGTCAGCGGGAGTTCCCCGCCCGTGTCGGGATCAACGATCCGCGCGGTCATGCCCGGCAGCAGCCTGCCCACGGAGCCCAGCCGGGCGCCGCGGTGGGCCTCCGCCCCGCGCGCCTTGCCCGGCGGCACCGGAAGATTCACATTGGTCACCGGCGTTGTCTCGGTGAGCCCGTAACCCTGCAGCAGCTCGACGCCGAGGCGGTCCCTGAAGGCGTCGTGAAGCTCCACGGGCATCTTCTCCGCGCCGGAGACCGCAAAGCGCAGTGAGCTCAGCTCATGCCTTTCGGCCTTCTTCAGGAGCGGCCGCAGGAAGGTGGGCGCGCCGATCAGCACGGTGACACGCTGCGCGGCGATCGTCTCGGCCATCTTCCGCGTGTCCAGCGGACTCGGGATCGTGACGATCCGGCATCCCCGCAGGATCGGATACCACAGCGTCGCGGTGAATCCGAAACTGTGGAAGATCGGGAGGCAGGCCAGGATGCTCTCCTCCTTCGGCAGGATTCCCGTCGCCGAGATCTGGGCGCAGTTGCCGAGGATGTTGCGGTGGCTGAGCGGCACCCCTTTCGGCTCGCCGGCCGTCCCACTCGTGAACAGCAGGCCGGCCTCCTCCCGGCCTCCCTCGTGGGGAAGCCCGAGCAGGTTCGCGAGCAACTTGCCCGGGAGCAGCCAGGTCGCGGCGAGCCATTTGACGATCGCCGGCTTGCCACAGGCCATGATCTCGCTCCGCAGATCAAGCGTCCGGTCCGGCCACGGGAAGTTGCCGACTTTTTTTTGCACCGCCTCCGCGGTGAGGACCGTGCTCACCTCGCCCAGGCGAAGACTGACTTCGATGGCCGCGCGGCCTGCGGTGAAGTTGATGTTGACCGGGATCTTCCCCGCCAGCAGCACGGCCAGATTCGCGAGGCAGCAGCCGGCGCTCGGCGGCAGGACGATGCCGACCCGGCGCTCGGGAATCGTCGCCGCGATCCGGCGCGACAACGCCGCCGCCACCGCCAGCAGCTTCCCGGCCTTGACCGCGCTGGGATCGCCCGTGCAGTCGACCACCTGCGTTTCCCAGGGCCGGCGGGCCAGCGATCGCACGCATTCCCGGCCGAGATGCCCGAGCAGCTCCGGCCGGTCGCTGAAGGCGGCCTCCCCGAGATCAAGCAGCGCCTTCCGCACGACGATCGTGTTGACCCGGTCGCCGGGCAGCGCATGACCGAAAAGGACCGTCACGGGGCATGGCAGACGGTGATGCTGCTGCTTCCAAAAGTATTTCTGTCCGGAGAAGGCAAACATCCGGCTCCAAAGGCGGTCCAGGAACACCGGCACCACGGGCACGTTCGCCGCGCGGGCGATCATCTCGAATTCCCTGCGGATTTCCACCACGACGCCTGAATGGCTGATCTGCACCTCCGGGAACACGCAGACGAGCTCCCCGGCCTTCAGCAGGTCGGCGGCCCGCTTCGACGCGGCCCTTGCCCTCCGGGGGCTCACGACGCGCACGCCCGTGGCCCTCAACGCAAGCCGCAACCATGCGGACGGCATGGCGCCGGCAAACGCAAAAAACCAGGTCCGGCGGGGGATGGCCACCTGGAGGATCAGGGCGTCGATATAGGAGACATGATTGCAGATGATCAGCGCGCCGACGCCCGACGGCAGGTTCTCCGCCCCCTGCACCCGCACGCGGTGGAACAGGGCGCTCAAGGCGCGCAACACCAGGTTGACCGCGTGGTACGCCGTGTGGCGCAGCGCAAAAAGCGTTCCCGCTAGCGTGACTCCGGCCAGAAGCAGGAATTGAACCGACGGGCGGAGACCCAGGAAACGGTCACCGGCGATCAACACGAACAGGTAGCTCGCCGAGAAACCGGCCAGGCTGTCCAGAAGGCCCACCGCCGCCAGGATGCGGCCCCGGCGGTCATCGCCCGCCTCCCGCTGGATGAACGCATACAGCGGGACGATGAAGAGCCCCGAGGCGAACCCCGCGACGCCAAGCCACAGATGGAATGCGATCGACGAGGCATGGGGAGTGAGCCCCAATGCCGCCAGCGCCAGCGTCAGCAGCGCGCCCCCCGCCGGGACAAGCCCCAATTCAACGCTCCGCCGCGAAAGCGCTCCGGCCGCGAGGTTCCCCGCAACCGCGCCGGCGCCCAACATGAGCAGCATCACGCCCGCGGCCGAGCCTGAACCGATCCCATTCTGGTGGGCGCCGGCGCCAATCTGCTGGCAGACCAGGTTTGCATAGAAACCGAGGCCGTAGAAAAACATGATCCCGATTGTCGCCCGCAGGATCGGCCGCGCCCTCCAGAGCTCGAAAAGCCGCGCCCCGTGGCAGACGAACAACCGCGCCGAGAAGGGTTGCGCTGATTGGGGTTCGGTCCGCCCCACGAGCATCAGCACCGCCCATCCCACGATCGACAGCCCGCCAAGCATCACCGTCGTCCAGAAGGCCCCCTGCCAGGGCCCGCCCATGCCGGCGGCCCACCAGTCGAACATCCGGCCGCCGAGGCCGGCGCCCAGCAGGATCGCCGAGACCGAGAGCATCTCCATGAGCCCCACCGCCCGGGAGAGTTTTCCGGCAGGCACAAGTTCAAGCAGGATGCCCCGCTTCGCCGGCGCAAACACGGCGGTCTGCAACGCAAGCAGAACCCCGCTCGCGATCGCAGGCGCCAGCTGATGACACCCCAGGGCCGTCGCAAGCGCGGCAAACAGGAGGACCTGCGATGCCGCGGCGAATTTCAGCACCCGGCTCTTTGCAAACCGGTCGGTCGCCCACCCCGCAAGCGGCGCAAAAAGCACCAGCGGGGAAACCAGGAGCGCGCTCAGCAACCCCTTGTTCTCGTTGGCGCCGTTTCCCGCCACCACCCCGGGATACTGCACCAGCGCAAGCAACATCAGGTTCGCCGCGTTGGCGTTGAAGGTGACCTGGGCCTGCCCGGCCAGCAGGCTGGCCAGCGAGCGCGCGGAGGGTTGGGGCTGGGGCATGGAGTCGACGAAACGAAGGTTTATGGCGGAGAATGCAGCAGCCTTTCAAGCGCAGACGCAGCCGGCGGCGCCTTCTTTCGCGCATCCTCCAGCCATTCGCGGAGCTCGCGCGCCATCCCGCCGAATCCGTTGGGAAAATCCGCCTCGAGCCGGCGCAGGTCGCCCCCATGGCGCCGCACGTTCGCCAGCGCCTCATGGATCTCCAGGGCCAGGCTCGGCCGCTCCGTCCCATACACCCGCCGTTTGAGCTCGCATCGCGTGTAGGGCGGCACGCCCCGCGCCTGTCCCTCCAGCCAGGTGAGTTCCGTCACCCGGGCGTCCCTGCCGCAGAGATACCACGCTTCGATCGCCGGAACCGCCAGGCCGACCGCGCGCAGCACGCGGTCGCGTTCGTGCTCCCGGGGGAAACGCCTCTGCGTCTTCCGGAACACGCTCCGGAGCTGGCAAAGCCGGCACTGCGGATGGAAATAGCCGGGCGCCTCGTGATCGGCCGTGTGCACGACGCTGTCATCAGCATCCACCACAACGACCAGCCCGTCGGCGTCCGTGTTGAAATGCAGGTGGCGCAGGATGGCGGGCAGCACCTGGGCCACATTCGGCCAGCCCCGCGCGCGCAGCCCGGCCTGCACCAGGTCGACCGGCTCCTGCAGCACCGCCTCCGCGAGCACCCGCAGGGCCGCCTCGTCCGCCGGTGACTCGCTCAGGAAAGCCGCCTTCATGGGGCGCCGCGGGCCCCGCCCGACAACCCGGCAGCCGGTCTCCTCCGCCGGCGGCGGGGGCTTTTGTCATCTGTTAAATGACAAATTCCCTCCGCGCATTGCGGAGCCCTCCCGGGCACGCCACCCATGGGACGATGCGCGGACCTTTTCATTCCTCGGGCACGCCGCCCAGAATCCCGCTGAACCAGATGTCGCCCAGCGAGCCCCCGGCGAGCAGCTCACGCACGTCCGGCCGGTCGCTCAGGCGCGCGAAAGTGGCGCTGCGCCCTTTCTTGTTTGCGATGACAATCTCCTCCGGATGGTCGCGGAACAGATCGAGGAGAAAGGGGGACTGTGTGGTCGCCACGATCTGCGCCGGCTCCCGCTTCAAGCCGGCGTCCGCGGGATAACACAGCCGGTACAGGGCGTCGCGCACCTCGCGCAGCAACCGCGGATGGATGCCCCGGTCCGCCTCCTCGAGGCAGACCACCGATGGAGGCTGCCGGGAAAATGAAAGTGTGAGAATCGCCAGGGTGTAGAGCGCGCCCTGCGAGAGGTTCTCCGCCGTCAGCACCTGGCCGCCGTCCTTCAAACGGAGCGCCAGCGCAACGCCGGATTCCGCCCGCTGCGGCGCCACCGCGGAAAAATCCGGCAGCACCCGGCAGAATTCGGCCTCAAGCTGCGCAAAAGCGTCCGGTTCCTGCTCGCGCAGCCGGGCCAAAACCGCGCCCAGGTTGCGGCCGTTCGAGGTCAGTTCGCCGCCTTCGGAAAGCGGGACCGGCTCGGCCATCGCATAGTGGTCGAACAGGTAGGCGCGTATCCCCCCGATCCGGGTCCGCAGCGCGGCCCAACGGGCGCTGGCGTCGTCCGTCAGCGGGCGCCGCACTTCGATGGCATCGCAAACCTGTTCCGATCGGCCCCGCAGGTGCACCTCGATGTCGGAATCAGGGGGCGTGAAGCGAAAGATGATCTCCGGCGCATCATCGGACTTGTGCGGAACCGGCGGAATCCCGGCCGCCGGGGAAACCGCCGCGGATCGCCTGGCGAGCGCCCGAAGCCGCAGGAGCGCCTGGACCAGGCTGGTCTTCCCGCTGCCGCTGGGCCCGATCAAAAGATTGAAGGGCTCGAGGCGGAGGCTTGTCGCGCGCAGGGCCTTGAAATGTTTGAACTGGACCAACGCAATCACGCCCGGAGGTTGCCGGATCCGGGTGCGGAACGCAACCACGGGCCTGGCAGCCTGTCAGGCTTCGCCCTCCATGCTGCCGACCAAACGGCGGACGCCGTTTGGTCGGAGAACGACAATCACGAAGAAACTTCATTTTTAAGTCCCACGCGCCGCCACGCATCAGTCCGTCACAAATGGCGCAAGCCATTTGATCGGGGAGCGCGGAGGACGCAAGTCCGACAGGCTCCTATCCAACCCATCCAACCCGGTTCAAGATCCGTTCCGCGGCCGCCGCCGGTTGCGCGAAATCCTCCGGCGAGAGCGCTGCGCTGCGCCGGCCGGTCTTCTCGTGGAAAAAATAGAGCGTGTCCGGCGTCGCGTGCGCCGCGAACGCGAGCTGGCACCCGCCGCCGACCCGTCCCTGCAACGCCCGCTCCAGGCCGAGCTGACGCGCCGTCGCCATGTCAAGCGCCGGGGCAATCCCCGCGGCGTCCTCCACCCGGCATTGCAGCGCGATCGCCCCCTGCCCCACCGCAGGCACCAGGGCATCGAATTCCTGCGCATGAAACTCCAACCCCGGCCAGGACGCGATGCCGAGGCGCTTGAGGCCGGCCGCCGCCAGCAGCGTGGCATCGGCCTCGCCGGCCGCGATCTTCTTGAGGCGCGTGTCCACGTTGCCGCGGATCTCCACAAAGGCCGCGTCCGGAAACTGCAGGCTGATCTGCAGCCGCCTTCGCGGGCTGCCCGTGGCGATCACCTGCGGCGCCGTGACGCCGCGGCGCACGATCAGGACGTTGCGGGGATCCTCCCGCGGCAGATAGCCCGCGATGACAAGTCCGCGCGCCGGCTCGTTGGGCAGGTCCTTCGAGCTGTGGACGGCGACATCGGCCGCGCCGCGAAGCAGCGCCGCCTCCAGCTCCGCCGTGAAAAGGCCCTTTCCACCCCTTTCGGCCAGCGACCACCCGGCCTTCCGGTCTCCGGTGGTGACGACCTTGAGCAACGCGCACTCCGCCTGCGGAAAATGCGCCCGCAACCGCGCCGCGGCCAGCTCCGCCTGCGCAAGCGCCAGGGGGCTTTTCCGGGTTGCAAGGATGATCCGGTTCACGCAGCAGACATTGGGTCCGGCAGGCTCGTGCTAGGACGTCACCCGTTTCAGCGCGAGCTGCCCGGTGCGCGCAAGCTCGAGGACGCCGAAGGGCTCGACCAGGCTGAGAAACGCCCCGACCTTTCCCCCGTCACCGGTGATCTCGATGATGACATCCGCGTGGGCGACATTGACGATCTTCGCGCGGAAGATGTCGCAGATCTGCATGATCTCGGGGCGTGTCCTGCCATCGGCCTTGATCCGGACGAGCACGAGCTCGCGGCTGACGGCCTGGCCCTCCTTGAAATCGGTGACTTCGACCACGTTGATCAGCTTGCGGAGCTGGTTGATGCAGAGGTCGAGCGACGAATCATCGCCCTTGAGGACGGTTGTGATCCGGGACAGCGAGGCATCATGGGTCGGCGCGACGTTGAGCGTGTCGATGTTGAAGCCGCGGCCGGAGAACATGCCGGCAATGCGCGCCAGCACGCCGAACTTGTTTTCGACGAGGACTGAGATCGTGTGTCGCATGGAGAGTGGTGGTTATTCCAACGCCTCCGCCCGACGGCAAGGCCAAATGCCCCGCAGCGGGGCCTGGTCCACTCGGCCGCGACCTGCAGCCGATCGATCGGAAGATCCGTCCGCCTGCGTCTGAGGCGGGAGTTCAATGAGGAGCCCAATCACGCCGCCCAGTCGGCAACACCTTCTGCAGCGCATCCTCGCGCACCTCCTCCGGGATGGCCGGGTTCAGCCGCCGGATGGCGTCCCGCAACCGCCCCACGAGCACCACATCCGTAAACGAATCACGCTCCGCCTTGGGTTCACCCGGCGCCAGGTCTGGTCCAAAGGCAACTCCGTAGCCAAGCTCCCCGAACCATCCGAGAGTAGCGGCTTCGATGGTGGATTCGTTGAGGCTCATGGTTTCCTGCCCTCGATGCGCTTAATCTCCCGGTCGAAATCCGAGATGTATTCCAGGTCCTGCCGCCTGCGGTAAACCTCGTATTCTCCCTCGGCTTTCAGCTTCGCCTCCAACGCACTCACTTTGCCCTTGTTTTGGAGGATCGGATAGTTCGACAGCTCCAGGAATTTGTTCAGGAAATTCGCCCAATCGGTCATCTTCGTCAGGATGCCCCGTTCGGCCCGGTTTTCCGCCAGGTCCAGATATGCGGAGACAATGCGGTTCAACTCCTTCACGTGCGCCTCGCTCAGGTAGTTCTTCGCCACCATGACATCGGATTTCAGGATCTTGCCGCCCGGCGCGTGTTTCCACGTCGTCAGGCCCATGTAGATCTTGGCCGCATTGGCGGAGGCGTAGATCAGTTCCGCTGCCGTTTGCCCGGTGATCGCCCAGTGCAGTTTGTTCTGTACGGTGGCGAAAAACTCCTTCGTCAGCGGCGCGTCAGGACTGTAATCCACCGAAAGGGCGTAGATATCGGTGATCTTCTGAAAAAAACGCCGCTCACTGGCCCGGATCTCCCGGATGCGCTCCAGCAGCTCGTCGAAGTAGTCCTTGCCGAAGACCTGTTTGCCCTGCTTCAGCCGTTCGTCATCCAGCACGAAGCCCTTGATGATGAACTCCCGCAAAGTCTTCGTCGCCCAGATGCGGAATCGCGTGGCCTGGTAGCTATTGACCCGGTAACCCACGGCGATGATGGCATCGAGGTTGTAGTATTTGGCAGAGTAAGTTTTGCCGTCCCCGGCAGTATGTTCCAAAACGGAACATACTGAATCCTCCGCCAGCTCTCCCGAGGAGAAGATGTTCAGCAAGTGCTTCGTGATCGCCGGGCGTTTGACCCCGAACAGCTCGGCCAACGCCTTCTGCGTCAGCCAGACCGTCTCGTCATTGAGGAAAACCTCGACCTTCACCTCCCCGTCTGGCGCGGTGTAGAGGAGAAACTGGTTATTGTCGCTCACGTGCTTATATCCATTCGGATTGAACCAAAACCAAAATCGGTCGTTGAGGGTAGCCCCAATCCTGCCCACCGAAGCTCCTCCGCGGGCGCGCAGGCGGGTCCCCTGACCATTCAAGGGCGGCGGTTTCGATGGTGGATTCGTTGAGGGGCGACATCACAGATCACGTCGCTGGTACTGCCGCCAAGAACTCCGACTGGAAGCGATAGGCCTCTCCAAGAGCGTTCGGCGCAGCGATTCGAGGCCATGCATCGACAAATCGATCCGCTCGTTCCTGGTAATCCCTCTTCTTCTTGTGAAAACGCGTTGCATTGGGCTGCTGGCTGAGCCGTGCCTCGGCATTGGCGAAGCACTCGATGCCTTGCCGCATGGCAATGTCCGCCGGGAAGAGAGAAGCCACGACCCACGCCTCCGTGCTCTTGGACGGCATACAGATCACCGTGTGAGCAGGAAGCGACGTTTCGCCGCACCAGCTCATCAACACAGTACGCAGGCGGTCGGTCGTAGCTTGAGCAGGTGGACAAGGCATCTCACAAGGCAACGGGCCGTCGGTCGCCTTGGGCGTCAATGTGCCATCAGCATAATCGCAACCAGCGACATCTGCATCCACATGCAGGATGAGCAAATCAAAGTTCTGAAAAACGAGGTGATCTCCCGCCAGAGAACCCTGCCCACGCTTGGCCGACTGATGACACCAGCGGTAGACACCCACCCATCCCGTGCCCAGCTCGCCGAAGCTTTCCGATCCTTCGGGGAAGATTTGCTTCAAGACGAAGGGACGGTCGTTGAGCATCGAACGCAGCGCCGCCTCGATTACAATGCCGTCCGTTGGACCCTCGGCGACGAGCGCGATGCGCAGAGGGTCAGACATTCGGAACCCCTCCAAGCAAACCTGTCATCCACATGCGAGAAAGGGTCCACTCTTCGTTGGGCCGCTTTGCGAGGGCGGCGGCCAGATCGATCCGCTTCACCACGGTGTGGCCGCTGCTGTTCCGGTCCACCGCGAACAGCCGAACCTCGGGGCTGTTGAGCGGAAGTCCGTCGAGAATCGCAGGGTTCTGGATGGTGATCAGCCATTGCCGTCCGCCGTTCACGCGCTCATTCCAGGAACAAAGCGCCGCCATCAGCTTCTGCGCCAATCTGGGATTCAAAGCTTGATCCAGATTGTCCACTGCGAGGCACCGTGGCGCTTTCGGATGAAGCGCCAGCACCGCGCAATAGAGGATGTGAAGGGCGCCTTCGCTGGCGTCGTAGCCCGTGAGGACGTTCCGGCCTTTTGCCATGAATCGATCTACGAACTCGATCACCAACCTAGACCTGGCGGCAGATGGCGAAAGGGGGACCCCTGCTGAAGGAGCGGCAGAAAAGTCGCTGGCCCAGTCGAGCAAATCGCGGACTTGCTCAAGGACTTCAGCCAACGCAGGGGTCTTCTTCGCTGCCAGCAGCAATTCTTCGACTGCCTCGGGGAGCCGCCCGCCGGCAAGACCGACCGGTTCCCGCGACTGAAGATCCTGCACGAGCCCACGCAGCGCGGGAGTATTGGGGCAGTGGATGCTGTAGGCTCGCAACTCATCCATCAGCGTCAGCGCGGCGTCGCCAGATCCAAGGTTCACCGTCTCCAACGCGGCGATCCCCTGTTCTTGGTTGCGTTTTCCGTATTTCTTCACCCCGCGCGTCACCACCTCTTCGCCTTCAGCCCTTGCTAGTCGCTCGGTCATGAACCGCCAGGCGGGATCTGGATTCTCGATCGGATTCCATAAGCTCACCTCGTATTTGGCTCCTTCTAACGACGTAGCCCCAAAAAAAAGTCGGGGCACTTTGTCCTTCGACGGGAAAGCCGTCTTATAGAGACTCGGAACCCCAGGCCGCACGCCACGGCGCAAAAGCGTTTCATCATCGACGCGGCCGAACGCCGCCGAGCCAAGCACGCCTACCGCTTCCAGCAGGTTGCTCTTGCCGCTGCCATTGGCCCCAATGAAGACGTTGATGCGGCCGAGTTCCAATTCCAGCTTCACCAGCGACTTGAAGCGTTCAATCTGCAATGTGCGTATCATAGGTGTTGTATACTCGTTTTCAGGGCGGGAGGCGATTGGTTTTCATTCCAACGCCATGCTCAACTCCCCGCTCAGCAGCTTCGGCAGCAGCGTGTCGCGCAGGGTGGCAAGGGTGCGGAGCTTGTCGGCGGCCAGCCAGAGCTTGGCCTCGAAGCCGATTGTGGCGGTGGAGTTACCTGCGGACGACTTGGCTTGGCGGGGCATGACGCGAGGTTGTCGCGGCCGTTGTAGTCCCCGTAATCTTTCTGCGCAACGCTGGTTTCTAGAAAAACAGGAAGCAGAGGCTGCCGGCCGACGCGCGCAACAGCTGAGTTGTTCATTTCTTCCCGCCCCGGGGAAGAAAACCTCCGGCGTGGATTCGGAAATAGGACTCAGCGCTATAGAGGGTCATGCCCGCCTTCGCCGGGCCTTCCGCCTTCGCTGAAGCTACGGCGGACAGGACGGAGGACATTTCCCTTCCCGTCGCGGGAAGAAAAATGGCGTGCCATCCGTAGCCCAAAGGGCGAAGGATGGTGGACGGCGAGGGACTCGAACCCCCGACCTCCTCGGTGTAAACGAGATGCTCTAACCACTGAGCTAGCCGTCCGGAACCCGGGGTGGAGATAAGCAGGCGGACCGGGGTGGAACAAGGCATTACTAGGATTAGGATTCCGACGCCGGTCGGAATCCCAGACCTTCACGGATCATGAGCTCCGCGATCTGGATCGAATTCAGCGCGGCGCCTTTCCAGAGGTTGTCGCCGCTCACCCAGAACGCGAGGCCGTTGTCAAAGGCCGAATCCCGCCGCAGGCGCCCCACCCCGCACTTGACCTTTTCGCTGTAGGCCAGCGGCGTCGGATAACAGCTCTGCGCGGGATCGTCGAGCAGCTCGGCGCCGGGAAATGCCGCGATCGCGGCGCGCGCCGCATCGAGGTCCACCGGCTTTTCGAACTCGGCGTTCACGGCCATCGAGTGGGCGCGCACCACCGGCACGCGCACACAGGTCGCCGACGCCCGCAGCCCGGGCAGTTCCAGGATCTTCCGGCTCTCCGCCAGCATCTTGCTCTCCTCGCCGGTGTAGCCGTCGGGGCCGAACTTGTCGACCTGGGGGATGACGTTGAACGCGATCTGGTAGGGATAAACCTCGCGCAACAGCGGCTCGCCCCGCGCCCAGGCATGGGATTGCCCATCGAGTTCGCGCACGGCCTCGGCCCCGGTGCCCGACACCGACTGGTACGTCGCGACAAAGAAGCGCCTGAGACCGAAGGCGCGATGAAGCGGATAAAGGCCCATGAGCATGACCGCGGTGGAGCAATTGGGGCTCGCGATGACGCCCTGGTGGCGCCGGATGGCGTGGGCGTTGATCTCGGGCACGACGAGCGGCACGTTCGGGTCCATGCGGAGCGCCGAACTCTTGTCCAGGACGAGGCAGCCGGCCTTCACCGCGGCCGGGGCGAGCGCGCGGGTCACCGGCCCCCCCGCGCTGAAAAATGCAACGTCGAGATCCGCGAAGATCTCCGGCTTCGCCTCCGCCACCGTGAATTTCCTCCCTCCGCGCTCCACGACCTTGCCCGCCGACCGCGCCGAGGCGAACAGCCTCAATTCGGCCATGGGGAAATTGCGCTCCAGCAGCAGTCGTAACAACTCTTGACCGACTGCGCCGGTCGCGCCGACGATGCCGACTCGATAGGGAATGGTGTTCACGATGAGTTCTCCGATCAAACAGGTCATCGAAAAGTGCGCGGCGCTTGGAATCAAGCCCGCAGAACGGATTCTTGCCGTCCACGTGGGCAGCCAGAGCATGCAGTTCTATCAGCGCGGCAGGCTTGTGCGCGCCTTCGCCGTCTCAACGTCGCTCCGGTCTCCATCGAACGTGAAGGGCTCCCGGGGCACGCCGCTCGGCCTGCATGTCGTCGCCGAGAAGATCGGCCACGGCCAGCCGCCTGGGGGGGTGTTCCGGAACCGCGTGCCCACCGGAAGACATTTCTCAGAATATGGCGACGAGGAGAACCGGGGCAACATGGTCACCACCCGGATCCTGTGGCTGCGCGGGCTTGAGCCGGGCGTCAACAGCGGCGGCAACGTCGACTCCTTTGATCGCTACATCTATATCCACGGCACCAACCACGAGGAACGCATCGGCACGCCGCAAAGCGCCGGATGCATCCTGATGCGCAGCGTCGACCTGGTGGAACTGTTTGAACAGGTGCGCGCCGGCGATCAGGTGTGGATTGCCGCGTAGGCGCTTCTCCCGCCGGGGTTCCCGGCGCCGGACCCCCATCGGACCCCGCCCCGCCCTTCGTTTTGTTTTGGCGGACGGGCGCCATCCACTATGTTCGGCGGCATGTTGAGCACCATTTCCGTCAAGGAAGCGCTGGCCCGCCCGTCGCCCGGCGAGGAGCTTGTCGTCCGGGGCTGGGTCCGCACCCGCCGCGATGCAAAGACGTTCTCCTTCATCGAGCTGAACGACGGTTCCTGCCTCAAGAACCTGCAGGTGATCGCCGACGCGGCGCTTCCGAACTACGCCGACGTGCAGCGCCTCACCACGGGGGCCTCAGTCAGCGTGCGCGGCCCGTGGGTGCCCTCGCAGGGGCAGGGACAAAAATGGGAGATCAGGGCCGCGGCGGTGGAGATCATCGGCGCCGCCGATGCCAGCTTTCCGCTCCAGAAAAAGGGGCACACGCCGGAATTCCTGCGCGAGATCGCCCATCTGCGCCCGCGCTCGAACCTTTTCGGCTGCGTGTTTCGCGTGCGCAGCCGGCTGGCCTACGCCATCCACCAGTTCTTCCAGGAACGCGGCTTCACGTACGTCCACACGCCGATCATCACCGGGAGCGACTGCGAGGGCGCCGGCGAATTGTTCCGCGTCACCACGCTCGATCCCAGGAATCCGCCCCGGCGCGAGGATGGCGAGATCGACTTCGCCGAGGATTTCTTCGCGCGCCCGACGTATCTCACCGTCAGCGGCCAGCTGGAGGCCGAGGCCTTCGCCTGCGCCCTTTCCAGGGTCTACACGTTCGGGCCGACCTTCCGCGCGGAGAACTCCAACACCTCGCGCCACGCCAGCGAATTCTGGATGATCGAGCCGGAGATGGCGTTCTGCGACCTCCAGGGCGACATGGAGCTCGCCCAGAATTTCGTGAAATACCTGGTCCGCGATGTGCGCACGCATTGTGCCGCGGACCTGGAGCTTTTTGCGAAGTTCGTGGACAGGGGGCTGATCGAGCGGCTCGAATTCGTCGTCGAGCGGCCATTCCAGCGGATCAGCTACGCCGAGGCGGTCGAACTCCTCGTCAAGAGCGGCCATCCCTTCGAATATCCCGTCGCGTACGGCGCCAACCTCCAGTCGGAACACGAACGCTTCCTCACGGAGCAGCATTTCAAATGCCCGACGACGGTCTACAACTACCCGAAGGAGATCAAGCCGTTCTACATGCGGTTGAACGACGACGACCGCACCGTGACGGCGATGGACGTCCTCGTGCCGGGCATTGGCGAGATCATCGGCGGCAGCCAGCGCGAGGAAAGGCTCGACGTGCTGGAGAAAAGCATGGCCCGGCATAATCTCGACCCGAAGGACTACGGCTGGTACCTCGACTTGCGCCGCTACGGCACGGTCCCGCACGCCGGATTCGGCATGGGCTTTGAGCGCATGCTGATGTTCGTCACCGGTGTTTCCAACATCCGCGATGTCATTCCGTTCCCCCGGACGCCCGGCAACGCGGCGTTTTGAGGCCTCGGGCGGTCCTGGGTTCGCCTTTGAACCGCGGGGAAACTGAGGGCACAAAGGAGAACCCACCAGCTGACGACGCCACCATGAACGACACCCTGACACTCAACACCACCGTCGCCTACGGAGAGGTCGATCGCGACGAAGTTTTGCTGCTCCGGGGAATCTTCAAGCTCCTCCAGGAGGCCGCCATCAAGCACGCGGATCAGTTCGATGCGGGCACCCGGGCCATGGAGATGCGGGGTGAATCCTGGGTCCTCAATCGCATGGCGGCGGCGATCCGCCGGTATCCCCGGTATGAGGAACCGGTGCGCGTGGTGACCTGGTCCAGCGGAATCCGGACCTTCAAGGGTTTTCGGGATTTCCGCCTCTATTGCGGCGACGAACTGCTCGCGTCGGCTTCATCGCTGTGGCTTTACGTCAGCCTCAAGACGAAGTCGCTGATCCGCGTCCCAGAGGAGATCGCGCGGAGCTTTCCGAGCCGGCCTGGCGACGTGTTCATGCCGGAACTGGAGAAGCTCAGGCTGATCCCGCCGGGCGCCGGATCGCCTCCGGTCTGCGGCATTTCCGTGCGGTATTCGGACGTCGATGGAAACGGCCACGTCAACAACACGGCGTATTTCGACATCCTGCAGACGGCGCTGGCCCGGAACGCACTCCCCGCGCGGCCCAATTTGGTTCAGGTCCAGTTCCTCAAGGAGATCCCCCTCGACGCCGACGCTGTCAACGTCCGCATCGAGGCCCGGAGGCCGGTCACCGCCTTCAGTCTGGCCGGCGCCGACGCCCTGTTCGCCCAGGGGTTGGTCTCCTGAGTGAAGCGATCGAGCCGGCCCCCAACGGATGGCGGCCGCCACCGGCCCACGATATTGCCGCGACGCCGCAAGGTCAGGTCGGCTTGAAGAACGTATTGAGCTCCTCGACGCCCTTGCGGACGGCGGCGGCGCTCGCCTGCAACTGGGCCCGCTCCTCATCGAGCAGCTCCAGCTCGATGATGCGCTCGACACCGTTCCTCCCCAGAATAACGGGCACGCCGATGAAAAGATCCTCGATGCCATACTCGCCGCGCACGTAGGCTGCGCACGGTGCCAGGTGTTTCCGGTCGGTGATCACGGATTCGACCATCTCCGCCACAGAAGCCGCCGGCGCGTAGTAGGCCGAGCCGGTCTTGAGCAACGCCACAATCTCCGCCCCGCCCTTCCGCGTGCGGTCAACCAGCTGGCAGATCGTCGCGGCATCCATGAGTTCCGTGATCGGGACCCCGCCGACCGTCGTCAGGCGCGGCAGCGGCACCATCTGGTCGCCGTGTCCGCCAAGCACCATCGCGTGCACCGACGACAGCGCACAGCCGAGCTGTTCGGCCACAAAATAGCGGAAGCGGGTGGAGTCGAGGATGCCCGCCATCCCGACGACCCGCCGGAGCGCGAACCCCGTCGACCGCAGGGCGACGTGGCACATGATGTCCAGCGGATTCGAGACCACGATGACAACGGCATTCGGCGCGTAGTCCACGATCGCCCGCGCCGCCTGTTTCACGATGCCCGCGTTCACCTTCAGCAGGTCCATGCGATCCATGCCCGGTTTTCGCGCCAGTCCCGCGGTGATCACCACGACGTTGCTGTCCGCGATCTGGGCGAAATCATCCGTGCCCACGATCGAGATGGAGACGTCATAGCCGCGCAACGGCCCGGCATGGAGGAAATCCATCGCCTTCGCCTGGGTCATGCCCTCGTCGATGTCCACCATGACCAGGTCGGCGATGACCTTCTCGGCGATGCAGTAGGTCGCCGTCGCCCCGACATTGCCCGCCCCGATGATGCTGACCTTGTTCGTCGACACGATGGCCTCCTTACGCCGCCCCGGCGGCGATGTTGTCGTGGGCGGTCCGGAGGGCCGCCGCCGCCTTGTCGAACGCCTCCTGGTCGGCCCCGGAGAGCTTGAGCTGGAGGATGCCGGCCACGCCGTGGTCGCCCACGTAGGCAGGAACGCCTATCGCCAGCCCGTTCACCCCGTACTCGCCCTCGCAGCGCACCGACACCGGGAGGAGCGCCTTTGTGTTTCCCACGATGGCGGCAACGAGCGCCTCCGCCGCGGCGCAGGAGGCGTAGAAGGCGCTCGAACGCTGGGCCAGCTGGAGGATGAAATCGCCCGCGTTGCGCGCCTCCTCGATCAGTTCGCCCAGGCGCGCCTCGCCGAGAAGCGTCGCCGCAGGAACGCCCGAGACGCGAATGGTGTCGCGGAGGAAAACCATGCTCGGGTGATGCGGCCCAATGATCAGGCCGGTGACCTCCCGCGGCGACACGCCCAGCGCCTTGCTCACCAGGTAACGGATGCGGGTCGACGTGAGCAGGCCGCCGACGCCCATGACCCGGAACCGCTCCGCCGCCAGCGTCTCCTGGATGAGCAGGGTCAGGAGATCGATCGGCTCCACGATGTTGATCACCAGCGCCCCGGGGGCGAGGCGCCTGATGTCCCGGGCGATCGCGCGCACGATCGGCGCGTTTTCCCGGTAAACATCCTCCCGCTGCTGCCCCGGTTTCCGGGTGATGCCCGCGGCCACCACTACGATGTCACTCCCTGCAATGTCATCGATCCGGACGGTGCCGCGTATTTTTGTGGCGTATCCGCGCACCGGGCCCGCCTCCATCAAATCGAGCGCCTTGCCCGCGGCCACGCCCTCCTTGATATCCACCAGCAACACTTCGGCAGTCCGGGACTCCGCGATGAAAAACGCCGTGTTGGTGCCCACGTTGCCGCTGCCGATGATACTGATGCGTTTCATGAAGATTCTTGCCCGCTGCATCATCAAAAAGCCCCTATCGCCGCCGACAGTCAACCGCGGGCATAAGAAAATTCCCCGCGCCGCTCCAACGGGATCGTACGGGCGCCGGGGCCCGGGATGACGCCCCAAAGGCAGCCCGGCCATTCCTGCATAAGAACCGGTAGGGCGCAGGCCGGCGGATCTTCAGTCCGAATTCTGCCCCGGGGCCGCCCCGCCCCGTCAGGGCTTTGCAGGATCGCCGCCCGGTCTCACGAATTCCGCCACCAACCGGATGTAGGCAGCCTGGTAGTAGATCGCGGGCTCGCTCATCTCCCATGAGTTTGCCGGCCAGCCCTCATTCGTGTCCGCATACGCCTTCGCCGGAGGCTGGTGTCTGAGCCACGCGATGTTTCCGCTGTAGGATTGGTTTGGCCCGCCGACCAGATAGCCGGGCGGGGGCTCGCCGTGGAACCATTCGTGATAGAGCCGCGTCACTCCCGACTCCCCGCCGAACCGTCGCGCATTCGTGAGAAAGACGATGTCGAGCGGGTTGACCCCGTGCAACGCGTGCAGCATGTTCAGCGCCCGCTGTCTCAGCAGGGCGCTCCGCTCCCCCGCCAGATGGTAGTCCACCGCGGCTGCCGCCATGATGCCATGGCAGGCGCGGACGCGGTTGCTGCCCCAGTGGTAGCAGCTCTCGGGCATCCAGGCCCGGTAAAGCTCGCCCTCCCCGTCCTGGGGCATGAACTGCGGCGAAACCAGCGCGTGCGCCAGGGCCGTGGAGATTTTTTCGCAGACCCCCTGATCGGCGCCCGGAAGCGTCCGGTATTCCAGCAGCGCCTCCGCGGCGCCCACCTCGTACGGCGGCCAGACCTCCTCTGCAAGCTGCCGCGTCGCACCGACACGCTTCTTGAAGACATCGTGGTATCCCTGCCCGCCCGTCAGCGCCCAAAGATGCATCCCGGCGATGGCCTCGGCGCGATCCTGCTCGGCCGCATCCATGTTCGCGCTGCCGGCTTTGATCTCTCCGGAATCGCAGTCATAGCTGCGCGGATGCGCCGCGTACCACGCCCAGGCGCGCGCGGCACGCGCGCCCAAGTCCGCGGAATATGCCCGCCACGGCTCGAACTGTCCGAAGATGCGCGCCGCATGCGCGAAAACTCCGGCGCTGACAATGGTCGCCCCGGAACATTTCGGACCGTAGTAGCGCGGGTGCCGGTCGGCGCTCAACGGCCGGCTGGCGCTGAATTCCACCGTGCCCATCTTGACAAATACGCCGCCGTCGGCGTCCTGCATTTTGGCGAGCCAGTCCAGCTCCCATTTCACCTCATCGAGCAGGTCGGGCAGGCCGTTGCCGGATTCCGGCACGTTGAGATCGTCGGTGAATGCGGCGGGATTTGCCTGCCACGCATAAAGGAGCGGGTGGATCGTCTCGGCCAGGAAAGGCGGGTACTTGTTGGTGTCCCCGGCGTCCATCCACCCGCCGCTGAGATCGCGCGCGGTCGCGGCGTCCTGTCGGGCCCAGACGGCGCGGGCCTCGCGGTCCTGCAGAAACGCCGGGCCATCCCGCCACGGGGCCTCGGCCCATGGCGCGCTGTGGGGTGTCGCCTCGCGCTGATAGTAGAACGTCCTCAATGCGGCCCGCAGGACCTCGCGATAGGCCCCCGGGGCTATCCGCACGACATGGGACCGCACGCCCAGCCTGGGATCGAACACGTAGTATTCCCCCGCGTCCCGGACCGCGCTGAAGTCGAACCACCAGCCGCGATCCCCCGAGATCCCGTCGGTCTTCCCTCCGTTGAACACCACCGCCGGCCCGCGCCATGCGACCCGGCCATCCGCGACCTGCCGAAGCTCCATCACGGGGCCGGGGGTGAAAGGGTCGCCCGCGTTGGCGCCCTTCCGGGGATCGCTGATGACCGCCACCTTCTGTTCATCGGGCAAATAACCCAATTGGTCGACATGGATGTGACGGGTCACCGGGGGAAGTCCCGCACCGGCCGCGCCCTCCGGCGCCCCCTCCCCGGATGCCGCACCGGCCGCGCCGCATCCTGACACGACGAACACCGCGCACAACGGGACAAGATGGAATCGCATGGGGAGATTTGGTCCGCTGCTCAGGCCCGGGTCAAGGCGTCAGGCCGAAGATCCCGCGACGAGCACCGGGGGTTTCCCTGCGCGGCCGCAGCCGGGCAGGGAAAAAAGGGAGGCCGCCCGGCGGAATTCAAGATCTCCCCGGGCCATTCCCGCCGCCGGATCGCGCGCCCAGCCACGCCCGCAGTTCCTCGCGCCCCTCGATCTTCAAGCACCACAGGAGCCCGGCGTAGATCGCTCCGGCAAGCGGAATCAGCACGGCAATGGCCGCCAGGTCCGCCGCGCGGCCGCCGATCCCGCGGCGCAGTCCGAGCCAGCCGGCGCCAACCGCCAGGCTCATGACCGCGGTCGCGAGGACGATCCGGAAAAGGCTCGGCCACACCGCGGCAAAACGCATTTCGGGGATCCGCCGCGTCAGCGCGCGCTTCAACAGCAGCGTCTGGACGATGATCGCCGTCGTGCTCGCGAGCACGAGCCCCGCCGCACCCGGCCACCGCATGAGCACCAGGCTCAGGCTGAGATTCACGAGGAAATCGATGACCCCGATCTTCACGGGCGTTGCAGTGTCCTTGACCGAGTAGAATGCGCGCACCATCAGGTTCACCACCGAGAAGAACGGCATGCCGATGACAAAGAGCGCGAGGAGGACGGCCATGGCCTGTGCGTCGCCGCCGGTGAATTCGCCGTGGCGAAACAAAAGCCGCGTGATCGGCCCGCTGAGCAGTGCAAGGCCGGCCGCCGCCGGCACGTTGATCACGAGAATCAGGCGCACCCCGCGGCGGAGATCCTCCGCCATGGAGCCGAACTTCCCTTCCACCGCATGGCGCGCCAGCAGGGGATAGACGACCGTCGTCACCGCGATGGCGAACACGCCGATCGGCAGCTCCATGATCCGGTTCGCGTAAAAGAGAAGCGTGGCCGCCGAGTCATTGATCTGGTACGCGAGGAGGTTCGCGACGTAGATGTTCACCTGGTAGATCGCGGTGCCGAAGAAACCCGGAGCCATCAGCCGCGCGATCTCGCGCACCCGCGGCGACAGCGTGAAGTCGAAACGCGGCTTCCAGCCCAGCCGCATCAGGACGACCGCCGGCACCGCCATCTGCAGGAACCCGCCCGCCAGCACGCCGACGCAGAGCCAGTGGATTTCCCCCATCTTCGTGTCCGCCCAATGCAATCCCGCGCCGCCCAGCGTGAAGATCATCGCCATGTTCAGCCAGATCGGCGACAGCGCCGGCTCGGTGAAATGCTGAAAAACGTTCAGCGTGGCGTTGAAGGCCGCCGCGACGCAGATGAACACGAGGTAGGGGAAGAGGATCACCGTCAGGTCGGAGGCGAGATACCATTTCTCCTCAAGCCCGCCGGCCCACCGCGAATGCGCGAACACCGCCATCGCCAGCGCGACGACGCTTCCGGTCACAACGACGAGCCAGCTCACGACCTTGTTCAGGAGTGCATAAGCCCCCGGCCGGCCGTTCAGGTGCAGCTCCTCCTGCAACGTCGGCAGAAACGCCGCCGTCAACGAGCCTTCGCCGAGGAGGCGGCGGAAGAGATTCGGCAGGCGGAACGCGGTCAGAAACGCCGAGTTCAGCAGGCTCGCGCCGAAGATCGCCGCCCCCAGCTGGTCGCGCATGAGTCCGAGGACGCGCGAGAGACCGGTCAGCACGGAGACGACCCCGATGTTTTTGAGGTTCTTGGACACGGGCCGGTGTTTCTCTGCGTGGGGCCGGGGGTTGGCAAGTCCCTTGTGACTCAACTCCAGGTTCTCGGGCGCATATTCCGGTTGGCGGCAGCGTCTGGCGCGGGCAGTTGATAGGGGTAGGTGCCGGGATGAAACTGACCCCTCCGTCCGAACCGGACGGACGGGTTTTTAGCATCCGGCTCTCCCGCTCACCTGGAATAACTCCAAATCTCACTTGCTATTTGGAACGATTCCAATTCTCTTTAACCACTCAGCATGATATCGGACAACGAGAACATCATCTTGGCGCAGCGGTTGACCGACAGCGGCATGCGATTTACACCACAAAGGGAAGTCGTTTATCAGGTGATTCTTACAAAACGAGATCACCCGACATCCGAAGAGGTTTTCGCCCGCGTCAAGACCGTGATGCCCACGATCTCGCTTGCGACCGTCTACAATTGCCTCGATGCCCTGGTCCAATGCGGCCTCGTCAAACAGGTCAACTTCGTCCGCGAGCCTACTCGCTACTGTCCTAACCTCCACGAACACGCTCACTTCCACGACGAAAAGACGGGAGTGATCCACAACGTCGAGATCCCGGCCGACCTGATCGCCCGCCTTCGTTCTATCCTTCCATCTGGCTACGACGCGGAGCACATCGATCTCAGCTTTCGCGGTTCAACCAGGAACTGACCCAACTTTTCCCATTCTCAACACGCTCCCGTTCCAACCCGTTTTCCAGATTCCACATCAATGAGCCAACTCATCATACGAGACCTGCGCGTAAGCATCGGAGACAAACCGGTCGTCAAGGGCGCCTCCCTGACTGTAAATCAAGGCGAAGTCCATGCGATCATGGGACCCAACGGCACAGGAAAGTCGACTTTGGCCAAGGCGATCGCGGGTCATCCCGATTACACCATCACCGGCGGGGAAGTCCTCCTGGACGGCCAGTCGGTGCTCGCCATGGAGCCGGATGAGCGGGCGCGCGCCGGGCTTTTCCTGGCGTTCCAATACCCAAGCGAGGTTCCCGGGGTCAGCATCGCCAATTTCGTCCGCGCCGCCCTGCAGGCCCGCCTCGGCGACAATGAGGACCTCGACGCGACGCGCTATTACAGGAAGCTCTATGAGAAGATGGACCTGCTGAAAATCGACCGGAAGTTCACGTCGCGATCAGTCAACGAGGGCTTTTCGGGTGGGGAGAAGAAGCGATGCGAGATCCTTCAAATGGCCATGCTCGATCCCGGGTTTGCCCTGATGGACGAGACCGACTCAGGCCTCGACATCGACGCCCTGCGCATCGTCGCGGACGGCGTCAACAAACTGCGCACCGGACGGCTGGGGATCGTGCTCATCACCCACTATCAACGCCTCCTCAACTACATCGTTCCGGACTTCGTCCACGTCATGTACGACGGCCGCATCGTCCGGAGCGGCGCCAAGGATCTCGCCCTCGAACTCGAGGCCAAAGGCTATTCCTGGGTGAAGAAGGAGCTCGCCGCGATTTCCGCCTAAGCACCGCACACTCCGTTGCCCAAACTCAACAACCCGCTGAATACGCCAAACCCGGAGGTCTCACCATGGGCCAGTCCACTGAAAGCGACACACTCACAACTGCGGCTGTCGAGGAAACCGCCGCCAGCCCTGTGGCCGGCATCGATCAGACCGCCGGTGATTTCAAGTACGACGTCAAATACGATTTCGACGCCGGCAAGGGTCTCAGCGAGCGCACCGTCCGCTATATCAGCAACGTCAAAAGAGAAGATCCATGGATTCGCGAGTTCCGCCTGAACGCCCTGCGGACCTTCCTGGCCAAGCCGCTTCCGGTCCATTGGGCCACGCGCGACCTTGAGAACCTCGATTTCGACAAGATCCGTTATTACCTTTCGCAGGGCACCAAACCGAAGCGCACCTGGGACGAGGTGCCGGCCGACATCAAGATGACGTTTGAGCGCCTGGGCGTCCCCGAGCAGGAACGGAAGTTCCTCGCCGGCGTCGAGGCCCAGTTCGACAGCGAGGCCGCCTACTCCAACATCAAGGACGCCGTCTCGAAACAGGGCGTCATCTTCCTCAACTCCTCCGAGGCCCTGCGCGCGCACCCGGAGATCTTCCGCAAGTGGTTCGGCAAGGTCATCCCGACCGGCGACAACAAGTTCTCCACCCTCAACAGCGCGGTCTTCTCGGGCGGCTCCTTCATCTACGTGCCGCCCGGCGTAAAGGTCTCACACCCGCTGCAGGCCTATTTCCGCATCAACGCCGAGAGCTTCGGCCAGTTCGAGCGCACGCTGATCATCGTCGATGAAGGCAGCGAACTCACGTACATGGAGGGTTGCACCGCGCCGAAGTTCTCCACGTCAACGCTGCACAGCGCCGTCGTCGAGCTCGTCGCGCTGCCGGGCGCCAAGATCCAGTACATCACCGTCCAGAACTGGGCGCCCAACGTTTACAACCTCGTCACCAAACGCGGGCTCGCCCATGAGAAGGCCGAGATCAAGTGGATCGACTGCAACATCGGCAGCCGCCTGACCATGAAATACCCGGGCGTGGTGCTCAAGGGGCGCAAGTCGCGCGGTGAGGTCGTCTCCATCGCCCTGGCCAACGACGGCCAGCACCAGGACACCGGGGCGAAAATGGTCCACGCCGCCGATGAGACCACGTCCTCGATCGTCGCGAAGTCGATCTCCGTCGGCCAGGGCCGCAGCACCTACCGCGGCCTCGTGCACATCCCGCGGCACCTCAAAGGCTGCAAGAACAACACCGAATGCGACGCGCTGCTCATCAACACCAATTCCCGCACGGACACCTACCCGGCCATCACCGTCCGGGGGCAGGAACATGCCGTGCAGCATGAAGCAAGCGTCTCCAAGGTCAGCGACGAGATGATCTTCTACATGCAGTCGCGCGGCCTCACCAAGGCGCAGGCAATGAGCCTCGCGGTCAACGGGTTCGTCAACGACCTCGTCAGCCAGTTCCCCATGGAATACTCCGTCGAACTCAAACGCCTCATCGATCTCGAAATGGAGGGCTCTGTGGGATGAACCCACGAAACGCTGAAGCGCTGAAAACCTGAAATCCACTTCAGACAAGCACTGCAGCGGCTTTCCCGCACTTCCTCCTTTCAGCCTTTCAGCGTTTCAACCTTTCAGCGTTTCAGTTTTCAGCGTTTCAGTTTTCAGCGTTTCAGTTTTCAGCGTTTCAGCGTTTCAGTTCTCAGCCTTTCAGCGTTTAGTCTTCCCCTCATGTCCGCAATTCCCGCCCCCGTCATTTCATCGTCCGGCGGCGCCTTCACGCCCGGCCTCTTCGCCTCGCATCAGGCCGCTGTCGGCCACCTGCCGGATTGGTGGCTCGAACTGAAGCGTGCCGCATGGGACCGCTTTGCCGCGCTGCCGATGCCCGCGCGGACCGATGAGCTCTGGCGCTTCAGCACCATTGCGGGGCTCAAACTCGACGGCTTTACGCTCGGGAACGCCTCCGATCCCCTGTTCCAGGCCCCAAAAACCGGGTTTCCATTCGCCGCGGCCCTCGCATTTTTCAACAACCACACGCTTCCAACCGGGGCGCTGTCGCCGGAACTTCAGAAACAGGGGGTCGTCTTCTGCCCGATCGAAGAAGCCGTCGCCCGTCACGCCGGACTCCTCCGGAGTCATTTTCAGGCCCAACCGGTGAACCTCGGCTCCGAGAAATTCGCCGCGCTCAACGCGGCCCTGACGCGCACCGGCGCCTTTCTCTACGTGCCGCGCGGCGTCGAGATCGCGGCGCCATTCGTGGTCCAGCACGTGGCCTCCGGCGCCGGCGCCGCCGTTTTCCCGCACACCCTTGTCATCATCGAGGACAACGCCAGGGCCGCGCTTGTGGAGAATTTCTGTTCGGCCGATCCGGCCGCCCCCGGCTTCGCTGCGGGCGCAAACGATTTGTTTGCAGGGCCCGCCTCACAGCTCACCTACGTCGGCACGCAGGGCTGGTCGCGCGGCACCCTCGCCTTCCAGCTCAACTCCACCGTCGTCCAGCGCGACGCCCGCGTCCTTTCGCTCAACGTCCATCTCGGCGGCCTTCAGGCCCGCCACGAATCGCACAGCCGCCTGCAGGGTCCGGGCGCGTTCAGCGAGATGCTCGCGCTCACGGTGGCACAGGGGCGGCAGGAGTTCGACCAGCGCACCCTGCAGAGCCATCAGGCGCCCCGCACCGGATCCAATCTGCTCTACAAGAACGCGCTCCTCGACCGCGCGCGCACGATCTTCTCCGGCCTGATCGTCGTCGATCCGGACGCCCAGAAGACCGACGCCTACCAGGGCAACCGGAACCTTCTCCTCAGCGACGATGCCGAAAGCAACTCGCTGCCCGGGCTTGAGATCCAGGCCAATGACGTCCGCTGCACACACGGCTCCGCCAGCGGCCACGTTGACGCAGAACAGATGTTCTACCTCGAATCCCGCGGCATCCCCCCGGCGGCGGCGCGCGAATTGCTCGTCTTCGGCTTTTTCGAGGAGGTGCTCGCGAAGGTCGATGACGAAGCCCTCCGCGCCGCGCTGCGCAGCTTGATCCGGACAGAGTTCGGGAAGCATGCCCTTTCCGAGGCAGGCGCTGTTGCCAATTAATGCACGAGATATTCCTGACGTAGCTTCGCGCCTTTCCAAAAAATCACCCCATGAACAAAGAACGCATCCTCAGTCGCAACGTCATGGCCACCCAGATCCCTAGCGGCGAACGGATCACGCTCACCGCCGGGACCAAGGTCCACATCACCCAGACGCTCGGAGGCAGTTATACCGTCATCATCGACTTCGGCCTCGCGCGCATCGACGGGTGCGACGCGGACGCGCTCGGTGAGACGGTGGCCGGGGTCACGGCGCAGGCCGCGTCCGCCGCCGGCGGCGCCCCGGATCCCGAGGCGATCTGGGACCAGCTCAGGAAGGTCTTCGATCCGGAAATTCCGGTGAACATTGTCGATCTCGGTCTGGTCTATTCGATGGAGATCGAGCAGGTTCCCGCGGGAGACTGCTGCGTTCATGTGGCCATGACGCTCACCGCGCCGGGCTGCGGCATGGGCCCTGCCATCGCGGAGGACGCCCGTGGCAAGATCCTCCTTGTCCCCGGCGTCAGCGCGGCCGACGTCCGCCTCGTCTGGGAGCCCCCCTGGAACCAGTCGATGATTTCCGAGGAGGGGAAGATGCGTCTCGGCCTGGTCTGAACGGCACGATGCCGACAGACACAAGCCCGCACATCTACTGAGTATAGGAAACGTCCCAGGTGTCGCCGCCAATGACCTCGAGAATGTAGTTGCCGGCTTCCCGTATGTCCACACTCGCCTTCTGCGTCGGTTCGGTTGCGTTGTGGCAGAGATTGCCCACGTAGGCGCCTGTGTCGGCATTGACCAGGTTGACTTCAATGCGGGAAGAGAACTGGCCTTTTCGCTTCTGGTTCATCGTGAATCTCGCCGGCCCCGCATTCAGGTGGAAGAAGGGCGTCACCTTGTCCGTTGTGCCGCTGAACGTGGTGTCACCGGATACGGGCGCAGGCTTCGGGCTTTTCAGAATCTCGACCGTCCACGGTCCTTCCGCGTCGTCCACATAGACCACATAATCATCAGACATCACCGATCCCCGGTGCCGGATCATCTCAGTCGTGTTTGGTCCCATCCAGTTCGTCAACAATCCTCCGATTGTCTGTTTGGCGGCAACCATCGCCTGGGTGGCCAGTGAAAGCTGACAGACACTGACCTCGGCTCCGGTGTACGAGATCTTTATGACATACCATCCGTCTTTGCTGAGCGCGAATCTGCCGGAGGCGATATTCCTGCCCTTGCCGCCGGTGACGATGATCTTGTCGGCAGTTTGATTGACGGTGATTTTGTCAGGTACCACCGGCTTGGAAGAAGCAGTCGCGGCGGAAAGAAGCGCGGCAACGAAGATGATGACCGGATAATTGCGGATCATGGGAAACCTCCTGTAGGTTGACTGGAGAAGACGGACAAGGACACGGTTCGCCTGGCGCTCGGCCCGAGGGCCGATGATGGGGGCTGAACAATGGCGGTCAAGTTGGTTCACCCCCAATTCGGCATCGGGGTTGGGCTGGCCTTCCCCGGGGTGTTTCGCGGTGACCCGGGCGCAACCGCGCGCGAGAAACAGCCCACGGCGGCTCGCGGGCGGGGAAGCTGGCGCTGGCCTCGCGACGACCGATGGGCGGCAGCGGACGTTTCGCAACAAGGAACCGAAAAACGATTGCCATCGCGGGGGGCGGCAGCTCCGTCGCGTTGCTCCCCCAATGACGACCCGGGTCGCTCCATTGCGCAGTGTTCAATCGGCGGCCGGATCGCCGACAAAAACAGGGATAACCCTTCCAATCCGGCGAAAATGGAATTAGTTCTCGGATGGCATGAGAGTCCTGCTGCTCTATCCTGAATTTCCGGATACGTTCTGGAGTTTCAAGCACGCGTTGAAATTCGTCCGCAAGCGGGCGTCGCTGCCCCCGCTGGGATTGTTGACGGTGGCGGCGATGCTTCCGGCGGCGTGGGAAAAGCGCCTGGTGGACCTGAATGCCGGCAAGCTGCGGGACCGGGATCTCGACTGGGCGGATCTGGTGTTCATCAGCGCGATGATCGTGCAGCGGGGCGCGGCGCAGGCGCTGATCGCGCGCTGTCGCGCGGCCGGGAAGACCATCGTCGCCGGCGGGCCCCTGTTCACCAGCGAATACGCGCAGTTTGCGGGCGTTGACCATTTCGTCCTGAACGAGGCGGAGGTGACCCTGCCCGAGTTCCTGCGCGACCTTGAACAGGGCCGTGCGCGGCCTGTCTATACGACGACGGAGCTGCCCGACGTCCGCCAGACACCGGAGCCGCTGTGGGAGCTGGTGGACTTCCGCCGCTACGCCTCGATGTGCATCCAGTATTCACGCGGCTGCCCGTTCGACTGCGAGTTTTGCGATGTGACGGCGAAGTTCGGCCACCGGCCCCGCCTGAAGACGGCGGGACAGATCATTGCCGAGCTGGACGGGCTCCACCGGCGCGGCTGGCGCGGGCCGGTGTTTTTCGTGGATGACAACCTGATCGGCAATAAGCGGGCGCTGAAGGACGAACTGCTGCCGGCGCTGATCGAGTGGCAGAAGCACGGGAGGGGGATTCCGCTCTACACCGAGGCCTCCATCAACCTGGCTGACGACGAGGAGTTGATGAATCTGATGGCCGAGGCGGGCTTTGACATGGTGTTCATCGGCATCGAGACACCGGACGAAGCCGGGCTGGCCGGCTGCAACAAGCGCCAGAACCAGCACCGCGACCTCGTGGCCGACGTCAAGCGTATCCAGCGCGCCGGGATGCAGGTCCAGGGCGGATTCATTGTCGGGTTTGACACCGACACGCCCACGATCTTCCGGCGGCAGATCGAGTTCATCCAAAGGAGCGGCATCGTCACCGCGATGGTCGGGCTGCTCAACGCGCTGCCGGACACCAAGCTGTATGCGCGGCTTCATCGCGAGGGCCGGCTGCTCGCGCAGAGCACGGGAAACAACGCGGACGGTTCGCTGAACTTCGTGCCCTGCATGAAGCTGGAGGCGCTGCGCGAGGGCTACCGGAGCATTTTGCAGAACATCTACGCGCCAAAGCCGTACTACCAGCGGGTGCGCACCTTCCTGCGCGAGTACAAACGGCCGAAGTTTTCCCCCTCAATGGACTGGCGGCGGCTGATGGCGTTCGGCCTTTCCAGTGTGCGCTTGGGAGTCGTCGGACGGGAGCGGATCCACTACTGGCGGCTGCTGATCTGGACGTTCTTCCACCGGCCCTCCCTGCTGCCGCTGGCGGTCACGTTTTCAATCTACGGCCACCACTTCCGCAAGTGCTGCGAGGCGATGGGAATTTAGGCCTATTCGACCGTGGGCCGCCTGCTGACCCAGATGGCCGTCTTCGGATTGCTCCTGTCGGCCCTCGGCATTTACGGGGTGATCGCGAACCTGACCGCCGAGCGCACCCAGGAGATTGGCATTCGCATGGCCTTGGGGGCGCAGACTCGCAACGTCCTTTGGCTCATTTTGCGCAACGGACCCCGCCTGGCGGCGCTGGGCACGGCGGTGGGCCTGGCATTGACCTTCATGCTCCTCCACGTGCTCGGCAAAGCCATGCCCGAAGTGCCCGGGCAGAACGTCTGGGTCGTCTTGTGTCTTGCCGCGCTGCTTGCGGCGATTGCCGCGCTCGCCTGCTGGCTGCCGGCGCGCCGGGCCAGCGCCGTCAACCCGATCGAGGCATTAAGAGCCGAATGATCCGCGCGCGACGTGGCCGGCTCAAAATCGCCCCGACCTTGAAAGTGGTCAGGCTTTGGTCATTTCGGCCAGTTCCGTCTTCAGGCGCGCCGAAGATGCACGGACACCGGTGAGGATCGTATCCGCAATCTGGGCGGGGAATCCCCTGGGCAGCGCATTCTCGACCTTCTCGATGACCACCGGCGTGCGGGCGACGAGGTCGGCGAGGATGGCCGGCATGTCCGCGACGCCGCCGCGCCGGGCGGTTTCGATCCAGTGGCGGGCGCGGATTTCGTTGAGCTTCCAGTGCGCGCTCTTGCTGCGCACCGCCATGGCCAGTTTGACCTTGTGCACGTCGAGCTTGCCGGCGCCGCGGCCGATCAGCGGCCAGGCGGAAAGCACGTCGTAGAAGGGCGTCAGCCGATACTTGCCGCCGCGCTCGTGAAAGAGGGAGAAATTCTTCGCATGTCCGTCGGTAGCGGCGAGCATCCAGTAAACGACATGGGCCTTGAGGAAGGACCGCATGTCGTCCGTTGGGCGTTCGCCGGTTTCGAGAATGCGCAGGATGTCGCGCATGCCCGGGCCTCCGTCGGATTCGTATTTCTGAGAGCTCGGCCGGCCCAGCGCCTGGCAAAAATCCTCCTGCGGCAATCGCGCGATCCATCCGGCCGCTTGGCGGGCGCGGTCGAATCGCTCGACGGCGAGAACCTTCCGGGCGCCAAACTCGACGATCTCGCATGATGCGGTGTTCAGATCGAACGCCTGCATCACGCGGGCGCAAAGCCACTCGTTCTCAACGGAGTCCTTCATGTCCATCTGCATGTGGCCCACCAGGCCGAGCGGCAGCTTGAGAATGTGCGTGGTCGGCGTCGCACCGAGCGGGCGACACCATTCCCCTCGATGAAACAACAGGGCGGTCTTCTCCTGCGCTCCCGCGAGGGAGATCCGGAGCTCGTCGGCCTCCGGCTGCCCGAGGACGCGGCCCCCGGACAGGCTTGCTGCGATCACCTGCTCGACCTCCGCGTCGGCAAGCGGCTCGGCGTCGATGCGGTCAAACCCGGTCGGCGTTTCGCCATCGGGCAGCAACTGGACCGCGCCCACGCAGTCGCGCCCGATCGCGATCAGGAGATCGAACGCCTCGGTTGACGCCGTGGCGAATCGGGAGCGGATGCGGGAGCGGATCGCATCGCTGTCCGGCAGGAGATTGTCGAAGTAGTTCGCGACCGCGTCACCACGGTGCGCGACGTTGCCCGGAGTGAAAGGAAGTGACAGGGAGAGCACGCGGCCGGCCGGTGAGTCGACCCAGGCCGGATCGTATTGCAGCGTGTGGGAACCGCGCGACTGCGTCCAGGTGCCGACCCGCAGCCCGTTCATCCAAATCCCAAGTGTCGATGGCATGCGTAGTCCTTTCCCGCTACCACGCGCCCGCTGCCGGCCCCGCCTGGCGTTTGCCCTTCATCGGACTATTCGGCTGCCGAGAAGCCCCATCTTGGGCGGCCGGGGCCTCCTTCATCTCGATCACGAACCTGCCGCCGAGCATCGCGATCAGCCTCGAGATCTGGTCGAACGACGTTACCTCCGGTGCCCCCTCGATGCGCGCCACGCGCTTCTGGTTCACGTTGAGCAGTTGTCCGACCTGGGCCTGCGTCAGCCCGCGGGCCCTGCGCATGCCGCGCAGGATCGGGCCAAGCTGCTGGGGTGTGCTGACCGGGTAGTTCATGAACGCAGAGTACCACTTCTATGTGGTGAGTGCAAGATACTATTTATCGATGGTAAAGTCGGATTACTACTCACTGGTTGTGTCCTGCCGCTGAGGATCACCACAGCACCTCTGGGGCGCGGGCGGATCCGTACCGGGGAGAAGCGTGAAAGCCTGGCGTGACGGATATCCAGTCGCCAGGCAGATCTTGTTATTGATTTATCGAGATACGGTATAACGACTTACGAAATAACAACCCTGTAAGAAAAGAGGCGACTACACCTTCGGTGCTCTCGCATTATGCTCGGCGTGACAATAACTGAGACTCTCCGTCAGCATCAGCGACGGGGAACAGGTGTACCTCCTGCGGCACCGTCACGATGGGAAGCCTTGGAGGGTTCCTGACCTTTTTCAACTGATCAAGGTCCGCGTCACGCGCGCCACGACCGAGAAAGGCCAGATCACGGTGGGCGGCGCGATCATCTGAGGGTCAACGCTCGGAAGAGCCATGAGCGCCGCTTGCGCGGTCCCCCGCGGTAGCAGGAGGCGTGAGAATGGTGCTCATTGGCTCCGGCGCATTGGCAGCCGGTCTTTCTCCAACTGTTGCTTGAAGTGAACAATCGTGACCACACGGAACTCAGTCTCCGAGTAACCATAGATGATGCGGTAAGGCGATTCGTGAACCTCCTTCAAAGGCTCCTCAGGATACTCGTGAACAGGATGACCCTGGGTGGGGAAAAGGGCCGTTCGCTCGATGCGTTCGATGATCCTGGCCGCCATCCTCTCGGCATAAACCTCGGAATCCTGGGCGATGAACTTCTGAATCGCCCGCAACGATCTCCGAGCCTCTGTCGACCAAACGATCTTCACGCCAGTCCGAATTCTTTCCTGATGGAGGCGTGGGAGTGAACGCGACCCGACCGAAAATCGGAGAGTCCGGCCTCAATCTTCTGCCGGACATAGATCCGGTACATGAGGTCATCCCACGACGACGAAGCCGGCAAACCGCGCACTAGTTTCATCGCCTGCGCCCTGACGCCCCGGCGTTTCGCTGTTGCTGTTGGCATGTGAAGAATTCTGGTCAAGACCACGGACTTGGCAAGCGGGCTCTTCCGGTCCGGCAATGAGCACAGAAAATTCGCCGGCCTTTCCTCAGGGAGCAATGACACCTGTCATGATGCCGTTGGCATGCCATCGCCCGGATTGCGACCAGGGATGAACAACCAACCCTTCATGCTGATGCACAGATTGTTGTGCTGATTAGCGCCAGATCGCCAGAAATCGATGGAAGACCTCAAATCCTGTCAAGTCCACGACAAGACAAAAAAACGAGTTGGCACAAGATGCACAACTCGCTTATTATAAGTGGCTGCCCAGGCTGGGATCGAACCAGCGACCAAGTGATTAACAGTCACCTGCTCTACCGCTGAGCTACTGGGCAGTGCGGCAAAAAGGAGGGTCTAGGAGAATTTCCGCCGGCACAATGTCAATCACGTACTGGCAGCGATCCGGACTTCGTCTTTCTGCGCTGCCTGCTTCAAACGCTTGCGGCATTTGTCGAAGAACCGGCAACTCTGCCGTTTCACAGCGTCAATTACCCGAGAAATCGAAGACAGCCTATGCGGGCCGGCTGATCCCGCGATTCTCTGTCTTTTGTTGATGCATTTTATGGGCGGTCTTGTCATTAGGAGTCTGTCGTCCGACAGACTCCTGCCATGCTCAAAACCGGCATCCTCAATCCCGCCGTTCTCAGCCTGCTGGCGCGAGTGCGGCACACCAATACCCTCGTCATCGCCGATCGCGGATTCCCATTCTGGCCTGAGATCGAGACCATCGACTTGTCGCTAGTCGACAACGTCCCCACGGTCCTCCAGGTGCTCGATGCGCTCCTTCCAGATTTCAACATCGGCAGGGTTTTCGCCGCAGAGGAGTTCCGACAGCACAATGACAAGACCCGCCAGCGGGCCCTGGCCGCCCATTTGGCAGGCATCCCCCTCGTGTTCGAGCCCCACACGGAATTCAAGAAACGCGTGCCGAACGCAATCGGACTCATCCGGACCGGCGACACCATCCAATACGCCAATTTGATCCTGGAGTCCGCGTAGAAAGCTGCTGGCGAACACCCGCGCGGGGCGCGCGGCCTTGCGGGAAAGAAACTTGGCTGAGAGGTGCAGCGGAGCATTGTGGAGCCTCGGCGCCGCCTGCAGGGGCAAGCTCAAACCGTATAGACTCTGGTGCTTTTCGAAGCCCGGCTGCTAGCGTGGTGCCCGTGCGCTCGCGCCTGTCAGTGGTGAGCGGCCCGCAAGGGTCGCATCCCGTTTGAGAGAGTGCCAACTCTGCGGAGCGCACGGGGCCGCCTGTGGGCGACGCCACCAACCCACACTGCCATGCCTCGCAAGCGCAAGACCAAAGTCCAGACCATCCAGCCCGTAATCAACCCCCATGCTGCCGGCGCCGACATCGGAGCCAGAGAGATCTACGCCGCCGTGCCTTCGGCCCTCACGACCGATCCGGTGCGCTGCTTCCCCACCTTTACCGAGGATCTGCACGCGCTCGTCGCCTGGCTGCAGTCCTTCGGGATCAAGACCGTCGCGATGGAAGCGACGAGTGTTTATTGGATCCCTCTGGCCGAGATGCTTGAAGAGGTACAAATCGAGGTCTGCTTGGTCAACCCCCGCCACGTGAAGAACGTGCCCGGCCGCAAGACCGACGTGATGGATTGCCAGTGGCTGCAATACCTCCACTCCGTTGGTCTGTTGCGCGCGGCTTTCCGTCCGGCGGCCGAGGTGCGCGGCGTGCGCTCTCTCTGGCGCCATCGCGACGCGCTCGTGCGCCAATGCAGCTGGCATGTCCAGCACGTTCACAAGGCGCTCGATCAGATGAATCTCCAGGTCCATCACGTGCTCACTGACATCACCGGTCAGACCGGCACCGCCATCGTGGAGGCCATCCTTGCCGGCGAACGCGATCCCACCGTGCTGGCCCGACACCGCGATCATCGAGTCAAGGCCACCGAAGCCACCCTGGTCAAGGCGCTCACCGGTGACTATCGCACGGAACATCTCTTCTGCCTGCGCCAGGCTTTTGAAGGCTACCAGTTCCTGCTCAAACAAATCGCCGAGCTCGATGCTGAACTGGAGCGTCGGCTCGAGCAGCTCGCGCCCGCTGCCACGCCCGAGACCGTCCCAGCCAAACGCAAAGCCCCTGGCAAGTCCGCGCCAGGCCTTCGACGCTCACAGCCTGCTCGCCCGCCTGCACGGCGTGGACCTGTGCGCCGTGCCCGGCATCAACGCCGTGACTGCACAGACCCTCTGGAGCGAACTCGGCGGCGACCTTTCCGACTTTCCCTCCGGCAAGCACTTCGGCTCCTGGCTCGGTCTGTGCCCCGACAACCCTATCAGCGGCGGCCGGATCCTCGCCGCCCGCACCAAGCCCACCACCAATCGTGTCGCCCGTGCCTTGCGCATGGCGGCCCAGGCCCTCCACCACGCCGACAATGAGCTCGGCGAATACTACCGCCGCCTCCGAGCCAAACTTGGCGGCGCCGCCTCTGTCACTGCCACAGCCCACAAACTCGCCCGCATCATCTACGCCCTCATCACCACCCGCAAACCCTACCGCCCTGAGCTCCACGACGCAGCCGGCGAACTTCATCGAGCCCGCACTCTCGCGCGCATCAAAGCCAAGGTCAAAGATCTGGGATTTCAGCTTGTTCCAACGCCCGCTTCAGCGTGAAGTTTCTTGAGAGAGAGAGGCGGATTGCGTCCTCCAAGCAGCTTCTTCCAAATGGCTGGCGCCATTGGGGCGGGTTGGCGTTGCTGGGCTTCCCGGCCCAAATCCTGGAGTCAGATTCCGCACCGCCCGGGCACCCGGTCTAGTCGTCGCTGCGGCGGCTCCGTTCGCGGCGCAGAAATCCCGGCCTGAAAGCCGCCATTCGCGGTTGCCACCCGCCGGGCATGACATACCTTGTCGCGATTACCCCCACCGACCATGTGCCTCGCCGTTCCAGGGAAGATCCTCGAAATCGCCGGCGATGATCCCTTCCTGCGCACCGGCCGCGTCAGCTTCGGCGGCATTGTCAAACCGGTCAGTCTCGCCTGCGTGCCGGAGGCCAGGGTTGATGACTACGTGCTCGTTCATGTCGGCATTGCACTGAGCGTCGTCGACGAAAAGGAGGCCGCTGAGACGTTTGCCTATCTCGCACAGATGGACGAACTCGCGGAGCTGGCGCCCCCGGCCGCGCCCTAGTCCACCTCGCCGGTCCTCTCGCGTCCCACTTCCCTCTTCCTGCGACCCGTCAACCCGGATATTTCGCCTGGAGAATGAGCTTTTGGCGCAAACCGTGTTCTGGAGACGCGACGCCCTCCTCGCGTAAACCCGCGAAAGCGCAACGAGGGCATCGCATCTCCATGGAACATCCGGGCCCGCCGCCACTCTCCAAATGAAGTTCCTGGACGAATACCGCGACGCGGCACCGGCGCGAAAGCTGGCCGCGGCGATCGCGCGCCGGGTCACGCGCCCGTGGACCCTCATGGAGATCTGCGGCGGCCAGACGCACAACATCGTCAGGTTCGGCCTCGACGAACTGCTGCCGCCCGCGATCACGCTGGTACACGGCCCGGGCTGCCCGGTCTGCGTGACGCCGGTCGAGCTCATTGACGCCGCGGTCGCGCTAGCCGCCCGGCCTGAGGTTACGGTCTGTTCCTTTGGCGACATGCTGCGGGTGCCCGGGACCGGAGTTGACCTGCTGACCGCGCGGGCGCGCGGGGGCGACGTCCGCATGGTCTATTCGCCGTTGGACGCCGTGAATCTGGCGGCGCAGCAACCCGCCCGCGAGGTCGTGTTCTTCGCAGTCGGCTTTGAAACGACCGCACCGGCCAATGCCCTGGCCGTGGTCCAGGCGCGCCGGCTGGGCCTGCGCAATTTCTCGCTCCTGGTTTCCCACGTTCTGGTGCCGCCGGCCATCGAGGCCATCCTGTCCGCGCCGGACAACCGCGTGCAGGGTTTTCTCGCCGCCGGCCACGTCTGCACCGTCATGGGCACGGCCGAATACGAGGCGCTGGCCGCGCGGTTCGGCGTGCCGATCGTGGTCACCGGCTTTGAGCCCGTGGACATCCTGCAGGGCGTGCTGGCCTGTGTCGAACAACTCGAATCCGGGCGGGCCGAAGTGGTGAACGCCTATGCACGGGCGGTGCGTCCCGAGGGGAACGTGCACGCACAGGAGGTCATGCGCGAGGTCTTCACCATCGTCGACCGCACCTGGCGCGGCATCGGCCGCATCCCGCGCAGCGGATTCGCGCTCAAGCCGGAGTTTGCCAGCTTCGACGCCGCCCGGCGCTTCGGCATCGCCGGCGATGCGCCGCCGCAATCCACCGAATGCATCAGCGGCCTGATCATGCGCGGGCTGAAGCGACCGCAGGAATGCCCGGCCTTTGGCGTCCGCTGCACGCCGGAACACCCGGTTGGCGCCCCGATGGTTTCGGGCGAAGGCGCCTGCGCCGCCTACTATCGTTACCGGCTGCGAAAGACGGCGGACAGCAGCTCCCGCGGCTTGACTGGAGGTTCTTGATCCTCCCCGGTCTCGGCTCGCCGGTTCCAGGTCCCTCATACCCCCTCCGGGCGTTTCACGCTTTGTCATCTGTTAAATGACAAAATGTCCATCATGGATGAAAAGGTCGGCCGTTGGGGTGCCTCTCTCAGACTTTGTCATCTATTAAGTGACAAACCGTCCCTGCCCTTTTGGATTTTGTCATTTAATAGATGACATTGCGACCAGCGCCGTGGTTGAGCGGGCCGGAATGGCAGGCCGTTTTCCAGGGTTGTCTTTCCGGCCCAAAACGGCCCGGCCATTTTTTCCAAGGAATCTGGAGGACGGCGTCCGACAGATTCCTAACAGATCCGCGGAAGCTGTTCGCCACTGAGGTGATCGAGGATGCGCCCGACTCCCACAACGCCGCGCAACGTGACCTCGCCGCGGGGCGACTCCCGCACCTCCCCGATCCGGGCCGCCCCGCCGTGAGGCGCGAAACGCCGCAGGACCGCCACGGCGCATTCCGCCTGCGCGGGCGGCACGAAGGCGACGAAGCGGCCCTCGTTGGCCACATAAAACGGGTCGAACCCGAGAAGTTCGCAGGCGCCGCGCACCGGCTCGCTCACTGCGACGGCGTTTTCGTCAAGGGTCGCCGCGAGACCCGCCGTCCCGGCAATCTCGATCACCGCCGTCGCCAGCCCGCCGCGCGTGAGATCACGCAGGCAATGCACCTCGATGTCGGCGGCCAGGAGCGCCTCGACTGCCGGCCAAATCGGGGCGCAGTCGCTCTCGATCGCCGGCTCGAACGCGAGGCCTTCGCGCTGCGCGAGAATGGCCATGCCGTGGCGGCCGATGTCGCCGCTGAGCAGGATGGCGTCCCCCGCCCGCACGGAGGCCGGCGCGATGGCGAGCGCGGTCTCGATCACGCCGATGCCCGCCGTCGTCACATAGAGACCGTCGCCCTTTCCCCGCTCCACGACCTTCGTGTCGCCGGTGACGACCTGGACTCCGGCGATCCGGGCAGCCTCCGCCATCGAGGTCACCACCCGACCGAGGGCCGCCATCGACAGGCCTTCCTCGATCACAAACCCCGCGCTCAGCCAGCGCGGCCGCGCCCCGCACATGGCGAGGTCGTTGGCCGTGCCGAAAACCGCCAGCCGGCCGATGTCACCGCCGGGGAAAAAGAGCGGGCTGACGACATGCGAATCCGTGGTGAAGGCGAGCCGGGTGTTGGCGGGCACGGCCAGCACCGCCCCGTCATGGCGCGCATCGAGCGCCGGGTTGGCGAACGCCGGGCCAAAGACGCGCTCGATGAGTTCCTGCGTGAGCCTCCCGCCGCCGCCGTGGGCGAGCTGGATCTCGCTGTGGCCGCTCAGCGGCACGGGGCAATAAAAGTTCGCAGGGTTTGGGTTGGCGTCGGCCACGCAACGACCCTAGAACCTGCCGGAAAACACGCAAGCCGCCAGCCGGGAGGAGACGCCCACTGAACGCGGCGGGGTGCGGCCCTTTTGATTCTGCTCAGGGCGGCAAGCGCTTCAAGACGCAGTTCCACCCGACCCCGTCGATCGGTGCGCCGGGCCATCGCACCCTACCGATATGCGGACCGGCGGGTCGGGCGAACCCACACTAAAAAAGAGGATGCTCCATGAACCGCGAAAGGGTTCGGCAGGCGGTGTATTTGATAATCGCCCGGCGCTGGGCATATTTCGGGCAGTCATGAAACCCTTCATCCTGTTCACCCTTCTGCTCGTCACCATGATCACCGCCCGCGCTGAAATCGTCACCAAAACCGTCCCCTACGAGCAAGGAGGCGTGAAATTGGAGGGCTACCTCGCCTACGACGACCAGACGACGGTTCTTCGCCCGGGCGTGCTCGTTGTGCCCGAATGGTGGGGACTCAACGATTTCGCGAAGGGCCGTGCCCGGCAGCTTGCGCAGCTCGGCTACGTCGCCTTCGCGGCCGACATGTATGGCGCCGGGATCGCCACCACCGATCCGGAAAAGGCCGGCGAACTCGCGGGCCAATTCTACGGCAAGCCGCTCATGGCCGAGCGCGCGCAGGCCGCCCTCGACCAGTTGCTCAAGACGGGCCTGGTCGACGAGAAGCGCGTCGCCGCGATCGGTTTCTGCTTTGGCGGCGCGGTCTGCCAGACGCTCGCCTACAGCGGTGCGCCGCTCGCCGGCATTGTCAGTTTTCACGGCAGCCTGGTGCCGGCTTCTCCGGAAGCGGTTGCAAGAAACCGCGCCCGGTTTCTGATCTGCCATGGCGCGCTCGACCCGTTCGCAAAGCCGGAAGACATCGCGGCATTCAAGAAATCGCTCGATGACGGGAAGATCGACTATCAATTCGTGAGCTACTCCGGCGCGATGCATTCCTTCACAAATCCCGCGGCCGATTCCTTCGCCGCGGCGGGAATGAAGGGAGTCGGCTACAACGAACCGGCGGCGCGCCGGTCATGGCAGCACATGAAGCTCTTTTTCGACGAGATCTTCGCGGCCAGATGACGCCGATTCCCCCTGTCCGGCTTTTCCTACCGGATGCGCCTGCCCTCCTCCCTCCCAGCCCGCTTGACCGCTCGACTTAGCAACCGCCCGTGGCCATGTTTGCCTCATGCACGAACTGGGCATCGCGGAGTCGGCCCTGCGGGTGGCGTTGGACCGGGCGCAAAACGAGGGGGCTTCCCGCGTGCTGCGGATGGTGATCCGCGTCGGCGCGCTCTCGGGCGTGGACCCGGAGGCGCTGCGCTTTGCGTTCACCGCGATCCTGCCCGGCACGCCGGCCGAGGGAGCCGCCCTGCAGATCGACCCGGTCCCCGCCCTCGCCTATTGTCACGACTGCGAGCAGGACTTTGTCCCCGAAACGGATCACTTCTTTGAATGCCCGACGTGCGGCCGGCTGTGCTCCACCCTCAAACAGGGCCGCGAGCTCGACCTGGTTTGCCTCGAAATCGTATGATCCCGGCAGAAGAGGTGTCCACGAATCCACACGAATAAACACGAACCCCGTTCCCCGCTCATTTGTGCCCTTTCCTGTGCATTCGCGGGAATCATTCATGTCTCAACAAACGGTCGAATCCATGAGCAACGCCGACTTGAATGCGGGCCGTATCATCCGCGTCGACGTGCGCGAACCCGGCGACACGCCGCTGACCCCGCCGGGCGATCCCTTGCCCGGCGCGCCGCGGACCGTCGACCTGCAGGCTCGCCTGCTGGATGAGAACGACCGGCAGGCCGCGGAGAATCGCGCCTTGTTGAAAGCGCGCGGAATCCGCGCCCTCAATTTCGTCTCCTCCCCCGGATCGGGCAAGACGGCGCTGCTGGAACGCACCCTCGATGCGCTGGCCGGGGACGTGCGGTGCGCCGTGCTGGTCGGCGATCTCGAGACCGACAACGACGCCCGGCGGCTCAGGCGGCCCGGCGTGCCGGTCGCCCAGATCACCACGGGGGGCACCTGCCACCTGGACGCCTCGATGGTGGCGCGGGGACTCGCGGCGCTGCCGCTCGAAGGAGTCCGGTTGCTGTTCATCGAGAACGTCGGCAACCTCGTCTGCCCGGCCTCGTTCGACCTTGGCGAGAACCGCCGGGTCGCGCTGCTTTCCTGCGCCGAGGGCGAAGACAAGCCGCTCAAGTATCCTCCGATCTTCACGAGCGCCCACGCGGTGATCCTGAACAAGATCGATGTCGCGGCCGCCCTGGGTTTTGACCGCACCGCGGCGCGGGCCAACATCCGCCGCGTGGCCCCCCGGGCGGACGTCTTCGAACTCTCCGCCCGGACGGGCGAGGGGCTCGACCCCTGGCTGGCGTATCTGCGGGCAATGGTGTGAAGAAGCCTCTCCATTTCGCTGCACGCCACGCCCGTTTTCAACGAGGGCCAGTCCGCATGGGGCCATCTTGCCTGCTGTGCGGCAGGCCTGGCGAAGGCTGGTCGCGCCCGGGAAACGGGCGCAGTGAGACTGCGCCCCTACGTTTGCTTGCAGCGGCATCTGTCATCGCCGCGCAGCAGCCTCCTGTATCGGTGATCGCGAAGGACGCCTGCCCTTGATGCCGCCCCCCGAGGACCGCATTTTCGTCGTCACCGGCACCGTGCAGGGCGTCGGGTTCCGGCCGTTTGTTGCACGGCTGGCGAGACGCCTTGGAATCGACGGCTGGGTCTGCAACGACGGCCGCGGAGTTACGATCCGCGCCCGCGCGCCCGCGGCGGTGCTGGATGATTTCGCGGCCCGGTTGCGCTCGGAGGCGCCGCCCGCTGCACGGATTGAGGCGGTGACCTCGAATCGGTTTTCTGCGATTGACGGGCCTGCCGCGGCGCCGGGCACGGGCTTTGTAATCCTTTCAAGCGCGCCGCCCGCGCCACAGCCCACGGCCGCCGTGGCGCCCGATCTTGCCCTGTGCGACGATTGCCGGCGCGAGCTCGCCGACGCCGCCGACCGCCGGCACGCGTATCCTTTCATCAACTGCACGAACTGCGGGCCGCGCTACTCGATCCTGCGGGAACTGCCCTACGACCGGCCGCACACGACGATGGCCGCGTTTACGATGTGTCCCGATTGCCGGCGCGAGTACGACGACCCGGCGGACCGCCGTTATCACGCCCAGCCTAACGCCTGCCCAGTCTGCGGGCCGCAGGTAGAATTGCTCGACGCGGCAGGCCGATTGCTGGCGACCCGCGCGGGGGCCATCGCCGCGGCGGCCCGGGCGCTGATCGATGGCCGGATCCTGGCGGTCAAGGGTATCGGCGGCTTCCACCTCATGGTCGACGCCTTCAACGACGCGGCTGTCCGCGAGCTGCGGCGGCGCAAACATCGCGAGGAAAAGCCGCTGGCGGTGATGTTCCCGTTGCTGGCGGCGTTGGAGGAGGAGGCGGTCCCGGAGGCAGACGACGTGGGCTGGCTGACTTCCGCTGCCGCGCCAATTGTGCTTGTGCGCCGGCGCGCACGCGCCGGCGCCGCGGACACCAGTGCGCAGACGCGGCCGCCGGCGTGCGAGCTTGCCCCATCGATCGCCCCCCGCAATCCGTGGATCGGCGCGATGCTGCCCTACGCGCCGCTGCACGTTCTTCTGCTTGAGAATGTCGGCAGGGCGGTCGTGGCCACCAGCGGCAATCTCTCGGAGGAGCCGCTTTGCACGGACGACGACGAAGCGCGGCAGCGCCTGGGGGCGATCGCCGATCTTTTCCTCACGCACAACCGGCCGATCGCCCGGCCGGTCGACGACTCGGTGCTTCGGCGCGCGGCCGCCGGCCCGATGCTGTTGCGCCGGGCGCGCGGATTCGCCCCCACTCCGTTCCGGCTGCCCGAAGATGCGGGAACTCCGGCGCCGTTGCTCTGCGTTGGCGGCCACATGAAGAACACAATCGCCGTGACGGCGGGCGCGAACCTGGTGCTGAGTCCGCACATCGGCGACCTTTCGAATCCTCTTTCGATGGAGGCATTCCGCCGGACGGTTGCATTGCTCGGAACATTGTACGGAGGGCGCTTTTCCCGCGTCGCGTGCGATGCGCATCCCGATTATGCCTCGACCCGGTTCGCGGAGGGCCTCGGGCTGCCCGTCACGACCGTGCAGCACCACCTCGCTCACATCCTCGCCTGCCTGCTCGAACACGGGGGCGGTCCGGAGAAGGTCCTGGGGGTGGCCTGGGACGGCACCGGATACGGCCCGGACGGAACGGTCTGGGGCGGCGAATTCATCGTGGTCGACCGGGTGGCGAAGACGGCCCGGCGGGTGGCCCACCTTCTGCCATTCCGGCTGTCCGGCGGGGAGGCGGCGGTACGCGAGCCGCGCCGAAGCGCACTCGGTCTTCTTTTCGGCCTGTTTGGTGGAGATGTGGCCCAGATCGAGCCTTATGCGCGGTCGCTCGGTTTCCGCGATGGAGAGACGGGGATATTGCTTTCGATGCTGGAGCGCGGCGTTCAATCCCCGGTGACGACGAGCGCCGGGCGTCTGTTTGACGGCGTCGCCGCCTTGCTCGGCCTGCGCCTCCACTCTTCTTTTGAGGCACAGGCGGCGATGGACGTGGAGTTCGCAGCGGACCCTGAATCACAAGAAGAAGCGGGCATAATCATGCCCATCATCGACCAGGACCCTGTCGGGATTCTGCGGATTGACTGGCGCCCGGTGCTGAAATCCATCCTGGAGGACCGGCCGCGTGTCCGGCCGGGTCTGCTTGCGGCACGTTTCCATGATGCGCTGGCCCGCTGTGTGGCAGACATTGCGATGCGGGTGGGGATCGAGACGGTGGCCCTCAGCGGAGGCTGCTTCCAAAACGTCCGGCTGTTTGACGGGACCCGCCGCGCGCTCGGTCAGGCAGGCTTTGACGTCCTGTGCCATCGCGACCTGCCGCCAAACGACGGCGGGCTCTCCGCCGGCCAGGCACTTGGAGCGCTGTGGAATATCACCTCGGTGTCGTCAGGTCCGGCCGACCGAGGGTAGTCATGGCAGTTCCGCGACGGGGGCGTCGCGGCTCCAGACTGCAGAATGTGCCATGGATCACAGGAAGCAGGAAACATGTGGGGGCTGGGCATTACGGTGGAATCGGACGATGCCGCTTCCCTTCATCCCGGTCGTTGCCGACAAACGCCGGGGCAGGCATAGGCCCGCCGGCGGCGCGCGGACCCCATGCTTCGGAACAGACCCCCGGACTTCCGCCCCGCGATCTCATTTCCAAACGGACACTGAGGCGGTTGATTTGTCTCGCGGCCGGCATCCTCCCGACTTCAAATGTTAGCATAAGCCCACCGCGCGATGCGGCTCGTGCTTGTTATGAAACAGCGCCTTTGTACCGATATGCTCTCAGCGGCGCACCATTCAGGCGGCGATCCTGTTCGCCCGCCCGACTGACCACCGTTCACGGCCTTCCCGATGACCGCCCTCTCCGCTCCTCCGTTTTCCCATCCAGCCCGCAAAAGCCCCGGTTCCCCGCCATCAGCCGCTGAACGAGCCGGCAGCAGGGATGAGCCGGTGTTGGAACTCAGGCGGACAATTAAATACGAGTCCGACCGGGTGAAGGGTTTCGGGCGCGAAGTCATGAGCGTGCCAGGCTGCGAGCAACTGGAGAACTGCATCCAGTGCGGCACCTGCTCGGGACTATGCCCGTTGAGCATCTACATGGACCACACCCCGCGGCAGGTGATGGAGCTGACGCGGTCCGATTTCAAGGACGACGTGCTGCGGAGCACGACGATCTGGCTTTGCGCCTCCTGCTACGCCTGCACGGTCGAATGCCCGAAGCAGATTCGCATCACAGACATCATGTACGAGCTCAAGCAGCGGGCGATCAACGAAGGTTTTTATCCCAAGCGCTTCCCGATACCCGTGCTGGCCCAGGAATTCTACAAGATGTCGCGCAAGCGCGGCCGCGTAACGGAGAATTTCCTGGCCACGACCATGTTCCTCAAGACGAACCTGTTTGCGGCGCTCGGCATGTGGCGTCTGGGGCTGAATCTCCTCATCCACGGACGCTTTCCGCTCAAGTTCGAGGGCATCAAGCGCAAGAGCGAGCTCGAGCGCATGATGGCGGTGGTCGACAAGCTGTCCATCGACGCACTGACCGAAGGGCATCAGAACGGCGGCCACGACGGGACTCGCAACGGAGCGCGTTGACCCATGAAATTCTCCTACTTTCCCGGTTGTTCGTTGAAAGGCACGGGGCGGGCCTACGAGGAATCACTGTTGCCAGTCTTCAAGGCGCTCGGCGTGGAGTTGGAAGAGCTGGACGACTGGAACTGCTGCGGCGCAACGGCCTACATGGCGGTCGACGAGGTCAAGGCATGCGTCATGGCCTCGCGCAATCTTGCGATCGCCGAAAAGGCCGGCCACGAGGAACTGCTCGCTCCCTGCAGTGCATGCTATCTCGTCCTGAACAAGACCAAGCATTACCTGCACGAGTCGCCCGCGGTCGAGGCCGTCGTACAGAAGGCCCTGCGTCAGGCGAATCTCGCCTACAGCGGCAACACGCCGGTGCGCCACCCCCTCGATGTGCTGGTCAACAATGTGGGGATCGACGCGATCAAGAAGCGCGTCACCCGGCCGCTCAAGGGGCTCAAGGTCGCGCCGTACTACGGCTGCCAGATCGTGCGGCCCTATGCGACCTTTGATGACCAGTACAACCCCGTCACGATGGACCGGCTTCTCGAAGCCATCGGCTGCACGATCGTCACCTACCCGCTCAAGACCCGATGCTGCGGCGGCAGCCTGACCGGCACGCTGCCGGAGCCCGGCCTGCTCTGCGCCTACGTTCTGCTCAAGGAAGCCATCGCCCGCGGGGCGGACGTCATCTCCACGGTCTGTCCGCTCTGCCAGTTCAACCTGGATTGTTACCGGGACAAGATGGCCGGCAAATGGGGCCAGGAGACGATTCCCGATCCCTGGAACGCCGGCGCCCGCATTGCCGTGGCCCAGCATCTCGACATGCCGGTGGTGTTCTTCACGCAATTGATCGGCCTCGCCTTCGGCCTGGACGAAAAGGAACTCGGCCTGCATCGCGGCTTCGCCCCGATGCGCATGCCGGCATGCACACGGCCGCAGCCCGCGGCCGCGTGACGCCGGCCCCACGACCGCGACGACGAGCCGGATTGCAGGACAGACAGACTGGAACGCCCAAGCCGGACACCCTTCTTTCGCACGCAGAAATTCCAATGGACAAGGTCAACGGCAATCACGACGTCCGGATCGGCTTTTATGTCTGCCACTGCGGCAACAACATCGCCGCGATGGTGGACTGCGCGGAGGTGGCGCGCTACGTCGGGCAGCTTCCCGGCGTCGTCCTCTCGCGGGATTACAAGTACATGTGCTCGGATCCGGGCCAGGAGTTGATTCAGAAGGATATCAAGGAATTCGGTTTGAACCGCGTCGTGGTGGCGGCCTGCTCGCCGCTCCTGCACGAACACACCTTCCGCAAGGCCGTCGAAGCGGGCGGCCTCAACCCGTTCCTTTTCCACATGGTCAACATCCGCGAGCACGACTCGTGGGTGCACACCGACCGCGCGGAAGCCACCGCCAAGGCCAGGGCGCTGGCGCGCGCCGCGATCCGGCGCGTCGCGCATCACCAGGCCCTCGGAATCAAGAAGGTGCCGGTGCATCCCGACGTCCTGATCGTCGGCGGCGGCATCGCCGGTATCCACGCGGCCCTGACGCTGGCCAACTCCGGGAAGAAGGTTTTCCTCGTCGAGCGCGAGCCTTCCATCGGCGGGCACATGGCCCGTTTTGACAAGACGTTCCCGACGCTGGATTGCGCCGCCTGCATCCTCACGCCGAAGATGTCCGAGGTCGGCGCGCACGAGAACATCACGCTTTGGAGCTGTTCCGAGGTCGTGAAGATGGACGGCTATGTGGGCAATTACACCGTCACGGTCAGGCGCAGGCCCCGCTACATCAACGAGGACCTCTGCACCGGCTGCCAGGATTGCATCGCCCACTGCGTCTACAAGGAGCCCAAGTTCACGGATGAGTTCAACGAGGGCCTGGGCAAACGCAAACCGGTCTACATTCCGTTTCCGCAGGCCACGCCCCAGGTGGTGCTGATCGACCCGGAAGTCTGCCTGAATTTCAAACGCGGCGTCCTGACGAACAGGTGTAAAAAGACCTGCGTGGAGGCCTGCGGGGATAAAAAAGCGATTGATTTCACCCAGAAGGAGGAGCTCAGGGAAATCAAGGTGGGCACGATCATCGTCGCCACCGGATTCCAGACGTTTGATGTCGGGCGGATGCCGCAATATGGCTACGGGCGTTATCCCAACGTCTACACGGCAATGGAGATCGAGCGGCTGGTGAACGCCTCCGGCCCGACGGCCGGGGAAGTCGTCCTGCGGGACGGCTGCCGCCCCCGGTCGATCGGGATCATCCACTGCGTCGGCTCGCGCGACAAGAAGACCAACCGCTGGTGCTCGCGCGTGTGCTGCATGTACTCCATGAAGCTGGCGCATCTGCTGAAGGAGCACACCGGGGCGGAGATCTACAATTTCTACATCGACATCCGCGCCCCGGGCAAAGGTTACGAGGAGTTCTATGACAAGCTGCTCGAGGAGGGCGTGCATTTCATCCGCGGCCGCGTGGGCGAGGTGACCGACTGGGCCTTCGTCCCCGAGGAGGAGGGCAAGCTGGTCATCCGGGTCGAAGACACCCTGGCCAACGTGGTGCGGCGGATTCCGGTGGAAATGGTCGTGCTGGCGACCGGCCTCGAACCGCAGGCCGACGCCCAGGCCGTCCGCCGCCTGTTCAACATGAGCTGCGGCACCGAGGGGTTTTTCCTGGAGCGGCACCCGAAGCTCGCCCCCGTGAACACCTTCACCGACGGCATTTTCCTCGCGGGCTGCTGCCAGAGTCCCAAGGACATTCCCGACACCGTCGCGCAGGCGGGCGCGGCTGCCGCCGAGGCGCTGGTGCTCATCGACAAGGGCCACATCGAGCAGGAGCCGAACACGGCTCACATTCTCGAAGACTGCTGCGGCTGCAAGTCGTGCATCCCGTTATGCCCCTACACGGCCATCACCCTCGACGACGCGACCAGGAAGGCCGCCATCAACGAAGCACTGTGCAAGGGCTGCGGCACCTGCGTCGCCGCCTGCCCCTCGGGCTCGATCGTCCAGAACCTGTTCGACGATACGGAAGTGTTCAGCGAGATTGCAGGCGTACTGGCGGATTGAACCGCGCCCATCGGCATCGCGGAAGGGATTCTCTCGCGATTGCGCCCGAATAATCCACGGATCCCAACGCTTTCCTGCCGCGCCCATCCAGGCGGATCCATGGGCCGGATTGATTCCCAACCCGCGTTTTCCGGACTTCCGGCGATCCGCCGCATATGCGGCTCTCCGCGGCCATGAAACCCTTTCGACCCGGATAGATTTGACTGGCCGGCGGCAATTCGAGATAAAAGGAACGCCTCTCAAGCCGTTGTGCGCCGCAAGGGCGCATGACCGTCCGCCAAACCCGAATGATCCGATTCAGCATATGAATCTTTTTGTGCTGCTGAAGATGGTGCCCGACACGGTGGAGGAGTTGGAAATCGCCGGCGACGAGAAGTCGCTGGATGCGGAATTCCTCCGCTTCAAACTCAACGATCCGGACGAACACGCGCTGGAACAGGCGCTCATCCTGAAGGAGAAGTCCGGCGGCAAGGTCACCGTCGTAGCGCTCGAAGCGCCGGAGGTGGATGACGCGCTGTTCACGGCCATTGCCAAGGGGGCCGACCGCGCGGTGAAGATCCCCGTGGATCAGGCGGGCCTGGGCACGGTCGCCACGGCAAAGATGTTCGCGGCCTTCCTGGGGTCCGGCGGCGGCCTGATCACCCCGGACACGCTCATCCTCCCCGGTTCGCAGGCGATTGACGATCTCGAGGGCGAGGTGGCCGCCCTTCTCGCCGAAGCGCTCAGCCTGCCCTACGTGGGCGTGGTCAGCAGCGTCGCGCCGGCCGGCGGCAAGGTTGTCGTCATCAAGGAATTCTCGGGCGGGCTGCGCGGAGAATTCGAGGTCGCGCTGCCCGCCGTCCTGGGTATCCAGTCGGCGCAAAAACCGCCGCGCTATGTGCCGGTGGCCAAGGTGCGCAACGCGATGAAGTCGGCGAAGATCGAAATCGCGGACCTCGCTCCTCCCGATCCCGCCCGGGCGCTTGCGGTGGAGCGGATGTACAAGCCTGAGGCCGCCGGCAAGGTGCAGATGCTCGACGGATCCCCGGAGGAAATCGCGGAGCGGATCGCCGGTCTGCTGGCCGAACGCGGCATCCTCAAACCCTAAACCCCTCAAGGAAAACATGAGTGCTGCAATTCTCGTTTTGGTGGAGCACCTCAAGGGCGCGACAGCCGACATCACATTCGAAATGCTTGGGGTCGGCCGCAAGATCGCCGCGGCGCAGGGCGGGCAGGTCCACGCGGTGCTGCTGGGCAAGGACGTCACGGCTCTCGCCAGGCGCCTGGGCGCGGCCGACACCGTGCTGCTCGCGGACGATCCCGGCCTTGAACAGGCCCCGGCGGAGGTTGTCGTTCCCCTGCTCCAGCAGCTCATGGCGCAGAAACAGGCCGCGCTCGTGCTCATGGGCGGCACGAATGCCTGCTTCGGCCTGGGGGTGCAGCTCTCGGCCCGCGTCAACATCCCCTTTGTGAACTTCTGCAAGGGCGCCCGCATCGAGGGCGGTTCCCTCGTGCTCACCAGCCAGTTGTTCGGCGGGAAGATCCTCTCCGACGTCAGGCTGGCCGACAGCAGGGGGATCATCAGCATCTATCCCGGCGCGTTCCCCTCCGAGGCGGGCAGGAGCGACAAGGCGCCGCCCGTCGAGAATGTGGCCGCGCCGGCCGGCAGCCCGAAGGTCGTCTTCAAGCGATACATCGAGCCTGATACGGGCGACGTGGACATCACCAAGCAGAGCGTGCTCGTGGCGGTGGGCCGGGGGATCCAATCCCAGGACAACGTCCAACTGGCGGAAGAACTCGCGCAAAGCCTTGGCGGCGCAGTGTGCGCCTCGCGACCGGTGATCGACCAGGGCTGGCTGCCGTTGAGCCGGCAGGTGGGCAAGTCCGGCATGACGGTCAAGCCGCGTCTTTACCTTGCCTTCGGCATCAGCGGCGCGCCCGAGCACTGGGACGGCATGCAGAACTCGGAGTGCATCATCTCCGTGAACACCGACCCGAAAGCCCCCATCTTCGACGGTTCGCACTACGGCGTCGTGAGTGACGCCGTTGAGCTGATTCCCCTTCTGACCGAAAAGATCAACGCCCGGAGAGGATAGGTGCCCTATGGATCCTGTCCGAATCTCGGTGGCCGGCGTGCCGGGGGTTGGCGTGCTGTGGCTGTTGACCCTCGTGGCGTTTGGCGTGTTTGGCTGGCGTGTCTGGCAGTTGATCGGGCTGTTGCGGCGCGGGCGCTACGAGAACCGCTTCGACCATGCAGGGCGGCGGGCGTGGCATGCCGTCAAGAACGTCCTGTTGCAGCCGCGCATCTTCGGCGAGCGCAGCATCGGCCTGGCCCATTTCCTGATCTTCTGGGGGTTTGTCGTCTATGTCATCTGCTTCAATTGGGCCCTTCTGCGCGGGCTGTTTCCCTTTCTGCCCCTGCCCTATCCGGATGCCGTGGGGCCGGCCGCGCTGTTCCTGGACGTGTTTTCCGTGCTGGTGCTGGTCTCGCTGGCCGTGGCCGTGGTGCGGCGCCTGTTCTATCCGCCGCCCCACCTGCATTTGAGCTTCGACGCAAACCTCATCCTCGGGCTGATCGCCGTGCTGATGTTGAGCGTGCTTTTCAACTGGGGGTTCCGCATCGCCGCCGGCGCCGCCGCCAACCCGGCGTGGATGCCGTTCGGCAGTCTGCTCGCGCCGGCATTTGGCGGCATGGCCAGGGGCACGGCGGAAGTCTGGGCCGCCGCCATGTGGTGGCTGCACATGACCGTTGTGCTCGGCTTCCTCGTCTACCTGCCCTATTCGAAGCACCTCCATCTGCTCGCCTCGCCCTTCAACGTGTTCTTCAGCGGCGCGGTCACCCGCCCTCTGGGCGATCTCACCATCCCGGGCGCAAAGGAGGATGTTGCGTCCGGCGCGTCGCGATGGGAGGAGCTCACGTGGAAACAGCTCCTCAGCGGATTCTCCTGCGCCGAGTGCGGCCGCTGCGACCGGGCGTGCCCGGCCACGGCGGCCGGCTACCCGCTGGAGCCGCAGCAGATCGCCCAGAAGATCAAGCGCCACATGATGGAGACCGGCCTGGCCCGGGCCGGCGCTGCGGGAGGGAACGGCAACGGCGCGCCGAAGCTCGTCGGCGGCGTGATCACCGAAGCCGAGCTCTGGGCCTGCACGAGCTGCATGGCCTGCATGAACCGCTGCGCGGTCTGGAATGAACAAATCCCGCTGATTGTCGCGCTCCGCCGCCACCTCGTCAGCCAGGGCGCGGTTGAGCGAACGGTGCAGGACATGCTCGCCAACCTCACCCGCTACGGCAACTCATTCGGCAAGTCCGACCGCATGCGCGCGCGCTGGGTCCAGAGCTCCGGCCTGAAGATCAAGGACGCCCGCAAGGAGCCCGTGGAATATCTCTGGTTCGTGGGCGACTATGCCTCCTACGATCCGCGCTGCGAGGACGTCACCAGGAAGACGGCCCGGATCTTCGCCCAGGCCGGCCTCGATTTCGGCCTGCTCTACGAGGCCGAGCGCAACGCGGGCAACGACGTGCGCCGCGTCGGCGAGGAGGGCCTTTTCGAGATGCTCCGGGACAAGAACCTCCAGGCGTTTGCCAAGGCGAAATATCGGGCCATCGTCACCACGGATCCCCATACGCTTAACACCCTGAAGAACGAGTATCCGTGGAATGGCGACCGCGTGCCGGTGCGGCATTACACCGAGGTGCTCGACGAGCTGCTCCGAACCGGCCGGCTGACGCTCAAAAAGAGGCTCGCCGGCCGGGTGACCTATCACGATCCCTGCTATCTCGGCCGCTACAACGGCATTTATGATCCGCCGCGCCGCGTGCTGCGCGCGCTCGGCCTGGAGGTCGTGGAGATGCCCCGCACGCGCGACCGGAGCCATTGTTGCGGGGCGGGCGGCGGCCGCATCTGGATGGAGGACAAGGAGAAAATCGTTGAGCGCCCCGCCGAGAACCGCATCCGCGAGGCCGTGGCCCTGGGCGATGTGCCCACCTTTGTCGTCGCATGCCCCAAGGACATCGCCATGTTTCGCGACGCCGTAAAGACCGCGGACGCCGAAGGCAGGCTCGCGGTGCGCGACATCGCCGAACTCGTGGCCGATGCGATGGAGGGTTGAGCAAAGCCCGCCATGGCGCGAGCCGGACCCGTTGACAGCCCCAAACCCGAAGCCCAAGCCTGCGCCGTTCCCCACCTTGATGATCCGCCGCACCCATGCTGATCCGGAGCCGCGACGCCATCGGCGCGCGGGAAACCCCTCGCCCCAATCCCCCCGATCCGTTCCCCGGTCGTTCCACCGTATTTGCGCAGTGCTCGCCAAAAGATGCGGAGCGGACTCGCCGGGATGGGGCTAACTTCCCCAACCGATTGATCAGTCTGAAAGGATACTGCCATGGCCGCAATGCTTGAACCCGAACTGGAGCACAAGGGCTCCACGATCGAGACCCTCCTCCAGACTCCCGACGGCAAACGCATCCTGACCTGCATCCAGTGCGGCACCTGCGCCGGCACCTGCCCCTACGGCGAGTACATGGAGTTTCCGCCCCGCCGGATCATCAACATGCTCCGCCGTGGCCGGATCGAGGAGGTCTTCAAGTCGGACAGCATGCTGCGCTGCGTCGCGTGCTACGCCTGCATGGCCAAGTGCCCCCGCGGCATCCGCCTGTCGGACATCCTTCTGCCGCTCGTGAAGGAGCAGACGCTCATCAACCATCCCTCCATCCCTGCCGAGCTTCAGAAGACGCTCCAGAACACGCTCCGTTACGGCAACCCGATGGGCGAGTCCTCCCGCAAACGCGTCGCCTGGAAGGTCACCGCCAGGGTGCCCGTCCCGGTGATGGCCGAAATCAAGCGTCCGGTGGACGTGCTCTGGTTCGTGGAGTGCTACACGGCCTACTACCCGCGCGGCCAGGACAACAGCCGGGCCACTGCTCGGCTCCTCAACGCGCTCGGCGTCGACTTCGCCATCCTCGGCAATGAGGAGAAATGCGCGGGGGACTGCGGCCAGCTCACCTGGGAGTCGGGTCTTTTCGAGACGCTGACCGACTACAACATGGAGATCTTCAACAAATACCGCTTCAACCGCATCATCACGGGCGACGCGCATGCCTACAACGCCTTCCGCATCCGCTACCCGATGTACGGCTTCAACCACAAGGTCGACCACACCCACATGCTGCTCGCGGAGAAGCTGGACCAGCTCAAGCCAAAGCTGACCAGGAGATTGGATTACACCGTCACCTACCACGACTCCTGCTGCCTCGGGCGCCGGGCCCAGATGTACGACGAACCCCGCGCGCTGCTCCGCACCATTCCGGGCATCAAACTGGTCGACATGGTGCACAATCGCGCCAACACGGTCTGCTGCGGCGGAGGCGGAGGCGGCATGTGGCTGGACACGTTCTTCAAGGAGAAGGGCATGGAGCGTTTGTCCGAGCGGCGCGCCAAGGAGGCCATCGCCACGGGCGCCGACGTCCTGGCGGTGTCCTGCCCCTACGAGATCTACCGTTTCGAGGACGCCCTCAAGGTCCTGCCGCACGACAAGCCGATGATCGTGCGCGACGTGAGCGAGCTGCTGGCCGAATCCCTGGGAGACTGAGCCATGTATACGCCCAAGAAATACGGACCCGTCCGCATCGGCTTCTACATCTGCCACTGCGGCACGAACATCGCCGGAATGATCGACGTGCAGGCGGTGGCGAAGTACGTGGCCACGCTGCCCAACGTCGTGGTGTCGCGCGATTACAAATACATGTGCTCGGATCCGGGCCAGGAGATGATCGTGCAGGACATCATCGAGAACCGGCTCAACCGCATCGTCGTGGCCGCGTGTTCGCCGCTCCTGCACGAGCACACGTTCCGCGAGGCGACGCGCCGCGGCGGGCTGAATCCGTTCTTCTTCCAGATGGTCAACGTCCGCGAGCACGACGCGTGGGTGCATACGGACCGCCGCGAGGCCACGCGCAAGGCGATGGCCCTCGCCCGCGCCGCCATCCAGCGCGTGCCGCTGCACAAGCCCCTCGAGGTCAAGAAGGTTTCCATCAGCCCGAACGTGCTGATTGTGGGCGGCGGGATCGCCGGCATCCACGCCGCCCTCGTCCTGGCGAACGCGGGCAAGCAGGTCCATCTGGTCGAACGCGAGCCGACCATCGGCGGCCACATGGCCAAGTTCGACAAGACCTTCCCCACCCTCGACTGCGCCATGTGCGTCCTCTCGCCCAAGATGGCCGCCGCCGGCTCGCATCCCAACATCACGCTCTGGACCTACTCCGAGGTCATGAAGGTCGACGGCTTCGTGGGCAACTTCAAGGTCACCGTGCGCCGCAAGCCGCGCTACGTGCTCGAGGACCTCTGCACCGGCTGCCAGGAGTGCGTGGAGGCGTGCGTTTACAAGGAGCCGAAGTTCCGCGACGAGTTCAACCTTGGCCTCGGCAAGCGCAAGCCGGTCTACCTGCCGTTCCCGCAGGCCATCCCCCCGGTCGCGCTCATCGACCGGGAAACCTGCATCGAACTCAAGACCGGCAAGTGCAAGAAGACCTGCGTGGAGGCCTGCGGCGACCGCAAGGCCATCGACTTCAAACAGAAGGAGGAACTCCGGGAGATCACCGTCGGCACGATCATCGTGGCGACCGGCTTCCAGATCTACGATGCGAAACGCACGCCGTACTACGGCTACGGCGTGTATCCGAATGTCTACAACGCGCTGGAGGTCGAGCGCCTGGTCAACGCCTCCGGCCCGACCGGCGGGGAAATCGTCCTGCGCAACGGCCAGGTGCCGAAGAAGGTCGCCATCATCCATTGCGTCGGCTCGCGCGACGAGAACTCCAACCGCTGGTGTTCGCGCGTCTGCTGCCTGTACTCGCTCAAGCTCGCCCACCTCATCCACGAACATACCCAGGCGGAGATCTATAACTTCTACATCGACATCCGCACTCCGGGCAAAGCCATGGAGGAGTTTTACTGCCGCATCGCCGAGGAAGGCGTGAACCTCATCCGCGGCCGCGTGGCCGATGTCTATCCCGATCCAAGTGACGGCACAACCGGCCGGCTCATCGTGCAGGCGGAGGACACCATGCTCGACTGCATCATGAAGGTGCCGGTGGACATGGTCGTGCTCTCCGTCGGACTTGAGCCCCATCCCGATTCAGACAAGATCCGCCGCCTGTTCAACATGAGCTGCAGCAGCGAGGGCTGGTTCCTCGAGCGGCATCCCAAGCTCGCGCCGGTGAGCACCTTCACCGACGGCATCTTTCTCGCCGGCTGCTGCCAGGGGCCGAAGGACATCCCCGACAGCGTGGCCCAGGCGGGGGCCGCCGCGGCCGAGGCCTTCTCCCTCATCGACAAGGGGAACATCGAACTGGAGCCAAACACGGCGTTCGTGGTCGAGGCCGACTGCAGCGGCTGCAAGTCGTGCATTCCGCTCTGCCCGTACACGGCCATCTCGCTCCTTCCCGACAAGAAAAAGGCCTACATCAACGAGGCGCTCTGCAAGGGCTGCGGCACCTGCGTCGCCGCCTGTCCGTCCGGCTCCATCGTCCAAAACCTCTTCGAGGACGCCGAGATCTACAACGAAATCGAGGGCCTGCTCGCTGACTGAATTCGAAATCCGAATCTCGAAATCCGAAACAAACCCTCAAATCCGAAGCTCAAGAACAAGCAATGCCAGAGGAGAAACCACAAAAGCGGTTTGACCTTGAGGAACGCACACTGGCGTTCGCTCAAGCGGTGCGCGCTTTCGTACGGCAATTGCCCCGGACGCTGTCAAATATCGAGGACGTCAAGCAGTTGGTGAGGGCTTCCGGCTCGGTGGGCGCCAATTACATCGAGGCTAACGAGGCTTTGAGCAAAAAGGACTTTGTGATGCGAATCAAAATCTGCCGAAAGGAAGCCAAGGAGAGCGGCTTCTTCCTTCGGCTGATCTACACAGCAGACAACAAGCAACTGGAGTCTTCACGTGCCGCGCTGAACCAGGAATCCACTGAACTGACGAGCATCTTTGGCGCGATTCTCCGCAAGAGCGAATAGCAATGAACCAACTCCGTCTATTTCCTTTCGCGCCGCTTTCCCTCCGTGTTTGGGATATTCGCGGAGTTCTTCGATCCGAATCCGTCCCGCGCTTGGAGCTCCGAGTTTTGGGTTTCAAATTGCCCTTGTTTGTTTCGGATTTCGAGCTTCGGATTTCGGATTTTATATTCTCTGAGCTTGTTTCGGATTTCGTGCTTCGATTTTCGGATTTGCCTAACCATGAGTGATATAACCCCTACCATTGCCGCCGCCTGGCAGCCGCGCATTGTCGCGTTCTTCTGCAACTGGTGCACCTACACCGCCGCGGACCTCGCCGGCGTGTCGCGCATGAAATATGCGGCGAACACCCGCACCATCCGCCTCATGTGTTCCGGGCGCGTCGATCCGCAGTTCATCGTCGAGGCGTTCGCCAGGGGCGCCGATGGCGTCCTCATCGGCGGCTGCCACCCGAACGACTGCCACTACGCCGAGGGAAACTACAAATGCCTCCGGCGGTTCCGGCTGTTGAAGCGCGTGCTCAAGGACCTGGGCGTCGCGGAGGACCGCCTCCGGCTCGAGTGGATCTCCGCCGCCGAGGGCGACCGCGTCAAGACCGTGATCAACGAGATGGTCGAAAAGATCAGAGCACTCGGGCCGCTCGGCATGCCCGGGAAATTCGAGGATTGGGACCGGGAAATTGGCGAACTCGCCAGCCGGGTCAAAGTAGAGGGCGAGGTCGAAAACAAGGAGCCGGTGGCTGCGACCCAAACGGGAGGCTAAAGCTCGAAATCCGAAGCTCGAAATCCGAAACAAACCCCAATGAAGCAAATGCGAATGACAGAAACGAAGCCTCATGTTCCCAAGGCTGCCAACCGGACCAGATTGACGCGGCACCGCGTTTTGGCCTTCCGTGATTTGGATTTTGGTCCTTGTTTCGGATTTCGAGCTTCGAGTTTTGGATTTCCAGCTTCTCTTTTCGGATTTCGAGCTTCGGATTTCGGATTTTCAACACCGGAGGTTTCCCATGCCTAAGCCCAAAGTCGCCTTTTACTGGTGCGCGTCCTGCGGTGGCTGCGAAGAAACCGTCGTCGATCTTGCCGAGGACATCCTCGGGGTGATAGAGAAAATCGACATTGTTTTGTGGCCTGTGGCAATTGACTTCAAATACAAGGACGTTGAGGCGCTCCCGGACCAGTCCATCTTCGCCACGCTGCTCAACGGCGCCATCCGTTCCTCCGAGCAGGAGCACATGGCCCACCTGCTGCGGCGCAAGAGCCGCTTCCTGATCGCCTACGGCTCGTGCGCCTGCACCGGGGGGATTCCGGGGCTGGCCAACCAGTTCACCCGCGAGCAGATCCTGAAGTTCAATTACGAGGACGCGCCGTCAGTGGTGAACGAGGCGAAGACGCGCCCCCAGCTCGTCTTCGAGGAAGATGGCCGCCAGCCGCACCTGCCCGAGCTGCACAACCTCGTCCGCTCGCTCGATCAGGTCGAACAGGTTGACTACTACATCCCGGGCTGCCCGCCCACGCCGAAGATCACCAAGGCCGCCGTGGCGGCGCTGCTCGACGGGCGCCTGCCGCCCAAGGGCGCCGTGCTGGCCCCCGACGTCGCGCTGTGCGAAGAGTGCCCGCGCCGCGACAGCAAGCCAACAGACGTGGCCTTTACCGAGTTCAAGCGACCCCACCAGACGTTGATCGATCCGCAACTGTGCCTCCTCGCGCAAGGGATCGTATGCATGGGCCCCGCCACGCGCCAGGGCTGCGGAGCCCAGTGCATTTCCGGCAACATGCCCTGCACGGGCTGCTTCGGCGGCACCGACCGCGTGAAGAGCCAGGGCGCAAAGATCCTCTCCAGCCTCTGCTCCAACATTGCCGCGAAGGAAGAGGCGGAGATCGACCACGTGCTGGACGGCATTCCCGATCCCGTCGGCACATTTTACCGCTACAGCCTGCCGCGCAGCCTGCTCCGGCGGAAGGTGGATCTGTAGGCGCCAAAGACCACGGGACCACAAGACCACAGATGCCAGCAGTCAGAGATCAGAAGTCAGAGGTCAGAGGTCAGGAATCAGCGGTCAGAAATCAGAATGCAGAGATCAGAACGTCGGAAAACAGATCCAATCGCCAATGATGAAAATCGACCCTGCCAAAGACCTCATTGTCTATAAAAAAGCGTACAAACTCGCGATGCACGTCTTTGAAGTCAGCAAGAGGTTTCCTGTTGAAGAACGATTCGCTCTTACTGGGCAGATCCGACGATCTTCCCGATCGGTCTGTCTCAACCTTCGCGAGGCATGGGCCAAGCGGCGCTATGAAGCACATTTCGTAAGCAAGCTTACCGACTGCGACGGAGAGAATTCGGAGACCGATTCTTCGTTGGATTTTGCCAGCGACTGCGGATACATAACCGCCGATCAGCACGCTGAAATGACGATGTTGACTTCTGAGATCGGGAAGATGCTCGGGTCAATGATTAGGTATCCAGCATCCTTTCTGATCACCGAAGTCCGTCGCGTGGTCGGCGACAAATCCTCTGCCTTCTGACCTCTGACTTCTGCCCTCTGTCCCCTGCCCTCTGACCTCTCCTTTTCCCATGGAAGAACCAGTCAAACAACTTTTCAACGAAGCTAACCTCCGGGCCAACGCGGCCTACGCCGCGGCCAAGCGGAACATCACGATCGACCCGATCACCCGGCTCGAGGGCCATGGCAAGATCGACATCTATCTCGATGACAAGGGCGACGTCGAGCGCGCCTACCTGCAGGTGCCCGAGCTGCGCGGCTTCGAGGTGTTCAGTCTCGGACGTCCCGCCAAGGACATGCCGCAGATCACCAGTCGAATCTGCGGAGTCTGCCCCACCGCCCACCACATGGCCTCGGCCAAGGCGCTCGACGCCCTCTACCAGATCGAGCCCACCCCGGCCGGCCGGAAGATCCGCGAACTGGTCTACAACACCTTCATGCTGGAGGACCACGCCCTGCACGTGTTCGTCCTCGGCGGACCCGACTTCATCGTCGGACCCGAGGCCCCGCCGGCGGAGCGCAACATCGTCGGCGTCATCGGCAAGGTCGGCCTCGATGCGGGCAAGCGCGTGATCGCCGCGCGGCGACGTCTGCGTGAGCTGATCGCTTACTTCGGCGGCAAGGTCGTGCACCCGGTGCTCGGCCTCCCCGGCGGCGTCAGCAAGGCGCTCAAGACCGAGGACCTGCCCAGGTTCAAGGAACTCGCCAATGACGGCCTGGAGTTCGCCGAGTGGACGCTAGCGGTCTTCAAGCAGATCGTGCTGGGGAATCCCGACTACGTGAAGATGATCACGTCCGACGCCTTCACCCACAAGACCTGCTACATGGGGACGGTGGATGCGCAGAACAAGGTGAACTTCTACGAAGGCCAGCTTCGCGTCGTGGATTGCGACGGCAAGGAGGTCTGCAAGTTTGCCCCGTCGCAGTACCGCGACTACGTGGCCGAACACGTCGAGCCGTGGAGCTACATGAAGTTCACCTACCTCAAGCAGCGTGGATGGAATGGCTTCGTGGAAGGTCCGGACACGAGCATCTATTCGGTCGCGCCGCTGGCCCGCCTCAACGCCTCCGACGGCATGGCCACGCCGAAGGCCCAAGCGGCCTACGAGGAGTTTTTCAAGACGCTCGGCGGCAAGCCCGTGCACCACACTCTGGCCAATCACTGGGCCCGCGTGATCGAGATGATCTACGCGGCCGAGCGCATGATCGAACTCGTCAACGATCCGGAGATCACGAGTCAGGACGTGCGCCGGATTCCGGCGGCCGTGCCGTCCGAGGGCATTGGGGTGGTCGAGGCGCCCCGCGGCACGCTCTTCCACCACTATCAGACCGACTCGCGCGGGCTCATCACGATGGCCAATCTGATCGTCGCCACCGGCAACAACGCCGCCCGCATTGCCATGAGCGTCGAAAAGGCGGCAAAGGGTCTGATCAAGGGCGGCAACGTGACCGAGGGCCTTCTCAACAAAATAGAGATGGCCTTCCGCGCCTACGACCCCTGCCTCGGCTGCGCCACCCACACCTTCCCAGGCCACACTCCTCTCAAGGTCCGCATCTACGACCACAACCACCAGCTCGTCCAGCAACTGGTGCAGGAGTAATGTAGGGCCGCACCTTGGTGCGTGCCGTCCTTTCCTCCGAAGGCCCGACGAAGGGGGGTGCGCGTCGCTGTAGGCCCGGTCGGTGACCGGGCGATCTTTCTTTCGCCGCAACGAGGCGCAAAACGCCCCTGAACCCAATCTGCCTTTCCCCTACAGGAGACCGCAGAGGCAGTAGAGCGTTCGTCAATGTAGGAGTGCCGGTGACTATTACGCCGCGTTTGTCTTCGATCCGGATAGCTATCGAATCGAGGCGGTGATCAACGAACCGGCCTGATCAGCTGTTCCAGGCAACGCCGCGGTTGGGTAAGCTCGAACAGTACTCCCTTGGCATCCAGCCGACTCACTTCGTCCGGAAGCCGGCGAGCCGGGAGTGGATCAGCAGGCTGCTCATGGTTCTCAGCGTAAACACTTTCCCTTGGGTGCTGCGAAGCAGCTTCTTCATGTCTTCCCGGCGAACGCCGAATCCACGGCCGTCGATGCAGGCGATGACTTCGAAGCGCGCCGGTTTCGCCTTTCGATTGCTCAACTCCCGCAAATGCTGCACGCGGGTTACCTTGTCCCGGGCCGTGCCGTCGTCTTCGGTGAATTTCGCTTCGATGACGACCTGCGGGGAGAACTCGTCTGGAATGATGAAATCAGGAGCCTGGTCGAAGCCCCGGACCTTCTCCGCTCTTTTCGTTTTCCTGAACTGAATGCCCGCAGAGGTGAGCAACCCTTCGATGGCGGTTTCGATGACGTCACCCACATGTTCGCTCACGGAATCGCGATGGCCCGCAAAGGGGCGCCCAAGGAATCGCTCGTAAAGCAACATCGCGTACGGGGCGCCCAGATCCGCCATCGACTGGACGCCGCCGATGCCGTCGCGGGTGTCGGCTTTGTCGAGCCGGTGGATGCTACCGCTCACCACCTCGGGCGCACCCTCCGTGATCAGCCGGCACGCGCTCTGCACCAGCACCGTCATCCATTCCAGCTTCGCCGGCGTTGTTCTTAATGGGGCGAGTGGGTTTGTCCGGATCTGCCGGTCGAGCGTTCGGACCTGACCCTGGCCGATTGCCGCTCTGGCCCCCTGTGAGGCCACGTAGGCCCACTCCGGAGGCGTGAATCCCAGGATGGCCCGCAACACCACAAAGGAGATGGGACAATCCTGAATGGTCTTGAGAATCTCGTCGGGATTCAGCCGCTTGAAGCCGCCGGTCGTGCGCTTCAGCGCCTCGTACCCCTGTTCGAAGACCGGGTAGGCAACAAACCCGTCACCTTGCGGCATCACGAGGAAAGCCGACTGCAAGCTGGAGAAAACGGCATCGATGAACGGATCGATATCGGCTTCGACTTCTCTGAAGCTGACCTCAAAAGGATACTTCGTCATGGGGTGAAATGTCGCCCGGGGGTGGCTCGGCGACCCGGGCCGCAAGCATTGCCACCTTTTCAAGGTGCGGCAAGACCGCGTCGATCCCGCCCTGCCGATCGAACCACTTCCGGATCGTATCGATGCGCTCGGTGGTAGGGCGGCTGCTCCGCCATCCCTGCCGATTGTGCCAGATCGCGAGCCGTGACAGATGCCCGGCGATAAGGCAGCGGGCATCGCCGCGTGTCGGCTTCACACCCCCAAGCCGGAGTTGGTCCAATTGCTCTTGAACCACGGCTCCAAGTTCCTCCGGGTCACTTGTAAGCCACCGCCGGGAGGTAATGCCGGTGGAACGGCAAACGAAGACGGTGTCGATAATCGACGAAAGCGTGCCATGGATGTGGATCGATCCCCCCATCTCCGCGGGACACGGCAGAGTCGCGGAGCACACCAGGCCGGCATCGAGAATCGCCACGGCGACCGGGACATAGGCATCCAGATCGTTGTGATGGAAAGTAAACGCAAGCGGGGCGCCCGGCTTGAGCGCCTCCGCCACGCGCCGGAAGACGGCCGACAGCCCTTCGGTGAAGTGCTCGATGTCCCTCCCAAGGGTCACGTTGCCTGTCAGCTCCTGCTGCTGTCGGGTGGACGGACTCCTGAACTCCTCGAATCGGTCGCCGAGCAGCCGCCGCAGCCACACGTAACAGAAGTCCATTAGCTCGGCGTACTGCACATTGCCGAAATACGGCGGGTCGGTGAAAACACCGTCCAGTGACCGCCGGGGCAGATCCCTGACAGCCGAGTCGCCACATTCGATCGTGACGGCCCGTGTTTCCGGCGAAGCGACTCCATTGCGCTTCTCGCCAATCCATTCGCCCGTGATGGGAACGGTGAATTTGTCCGCACCGCACTGTCGGATTTCGAACGGCGATTCACAGTAGGCTTTCGCCTTGGCGTATTTCTCGATGACATTCGCCCAACCACCACTGCCAATCGAGGCGCCGGTGATTGGATTCCGGATGCCCAGCAGGTTAGATTCCACCTGGATCAGGCCGACGGGGAAACCATGCACGGAGAAGATGTCCAGCGACTTGAGCGCCATCGTGTCGTAGCGACAGAGCAGGTTCTGGTAGCGGAGCATGTCGGAGAGGTTCGTCGCCAGGGCGTGCAAGAGCCGTTCGTCCTTCTGTGCGCTGACGAGCCGGGCGCTCAGCTCCAGGCCGAGAAGCTGGCGGGCGTTGAACATCTCCCGATAGTGCCGGTACCCCCAGCGATGGAGCCGGTCGGTCTCGTCGCCTTTGGGTATGGTGTCGTCGGGAATGAACTTCGTGCGCAGCGCGGCCAGCCGTTTTTCTGCTTCCGCGACCCGCGCCAGATCCTCGGCGTCCGGCTTCTTGAAGAACCGTCCGTCGTGCGGCCGGACGCATCGGGGATTGGTGTATTCAATGGCGAACATCCGGTGGCCCAGCGGCCCACCATTCCCGGGTGGAACCCGGTGCTCCTTGCCGCAATGAGGACAGGTCAGGCGGCCCCGGGATACCGGTCCATCCACGCGAAGCTCCGCCCGGCAACATCGACACCGGCCGGGATCGTCGACTGACTCCACCTCGGTCAGCTCCCCACAGGCATGGCAGACGAAGACATTCCGCGGATGTCGGCGATCCTCGGCGAGGAGGTAGCCGGGGAATAAATCGACATCCTTTTCGCAGCCATCGCAGCGCAGGATCTTGACCCAAAGGAAATACTTCACCGGCACCGCATCCGCCCCGTCCACGACGCAACGCGTCGTATAGAGGTGTCCGACCCCTTTCTCCAGTGCCGCCCGCAGGCGGGCTGCCGCGGCGCGGTAGGCCTTGAGATCAATGTGGTCGAGCTGCTCGCGAACGATCCACCAGGACATCGGGTTGATGTCGAAGCCGACGATCTCGCAGCCCAGTCGGTTGGCCTCGAGGAGCGGAGTGCCGCCACCCATGAATGGATCGGCAATGCGTACGCCGTCGAGCCGGTGAGCCTGGTAGAACGCCTCTCGCAGCGGAGCGTCCGTGAACTCGGACAGCAGGAGACCCCGGAACAGCGTGCCAGGCCGCCGGGCAAACCATTTGTGGACCGAGATGATCGGACGATAGTTCTGTTGGATCTGCTTCTCGCGCAGGGCGAGGTCGGCGATGAACGGAACATCGAAGTCTTTCTCGATCACGGTGCGCCCATGGCACACGAACTCCCCCGCCCTGTCCAGTCGCGGGAAGCCTCCTCCGCATCACGGCTCGCCCGCCAGCGTCAGCCAGTAGGTGCGCCGGTTTCGCCGCGGCGGCGGAGAAACGGACCCCGTTTCCCGGGGCGCTGCGCGATTGAAATACTTAAAACCAGACCCGAATGGCGCTTAGATAAGCCACGAGTGAGGAAAACAAACAAAACTCATCGCAGTCGCCGAGAAACGGATACGCGCATGAGGTGGCGGGGCTGGTTCAACAGTTGATAATCTTTCGGCCGTCGTTTTCGCGCCCGCGGCTCGCTTCGGTCTGGGCGTAGGGGAACAAGGTCATTGGCCAGACGGGCGAGGAGGGTGCGGCGGGCGTGGCTGCGATGACGGCGTGAGGACAAGGCACGGTCGGCCCATGCCTGCAAGGCGTCGAGTGCCCCCTTGAAGCTGAGGCGTTCGACGGGGACGCCATGAGCAAGTGCAGTCTGCACCAGCAACGCTCGAACGAGATTATAGGCGATCGCGTGCATCCAAAGTTCCCGTTCGATGATCCTTGGCGAGAGGCCGCGCAAAACGTCGAGCGCGAGGTTGGTCTTGAGCTGGCGATAATGGAGTTCGACCTGCCAGCGGCGGGCGTAGAGTTCGGCAATGGCAGAATCGGGGAAGGCCTTTTCATCGAGCAGTGAGGTGATGACAATCACACTTTGAGTTCGAAACCCGCGCACGTGGACCCGAAAGCGCACCAGGCGCACCGTCAGTTCCTCCGGCTGGTTTTCCCAAGCGCGCCGAGACTGCCCGGGCGGGCGCTGGGGTTTCTTCCAGGTTTCCCGCCACGAGCGATAGCGGCGAGAGCGCACGAGGCGTGCTTGGTGCAGTCGGATCACGAAATCGACCTTTCCCCCCATCAATTGGGCGAGAAAGAGCCAGCCGCAATAAGCGCGGTCGGCGACGAGCACTTCACCGGCATGCAAGCAGTGCAGCAGGCGGCGGGCGAGTGACAGATCGTGGGTTTTCCAGCCGTCCTCCACAAAAGTGAGCAAGCGTCCGGTGTGCAGACAGAACAGGCCGACTAGTTTGCCGGTGGGAAAACCGCAGCCGGGTTTTTGCCCGCCCGCATACGGCCAGCGGCGGCGGTTCTTGTTGGTATCTGGCATGGAGAAACCCGTGCCATCGATGAGCCGGACGGTGCGGCCGCGCCACATCCCCGGGGTTCGCGGCTCGAACCACCGGCTCAAAGCGGCGAACAACGCCTGCAGCCACGGCAGCGGCAGGCTGGTGCGGGCCTGACAATAGGCGCCGGTGGAATCCCCCGGCGGCTGGCGGCCCCGGCTTGCGGCGTCAGCCTGCAGGCGGGTCAACGCCCACCGGCAACTGGCGCCGCGCCGAAGCACCTGGCCCAGGAAGGCCCAGAACACCGCGACGCGGGGCAAATCCCGCTGGCGGCTGCCCGCGCCCTTTGAGGCTGGCACGAGCAGCCCGGCAAAATAGCTGCCGAATAACGCGGCCAGGCCGCCGATCGACTCGCTGGCGGCGTCCGCGCGCCGGGTTTGCACGCCCATGGGCGCACACTGCGCACGCAGCTGAGGGAAATAGGGGGTCAAGTTCATATAGGGCCGTATCTATCCGGCCTTAGCTTGACTAGCGAGCAAAATGGTGAACAAACTCGCCGTGATGCCCCCGTCTCGCCTCGCAAAACTGGAAGCCCGTTATGCCGCCCTCCGCCAGGAGCTTGCTGGCATTGGTTATCTCAGCCACGGCACTGTTTATCGGCGGCCGGCCGGACAACCCGGCACGCGCTTCACCTGGTCAACGAAGGTGAAGGCAAAAACCGTCAGCCTCGCCCTCTCAGCGGAACAGGCTGACTGGCTCGAGAAGGCCGTCGCCGAGCATCACCGCGTCAAGAAACTCCTCACGGAGATGCGCCGCCTCTCCCGCAAAATCATGCGAGCCCGTTTTCCCGATGCCGAACGACGTAGGCCTCTAAACAAGAAAGTCTTGCGCCTTATCTAAGCGCCATTCACGTCAGGTCTCGTCTCTTGCCTGGCGCCAATTGGCGCTCACGATCCCTGCCTCGGCGGCGCCGCGCATACCCTGCCCGGCCATGCTCCGCTCAAAGTCCGCATGTACGGCCCCGATAATAAGCTTGTCCGGGAACTCGTCCAAGAATGATCTGAACGGCCGAACTTTCGGCGTTCATATGACATGAGTGGTAAAAACCAGAAACTATCCGGCTCCCCCCATGGTGGGATACATCCTCCGCTCCAAAACCGAAAGGCAGGTCCCGTCCGGCTGCCCCTTCAGCGAACAGGGATTGGCTGCGCACACATGGAGTGTTGCCCATGAACGGATCTGATCCGCAAACACCTGCCGACAGCACTGCACCAGCCGGGGCCTCGCCGTCGTGGAATCGCCATCTCCTCTTCGCAGCGTCCTGCTTCGTCCTCTCCGGATTCGCTGCGCTTCTCTACCAGGTGATCTGGCAGAGGATCCTCGCCATATTCTCCGGCGTGCACATCTACTCCATCACCATCATCGTGACGGCCTTCATGGCGGGGCTTGGCCTTGGGAGCCTCGCCGGAGGGCGACTCGCGGACCGGCTTGGGCGCAGCCGCGCGGTGTTCGCTTTCGGGCTTTGTGAATTGCTCATCGGGCTATTCGCGCTGGCCAGCCCATGGATTTACTACGATCTGGCCTACCTCCGGCTCGGATTCCTCGTCCGCTTTCCGGCGGCTCTGCCCCTTGTGCATCTGCTTCTGCTGGTCTTCCCAACCTTCATGATGGGGGCCTCCCTGCCCTTTCTGGCTCGTGGACTCGTGCGGGACACCAGGCATGCAGCGCGAGTTGTCGGGCTGCTCTATGGAATGAACGCGCTGGGATCGGCGTTGGGTGCCTTCGTCACCGTGTGGTTCTTGATCGGCCGGCTCGGTTTCGTTGGCTCGGTTCGCCTGGGCAGCCTGCTCAATTTCATCGTGGCAGCAGGAGCCTTCTTGATTGCGCGGTCGATTCGATGCGACCAAGAGCCGGAGGAACCCGCGGCGGAAGCAGCCATCCCCGCTGCAGGCGTTCTGGCCGGCGAACTCCCGTCCGAGAAGAATACCCTCAAGCTCTGGATCGGGCTGTACGCCTTGTCGGGATTCATCGCACTTTCGCTGGAACTGCTCTGGTTCCGAATGCTGGATGTCGTCATCAAATCGAACCCCCACACCTTCGGCCACCTGCTCGGGGTATACCTCTTCTTTCTCGCAGCCGGGAGCATTGTCGGCGCAGTCACCATCCAGCGCGTCCGCGATCCTGATCGCTTCTTCCTCTGGGGCCAATGGGGAATCACGGTGGTCTCGGCTCTGGCCGTCATCCTGCTTCTTCATCTTCCCGCCGACGGCTGGTTCCTGCGGAGCCTGCATCCATTCTGGTCCGTGGACGGCGGCGAGAGCGTGGACATGACAACAGCCTGGGCGCAGTTCCTGCGCGGCTGCGGAATGTCCGTTCCGCTCATCCGCGCCGCCCAGGTTTATGTGTTTCTTCCAATGTGGCTCCTGGCGGCGCCCACCTTCCTGATAGGGTTCACCTTCGCATGTATCCAGAAGGCGGTGCAGACCCGATTCAGTTCTGTCGGCTGGCGGGTGGGCGTGATCCAGACCGCGAACATCGCTGGTTCCATTCTTGGCAGCTATCTCACGGGCGCGCTGTTGCTGGCGTTTCTAGGAACGCCAGCCAGCTTAACCTTTTTTCCGCTACTGGGAACGAAAAATGGCTTTTTTCGGGGGTTGTCGCGGTGCAAGTCGTTGAGCTGCATCGATGATGTTTTCCAAAGTGCGTGTAGTCCCGACCTAGTCCCTTCCGCACACGGCGCGAATCGGGTAAACTGCGGGCATGTTCCTCAAATGCCGGACACGGCGAAAGGACGGGAAAACACATCGCAGTTGGTCGATCGTGGAGAGCCATCGTTACGGCGGAAACAAGGTGGCGCACCGGCATGTGTTGTACCTGGGGGAGATCAACGACAGCCAGCGGGTTGCCTGGGAGCGGACAATTGCCGTCGTTGATGAGCGCGATGGGGAGGCGCGGCAACTGGCGTTGTTTCCCGCGGACCGCACGCCCCCGCCGGGCGGTGTGGACACGCTGCAGGTGCGGTTGAGCGAGCTGAGCCTGGAGCATCCGCGCCAATGGGGCGCGTGCTGGCTGGCCGACGAGTTGTGGCGCACGCTGCACCTCGATGATTTTTTCGGCTCCCGCCTGCCGCTCAACCGCGAGGGCACCGACTGGGAAAAGGTACTGCGCATCCTCACGGTTTACCGGCTGCTGTCGCCGGGCAGCGAGTGGCGGCTGCATCGTCAGTGGTTTTCCACGACCGCGCTCGGCGATCTGCTCGATGTGGACGCGCGGGCCGTGCAGGACGACACGCTGTACCGCTGCCTGGATCTGGTTTTGCCGCTCAAGGAAGAACTCTTCGGGCACCTGCGGCAGCGCTGGTGCGACCTGTTCGGTGCGACGTATCAGGTTTTACTCTACGATCTGACCTCGACCTATTTCGAATGCGACGTTCCCGAAAGCGAGGAGGACCCCAGACGGTTCGGCTACAGCCGCGACAAACGCGGTGACTGTGTCCAAGTGGTGGTGGCACTGGTCGTCACGCCCGAGGGCCTGCCGCTGGCCTATGAGATGTTTCCCGGCAACACGGCCGACAAGACGACCCTGCGCGGCATGATCGAGACGATCCAGCGCCGTTTCGGCAAAGCCGAGCGGATCTGGATCATGGATCGCGGTATCCCCACCGAGGAAGTCCTCACCGAGTTGCGCGCCGCTGACGCCCAGGTGCGTTACCTTGTGGGCACGCCAAAGGGCCGTCTCACCAGGCTGGAGTCAACCCTGGCGGAGTTGCCGTGGCACAACGTCCGGCCACAGTTGCGCGTGAAGCTTCTGCCGCAGGACGGCGAAGTCTACGTCCTGGCCCACAGCGGGGCGCGCGAGGGCAAGGAGCGGGGCATGCGCAAACGCCGGCTGAAGGTTTACTGGAAACGCCTGGCCGATTTGCAGAAGCAGGCGCCGCCGCGGGACTTGTTGCTCAAAAAACTCGGAGCGGCGCAGGACCGCGCCGGCCGCGTCGTCACGGGACTGGTCCACGCCGAAGTCTCGGCCGAAGGCATCTTGAGCTTCAAGCTTGACCGGGTGGCGCTGCGCGCGGTGCGCCAGCGCGAGGGCCGCTACCTGTTGCGCACCAACCTCCCGGCTGACGACCCTGAACTGATTTGGCACTGCTACATGCAACTGGTCTTCGTCGAGGAAGCCTTCCGGACTCTCAAGAGTGACCTGGGTTTGCGCCCCATTTATCATCACAAGCCCGAGCGCATCGAGGCACACCTGTTCGTCGCCTTCCTTGCCTACTGCTTGTCGATCACCCTGCGCCAGCAGCTTCGGGGTCACGCCTCGGGGCTGATGCCACGGGTGGTCCTGGAAAAACTCGCCACTATCCAAATGCTCGATGTGTGCATCCCCACCGCCGACGGCCGCGAACTGCTACTGATCCGGCACACCAAGCCCAGCACCGACATCTCGCTGCTCCTGGAAAAACTCAATCTATCCCTTCCGCCGCAACCTCCTCCCAAGATACGATATCCGGGGGGCAAATCGCCGATGTAGTCCCGACCTTTTGAAAAACCGGGCGATGAATCAACAACTTGTGTTTTTTTGATGCCCCAGTAGCGGAAATCGGGTTAATGCTTCTCATTCTCCTCGGATCCTGCTTCGCACTCCGGGCGGCGTTGCGGGAACGAGGCAGGCGCCGGCGCGCCCTGGTCGTCTCCGTGGTTTTAATATCGCTGCTTCTCGCCGGCGGAATTCCGGGGCGGGACCGTTTCTGGTCCAGTATCCACGGAACCACCTCCGATAGGGTGATCCTGTCAGAGGATGCTTCCAGCGTCGTGGCGCTGCAGAAGCAGACTGACGGAGGCGCCATTCTCCGGGTGAATGGAGCCGGGCATAGCTCCCTGCCGTACGGCCCCGACCACTTCCTGCTCGGATGCATCCCCGTACTGGTTCATTCCGATCCGAAGGATGTACTCGTCGTCGGGCTGGGCACAGGCACGACTGCATGGGGCGTTGGCAGCGCTCCGGCATTGCGGTTGCTGGACGTCTATGAGATCGCCCGGCCGGAGCACGCCTGTATCGAACGCTACCGGGACCGCTGGTTTCCTTGTCCCGGTTTGCAGGATCTCCTGAAGGATCCACGGATGCACCTTGTCTTTTCGGACGGCCGGCTGGCCCTTCGTCTGGAGGACCGGCGTTTCGACGTGATCGAGGCCGACGCCCTCGAGCCGTGGATGGCCAACAGCGGGAATCTGTACTCGAAGGAGTTTTTCGAGCTCTGCCTGAGCAGGTTGAAGCCAGGAGGTATTGTCTGCACCTATGTGCCGACGGAGCGGACGCGCCGTACGGCCATCGCCGCGTTTCCCTATGTCCTCAGTTTCGATCTTTCCGGAGCACCCGGTTTTATCCTGGGAAGCCGGCAGCCGATCCTGTTCAACCGGCAGGCCTGCCTCGCCTGGCTGGCGAGCGAGTCGGCCCAGCGTTACATAGCCCGGTCCGGGTTTTCCTCGCTGCAAGAGCAGGTGTTGGAGTATTTCAACAAAGTCGAGGTCAAGCCGATCAACGGGGCTGAGCGGCAGCGCATCGTCGCAAGCGGGGAAGATATCAACACTGATCTCTTTCCCCGGGACGAATACGGCAGGACCCACGCGAGCCCTCTTTTCTAGGACCGTTCATGTGGCCAATCCGGCAGGCCAATCCGAAGGGGCTAAACTTTGCATTTTATCGATGGTTTGACGCAGGCAAATTGGGCCGCGGGTTCGTCCGGCAGGCGCTTCAGTCCCCTGTCCGCCATTGCCGTTAGGAGACGGGAAGCCATTCCGGTTGGAGCGCGTTGGTCTCGACGCGCCCGACCGCCCGATCCTGTGGGCGGACGGAGCCGGCGGTCACACACCGGATCCAGGATCACCCACCCGGCTCAGCCTTTGCATGAGCGCATTGCTCAAAGATGAAGGTGTGCGCTTGATCGGCGAGCTTGGCGAGGAGCAGAAGATCGTCGCGCCCGAAGCTGTCACTGTCGTGCCAGTTCTTCGCATCGTCCATGTAGCCGCGGGCGAAGGTCACGTTGAAGAACTTCTGGTTGTCGGACTCGTTCTCCCAAATGGCCGCCTTGATGCGGCCAAGGCGGAGGGTCTTTACCGGAGCCTTCGGGCCAGTGGCGGCGTTTCTTGGTTGTGAGGCAGGGGGATCATGTTTCCAGGGCATGGCGTTCCGTTTTTTTCGGTGGTCGGAGTTTGACGCCCGCCCCGGGGCGGGTTGACCGCGGCGGGACGGGAAGGCGGTTGGGACTCTTTTTCACGGAGGCCCAAGTGCTCTTGCCTGCTGTCTTTCTATGTTCCGGAAAATATTGCAACATTGTTTTTGCCTCCTTGCGCCACTGCGGAGGGCACTGCCCGCCGTGTTGTTCGGAATACTCTGGACCGGGTTTTCTGTCTTCTGGACGGCGGGCGCCGCCCAGACTCCGGTGTGCCGGAGTCTGCCGGCCAGCAAGGGCGGCAATCGGAAGAGGTCGGATCTCGCGTTTTGTCACCGCCTTGACGTGCGGCTCGCAGGGCCGGGGATTCTTCTGCCGGCGTTTCTCCTGATGCGTCTTGCATCGGAACACGAAATCAAACAACCGTTGCCACAGGCCGGCGCCCGGGCTGCGGCTTGGCCCGATGAAACCCCGGCCGGGGCGGAATGTCTGATCAGCTGCGCATCCCAGTGAGATTCCTTCGCTTCCTTGTTCAGTGTCTGGTTCTGGTCCTCGCACTTGCCGTCATGCTTGTCGCGATCGCCTTCTTTCCCAACGCCCAGACATGGACTGCACAGTGGTTGTTGGGCAGGCAACCGGGAGCCCAGATATCGATCGATTACCTGTGGGCGAGATTCGGAAGGGTGGAGGCCGCCAACCTGACGGTAAAGGCTGGCGACGCGGTCCTCACGATGCCGTCCGTCGAGGCGAGGCTCCCGATCATAAACGCGCTTTTGAACAAGAGGGTTTTCATCCGGAGTCTGGTGGCAAAGGGCTGGACGCTCGATCTGAGTCACCTCGCTGCCCTGAAGGCTGCCGGCGGACAGGCGGAATCGGCGTCAGAGGCCGCAGGGCGCCCCGCGGCGCTGGCGGGGGCTGCGGTCATCTCCGCAGAAACCATGGTCCGGTTCTTCCGCTCGACCTTGAAACAGGCTGCATTCTTCTGCGATGTGTCCCTTGACGGCCTCGAACTGGAGGGCGATGTCATCATCCCCACGCCGGGGAGCGACGGTACGCGCCGGGTGCATGTGTCCGTCAAGGGCGGCGGCATGGCGGCCGGGCGCGAGGGTGTGTTTGCGATCGATGCCACAGGCGACAACAATCTGGACGCTCCTCCATCGGCGTTTGCATTCACCGCCCACGGCAGCCTTGCGCTGGCGATGAACTCCCCGCGGGCCATCCACCGCGCCGAGTTCAAGGCCGATCTCACCCCAAACGGCGGTTCGTTTCCCGAAGGGCTTGCGTTGTCCGAGGATGTGATGGCGGACGCCGGCACCGGCGCAGGAACGATTGCCCTGGCGTTGAACCGCGGTGGTCAGCCGCTGGCAGCGGTCGTTGCACGCCTTCCGGATGCCGCAGACAGGCTGTCGGGGACATGGAAGGTCGACATGAAGGATGCGGATGCCGCTCTGTTTGCAACCGGTGCTTCGCTGCCGGGATTTGTCGCGACTGGCGAGGGCAGATTCGACGCCGATGCCGCACTGGCGCACGTGCACGCGGCCGGCCGCCTGAACGTCGCTGCGAGCCGTCTCGACGTCATTTCCCCTGCGTTGGAGCGTCTTGGGGAGGTCGCGCTGGAGACCGGCTTTGATGCGAGTTGGAGCGGAAGGTCGCTCCATGTGGACCGTCTGCGGGTTACGGCGACGGGCACCGGGCCGGCTGCCGTGGCGCAGACGCTCCAGCCCTTCGACGTCGATTTGAATTCGGGCGCGGCCAGACCGGCGGATCCGGCGGCGGACTGGATGACAGTCTCGATCCGTGAATTCCCCCTGGCGCTGCTTTCCGACGCCGCAGATGAGTTCGCGCTTTCCAGCGGCAATGCAACCGGCGAACTCGTGCTCCGCGCGGAAAAGGACGGTTTTGCCGTGCGTTCAAATGGACCGTTCGCCGCATCCGGCGTCAGCCTGAAGCGCGCGGATCGCGCGTTGGCCGGGCCCCTCGATCTGTCGGCGACCGTGCAGGCGGCCTACGGTGCCCAAGGATGGCAGGTCCATGCGGTCCCTCTCGTTGTCAGCAGCGGCGGAGTCAATCTTGCAACCATTGATGCCGTTGCATCACGGACTGCGGCAACGGACGAGCCTCTTGCCATCGCGGGAACATGGAGCGCCGACCTCCAGGCCCTCGCAGCCCGGTCGCTCGTGCCGGATCTCAGCGGGCTTGACTGCCGGACGGCGTCCGGCGGGTTTTCCGCGAAGATCGGAAGTTCTGTCGAAGTTGAGGGCAAGCTGGCGGCTGCCGGAAGCGGTGGGCGCGACTCCGTCACCGCGAGTGTGCAGGCAACCCTGGATCCGGGGAGAATCATATTCAACGCACCGATTAAGATCGTCTCCCCGGTGGGGGCTTCGGACCTGGCGGCCGAGGGGACATTGATCAACGATGGAACCGCGACACCTTTTCACCTGAAGCTAACCGGGGAGGACGTCGTGCTGGATCATCTGCGTCTGCTCGCCGCCCCGCTGATGGCGTTGGGGGAGACGGCTCCCGCTGTCGATTCCGGGGCCGCGACTCCTGGCGGCACACGCGGCCGGACCCCCTTCTGGGGCGGCTTGACCGGGCAGGTGACGGTCGCGTTCGGCCGGTTGAAGGCCGGGAATCTGGTCTTCGAAGACATTGGTGGCACCGCGGAGGTGGCGCCTGGCGCCGTTCGCCTCAGCGAGGGACGCGGAGGATATGCCGGGAAACGGTTCACGAACGTGCAGGGATCCATCTCGTTCGATGCCGCCGCCGGGCAGCCGTACAGCCTGAAGGCAGCGGCGTCCCTCGACCAGATCGACCCGGCGCCGCTTTTCCCGGTGCCGGCCTCCGGAGGAGACCCTGCCATCGAAGGCCGTTTCGCCATCAAAATGACGCTGAGCGGAAGCGGGAACAGCCTGGAGGATCTGGCCGGCCGCATGCAGGAGGAGTTCCGGATCACGAGCGTGGCTGCAATCGTGCGCGTCTTCAAGACGGACATCGACGAGGCGATTCCGCAGGAGAAACAATCATCGGCATCGGACGCCCTCGGCAGGGTGGGCTCGGGGGTCGGCAGGTTCTTCGGCGCGGATGATACGGCGGGATCCGGAAGAAAGTCCGTAAGCCCTGCGGCCCAGGCGGTGATCAACGTCATCAACGCGCTCTCCGAGATCGGCGTTGACCAGGCCACGCTTACAGCAGTGCGCGGGGCCGACGGCGCCATCCGGATCTCGGACATCGCGGTGAACGCCGGAGATGTGCGTTTCACGGGTCATGGACAGATCGGCCGCGTCGGGGAGAGTCCGCTGCGCGCGCAACCGCTCAGCCTCGACTTGGAACTCTGGGGACGCGGGCGGGTCGCCAAACTGCTGTCGGCCGCCGGCCTGCTTTCCGACAGGAAGGACGCCCTCGGATACACGGCGCTCAACCAGGCGGTCCATCTTGGCGGCACGGCAGAGAAGATCGACAATCGGCAATGGCACGATCTTCTGGTGAAGGCATCGACGTTCCGATGATGGTAATGTTCTTGCCCGTCTGAATACTCGCCGGCAAAATAGAATTTCGTGAACCCGCCCAATCCTGGCGTCCCGCGTCCTGATGGTTGCCTGTCCTGTTTCTTTTTCGCATTCCGCATCACAGAGGGCTGCAAACAACGTGCTTCAACGCCGCGCAGGTCCTTTCTCCCAAACCCCGGTCACCGGAAATCAGAACCTCCTTTGGCAACCCTTTTCTCTGGGGGACAGGGAAACCGGAACCGGTCGCGTCTTTCTGGCTTTGCCCTGCTGGCGATTCTTTCCGGCGTTCTTCTCACCGGTTGTCCGACCGACACGACCGTGACCATTTCCAACCCGGCCGCCACCTACGCCGACTTGCTCAACGGACGTCATGTCATGCTGTACGCCGGGCAGGCGGTCAAGACGTTCACCCTCACCCTCAAGGCAAACGATGCCTCGGCGTTCGGCGACATCCATCTCGCCGCTCCGGACGGGAGCGCCCTCCCCGCAGATGTGCAATGGACCGGCGACGGGCCGGCCAAGTCCGTCACCATTGCCGCGGACGGCGCGGTGATGACGATCAATGAACGGGTGAAAGATTATTTCTCGGTGCAGCAATTGCAGATCGTGTATGGCGCCGGAGAAGGTTTTGCGGACGTCGAAGAACATTTAGGAACGCACATGAAGTCATTTCCCATCCAGCCCAACGCGCCGGTCGAGATGTTCTTCCCGCAGGGCAGAAACCTCAGCTACTTCCTGACCTATACCGTACAACCCGGCTCTTCCGACGCCACCGATGTCATTGTCGACGGCCCGGGGACCCTGCAGGTGTTCAGGGAGGGCGACTCGTTTCTGGCGGACAATTCGCATGCGGTTCTCTCCACAACCGGCACCGGTGTGCAATACCTGGAGATCCCTGGCACGCTTGCCGGACCGGACCGGCATCTGCTCCTGCGCCTCAGCAACGGCGGAAGGGGCGGTCGTGTGCGGCTGTTTGTGGGCCATGTCCGCGACCGGATCGGGCTCAACCTCGATTTTATCGGACGGAGGGAGGACTATGCTGACAGCGATGACGATTTTAACGGGAAACTCCGGCAGATCGTCGACAGTGCAAACTATTTCCTCTGTCAGGCGACCGCCGATCAGGTTCGGATCACGAGCTGCCACGCCCGCATCCGGCTGACACCCCCGCTCATCACCGATCTGCCAGGCGGCATCATCAATCTGCCGGATCCCGTCCAAGAGAGCGCGCACACCAGCTGGGGAGTCCGGGTGATGTTTTTCAAGAAATCGTGGTGGACGGAAGGCGGAGACAGTCTCCCCGACCAGGGGCACCAGCTGGCGCATGAGATCATGCATTGGCGGTATTATCTGCGCGATGAGTATTACAATCCCCCGAATGCTCCCGATCAGTCGGTGCCCATCTGCCCGGGAACGCTCATGGCGAGCGATGTCGACGATGAACTGTGCTGGTCCGCCAACCACGTCAGGTCGTTGCCGGAAGCACCGTTGACGAATAATCCCGATTCAGGCTGGACGCTGCTTTGCCGCAAGCTGGGCGTTGATGCTCCGACCGTGTCGCCGCCCCGCGTTTTCACCTCTGTCTGTGCCACACAACACCTATTCCCGGTGACCGTCGACCTCCAGGACTTGAATTCGCCCGCGGCAGTCATCGAGGACGGGCTCCACCATGCCGGCGATGCGATCAAAAACGCAATCGACAACCCTCCCCACCCAAACCCGCCTTGAGCAAACCCCAGGGAAGGGTCCGGTCGATTCCAGTTGTGGCAAGAGGCCAGCCGGATCGGGTCAGGATCTGGGGCTGGGGTTGATGTGGCGGCAGCCAGAAGACGTCGGGTTTTGACTCTCGACAACTCGGCGCATCTTCCGAACCGGCCTCCGACCCCTGCCCTTCTCAATCCCACGCCTGCCTGCGCCGAGCCTTCGGCGGGCGGGGATGGCATTCACGTCGGTGTAGAGCCTGTACCCCGAATTGAAGCCGAGTTCGGCGAGCTGCAGACGCTTCCACTTTGCGAGTGACTGCACGATCTCCGCCCGGACGCCGGCCATGTCCTTGACCGGAAACGCCACGGGCTTTTCGATCCCGTTGAGATCGTGTTAACCCGTCTTCCGCAGTTCGGAGCTTCGAAGCAGTTTTTTTGCGGGTTTTCTGAGCTGGCTTCACTCTGAGCTGAACAGGGCAAGGGCGTGTAGTGGAGAAGAGCCCGTTGTTTTGCCGCGGTGCCTGGGGCATAATCAGGCTCGTGTATTTGAGGCGCAACCGCCGGATCGTCGATGGGCAGACCTACGAGTGCTGGACGTTGGTGGAGTCGGTGCGCACGACGCGCGGACCGCGGCAGCATACGGTGGCGACGTTGGGCAAGTTGCCAGGACCCGACGCGGCCGAGCAGCAGGGCTGGGAGGACATCGATGCGCTGCTGGAGGGCCGGCCTTCGGCGCAGCGATTACCGCTGCCCGGCGTGGCGCCCGCGACGGCGGCGCCATGCTGGCGTGAGGTGGACGTGCGCGGGGCACGCGTGGGACGGGTCCGCGAGTTTGGCGCGGTCTATGTGGCGTTGGCGTTGTGGCGCCGGCTCGGGCTGCACACCGTGTTGGGCGAACTCCTTGTCGAGGGACGCGAGGAGGTGCCGTGGGAAACGGTGGCTTGCCTACTGACGGTCGCGCGCTTCTGCGGGCAGCCCAGCGAACTGGGCGTGGCCGAGCGCTGGTTCCAGCGCACCGCGCTCGACGATCTGTTGGGCGTGGACTGGGCGCAGATCAACGACGACCGGCTCTACCGCGGTCTGGATGCGCTCCACGCCCACAAGGAGAAACTCACCGCCCACCTGCTCGCGCGCTACCAAAGCTGGTTTGGCGTGCGCTTCGAGTTCCTGCTCTACGACGTCACCAGCACCTTTTTCGAAGGGCAGGCCAAGGGAAACACGCTGGCGGCCCGCGGCTACTCGCGCGACAATAGGCCCGATTGCCCGCAGGTGTGCATCGGACTGGTCGTGAGCCCCGAGGGATTGCCGCTTGCTTACGAAGTGTTCAAGGGCAACCGCACCGACGTGACCACCGTGCCAGAGATCGTCGCAGCCATGGAGGGAAAATACGGCCGGGCCGAGCGGATCTGGGTGCTCGACCGGGGGATGGTCAGCGAGGCCGACCTTGCGTTCTTGCGCGAGCGCAGAGCGTTCTACATCGTCGGCGCGCCGAAGGCGCAGTTGCGCCAGTTCGAAGCGGCCCTGCTGGAGAAAAAAGACTGGCAGCAGGTGCGTGAAGATGTGGAGGTGAAGTTGCTGGCACACCCCGACGGTGCCGCCCTTGACGAACAGCGGCGCCGTGACGCGGCTGAGGTTCAGCTCGGTCGCCAGGTTGAGTTCGACGAAATCCTTGAGCGCCTTGATGGCATGCTCGGTTTCCCTCACGCCGAGAAGCGACCGGCAGTTGGCGGGGACGATCGGGGTTGGATCAATGTCCCGATCTGAAGACACGGCGCCCGCCAAGGCAATGGCGGAGACGCAGCCCGACCGGGGAAACTCGGGAGGGGGCAGGAATTGGCCTCGTGTCGGCGGCAGGATTCCGCCAGCCTGACCCTCGATGTTCCGGCTACCGCCTCAACGCGCCGTCCGCCTCCAGCCACGCCTCCACGCCTTGGCTTCCTCCAGGCATTGCAGGGAGCTCGTCTTGCCGGCGACTGCTGCCCCCCTGCCGGCGATGTCCGGGGTTGATCTCTTCGGTCCGCGCCAAACGGGCGGCGGCCGGCGGCGATGAGCGCGCGGCATCTCTCCCCTCATGCGTCGCGGCGGGCGCTCATCGTGGGAATCCGGCGGGTTATTGCGCAGCGCGACGAGATCAACCGCATCAACGTCTTTCCCATTGCGGATTACGACACGGGCACGAACCTTGCCTTCACGCTGGGCGCGGTGCTGCAGGGTGTGAGGAAACCGCGCTTCGCCACCGCAGGCGAGGTCCTGCGGCGTGCCGCGGACGAGGCAATCGATGGCGCGCGCGGGAATTCGGGCGCGATCCTGGCGCATTTCTTCCAGGGGATGGCGGAGGTGCTTGAGCCGGTACGGCAACCGACGCCGGAGGTTATGGCCCGGGCCGCAGCGAGCGGATCATGCCGCGCCCGGAAGGCGATGGCCAAACCCGTCGATGGCACGATCCTGAGCGTCATTGAGGCCTTCGCAGACGAGATGCAGATCCAGGCCGGGGCCGGGGTGCAGGACATCCGCGCCTGCTTCCGGGCCGCCCTTGCAAGGGCCCGGGAGGCGCTGCGCCGGACGCTCGATCAGCTCGATGTGTTGCGTTCGGCGGGGTTCGTCGACGCGGGCGCGCTCGGGTTCGTCAGCCTGCTTGAGGGTGTCGCCGACTACATCGAGCGCGGCCGCGGCGTATGGAACGGCGAGCTGCCCGAGGAGTTTTCGGTGGCCGGGGTCGACGCCCCCCAAGAATGCGCGGATGACGCCGGACATCACTACTGCGTTCAATACGTGGTCAGCGCCGGCGTCGTTGATCGAAGGGCCCTGAAGGCGGCCCTCATGGCGCTTCCGCTTTCGCGCCTCGTGATCGCCGGCTCCCGTGGCAGGGTCTGCCTCCACGCGCACATCGGCGATCCGGAGCCCTTCTTTGCCACCGCGGCGCGGTTCGGCACGGTGTCGCGGGAGAGGTCGGCCGACATGCGCACACCGTCGGCGGCAGGGCGGCGGCCGGTGGCGATCGTCACCGACTCCGGTGCCGACCTGCCGGCCGAGGCGCTGGACCGGCTGAACCTTCATATCGTGCCCCAGCGGCTGTCGATCGGCGGGAGCGATTTCGTCGACGGAGTCTCGATCACCTCGCGCGAGCTCTACGACGAGATGCGGGCCAGCCCCGTGCCGCCGCGCACCTCGCAGCCGCCGCCCGGGGATTTCCGGCGCATGTTCGAATTCCTGTTGTCCCACCACGAGCGTGTGGTCAACGTCTCCCTGGGGCAGGCCCTCTCGGGCACGCTCCAATCGGCCACGGCCGCCGCGGCGCGCGCCCACGCGGACCGGATCAGCATTTTCGACAGCGGCCATGCCGCCGGCCCGCAGGCCCTGATGGCCATCTGGGCCGCGGAGGCGGCGGAGGCGGGACTCGGCGTGTCGCGCATCCTCGACGGCCTGGAACGGATGCGTTCGCGCACGGCGCTCTATGCGGTTGCCCGCGACCTCCGGTACGCGGTGCGCGGAGGGAGGGCGCCGCGGATGGCGCTGACCCTGACGCGCCTGCTGCATTTGTCGGTCCTGTTCCACAACCGGGCCGACGGCCGGATCCGCCCCATGGGCGCGTTGTTTGGGCGCTACAACCTGCCGGAGCGGTTCGCCCGCGCGATCGCGCGCCGGCTGAACCCGGAGCGCCGTTACCGGCTGATCGTCGGGCATTGCGATTGCGCCGGAGACGCGGAGCGCGTGCAGGCCGGCCTGCTCGCCAGGGTCCGCAACATCGACCGCATCTGGCTGGTGGAAACCGGCATCGCAATCGGGACGCACGCCGGTCCGGGCGCGCTGGTGATCGGCGTCCAGGACTACGAGCCGCCGCAGCCATGATTCCCGGCGTTCTGAGGGTTGTGCCGGGGTGTCTGCCCGGATCGGTCTCCCGCAGCCTTGTGCCCGGCCGGCGGCGAGGGATTGATGTCCGGGCGCAGGGCGGCGGGAATGCCGGCGGAACGAGCGCCTTGCGCACCCCGGGACCGCGGTTCGCACCCGGGGCGGCCGTGATCGACGCGGGCAGGTCCGCGCTGGCGTCGTGGATTGGCGGATACAGGATTGCCGCCGGCGGATTTCCCTTTGCCTTTGACCCGACCGCGACGGACCCTGAAAGGACCTTCCGTCCGGCGTCCTCCCATGCCCGATTCAACTCCCCGAATCCTCGTCCTCGGTCTGGGCAATGACATTCTGACCGACGACGCAGTCGGGTTGCGGGTCGCCGCAGCGGTGCGGGCCGAGGTGGCCGGTCTGCCCGACATCGAGGTGAAGGCAACCACGGAGATGGGGCTCGCGCTCCTCGACGAGATCGCCGGCCGCGAAGCCGTCGTGCTTGTCGACTCGGTGCAGACCGGCGGCGCGCCGCCCGGCCACATCCACGAGTTTGCCGCCGGGGACCCTGCCCGCCCGCTCACGACCTCGCCGCATTTTCTGGGGATCGGCGAGACGCTCGCCCTGGGAAAAAAGCTCGGCGTCGGGATGCCGCGAAGCGTCCGGATCTTCGCCGTCGAGGTCGCGGATCCGTTCACGCTCGGCACGACCATGACGCCGGCGGTGGAGGCGGCGGTTCCGTTCACGGTCGAGCGCGTGGCCGCCCAGGCGCGCGCATTCGCCGGCGCCGCCACGCGCGATCCCTGAGTCCCGGCCCGGTGGCCTGCGCTGGAGCCGGCCCCCGCTGACAGGCGCCCTCCAACCGCCCGGCGCGGCCGCGCTACCAGGTGAGCAATCCGCCGGCGTAGGTGAAGCCCGCGCCCACGGCGCAGCAGACGATCCTGTCGCCGTCGTGGAAAACGCCCTCCTCGGCCGCCCACCCGAGCGCCATGGAAATCGATGCCGCCGAGGTGTTGCCGTACCGGCCGATGGTCACGACGAATTTCTCGAAGGGAATGCCGACGCGCTTGCTCACCGCCTTCAGGATGCGGGCATTGGCCTGATGGGGCACCACCCACTGCACGTCCTCCGGCTTCATGTGGTGCCGCCGCAACGTGTCCTCGATGATGTTGCCAAAAGCGATGACCGCGTTCTTGAAGACAACCCCCCCGTCCATTTCGAGGAAGAAACGATGCAGGTCGTCGCCATTGGCCTGCGGCACCGGCCGCATCGCACCGCCCCCGGTCCGCTGGATCGCATTGAAGAACGATGCATCGCCGCTCAAATGCATGGGGCTGAGCCGATGTCCGCCGGCCGCATCGATCAAAACCGCCGCCCCCGCGCCGTCGCCGAACAGGAACGCCGTGCCGTGATCGTTCGGATTGGTGATGCGCGAAAGCAGTTCGGCGGTGACGACCAGAAGCCGGCGCGCCGCACCGGCGCGGATCAGGGCGCGACCGACCTCCAGGGCGTACAGCCATCCGGCGCAGGCGGCATTGAGGTCGAAGGCCAGCGCGGTCTTGATCCCAAGATGCCGGGCGAGGCCGCTCGCGGCGCTCGGAACCGGCTGATCGGGCAACAGCGTCGCCATGATGATGCCGTCGATCTCGCCGACATGAATACGCGCCCGGGCCAGGGCGTGTTGGACGGCGACGGCCGCGAGATGGGTTGCGGTTTCATTCCCGGCGGCACAGCGACGTTCCTGAATCCCCGTCAGCTTCACGATCTCCGCCTCCGTCATGTTCGGGAATGCCTTCAAAATCTCGCTGTTGGGCCGGATCTTGTCCGGCACCGCGAAGCCGATCCCCGCGACACAAACGGTCTCGGCGGCAAAGGCCGCGAAGGCATCCGCGGCTGTTTGGGAGCCGGCGCCCGGAACCGCGGATCTCGCTCCGCCACGCTCCGCCAGGTAACGGGTGACATCGTCGCCGGAAACCCGCCCTCCCGGACCTGTCGCCGGAATATCCGCGACCGCCACAGGGTCCAGGCCGGCCTCCTGCGCGAGCTTCATGGCGCGCGGAGTCCATTGGAGAGTGGAAAGCGGAGACCGGAGACCGGATTGGGTTGGTGCGCCCGGGACAGAGGCGGGTGTCAAAGACGGTGGACCACTCTGCTTTTCGATTTTCGATTTATGACTTGCGCTCTCCGTTGCCGGTGTTTCATCGCAGGACCTTCCGGCATCCGGTTTCCGCTCTCCGGTTTCCGCCGGCTCCTGATTCCCGGCTCCCGGCTCTTTCACCTCGAGGTGTCTGAGGCTTTGATCCGCTGTCTCGATCCGCAAAAACGGCGCTCCGGACGGCAGGACATCCCCCGCCCGCCCTTGCACGGCGACGATCTTCCCGTCGCAGGGCGCCTCGAAATCGAACACCGATTTGTCGCTCTCCAACTCGGCGAGTTTCTGTCCCTTCGTGATTCCCATCCCGGGCGCGGCCAGGAGATCAATCACCGTGAGCTCATTCACTGTGGCGCCCATCGAGGGAACCGGCAGGTCAATTAGAATGGATTCCATGCAATGCGATGGTTTTCGGAGCCGATCGTAATGCAGCCCAAACAGCGCGGTCAACGCCGTGTGTCGGAAATCATCCCGGCCGGCGGCCTCATGTCCGGGCGAATCGCCCGGCGCCGATTCCATCAGCTGCCGCCGCCCCGCGCCGCCCGCCAGACGGCCAGGCAACGCTCGATCAATCCAGGCAGTTCACCGAGCGGCAGCTGGCTCTCGGAGTCCGAGATGGCCTCCATGGGATCGGGATGAGTCTCGATGAAAAGCCCGTCGGCGCCGGCGGCGAGGGCGGCTCGCGCAAGCGGCAGAATGAACTGCCGCTGTCCTCCGCTCCTGCCTCCGGCCGCTCCCGGCAGCTGAACGCTGTGCGAGGCGTCGAAGATCGCAGGATGGCCGTTCGCCTTCATGAGCGCGAAGCTGCGCATGTCGACGACGAGGTTCTGATAGCCAAACGTGGTCCCGCGCTCGGTCTGCCAGATCTCAACCGCACCACCCTGCTTCAGCTTGGCGATCACGAACGGCATTTCCTGCGGCGAGAGGAACTGGCCCTTCTTGACGTTGACCACCCGGCCGGTCCGCGCGGCGGCGAGCAGGAGATCCGTCTGCCGGCACAGGAATGCGGGGATCTGGACGACATCGCACGCCGCGCCGACGGCCGGCACATGGGCTGTCTCATGGACGTCCGTCAGCACCGGGAAACCGTAGTCGCGCCGGACCATCGCCAGCAATTCCAGGCCCTCGTCAAGGCCCGTCCCGCGGGGGCCGGCGACCGACGTGCGGTTGGCTTTGTCGAAGGAGCCCTTGAAAACGACCTTAAGATCCGGAAAGGCCCGCGCGATTGCGGCCAGGCTCCCGGCCACCGCCCGGCAAACCCGCTCGTTTTCGAGCGAACACGGGCCGGCGATCAGGAGGAGTTTTGCGGGTTCAAAGAGCATGGCGGCGTCAGCCCGGGCCTGTCCTCATTTTCCCCCGGCCTCCGGTTTTTCCGCCGGCCTGCCCGCCGCGCCCATGGCGGCGGGGTGAGCTTTGGCGGGGGCGGGTTTCCGTTTCGCCGCCTTTGAAGTCCGTTTCCCGCCCTTCGCGCCGCGCCGATCGCGGTGCTTCATCGCCGCGGCCACGAACGCCGCAAAAAGCGGATGCGCGGAGCTGGGCTTTGATTGGAACTCGGGGTGGAACTGCACGGCGACGAACCAGGGGTGATCCTTGAGTTCGATGATCTCGACCAGATTGCGGCGCGGATTGCGCCCGCTCACCGTCAGGCCGGCCTGTTGCAGCCGGTTGACATAGTCGTTGTTGACCTCGTAGCGATGCCGGTGGCGTTCCCGGACGCTGTCGGCCTTGTAGGCGCGGGCGGCGCGGGTGCCGGGGACGAGCTGGCATTCATAGGAGCCGAGCCGCATCGTGGCACCCTTGTCGATGATCTTCTTCTGCTCCTCCATGATGTTGATCACCGGATGGGGCGTGGCCGGGTCGAATTCGGTGCTGTTTGCGCCCGCGAGGTGGAGCACGTTCCGCGCGAACTCGACCACCGCCACCTGCAGGCCCAGGCAGAGGCCGTAGTAGGGCACCCCGTGCTCCCGGGCATACCGCGCCGCGGCGATCTTGCCCTCGATGCCGCGCTCGCCGAAGCCTCCCGGGACCAGAATGCCATCGAGGCCCTGCAGGACGGCGGTTCCGCCCTTCTCTTCGAGCGCCTCGGCGTCGATGCGCACGATGTTCACCTTGGCGTTGTTCGCGATGCCTCCGTGGGTGATCGATTCATAAACGGATTTGTAGGCGTCTTGAAGTTCGATGTACTTGCCCACGACCCCGATCGAAACCTCGTGGCGGGGAGACTTGATGCGGCGCAGGATCTCCGCCCAGATGTTGTCCGGGTTGGGCGGGGCCTTCAGATTGAGCATCTCCACCACGAGGTCGTCCAGGCCCTCCTTTTGCAGCATGAGCGGCAGCTCGTAGATGGACAATTCGACGTTGCGCTCCTCGATCACGGCCCTGACCGGGACGTTGCAGAACAGACTGAGCTTCTCCCGCAGCTCCGCCGTGAGCGGATGATCGCACCGGCACACGAGGATGTGCGGCTGGATGCCGATTTCCCGCAGCTTGGCCACGCTCTGCTGGGTGGGTTTGGTCTTCAACTCGCCCGCCGCGCTCAGGTAGGGCACCAGCGTCACGTGGATGAACAGCGCCTCGCGCGGTCCGATTTCGAGCGCGAACTGGCGCATGGCCTCGAGAAACGGCAGGCCTTCGATGTCGCCCGTCGTGCCGCCGATCTCCGTGATGAGGACGTCAGCGCCGTCGCCGGGCTGGTTGATCCGGGCTTTGATTTCGTTGGTGACGTGGGGAATGACCTGCACCGTCTTGCCCAGATAATCGCCCCGGCGCTCCTTCTGGATGACCGACTCATAGATCTGGCCGGAGGTGAGATTGTTGAGCCGCGACAGCCGGCCGGAGGTGAATCGTTCGTAATGCCCGAGGTCGAGGTCGGTCTCCGCCCCGTCGTCCAAGACGTAGACCTCCCCGTGCTGGAAGGGATTCATGGTCCCCGGATCCACATTGAGGTAGGGGTCGAATTTCTGGATGCGCACGCGCAATCCCCGCATCTCAAGGAGCGCCCCCAACGACGCTGCCGTAAGGCCTTTGCCCAATGAGGAAACCACTCCGCCCGTGACAAAAATGTACTTCACGGGATTCCATGAAAGGCGCGTGGCGCAGGTGATGCAAGCCAAAGCGCCACGGAGGGCTGCGCCCCGGGGGGAAAAACGGCGGGATTTATCGAGGCTCTCATCATTCCGCGACAGGCCAAGGCGGCGCGGCCTGTCCTTCCCTCGACTTCGCCCGGGACCCTAGGCGGTCGTCAGGTGCCACTGCTTGCAGAGGGGACAAAGGTAGGCCTTGCGGTGGCGCTCGGTGCCGGTGAGCAGTGCCGCATCGAGGGCGTCGCCCTGGCTGCGATACCGGCGCTTTCGCGTGCACATGCGCTGGCGGGCCTCCGGCCCTGGACGCACATTCAGATCTTGCGTTCGCCTCTTCACGGCTGAGTCAACCGGGATGTTCCACGGAGCTGCGGCGCCCCTCCGCGGACTTTCGGGTGGAATGCGACCGGGGCTGCGCGGCTCCAGCAATGAGCATGTGCCGGGGATTGGGGGAAGAGGCAAACATCAAGGTCGCAGCCGGCGCAGGCTCAGGGGAGCGGACCGGCGTCAACCAGCGCCGGATGGTGGTTGCGGAAAGCCCGCGTCGCCGGGCCGAGCTGCGCCAGGCTTCCATTCTCATCCACGCCATTGGAGGTCCACCCCATGACTCCCTGCCATCCGTTCCGGAAGGCATTCTCGTAGTCCTCGGTGGTCGTGTGGCCGGAGGTGCCCCGGGCCGGCATTTCGCCCAGCACGGCTGGCTTGCCGGTCGGCAGCTTGTAGGCGCCGGGCGACAGGGCGGGCGCGTTGCCCCAGATCTCTCCGTTCCAGTCGTAATAGTGGGTCGTGTAGAAATCCAGCCGGGCACCGGGATCGTCGGCCTGCGCCCGGAGCGCGCGATCGCTCACCTTGTTGCCCTGGCATCCCGCGCCGGTGTCGCTGTTGTACTTGAGCATTGCGAAGCCGACCGTGACCAGGACGGCGCCGTGGCTGTGGATTGCGCGGGCCGCGCGGGCAAAGTAGCTCTGCAATCGCTCCCACGGGACGCGGCCGTTTTCGGCGTTCTCATGCACCCATTCGGGTTCGTTCATCAGGTCGATCGACCAGAGCCAGGGTGATTTCCCGTAGCGGTCCAGAAACGGGATGAGATAGGCGTCGACGTATGAATCGATGTTTTTGTCGCGGGCGATCCAGTTCCTCCATCGCTGGGCGTTCGAATTGCCGCTCTTCATGTTGTCGAACGACATCAGCGTCGCCATCACGTGGATCTGATGTTTCGCGGCGATCTGGAACAGGCGATCGAGGTCATTCCAGTGCGCCGGGGTGGCCCCCGACACCCGGCCGTCCGGATCGATGAGGATGCCGACGTCCCCGCTGCAGGTGATCCAGACGCGGGTGCCGTTGATCCTGGCGTCGCGAAGCGCCTGAAAGTGGCCGTCCCACCACGCTGCGTCGAAATTCCCGCCGAAGTCATCCCAGCTGTTCCATGGCGTGTTGGCTCCATTAATCCAGATGCGGTGGTCGCCGGCCATGAACTGGCCGTTCGATATCGTGATCCGGTCGCCATCTCCGGCGCGGATGGGAGACGCGAGCGCCGGCAGCAAAAGCAGCACGGCGAAAAAGAGCCCCGCCCCACCGCGCCTCCCGCGAAAAATTCTGATCAGATTCACCGGGGGTCGATTTTATGCGGAAAGGAGCCCGTGGCAAGAAACAGACCCGCCAAAGGCCTGAAACGGGCACATCTCCCGATTGACGGTGGCGGAAGTGGCATGGGCATCTTGCCCATGTTGCCTGGCGCGCGTCCACGGGCAGGATGCCCGTGCCTGGAGTTTGGCCAATTCGGGATGCCTCAAGCGGCGGCCTGCTCGACGGCATGACCAAGGCTGAAGGAGCCGTGCCAGTCCGCCATCAGATCGGGACGGGCGGCGAGCTGGCTGCGTAGCGCGGTGATCAAATCGAGGCAGGAAGGCCGGCTCGAGGGGCCGCGCCACCGGGGCAGGTCGGGCAACTCCCCGCCGCGTTGTCCCCCGTAGGCTTTGATACCGGCGAGCAGCAACAACGCGTAGGCGGCCACTGCGAACGCCGGCTGGCGGGTGACAGAGCGATCGTTCCACACCTGCGCCTGCCCCACGCCCATGACGCTCTTTTCGTCGCGATGCGCCACTTCGATTTGCCAACGGTCCAGATAGGCCTGGATGAGCACCGGGGCCGGCGTGGTCAGGTCGGTGGTGAGCAGGTAGCCGGGTTCACGATACAGCAGTTTGCCCTGCGGCGAGCGCCGGTACGGCTGCGGAGCGAGCACAATCAGGCGCAGCGGCCGACGCCGCGCCCCGTTGCGCCAGTAGACTTCTCCGCAATCCTTGTAATGCAACGGATGTTCTTTCGCCCCAAAACGCGCCGTCACCTCCTGCCAGGGTACCGCTGGGTCCGCGCGCACGCTTTCGGGCGTGAAGGTCAGCACATCATAGAAACGCTGGCCCTCTGCTTGGTGCCGCCGGCACAAGACCGCATCTTTGCGCGCCCGGCACAACAACTCCACCCCCGCGATCGGCTCGACCAGAAAACGTCGCTGGCAAAAACTGCCGTCCAAAGCCACCAACAGCGAACGTTGATTTGCGCCATGCTCATCGAGAGAGTGCCGCAACGCGACGATCTCCGCCCGCGCGGCGAGCGCCGCAGGCGAGCGCTTCTGTTCCTTGCGATAGGCGGCCCATGCCGCTTCGTCGGCCCGCTTCCCCGGCTTGGGCGGCACCGGACTTTCGGCAAAAGCCACCGGCACCGCCCGGGGGGCCGCCGGGGAGCACGGCACGATGAAGGCCAGCTGAAAGAAGCGCACGGCACGCACCAGATTGACATGAAACGGTGGCGAAAGCGGATCGCGCGTCCAATGGGCGAGCTTAACGTGGCGCCCGGCCCGCACCAGATGCGTGTAATCGCCGGCCACCACCAGTGGCCCCGCACCCGGCAATGCCAAGACCTCGGTCACGACCGGGTCAAACAGCGCCCGCAGTTCCCATGGGCTGCGCGAGAACACCCGGTAGTCGCTGCTCCAGGGCTTTTGCTCCCGCCCGACCGCCCCCAGCGCGCGCGTGATCGTGCGCAGCCCCAATCCCACCAGCAGCCCCAGCGCCAAGCGGCGCGCGCGATGACATACGCGCTGCTGGGAGAAGACATCCTCCCAGCGGGCCACCAGCTTGAGCCATTCAACCAAGAGCATCGGCACGCAAACCAAAGGTGTTGGGCGCGGGCTTCTCGAAGCGGTCGCCGGCGGCCACCTTTTTGCTCAGAGCGGAGACCAGCGAATCGCGGGCCGGTTGCACGCCGTAAGCTTGGGCGATGGCCACGATCAGGTCGTTGACGTGCAAGGGCGCTTTCGTGCGCCGCAGCACTTCGAAGGACATATCTATATTAGATAGACCTTGTGGACCTGGGCGCACCGGCCTCGGTCGGGGGCCGCGCAGCCGCCGGACGGCTCGCAGTTGAGTGTCCAGGACAAGTTCAAAGGCGGCCAGGATCTCGTCCCGCGGAGTGGATTCGGATTCAGGCATGGGATCACCGTGCGTCTTCAATGTCTGTCTGTCAACACAAAAAGATAAACAGACCTGGCTTTCCAGTCCGACAAACCTCAGCCGCCCCTCACAGAGCCACCCAGGCCGCCGCTTGAGGCATCCCGAATTGGCCAAACTCCGGCCACGGGCAGGATGCCCGTGCCACAGCTGCGCGCGCCAGACGCCATCGACAATCAGGAGATGCGCCCCCCTGAAACGGCCATCAGGGCCCGTTCCTGTCTCGGTCTTCCGCAGGCGGTCAGGTCTGCGCAGCGCCGGGTGCGCTCGCAGATCGTTCTTCCGCCGCGCGCCGCGCGGTGAGGGCCTTATGGAGCGCATCGAGCAGATCGGCCCCCGCAAAGGGCTTGATCAGCAGAACCGGGAGATCGAGGTCGTCCAGCCCCCGGATTCCCATCCGCTCCCCGAGGCCCGTCATGCCCAGGACGGGCAGGCGGGTATCCATCCCGCTCAGCGCCCGCACCAGCGCTGCCCCGTCCATGCCCGGCATCATCATGTCCGTGAGGACCGCCCTGATCTCGCCGCGCCGTTTCTCAAAGAGCGCCAGCGCCTCCGCTCCGTCTGCGGCGCACAACACCCGGTAGCCATGCTTCTCCAACAGGCGCCACAGGACACCGCGCACAATCGCCTCGTCGTCGACCACCAGGATCAATTCGCCGCCTCCCCGCGGCGGGGGGGTCGCGCGCCCGGCGGTGTGCACGGCATAGGCTGCCGGAGACGCCGGCAGGTAAAGCTCCACCGTCGTGCCGAAACCCACCTTGCTGTCCACCCGCACGAACCCGCCGTGCCCGCGCAGGATCCCCATCACCGTGGGCAGTCCCAGGCCCGTGCCCTTGCCAATCTCCTTGGTGGTGAAGAACGGATCGAAAATGCGCTCCAGATTCTCGGGCGGGATGCCCACGCCCGTGTCGGCCACACTCACACAAATGCAGGGGCCGGGTTTGGCGTCCGGCATCGTCGCGGCGAACGTCTCGTCCAGGATCATGTTGGCCGCCGCAAGCGTGAGCGTGCCACCCTCCGCCATCGCGTCGCGGGCGTTCACGCACAGGTTCATGAGGGCCTGGTGAATCTGGGTGGCATCCCCCAGCGGAGACCACAGATCCTGGGGTGCCTGGACCACCACCCGGATGTTTCGGGGGAAGGTCTCGCGGACGATCTTCTCCATCTCGTCGAGGAGGTACGGCACCGGCAGCGGCACGCGCGCGCCCGGCCGGCCGCGGGCAAAGGTGAGAAGCTGCCTGATGATGTTCCCTCCGCGCTCGGCGCATGTCTCCACGGTGCGGAGCATCTCGCGGCTCTCCGCGTCGCCCGCAGTTTCGCGCAGGAGCGAAGCGGTCATGAGGATGGGCGCCAGGATGTTGTTCAGGTCATGGGCGATGCCGCCGGCCAGCGCCCCGATGCTCTCGAGGCGCTGGGCGCGGAGGAGATTGGCCTCAAGATGTTTCTTCTCGGTGACGTCGGTGTTGATGGCCAGAATCTCCCGGGGACGCCCCTCCTCATCCCGCAACAAAGTCCAGCGGCAGAAGACGACGATATTCCCGCCCGCCTTGTTGACCTTCTTCAACTCGCCAATCCAACTGCCCTGCTCCAGCAGCGCGGCGTGCGCAGCCTCAAACGCCCCCCGGTCCACGTCCCCCAATTCGGTGATCTTGCGGCCGAGCGCCTCGGCGCGCGTCCATCCGTAGAGCCGCTCGGCTCCCTCGTTCCAGTAGGTCACCGTGTGGTCCAGCGCCCGGACGTAGATGGCGTCGTTGGCCGTGTCCAGCAACGCCGCCTGTTCCCGCACCTGTTCCTCCGCCTGCCTGCGCGCGGTGATGTCGCTGACGATGTGGACTGCGCCGACATGCTGGCCGTCGGCGGCGATGATGGGATCCACCGTGATTTCAAGAAAGCGCCCCGCAACTTCGATTTCCATCGTCTCGCGGCAACGGCTCCTCTGCGCCCGGGCAAAGGGGCATTCCGGATGCGGCTCCGCGGTGCCGTGCACGATCTCCCAGCAATGCCGGCCCACCATCTCGTCAACGGAGCGCTGGAAGAACCGCTCAGCCGTCTTGTTCGTCCGGAGCACCCGCTGGTCCTTGTCCAGGATCCAGATCACATCGTTCGTTGCGTCAAACGTCGTCTGCCATTCATGCGCCGCCTGGACGACCTTCTCCTCCGCCCGCGATGTCTGGATTACCTGGGAGGTCGTGTTCGCGATTCCCTCCAGCAGCGCATCCTCCTCCGGCAAGATCGGATGCCGGCTGAAAAGCGCCAGCACCCCCAGCGGCATGCCGTTGCTGTCCGTGAGGCGATAGCCGGCAAAGGACACCAGACCCAGTTCCCTGACCCAGGCGTGATTGTGGATGCGCGGATCCGACGCCGCCTCGTTGGTGAGGAACTTCATCTGATCCCCCGCGGCAATCATCCCGATCTTGTAACAGCCAAATGGCACCCGGCCATGGTCCCTTCCGTCAAGATGCGTGTAGCGACCGGAACTGGCGGTCAGGTGCAGGCAGCCGTCGCGGAACCGGCAGGCATGCGGCCCCTCGACAACCGCGGCGTGGGTGCAGCCCGTTGCACACCGGTCTCCGGGCTTGATGGTCCAGATCCGGGCAAAATCGGCTCCCAATGTGCGCACCACCGCGTCGGTGACGGACTTGAGCTTCTGTTCGATCGAACCCGGGAGCAGGAGCAACTCCTGAAGCTCGTTGACGGCCAGGAGCTGTTCCTCCTCCCGCTTGCGCGCGGTGACGTCGGTGAAGAATCCCACGACCATGGGGCGGCCGTCGATGACCACGGGCCGTGTGCTGATGTCGGCAAAGAAGACCGAACCGTCCTTCCGCAGACAGGGCAGATCGGCCGAGAGGACCTTCTCGCCTCGCGCCTCAGCCCTGAACTCCGCCATGACACGGGAGAGGGATTCCCGCGGATGGAGAGCTTCTATGCCAAGCCCGGGCAGTTCCTCCTCCGTATACCCGTACAGCGCGCAATAGGCCGGGTTGGCGAACCGGATTCTGTTTGTGGCCGCGTCCGCCACCGCAATTCCTTCAGCCGCGCCCTCGAACAACACCCGGTGTCGCGCCTCCGACTCCCGCAGCGCCTCCTCGGCCCGCTTCCGCTCGCTGACGTCCTCGATCGCAGACAGGAAATGGAGGAACCGGCCGCAATCATCATGAATCGCCGTGACAGTCACAGCCCCCCACATCACCGTCCCCTCCTTGCGCACGTAGCGCTTCACGGTCCGATAGCAGGGGATTTCCCCACGGAGCACTTTTTTCACCGATTCAACGTCTCCGGCAATGCAGTCGGGGTGCGTGATGTCCTTGAAGGTGAGGGCGCAGAGTTCATCCTCGGAATAGCCCAGCATCCGGCAGAACGCCGCATTGACTCTCAGAAAACGAAAATCCGATCCAACGGTGACCATGCCCAACGGGCCTTCCTCGAAGATCCTGCGGAAACGCTCCTCGCTCTCCTTGAGCGCCGCCCCGGTCCGCTGGCGCTCGACGATCTCGCGCTGAAATGCCTCGTTGGCCCGCCTCAGGTCGTCCGCCTGGCGTTCGAGCTGGGCGCGCGACCGGCTCAATTCCAGGTGCGTGCGGACCCTCGCCAGCAATTCCTCGCGGTGGACCGGCTTGGCGATGAAGTCCACCGCCCCAAGGTTGAAGCCCTCCACCTTCTCATCCATTTCCATGACCGCGCTGATGAACAGCACCGGAATGTCGCGGCACTCCGCCCGCTCCTTGAGCCGCCGGCAGACATCGAGGCCGTTCACGTCGGGCAGGCGGATGTCCAGCAGGATCAGCTCCGGCGGATTCTCCGCAGCGGAGGCCAGCGCAAGCTCTCCGCTGTCAGCCAGGCGCACTGCATAGCCTTCCCCCGTCAGGATGACCGCGAGCAGTTTCAGATTCGCCGGGTTGTCGTCCACCACCAGGATCGCCCCCTTGCTGGCGATCGGGGCCGGCTCATTCATCTTCCGGGCTCCCTCATTCCCCGTCCCCTGTGCAACCGGGAAAGTCCCGCCAATCGGAACATTTGCCGTCCCGGTTGTTTCGTCATTTCCTCGATCAGACATTGGAGTTCACCCCCCCGAGCGCAGGTCGTGAGTTGGGAGAGGCCTTGAATGGGGCGTGAGAATGAATCTAACCTGACTCGACAGCCCTGGCCGCCGGGTCCTTTGCGGCTGATGCAGATTGGTGCTCGACTCTCTCGAATTCTGGCCGCGGACAGGGCCTGTGGCAACTCCCGAATCCCGCCCCCGGCTGAGCCGGACGGCGTCCGGCGATCACGAATCGCGATCCGCGGGAACCCGGCTGGTGGCGACGAGCCAGAATGACAAAGTCAGCAGCCCGGTGATCACGGCCACCGTCCAGGCCAGCGACCGGCCATGCCACAGCCCGGCGAACCACTGCCAGAACTCAACGCCAAGAACGTTCGCCTTTCCTCCATAAACCTCCAGCTCGCGCAGATACTTCTTTGAGTCCATCGGGTCATAACCCGCAGGATTGGCGGGCGCGGAGCCGGCCGTGAGATAGATCCAAAGCGCGCCCCCCAGGCCCAGGAGCAGCATCGCCGCGGCAACTCCGTTGACCCGGCGCTGGCTGGCCGCGAAAAAACCGGCGATGGCATTGTTCTTCCCCCCGGCGCCCGGACAACCTTCCCCGGCGTCGCGGGCGCGGAGATCTTCCCTGATCGCGTCCACCTCGTCGGCGGGAATGGAACGCCCCCGCCTGTCCAGCTCCGCCAGCGCGGCCTCGACCGCCTCGGCGTCATATCTGGAATGGTCCCGGAGGTATTCCTCCAGTTCCGGATTTGAAAGCGTGGGGATCCTCGTGTGGAACGTTTCCGCCATATGCGTCGTGCCGGTTGTGTTGCGGTGAGTTAGAGGCAATCGGCGCTCCACGCAAGCCGGCCCGCGCATTTCCCGGCACGGCGGCGCCGCGGTTTGAGATGCCGGAGCCCGGATCAGCCGGCGGGATCGGCAGCCCCGGAGGGCTCCGGCCGCAGACCGTGCAGCTTCAGCTTCTCGCGCACGGTGAGCCTCGACCAGCCGAGGAGCTGCGCCATCTGCGTGATGTTGCCGGATGTCGCGGCGTGCGCCTGCGCGAGCAGCTCGCGTTCGACGGCGGACAGCACCGAGTTCACGGCGCCGGCCCCCGGGTCGCGGCGGGCCGCCTCCAGCGCCGCCCCGCACAGTGCGGCGAGCGTGCGCCCGGCCGCTTCCGGAGTCGCGGCGGACGACGGCCCCTGGCTGAGCGCGGAGCGCACCAGATCCTCGGTGATCGCATAGCCATGCGCGAGGAGCAGCATGCGTTTCACGACATTCTCCAGCTGCCGCACGTTGCCCGGCCACGGCTGGGCCGACAGGAACTTCAAGGCCGCCGGCTGCACCGACGCGACGCCCCCGAGATCCCCGCCATGCTGGACGACAAAATGCGCCACGAGCGCCGGGATGTCCTCGCGGCGCTCCCGCAGCGGCGGAAGGCGGACGATCACGACGTTGAGCCTGTACCAGAGATCCTCGCGAAACCTGCCGTCCGCCACGAGCGCCGGCAGATCGCGGTGCGTGGCCGCAATCACGCGCACATCCACCGGGATCGTCTCGCGCCCTCCGACGCGCGAGATCACCCGCTCCTGGAGCACCCGCAACAGCTTGGCCTGCGTCTCCAGCGAGAGGTCGCCGATCTCGTCGAGAAAAAGAGTGCCGCCGTGCGCCTGCTCGAAGCGGCCGATCCGGCGCGCATCGGCGCCGGTGAACGCCCCGCGCTCGTGGCCGAATAATTCGCTCTCCAGCAGGGTTGAGGGGATCGCGGCGCAGTTGACCGTGACAAACGTCCTCCCCTTGCGGTCGCCATGCTGCCAGAGCGCGCGGGCGACAAGCTCCTTGCCGGTGCCCGTCTCGCCGAGGATCAAAACGCTGACGGGCTTGCCGGCGACGCGCCCGATCTCCTTGTAAACCGTCTGCATCGCCCGGCTCTGGCCGACAAGGGCCACATCGCGCTTCTCCTCGTCGCCGAGGCCGACTTTCTCGCGCCCGCGCCGGCCGGCGGCCGCGGCGCGGGTGACGACCGCGAGCAGCTCCTCCATCTCGAACGGCTTGAGGATGTAGTCGAACGCGCCGCGCCGCGTCGCTTCGATCGCGGTCTCCGTCGTGCCGTGCGCCGTCATCAGCACAACGGGCAGGTTGGGCAATTCGTCGCGCAGCGTCTCGATCAACTCCATCCCTGAGACGCCGGGCATGCGCAGGTCGGTGAGCACGCAGTCAAAATCGTCCTCAAGCGCCGCTGCGAGCCCGCTCTGTCCGTCGGCATGGCCCACGACCTCGTGACCTTCCGCGGCAAAAACGCGCTCGAGCGCCGTGCGCGCCGCCGCGTCGTCGTCGATCAGGCAGATGCGATACGGGGCGCTCATGCTGATCGAGTCTGCCGCGCGGAGGCGTCCAGGGGCAAGCGCACAGAGAAACGCGCGCCGGCGCCGGGAACCGACTGAAAGCCGATGCTGCCGCCGTGCTGCTCGACCAGGCGGGCCACGATCGACAGGCCGAGCCCGGTGCCGGCCGCCTTCGTGGTGAAAAACGGGTCGAACAGCCGGGCCTGGATCGCGGCCGGAATGCCCGGGCCGTCGTCCGCGACGTCCAGCACCGCCACGTCGGTCAGCCGGCCGCGCAGCACCGACCGTTCGCGATGCAGGGCGAGCGTGATCCTGCCGGGCTGTCCGGCGAACGCCTCGCGGGCGTTGCGGACGAGATTGAGCACCACCTGCCTGAGCTGGTCGGCATCCACGCGTGCCGGCACCGGCGCGGCCGCGTCGACGGCGAGCTTGATCCCGCGCGCATCAAGGTCGCCCTTGAGGAACGCCGCGAGGTCACGCAACCATGCGGCCAATTCGATTTCGCCGAGCTTCGGGTCGGCCGGGCGCGCATAGCCGAGCACGTCGTGCACAATGCGGTCGAGGCGGTCGAGTTCCCCGGAGATCGCCTCGACGTCCTCCTTCGCGTCGGGCGAGGAGGCGCCACGGCGCAGGATGAACAGCCGGGCCTTGATGGCCGTGAGCGGATTGCGGATTTCGTGGGCGACGCCGGCGGCGAGCGTCCCGAGCGCCGCGAGCTTCTCCCTCCGGGCCAGGAGCGCCTCGCTTTCGAGCAGTTGTGCACGAAGCGGACGCACGACATCGCGATAGAGCAGCGCCACCACGACGCCGATCGCGACCACCAGAAGGCCGAGGCACACGAAGACGAGGTTCCGCATCCTCAGCACCGAGGCGAGCGAGTCCTTGAGCAAGGCGCGCACATCGGCGTCGTGCACGGCCGCGAAATCGTCGGCCATGCTCTGAAGGCGGTTCGCGCTGTCGTCGAACATCACGACGGTGTCCCGATCAAGCGGCGTCGCGAGCCCGCCCGGGCGCGCAGCCAGGCCATCCAGCTTCAAGAAGTACGACCGCGCCTCGGCCGAGAACCGCTGCAGGATCTGGCGTTCCTCGGCGCTGCGGGCGGCGGCCAGCCGGAGGGACAGCCAGTCGTGCAACCGCTGCCGGCGTTGTTGGATGACTGCCGCATTGTCGTCCGCCGAGTCGGATCCGATGCGCAGCAGTGCGCCGTGCAGGTCGTCGACGGCGCCGCGAAACTGCCTGGCGAGTCGGGCGGCCTCAAGCTCGATGTCCGCCAGACGGCTGAGCGTGCGGTTGGCATCGCGGGCCGCGACCAGCGCGAGCGCCAGGCACGCCGCCACGCTGACAACGAGAAGCCCGATGAGCAAGGCGAGGCGGCGGCGAAAGGCGTGGGCGGGAGTCCGCATCGGTGGCAAGCAGGTTACCGGCCGGTGGTAGCCAAAGCAACCAGTTCCCGCGATCCCAGCCCGTGGGAATACCCACAACTGTTTCCACCCGAGGAAGAAGCAAACTCCGTGATTTCAGGCATGAAAGCAGCAGCAGAGGCATCCCATGATTTATCCACACGACGAATACTCCGGCGCCGTCCCGGCAGCCGATCCCGCCGAAGCCGATGGGCCGCCTCAAGTGCTGGTGGTGGACGACTCGAAGATCATCCGCGACATCATCGTCTCGGCTGCTTCGCATGAGCGGATATCGGGCGCTCGCCGCGGAAAACGGGCTCGCGGCACAATTGCTGCTCCAGGCCGAGCACCCCACGCTGATCATCAGCGATCTCAACATGCCTTTGATCAACGGGTGGGAGTTGCTGGCGTTCTGCCACGCGCATCATCCCGATATACCCGTGTTGGTCATTTCCGGCGAAGATCTGGGCAAGCACCCGGAAATTGAGCGATGGGCCGCGGGTTTCGTGGCGAAACCGTTCGATTCAAAAAGATTTCAAGCGGCCGTCGACCAGCTGATTTCCCCCGCCGCCCGACGAACACGAATCCCGTGACCGGCCGGCCCGGATTCGGCAGGCTGAGAACCCCAACCCCAATGTTTTGGTTGCACTTGGCCCGGCACCGTTTTGCGCAACTGGCCGCGGCTGCGCTCGTCGCCGCACAACTGCCTGGGTGGATCCCCTCCGCCCGGGGCGCCGATGCTCCGCCGCCGGCCCCGGGGACCGCCATCCACCATTCGCTGCGCGAGCTCGACCGGTTTCTCGACCACCACCCGCTGATCGAGGACGAATTGCGGCTCGACCCCTCGCTGATCGGGAACGCCACCTTTCTGGAACAACACGAGGAACTGCGTGATTTCATCGGCGCAAACCCCGGGGTCATCCAGGAGCTCAGCCGTCACCCCCGCTTCTTCCTCTACCGGGCCCTGCTGCAGCAGGCAAGCGAGCCGCTTCGCTTCTTTGACATCGCACAACTCGGGGAGGTGCTCGACGGGCAGCCCGCCCTTGAGCGGGCGCTGGCGCAGAAGCCCGAATTGATCCGCGACCCGGCATTCCTCCGGGAGCATGCGCTGCTCGGCGATTTTCTCGAACGGCATCCGGTGCTCGGGCGGGCCTTTCTCCCGCACCGGATGCCTCCGGCGACAAAAACCTGAAATGCCCCTCCTCCAGAGTCGCTCCGCCTGCAACAGTCCCTTTCCCCCTTTCCCCGATTTCCCGGCGTCGGAGTCGGTCCCCGCCCCCGCCGCCGGCCGGGTCGGTTCCACGATTCTCCTCGTCGACGACGACCCCGCGGTGCTCGAGGCATTGCGCCGCGTGCTCCAATCGGAAGGATGGGAGATCGTCGCCGCAGCGTGCGGCGAGGAAGCGCTGGAATACCTGCAGGACCACCGGCCCAACCTCATGATCACGGATCTTTCGATGGCGGCGGTGAGCGGGTGGGATCTGCTGTTCCACGAGAACCTCCAGCGGCCGGATCTTCCCCTCTTCGTCATCACCGCGCTGCCGCTCGCGTCCGCCGGCGGCGCCGAACGGTTTGCTGACGCGTTCTTCCCCAAGCCGGTCGACATCGATGCGCTGCTTGCCGCCGTGCGGCGGCACCTCGGGGCGCCTGACGGCCCCGGCGCCTGGTCTCCCGATTCCGCCGACGGCATCCGGACGGATTGCAGGCGGCCGCGCGACGGGCGCGCCGGCCGCGATGGCTCCGGATGACGGTTCGGGCCCGGCTTCCCGGGCGCCGCGGCTTTTCAGCGCAACCGTGAAACCCGGGCAGCCGGCCGGCGTCTTTTCCGGGATAAGTGAACGATAAACGAATCATTCAGTGCTCACCTGGGGATAGGCTCCGGTCGAGGATTGTCGCGGCCGCCCGCTCCCGGTTCAGGCGGTTCGGTTATGGCAAGACCTCGATGCAGGAGCTCGCGGGGGATTGCCGCATGTCGGCCGCGAACCTCTATCGCTATTACGATGGCAAGCTGGCGATCGCGGCCGCCGTTGCAGCCGCGGACCAGGCCGGGCTGTTCACGGCCTGCGATCGCGCGATGGCGGCCGCCGCGCCCAATGCGATGCCTCGCCTGGCTGCGCTGTTCCACGCGATCATCGACGCCACCCGCCATCAGATGACGGCGGCGCCGCTCCTGTTCGAGCTGCGTTCAATCGTGTGGCTCGGGAAACCGGAGCTCCGGCGCCATTTCCTGCGGGAGATCGAAACGCGCATCGCCGCTTCTCTTCCGGCGGGCGGGGACCATGATCCGCGAGCCGCCCGCCGCCGGGCGGCCCTGGGCCGGATGGTCCTCCTGGCATCGGCACCCTTCGTGCTGCCCTGGATGATGCAGAACGTCCCTTTCGGCGATCCGCGGCCGCACGTGGCCCCGCTCATCCGCTGCCTGGTCCTCGGCATGGCTGCGGAAGACCTGCCGCGCTCCGGGACGACCCGCGGCTGCTGACCCGGAGGTTCCATGGTTCCGGCAATCCAATCCCCCCGCCGCGTTGCAGAGCCCCGGCGCCCCTGCCGCGGAACGACGGGGGAGATGCAACGGGAGAGCCGCACTCCCGGGAAGCCGGAACGGGCGGGACGGAGCCGCATGCATTTCACGCTCGCACGCATCTGTTCCCACGCGCAATGATCCGGCCTCCTTCCGCCGCCTTTTCCCCTTCGATCCCATGTCAAACATACCCTTGACCCGACCGGCGTCCCCGCCCCACGCAAATCCCGCCGCCCAACCGGGCGCCCCCGCGCCCCGGCACCACTGGCTGAGGTGGATCCTCGCCGCCGTTGCGATTGTCATTGCCTACGCCGTTTTCGTGCGGCCGCTGACCCGGTCCGCCGGGCCCGCCCGCGGCGGGGCCGGTCTCGGGGCAGTGCCGGTCACCGCGGAGCCGGCGCGCAAGGCCGATCTCAATGTCAGGATTGTCGCCCTCGGCACGGTCACGCCGGTCTACACCGTCACGGTTCACAGCCGCGTGGATGGCGAATTGCAGAAGATCTATTTCACGGAGGGCACGAACGTCGTGGAGGGGGCTCCCCTGGCGGACCTCGATCCGCGCCCGTTCGAGGTGCAGAGACTGCAAGCCGAGGCCCAGCTCGCCAAGGATAATGCCCTCCTGGACGACGCCCGACTTGATATCGCGCGTTACCAAACCCTGCTCGAGCAGGATTCGGTGGCGAAGCAGCAGGTGGACACCCAGGCGGCGCTGGTGCGGCAATACGAGGCGGCCATCAGGCTGGACCAGGCCCAGGTCGCCAGCGCGGCGTTGCAGCTCGAATATTCCCATATCACTTCGCCCATCACCGGCCGGATCGGCCTGCGCTATGTGGATCAGGGCAACATCGTCCATGCCGCCGACGCCACGGGCATCGCGGTGATCACCCAACTGCATCCGATCACCGTGCTCTTCGCCATTCCCCAGGACGCCGTGCCCCAGGTGATGAAACAGTTCAAAACCGGCAATCCCATGATCGTCGAGGCCTACGATCGCGACGGGAGGACGCTGCTGGCCACCGGCAGCCTGGTGACGATCGACAACCAGATCGATCCGACCACAGGCACGGTGAAGCTGCGCGCCGAGTTTCCCAATACCGACGAGACGCTTTTCCCCAACCAGTTTGTGAATGTGCAGCTGATCGCCGACCAGATCCGGGGCGCGACGGTGGTGCCCACCGCCGCCATCCAGCGCAGCACAACCGCCACGTACGTCTACGTCGTGGGGAAGGAAAAGACGGCCTCGGTTCGTCCTGTTGAGACCGGCCCGTCGGAGCGGGGTGCGATCGTCGTCTCCAAGGGTCTGGTCCCGGGCGATGTCGTCGTGGTGGACGGGGTCGACAAGTTGCGCGATGGCTCCACGGTCGAGCTCGTCAGCCCGACTGCGGGCGCGGCCGGCGCCGCGGGATCCGCACCGGCAAAGCCGGCCGGCAAACCCGGACACACAGGCGCCCGGCCGCCCCAGAACTGAGCCGCCCGAGCACCCGTTCCCGTGAATCCTTCAAGACCGTTCATTCTGCGGCCGGTGGCGACCTCGCTGCTCATGGTCGCCATCCTGCTGGCCGGCGCCTTCGCCTACCGGATGCTGAGCATTTCGGCGCTGCCGCAGGTGGACTACCCGACGATCCAGGTCGTCACGCTGTATCCCGGCGCCAGCCCCGAGGTGATCACCTCGTCGATCACCGCTCCGCTCGAGCGCCAGTTCGGCCAGATGCCAGGCCTAGGCCGCATGGCCTCGACCAGCTCGGGCGGGGCGTCGATGATCACGCTGACCTTCACGCTCGACCTCACGCTCGACGTGGCCGAGCAGGAAGTGCAGGCGGCGATCAACGCGGCCACCAATCTCCTGCCGGTCGACCTCCCGACCCCGCCGATCTATAACAAGGTCAACCCCGCAGACGCGCCCATCATCACCCTCGGCGTCACGTCCACGACGATCCCGTTGCCCAAAGTTGAAGACTTGGTCGACACGCGGCTCGCGCAAAAACTGTCCCAGATTCCCGGCGTCGGACTGGTCAGCATCAGCGGCGGCCAGCGCCCCGCGGTGCGCGTGCAGGCGGATCCGCGCTCCCTCGCCGCCGCCGGGCTGACCTTGGATGACGTCCGGACCGCCATCGGCAACGCCAATGTCAACCAGGCCAAGGGCAGTTTCGACGGCCCGACGCGCGCCTCCACGATCGACGCCAACGACGAGCTCAAGACAGTGGAGGACTACGAACAGCTCATCATTGCGTACCGCAACGGCGCCCCGATCCGCTTGAGCGATGTGGCCAAGGTGGTCAGCAGCGCGGAAAACATTCGGCTGGCCGCCTGGGCCAACGATCGCGCCGCCATCATCCTGAACATCCAGCGCCAGCCGGGTGCCAACGTTATCGAGGTCGTCGACCGGATCAAACTGCTGCTGCCGCAACTGCAGGCGGGCCTGCCGGCCTCGGTTGACGTGATTCCGCTGACCGACCGGACTGTCACAATCCGCGCCTCCGTCGACGATGTGCAGGTCGAGCTCATGATCTCAATCGCCCTGGTCGTGATGGTCGTGTTCCTGTTTCTGCGCAACGTCCCGGCAACGATCATCCCGGGCGTGGCGGTCCCGCTCTCGCTCGTCGGAACCTTCGGCGTGATGTACCTGGCGGGATTCAGCATCAACAACCTCACGCTCATGGCGCTGACGATCGCCACCGGCTTCGTCGTCGACGACGCCATCGTCATGATCGAGAACATCGCCCGCTATATCGAGGAGGGCGAGTCGCCGCTGGAAGCCGCGCTGAAGGGCGCCGAGCAGATCGGCTTCACGATCATCTCGCTGACCGTCTCCCTGATCGCCGTGCTCATCCCCCTGCTTTTCATGGGCGACGTGGTCGGCCGCCTGTTCCGCGAATTCGCGATCACGCTCGCCGTGTCGATTCTCATCTCGGCCGTGGTTTCGCTCACCCTCACGCCGATGATGTGCGCGAAGCTGCTGCACCACACGCCTGAGGAAAAGCAGGGGCGTTTCTATCGCGCCAGCGGCCATTTCATTCAGGACGTGATCGCCCGCTACGGCACGCTCTTGCGGTGGGTGCTCAAACACCAGGGGCTCACCCTCGCCGTCGCCATCGGCACGCTGTTGCTCACCGTCGGACTCTACATCATCATTCCGAAGGGATTCTTTCCGGTGCAGGACACCGGGGCGATCCAGGGCATTTCCGAGGCGGCGCAATCCATTTCGTTCACCGCCATGGCGGAGCGCCAGCAGGCCCTGGGCCGCGTGATCCTGGCGGATCCCGCCGTCGCCAGTCTGTCGTCCTACATCGGGGTCGACGGGACCAATTCCACGCTCAACAGCGGGCGCATGCTGATCAATCTCAAGCCCCAGCACGACCGCTCGGAGAAGGCCATCGAGATCATCCGCCGTCTCCAGCCGAAGCTCGCGGCGGTGGCCGGCATCACGCTCTACCTCCAGCCCGTGCAGGATCTGACGATCGAGAGCGCCGTCAGCCGCACGCAATACCAGTTCAGCGTCGAGTCCGCCAATCCCGACGACTTGAACCACTGGGTCGGGAGCCTCGTCGACCGGCTGCGCGAGCTGCCCGCCCTGGCCGACGTCGCGAGCGACCTGCAGAACGAGGGGCTGCAGGCCTACCTGGAGATCGACCGCGACTCGGCCGCGCGCATGGGCGTCACCGTCGCGGCCATCGACAACGCCCTCTACAACGCCTTTGGCCAGCGCCTCGTCTCGACCATCTTCACGCAGACAAACCAGTATCGCGTTGTGCTGGAAGCGCCACCCGGGTTGCAGCGCAGCCTGACGGCGCTCGACAACATCTACGTGACCTCGAACACCGGGGCGCAGGTGCGGCTCACAGCGGTGGCCACCGTCAGCGAGCGCCAGGCCCCGCTGTCGATCAACCACGCCGCCCAGTTCCCCGCCGCTACCATCTCCTTCAACCTCGCCCCCGGTTACTCGCTCGGCGATGCGGTGAAGGCCATTGAGCAGGCTAAACGCGATCTCGGACTGCCCGCGAGCGTTCTGACGAGCTTCCAGGGGGCGGCGCTGGCGTTCAGCGCCTCCCTCACCAACACCCTTTTCCTGATCATCGCGGCGGTGGTCACAATGTACATCGTCCTGGGCGTTCTCTACGAAAGCTACATCCACCCCATCACGATCCTCTCCACGCTGCCGTCGGCGGGCGTCGGCGCGTTGCTGGCGCTGCAGCTTGCGGACACCGACCTCGGAATGATCGCCATCATCGGCATCATCCTGCTCATCGGAATCGTGAAGAAGAACGCGATCATGATGATCGATTTCGCCCTCGACGCGGAGCGCCACGAGGGCAAGACCCCCGAGGAGGCGATCTATCAGGCCTGCCTGCTCCGCTTCCGCCCCATCCTGATGACCACCCTGGCGGCGCTGCTGGGCGCCCTGCCGCTCATGCTGGGAACGGGCGTGGGATCCGAGCTGCGGCACCCGCTGGGCATCACAATGGTGGGCGGCCTGATTTTCAGCCAGGTGCTCACGCTGTTCACGACGCCGGTGATCTACCTGGCCTTTGACCGCCTAGCCAGGCGTCTCCACCGAAGGAAACCGGTCCCGGTCCCGGCGACGGCATGAGCCCCTCCGCCCTATTCATCCGGCGGCCTGTCGCCACCACCCTGCTGACGCTCGGCATCGCGCTGACGGGCATGCTGGCGTTTCGCCTGCTGCCGGTTTCGCCCCTGCCGCAGGTGGACTTTCCGACCATTTCGGTTTCCGCCGGCCTGCCCGGGGCGAGTCCGGAAACCATGGCTGCGACCGTCGCCACGCCGCTGGAACGCGCGCTCGGGCGCATCGCCGGCGTGACGGAGATGACATCCACCAGTTCGCTGGGCTCGACGAACATCACTTTGCAGTTTGACCTGAGCCGCAACATCGACGGCGCCGCCCGCGACGTGCAGGCCGCGATGGACGCCGCCCTCAGCCTTCTCCCCACCGGGATGCCGAGCAACCCCACCTATCGAAAGGTCAACCCGGCCGACGCCCCGGTGCTGATCCTGTCCATGACGTTCGGACACGCTCGACCAGGGTCAAATGTACGACGCCGCCTCGACCATCCTCGCGCAGGCCCTCGCGCAAGTGGACGGCGTCGGGCAGGTGATGGTCGGCGGCAGCTCCCTGCCTGCGGTGCGCGTCGAACTGAACCCGACCGCGCTCAATCGTTACGGCATCTCCACATCCGCCGTCAGCGCTGCCATTGCCACGACCAATGCCAACCGCCCGAAAGGCATCCTCGATGGGGACACCCGCCACTGGCAGATCGCCGCCAACGACCAGGCGACCAAGGCGGTCGACTATCGGCCAATCATCGTCGCCTACCGCAACGGCGCGGCGGTTCGCCTGACCGATCTCGGCACCCTGGGTGACTCCGTGCAGGACCTGCGCAACGCGGGCATGGCCGACGGCAAGCCCGCGGTGCTGCTTCTGATTCGCCGGCAACCGGGCGCCAACGTGATCGAGACCGTCGATCGCGTGAAGGCGATCCTGCCCGTGCTGCAGGCCTCGATCCCGCAGTCCATCAACCTGCAGATCGCCTCCGACAGCACCACCACCATCCGCGCCTCCCTGCTGGGCGTGGAGCAGACGCTTCTCATCTCAATCTCCCTGGTGATCCTGGTGGTTTTCCTGTTCCTCCGCCGGTGGCGGGCGGCGACGATTCCCGCGGTCGCTGTGCCCGTCTCGCTCATCGGCACCTTCGGCATCATGTATCTCGCCGGGTACAGCCTGGACAACCTCTCGCTCATGGCCCTCACCATCGCCACCGGCTTCGTCGTGGACGACGCCGTGGTGGTCCTCGAGAACGTGTCCCGGCACATCGAGCAGGGCCTCGCCCCGTTCGAGGCCGCTCTGCTGGGCGCGCGGGAGGTCGGCTTCACCGTCGTTTCGATGAGCCTCTCGCTCATCGCCGTCTTTGTGCCCATCCTGCTCATGGGCGGAATCGTCGGCCGGCTGTTTCGCGAATTTGCGGTCACGCTGTCCGCGGCGATCCTGGTCTCGCTCGTGGTCTCGCTGACGACCACCCCGATGATGTGCGCCCGCGTGCTGCGGCCGCAGAGCGAGGAGCATCCCGGACGCCTGTCCCGTTTCATCGAACGGATGTTTGCGCGCCTGCTACAAGGATATGATCGGACGCTCCAGTGGGCGCTTGCGCACCGGCGCGTGATGCTCGTTTCCCTGCTCGGCACCGTGGCGTTCAATATCTACCTTTATGTCATCGTCCCCAAGGGTTTCATGCCCCAGCAGGATACCGGCCGCATCATGGGAAACCTCGTGGCCGACCAGAGCATCTCCTTTCAGGCGATGAGGCAAAAGCTGGTCAGCTTCGTCGCCATTGTGAAGGCCGATCCGGCCGTCAACCATGTGGTGGCGTTCACCGGCGGCGGCCAGCGAAACAGCGCGTTTTTTTTCGTGGTCCTGAAACCCGTCGCCCAGCGAAAAATCTCCGCCGACATGGTCATCGGCCGGCTCCGCGGGAAGCTGGCGCACCAGCCGGGCGCCACGCTGTTCCTCCAGGCCGCGCAGGATGTGCGGGTCGGCGGCCGGTCTGCGAACGCCCAGTACCAATACACACTCAGCGCGGACGACATCAAGGAGCTGCGCGCCTGGGAGCCGCGCATCCGCCACGCGTTGAGCCGAATACCGGAGATCGTCGACGTGAGCACCGACCAGCAGGACCTCGGCCTGCAAACGTTGCTCGTAGTCGACCGCGATGCCGCCACGCGCCTCGGCGTGAGTTTCTCGCAGCTCGACTCCACGCTCAACAACCTCTTCGGCCAGCGGCAGGTTTCGACCATCTACAATCCCCTCAATCAGTACCACGTCGTGATGGAGGTGGCTCCGACCTACTGGCAGAATCCAACCGAGCTGAATAACACGTACGTCGTTTCCAGCAGCGGCGCCGAGGTGCCGCTCTCCGCTTTCGCCCGCTGGGAACCGACCAACACGTCTCTCGTGGTCAACCATCAGGGCCAGTTCCTTGCGACAACCGTATCCTTCAATCTCGCGCCAAAAGCCTCGCTTTCCGCCGCCACCCAGGCCGTGGAGTCCGGCCTGCAGCGGATCGGCGTCCCTTCTTCAATCCACGGCAGTTTCCAGGGCACGGCGCAGGCCTTCCAGGCCTCCCTTGCCAACCAACCCCTCCTTATCCTGGCGGCGCTGGTGGCCGTCTATCTCGTGCTCGGCATCTTGTACGAAAGCCTCGTCCATCCGCTCACGATCATCTCCACCCTGCCCTCGGCGGGAGGCGGCGCGATCCTCGCCCTGCTTATCACGGGCACCGATTTCACGATCATGGCGTTCATCGGCGTCATTCTGCTCATCGGCATCGTGAAGAAGAACGCCATCCTCATGATCGACTTTGCGATTGAGGACCGGCGCCGGACCGGCGCGCGCGCGGAGGACGCGATCTACCGGGCCTGCCTGCTGCGCTTCCGCCCGATCATGATGACCACCATGGCGGCCCTGCTCGGTGCGGTGCCCCTCGCCCTGGGTCACGGCGACGGCGCGGAGCTGCGGCAACCGCTCGGCATCTCGATCGTCGGCGGCCTCATCGTGAGCCAGGTCCTCACCCTGTACACCACGCCCGTGGTCTACCTATACATGGAACGGCTCGGCGCCTGGGGCACGCGCCTGGCGCACCGCCTCCGCCCCCATCATGCCGTCCCGCCCGTGCCCGCGGCGGCCGCAGGTCTGCCAATCTCATGAACGCGTCCACTCTTCTTTGCGCCGGCGCCGCTCTGGCCGGTTTCGTCCTCGCCGGCTGTGCCGTGGGTCCCGACTATCATCGCCCCGCCGTGGAGGCGCCCGCCTTCAAGGAAACCGGCGACTGGAAGCCGGCGGAGCCTGCCGACCAGCTCCCCCGCGGAAAATGGTGGCAGGTCTACGGCGATTCCGCGCTGGACGGACTGGAAGACCGTATCGAGATTTCCAGTACCACGCTGCAGGTGGCGGAGGCGCAGTTCCGGGAGGCGCAGGCGGCCGCCACCATTGCGGCGTCCGCCCTGTTCCCGTCGGTCAACGTCAACGGCTCGGCGGACCGCGCCCGGACGGCTGCGCGCCCCCCTTTCCCGGGCGAGGTCGGCAACACCTTTGCCGCGGGGCTGGCGGCAAGCTGGGAACTCGACCTGTGGGGGAGCGTCCGCCGCAGCGCGCAGGCCGGCCGGGCGGCGGCCGAGGCCAGCGCGGCGGATCTCGAGTCCGCACGCCTCAGCGCCCGTGCGCTGCTGGCCCAGACCTATTTCTCGCTGCGCGTGGCGGAGAGCCAGGAGGACCTCTATGCGCGCCTGGTCGAGGACTACACCCGTTTTCTGAAGATCACCCAGAACCGGTACGCCCAGGGCGTCGACACCCGGGCCGATGTCGCGGCGGCGGAAACCCAGCTCAAGTCCGCGCAGGCCCAGGCGATCGATTACCAGCTGCAACGCGCCCAGCTCGAGCATGCCATCGCCGTGCTCCTGGGACAGCCGCCCGCCTCCTTCTCCCTTCCGCGAACCGGTATCACAAGCCGGCCCCCGCCGCCGCCGCCGTTGGTGCCCTCGCAACAGCTCGAACGCCGCCCGGACATCGCGGGCGCGGAACGCCGGCTCGCCGCCGCTTGCGCCCAGATCGGCGTGGCCAAGGGCGGCTATTTCCCGCTCATTTCGCTCTCGGGGAGCGCTGGCTACCAGGGATCGCGTCTCGCGGGCCTGTTGAGTTCGCCCAACGAAGTGTGGTCGCTGGGAGGTTCCGCGCTGATGCCGTTGTTCGACGCCGGCAAGACCCGCGCCGAGGTCGCCCAGGCCCGCGCCGCCTATGACGCAAGCCTCGCGACCTACCGCCAGACCGTGCTCGCCGCATTCCAGGAGGTGGAGGACAATCTCGCCGCCGCCGGCTTCCTCGCCCGCGAAGTGGAAGTCCAAAACGAGGCCGTTGCCGCGGCCCGGCAGTCCACAGCCATCGCGCTGAACCAGTATCAGGCGGGAACCGTCACCTATCTGGACGTCGTGACGGCGCAGGCGGCCCAGCTCAACGCCGAGCGGGCTGCCGTGGATCTCGTCGGCCGGCAGCTCAACGCGAGCGTGATCCTTTTGAAGGCCGCTGGCGGCGGGTGGAATCCCGGCACGGCCGGTCCCAAATAGCGACGCAATATTCCGGACGTTGTCTGGTGTGTAACTGCGCTCGAAATGCCGCGACCGGGTGTCCACCCGGTCGGCCGAATGCTCGTAGCGTTTGGCCCCGCACAGGCGGTCCGCTTCGGCGTCCAGGAGGGCGTTCAGGGTCTCTTCCACGGCCGTGACGACGATTTTGTCGAGGTGATCCTTGATCAGGCCTTCATTGAAGGCGATCACGTCACGAAGCGGCTTCGTTGGGCTGTCCGCCGCGTGCGCAGCAGTGTCGGAGGAACTGTCGTCGTTCATGGAGTTGGGGCCTTCCTCCGAACTACCCGATCAGAAAATGTACGCAAGATTCCGGACGTTATCCCCCGCTCGCTGGAAGCCGGTGTCGTAATCGGTAGGAAGCCCTTGTAGAAATGGTAACTATTGCGATGTCGCAATAGTCATCATTCCGACGTCGTACTGCTCACAATCAAGTCCGACTGAAGGGCACCCGGCCAGACAGATACGCTGCATCGCAGCTCCGCCACACGGACACTACGATGGCCGAGGCGACCTTTTCGGATGACGGCGTAGAAAAGCGGAAAAACCCTACGACGTCAGATCGGCAGAAAAGACGACGTCAATTTGGCGCGGCACATCTATTTGGGCATAAGACGGTTCATCAGTTTGACAAAGCGGGCGTTGTGGGTGAGTTTGCTGAGGAAGGGAGCTGACGAACGGCGTTGAGGCGCCTGTGGGTATCGATGGCTATCTGTTGAGTTAGATGTCGATGCAGCAGGTGCGTCAGCAACAGGAGTAACAGCCATGGTCGTCAACCGAGACACCTTGGGCTCAGATGAAAAGCAATCAACTCCATGCCACAGGAGGAGGCTGCGAATCTCTCCGTCAGCTGGGCCACATCCTGTCACGACCGCGTGAACGGACCTGCTCACCCGTTTGAGTTCACGGACGTAAAAGAAAAAACGAGGTTGTTCGTTTTGCTCCTTTCCCGCCCTCCGGTAGGCAAGCTGCGCGAGTGCCCGCAAACATGCAGGCGACAGCTGTTGTGCATCCTTTATCCCAAGGTCCTTCAGGAACAAGGTGATGAAGTCCATTCCTCGGGTGACAAAACGCTCGGGAACTCGATGCCAGCCAAAAATGATGAGAAGCAAATAACCAAACATCCTAGTAATACTCCATTCGCCGAAACACTCAAAGCAAACCGCGAGCGCCGTTAGCACGATCTCCTGGGTCAACGAGAAGTCTGACAGTTATGCGAGTTGGTTCCGATGCTCGGCGTGCCGATGTGTGAGTATCGCACGAGGTCCTGTTGATTGACAATCAATCCCGAAAAAAAGCTTGCACAACAAAACAAACCACACCGAGCGCCATTATGATCAATCCCCAACCTGCAAATGCCCCAGTGGATACAACGTATGCATATGCTCCACGCGTTTGACTAGGTATAACGAGCCCGCGTTTGGGCAGACATTCCCCAAGGAACAGACAGAATCCTAGAATCAGAAAGATAATTCCACCACTCTTTAAAATGTTTTTCATTGCCAGACAAATAATTGGACGATCCAATGGGGTCAAACTTTGCATTTTGCAATTATTTTCACGTACGGCTGGAACGCCTTCGGGTGGTTCCGGCAGACGCTCACCAGCCGGCTCAGACGGAACGGACTGCCCATCTTCAATTGTTCCGCCAGCCACGGATTTGATGCCGTCGTTGTCGTCTTCATTGCCGCTGCCACCGCCACCTTCCACGGCGCTCCTTTCGCCGAGGCGCGCAATTCGGGCTCTGACTTCTTCAGGACGGCGAGATAGGCCGACAACCTCTCCTGCCAGACCTCCCGGACGACCTCCCGCGAGCCTTCGGGCTGCGCGCGCAACGCCTCGGCCAATTCTTTGTGGTCCCGGATCAGATCCCTCTTGAACTCGCGGCTCCCGACCGCCCAATCCTTGGACATCTGCTCGAACGCCAGCCGCTTCTTCTCGGTCTCATCCTCGCTCAACCACGCCAGGTAGCACAGATAGCGTTTGCGGCCAGCCGGGGTATCCCGGAGCCCGCCAGCATGTTCCAGCGCGACCTCCGGCGAGAACCAGCCCGTACGGCGTCCGCTCATGAGCCGGGACATGCTCGTCCACGGCCAGTCGGGCAACGCCTCGGCCTTGATGATCCCCGCCCGCACAGGGTTCAGGTGAATGTAGTGACAGAGCGCCCCGCTTGACTGGGGCTCCACCGGCAACGCTTTGTAGCGTCCCTGAAACACATGCCCGTGCTCCTGCCGAAACCGGTTGAACCGCACCGAAAACGTCGCCTGCAACCAGCGCATCCCGTCCACCAGATTCGGCTCCGGCGTTTCCAGACACAGATGGTAGTGGTTGGACATCACGCACCAGGCATGCACCCGCCAGCCTGCTTTCCCGCTGGCCTCGTCCAGGCAATCCAGAAACGCCGCCTTCGTCCGGTCCTGTCCAAACACGTCCGCCCGGTAGTTGCCCCGGCTGATGATGTGATAAATTGCGCCAGCGTATTCCAGCCTCAGTTTCCGCGCCATCCCCGACGCTGCCCGATAAACCGATCCAAAACAAGGACAAAATGCAAAGTTTGACCCCATCGGATCGACCCTGCCCGATAAACCGATCCAAAACAAGGACAAAATGCAAAGTTTGACCCCATCGGATCGACCCATCGGATCGACCTGAAGTCCCATGAGTCTTGGTCGCGCTGGACTGGTAGGCGGTGTTCGAATAGTAGGCGTAGGTGACCTCCGCGTTGGTTGTGCCTTCCGTGACCGACTGAAGCAGCCCGTTGCTGGTGTAGGAATCTGACTTGGTTTCACCGCTGATTGTGCTGCTCGATTGCGGGTAGCCGTCCTGCCAATACGCGATTGCAGACTGTGAGTCGCCTTGCACTGTATGGTTCTGCATGCGGAGATGGTCGATGGGATCGACCCAGGCGCCGTCAAGGGTCACGCGTCCGCTCGAATCAATTGTGCTGACATCGCTGATCGCCCGGTAATTGCCCAGAAGAACTCCGTTGTTGAAGCGGGTGTAGCGCGTGCGTGTTTCCGCCACCGTCGTCACATCGGTGGAATTATTGAGCGTGCGGTAGACCTGTTTCTGATCATCCCGCATCCAGCCGTTGAATCCGCCCGTGTCCTTGAAGAAGAAGGTGTTGTAAAAGATGATCCGGTCCGTTGAACTGGCATCGAGAAGGCCGTTGTTGCCTATGTCATCGCCTTCCCAGTTGAGCATTCCCAGGTCCCCGTAAACATACAGGTGGTCCGGCAGCAGCCGGGCCAGGTTGTTGGCTTCGTCGGTCGTGGACACGGAGGCAAGCTGGCCGGTCAATGAGCCATAGTTGTAGGTTTTGCGGACCACCTTCGAGGAGCCGGAGGTCCAGCCGACCTGTGGCGTGCGCAGGGTGACCGGCCGGCCGAGCCAGTCGAACTTTTCTTCCGACCACCCATGCGATTGGTCGGAGCCAAGCTGAGTATTTTTGTACCTGTAGCTCGCATCGACGCTGTAGCTGTATTGGGTGTCCACCTGGCCCGTGCCGTTGGTCTCGCACACGCGGCCATCGAGAAAAAGATTCGTGGTCTGGGTGGCGAGGGTTGGCAGGGTGACCGTCGTCTGCAGGGGGTTGAGGGTCGGATAGCTGTAGGAAGTGGTCAGGGTGCCGCCGCCGGGCTTTGGCGTGCTGGCTGACGTGGGCCGCCCCGTGCCTGCACTCTCGTAGGCGTAGGTCGTGACCGTCGGATTGCGGGGAGATTCCTGCCCGGTCTCTTCCAAGCCGGAAGAATAATAGGTGAAGTTCTGCGTGGTCACCGGATAGTTGCCCGAGCCCGAAAGCTTGATTGAGGTTGTGCGCAGGTAGTTGTCGCAGCCATAGGTCGTCTGCGTGCCGTCGATATCGGTCTTTGTCTGAAGAAGTCCGGCGGAGTAGCCGTAATTCACGGCGACATCGCCGCCGGGCACGCTTCGCATGACATCCTTCTGTGTCGTGAGGAGATTGTTGGCGTTGTAGGAATTGGCGGTCCCGGAAATGCACTCGATCCCGGTGCCGGTGTAGATGTTCTCGGCGCTGAAAACCACATGGCCGTTGGTGTCGACGACGGTCTCTGCGACGGTCGACAGGTTGCTGACCAGATAGATCGGATCGAGCGCCCATGTCATCTGGGATCCCCACTGCCATGACGTGACCTGGGCCCCGCAGGTACCTTGGCCCGACTGGCCGTGGAAGGCGAGGATCAGGCGGTCGTTGCCGCTCGTTCCCGCAGTAAATGAATTGGACGATGGGGCCCACGTGCCGAAATAGTAGGCATAGGAGGTCTTGGTGCCATCCTGATGGGTCACGGAATAGGGCTTGTTTTGGAAGAAGGTGACTGCGTCATTGCCCGGGAATTGCAGGGTCGTGGTGGTGAGATAGGCGGAAGAAGAGGAGTAATCCTGCTCGACGATTTGTGCGATCGTGTGCGAATTGGCCGTGCCATAGGCCCAATTGTACGACCAGGTCTGATCGAGCACCGTCCGCAAACGCGCCAGCGTCGCGGCTTCTCCATCCGGCGCGGGGGTCTGCACGGTGACATAGGCCCACCAGCTGCCCCGCAGGTGGCCCAGCCGGTTCACCGCGCTCCACCACATTCGCGCCCAATGGCTCGCGACCATGCGGTTGTGCCCGACGGGGCGCGTCACACAGGAGAAGCCGCGGCTGCCCGCTGCGGCAGCAGATGAATGCCGCCTTCCCCGGGGATGCGCCTGCGGATCACGTGAGCGCCGGGCCCAAGACAGGCTGCGATCGGATCGTGTCATCCGCTCGCGCTGCCAGCGCGGCCGCGGCTGCGTTCAGGGCTCCCGGTGCCGGTGGGCTTGGACGTTGAAACGCGATGCCGCCGGCGGAAAATCCGGCCCCCTGCCGCGGAACCATCGTCCGCGCCGACAGCGCGCACTGCCTCCTGATCGATAATCGCGCGCCCTTCCCTTCTGCGCAGCCCCCGCGTCGCATTCTTGACCTCCGCCGTCGTCCCCCAGTGATCCATGTTCGAGTGCCCGCGGCGCCCCCCCTGCCCGCCCTCAGTCCTGTGATGTTTCAGCCCGCCCATCGATGTAAGCAAAAGCCTCTTGTGCCAGATGGTTCGGACGGGGCAAGTCCGGATGCGTTTTCGGACGGGCGCGCGGCGCAGGCAGGCCCGGATCTCAACACTGGGGCAGGCAGTCGATCTCAGGTTTCCAGCAATTCAAAGTCCAATCCCCGGATGAGTCCGGTGAAAACCAGGCCGCAATCGATGCACCAGTTCAGCGAAACCCATCCGGGCCCGGGCTGCGCGAGCATCGGGGGTCTCGGCCAGGGCGACGGCTTGCAGATTTCCAGCCCCCGGTGGGCGCCCGAAGCGTCAACGAACCTGCCGCGGACCACCCCCCGGCAGGGCGTATGGCCGACAATCTGGTTAATCCCCTTGGCCGGCCGAAACTCGGCATTCCAGTCCAGCCACAGGATTCCGCCCTTGTCCCGCTTCCCTCCCCTCGCCCGGCCAACCTCAAATATCGGCACACTGCGCCCTTCGACCGCCTCCGCAAACTGGACCTCCGCGAGCTCCACGAGGCCGGCGGCATCGTGCCCGGCCGCGAGGTCGGCTGAAAATCCGGCGTGCGAAAGCAGCCAGGGCCCCGCCTGTACGGCCATCCGGAATGCATTCGCCGGAACGCCTCCCAGCTCCTCTTCGTACACCCGCTGTTTGTCCTTGGTCCAGCCGGGGCAGAAAGTCTGGTCGTGGCCGTTCAACAAATAGGCCAGGTCATGATTGCCGGCCAGGTGGATCCTTCCGGAATCGCGCAAGGACGCTTTGAGCCACCGGCAGGTCCGACGCATCCGATCCTCGCCGTCGCCGGCGCTGTCGAAATAGTCTCCGAGCAGCACGACCTTGTCATAGCGGCCGTCTTGGCTGCGGATCGCAGCCTCGGCTTCATCGGTACGATGATGAATGTCTCCAATGACCAGGATGTTCCCGGAATACGATGAAGGAATCATGGAGAAGGCCGGGCAATCCCGCCGCCCGCATTTTCCCTGCCGCGGCTCACGGCGCAAACCAAACCGAACGGCCGGTCTCAACCGGACCGATGCAGCCGGATGCGGCGCCGCCGTCTGCCGGCGGGCCGATTTCGTTGGCGCAGGGTCGCGTCACTTCGTCCGGAAACTGGCGAGCCGGGAGTAGATTAGCAGACTGCTCGCGAACGATAGTTCTGTTGAATCTGCTTCTCGCGCAAGGCGAGGTCGGCGATGAACGGAACATCGAAGTCTTTCTCGATCACGATGCGCCCATGGCATACCAACTCCCCCGCCCTGTCCAGTCGCAGAAAGCCACCTGCCGCAGTACGGGCTCGCCCGTCTGCGCACTGTGCATGCCGATCTAACGGCCGTGATCAACCATCACGCGCGAACCACCGCCACGGGGCTCGCTGCTGGACGCTTACGAAAGATTCGCAGCATGACCCCCCGGGGATCGACCCATCAAGCGGTGGTGGCGCAATGGTGCCAGACGAGTTCGAAGAGGATGTCGCGCAAAGATTCTTGGCGAGGCGTATCGCCGGGTTGGGCAGCGAGCAGGCGACCTAGTTCACAGCGGACTTTCGACTCCAGGAAGCCGTTGTTGGCGCGGTTATGGATCTGAAAAGCCGCCAGCACGACAGGTGCCGCTTGGCCGGCTAATTCTTCGAGGACGAGTTTGGCGACCCGGGCAAAGCCTGTCGATTTCTCCTGCTGCCCCCATTCGCCCAGATTCGTGTGTATTCGTGGGCGAAAGCCACTTCACGGTATGGCGTACGTGTCGTGAATCTCCACCACCGGGTGGTCCTCCATCAGCACGTCGAGGTTGCGGTAGTGAAACCGTCCGGATTCAAGCCCCATGGAGCGCGCGAACCGCCAGCGCAGGCAGTCCTGCTCCGGGCTGTAGTCCAGATCCACCTGGATGCCGGTTCCGCTGAAACCGGAGCGGGCCGCGAGTTCCCTGGCTTTCGCCAAAGGCACAAATCGGTGCGCGTCCGGCGATTTCCCGAAGGATGGCAGATCGATCTCGGTCAGCACCGATCCGTCGGCCCCCAGCGGGAGCAGGGCCACATACTCGGCAATCCCGTCCTCCGGCCTGCTGAAGGAAAAATCTAATTCGTAGACGACAACACGGGGATCGGTTGCGGCCGCGTCATCGGCCGGGTCGCGGCGCCGTCCGCCACAGAACTTCAGCCGGGCGTAGAATTCATCCCCGAGCCTTGCGCGCAGATGCTCCTCCACCTTCTGCGGCAACGGGGGCGGCAGTTCAGCGAGGGCATGGATCGCGACCGGATTGTCGCCCATGAAGTAGCTGGCTGCATGGTGGCTGATCCCGGCTTCCTCTCCCGCAATCCCCCGGCTGACGCCAAAACAGACCAACCCTCCCATTGCCAGCAGCCCGACGATCCAGGCCCGCCGCGCCGGAGGGCAAAGGTGGCTTTGACCGCGCGAATCCAATTTGAGGCCGCACTCGAGGCCAGACAAACCGGCTGCATCGCGGAGCGGTCCCCGCGCTTCAGACGAGGTGAAACTTGGGCCGGCGGGCTGGGTCATGGGATGGAAGATTGACGGCCGGGCTGGCTCGCCCGGAGTGTTTCTATGGCTTCGCCCCACCGGCGCCAATCATTATTCAAACGCCTCCATTTCCGGAACGCATCTGCCGATTGACGGTGGCGCAAGTGGCATGGGCATCTTGCCCATGTTGCCTGGCGCGCGTCCACGGGCAAGATGCCCGTGCCGCAGCTGCGCGCGCCAGACGCCGCCGACAATCGGCAGATGCGCCTCCCTTTTCCGGCCGATCCTGCGCAGAACGCATGCTGCGGCTGGCGCCGCAACGATCCGGCTGCCCGGGGAGCCGGCCCGCGCCTGCAGCAGAACAAAAGACATTGAGGATTCCAGCCGGGTGCGCCAAGAAAACACAGCCTCCGTGGAAAGACGCGGGCCGCGCACCATGCCAACCACCAAAAGACTCGATGAGAAACTGGCCCGCATCCACGCCGGCCGGGCGACGCGGCGCGATTTCATCCTGGCTGACGCCAAGGATGCCGACATGGCGTTCGGCGTCACCGCGCCGGGTCGGGCTCATTGCCTCTCCGGCAGCCGCTGCAAATCGCAGGGCCATTGGATTTCGCTCGAAGACTACCGGCGGCAGATCCGGGCTGTCATTGCCCAGGACATCGTCGACGTCGTGCTGCTCTCCGCCTCGAACCTGGAGAGGCTCGCGATCCAGGAGCGCCTCTTCGGGTCTTCCGCAGTCACACCGGCGGCGAGGGCCAATGATACGACGGACATCTGGTGCGTGCGGGGGGGACGATACCCGGCCCTGCCCTCCCGCCCCTTCCGCACGGCGTCCATCGAGCACATCAAGTACGGCCGCCTGCAGGCGGACTGCGCCCTGCCCCACACCGGCGCGGACCTCGGGCTCTACTCCCTCACCTTCACCAACGACATCGAATGGGACTGGCGGGCCCTGCAGGCTTTCACCGCCTTCCGCCACGAGGCGGAGGCCAAACGTTTCCGCTACTTCCTGGAGGTGTTCAACCCCAACGTCGATCCGGGCATTCCTCCCCTGGAGATTCCCGGCTTTCTGAACGACCACATCGTGCGCACCCTGGCGGGAGTCACTTCCGCCGGCCGGCCGCTGTTTCTCAAGATTCCCTACAACGGCCCGGCGGCGCTCGAGGAACTCGTCGCGTGGGATCCGGGCGTCATCGTGGGCATCATGGGCGGCGGCGCCGGCACGACCTTGGACGCATTCCAGCTCCTCCACGATGCGCAGGAACACGGGGCGCGCGCGGCGCTTTTTGGGCGGAAAATCAATCTCTCGGAGCAGCCGCTGCTCTTCATCGAATTCCTCCGGCGCATTGCCGATGGCGACATCGGACCCGTCGAAGCGGTCAGGGCGTATCACGGGGCGCTCGCGAGCCAGGGTATCAAACCCCATCGGGATCTGCGGTCGGACCTGCAGGCGACGCGTCCCCGCCCCCGGCAGGGGCGTCAGCATGAGTGCCTTTCCGCCCGGGCGCGCCCCCGCGCATTCTGAAACCGGGAGATGCGACGCCCTCCCCGCGAATTTGCGTGCCGGCCGCAACGAGGGCCCCGCCTCCCTGGAAAACGCCCGCGCCCGAACGCCCCATCAACCCGCCATCGCCCATGAAAACATCCGCTGACCGCCAGCCCCCGCGCCGGGGAATCATCGCCGGCGGCAACTGGCTGATCGACCACGTGAAGATCATCGACGCGTGGCCGGCGCAGGACGCGCTCGCGTCGATCCTCCGGCAATCGTCGGGCAACGGCGGGGCGCCCTACAACGTGCTGAAGGATCTGGCCAGGCTCGGGGCATCGTTCCCCCTCGAAGCGGTCGGGCTGGTCGGCGATGACGAGGACGGCCGGGCAATCGTCGCCGACTGCGCCGCGCACCGCATTGACACCCGGCAATTGCGGACGACATCCGCCGCGGCGACGGGCTACACGGATGTGATGACCGTCGAGGGCACGGGCCGGCGCACGTTCTTCCACCAGCGCGGCGCCAACGCCCGCCTCGATGTCGAACACTTCGATTTCAGCCGGACGTCGGCCAGGCTCTTCCATTTCGGCTATCTCCTGTTGCTGGACCGGCTTGATCTCATCGTCAACGGCAGGCCGCGCGCCGCCGAAGTGCTGCAGCGCGCAAAAGCCGCCGGACTGTCCACGTCGATCGATTGCGTCAGCGAGGACAGCCCGCGCTTCTCTGCGGTCATCACCCCGGTGCTTCCCTGGGTGGACATCCTCTTCGCGAACGATTTTGAGGCGGAGAGGACCACGGGGATCCCGTTGCGCCGGGGCGGCTCGATCCACCCGGAAGCGGTCGAGCAGGCCGCCCGGCAACTCCTGGAAACCGGGGTGCGGTCATGGGTGGTGATCCATTTTCCCGAGGCGGCCTACGCCCGCGACGCCCAAGGCCATGGCATCTGGCAGCCGAGTCTCCGCGTTCCGCCCGCCGCGATCGCCGGGGCCGCCGGGGCCGGCGACGCCTTCGCGGCCGGCGTGTTGTTTGGCGTGCACGAAGACTGGCCGATGACCGGATGCATGAGGCTCGGCGTGGCCGCCGCCGCCGCCTCGCTTTTCGATCCGACGTGCTCGGCCGGCGTCCTTCCGGCTGCGGCCTGCCTCGCGCTCGCGGAGCGCCTGGGCTGCCGTCCGCTCAATCCCAATCCCGCCGGCTGAAGCGGAATTCCACCCGCCGGCCCCTGCGGGCGCGCTCCAGGCAGAATGCCCTCCCGTCCGGCGCAGAACCCGTCCTGCGGCGGGGCCGCAGGGATCCCGCCTCAAGGATCCTCCTCCACCTTGCCGGCGGATTCCGAAAGGCGGAGCGTCCACAGGAGGAGCCAGGAATTGTCCGCGGTCCTGGCCAGGTCTCCGGCCATCGCCTCCGCCGCCGCGTCGTAGCCCGCCAGCTCGGAAAGGGCCGTCCCGGGCTTGAGCTCGATGCGCCGGCCCGTGGTCGCGAGACGCAGCAGCGAGTCAGGCCCGGTGTTGTTTGCGTCCCGGAACAGGCGGCGGATGCGGGCCAGCCGTCCCACGGCGCCGTCAAGCAATGTCGTCCCGGCCGCCTTCTCGGGAGAGATCTTCACTGTCAGTTCGCCCGCGGCGGCCACGGACATTCTGGGGACGCGGACGATCGTGGTCAACGAGGCCCCGTCATAACGCCATCCGGCGGAAGCCCCCGGATCGGGATTGTAGACGATGTCCCCGCCGTTGAAAGCCACCGAATCCGGCGGCCACGACTCGAACAGGCGGAACTCATATCCGCGCTCCTCCGGCATCCCCGGGTAGGAGCCCTCGACCGGCTGCACGCGGACGACGCGGGTGGTCGCATCGGGAGCCCCCGTGGTGATTGTCGTCCAGGCGGCCTCGTTGTTCTTATAGCCCAGGGAATTGCCGGCGTCCTCATACAGCCGCGCGGATGACGGCCCGCCGGGGAAGATCATGAGGATGAGCGGATCAACCGGCTTCTCGTTGCTGAATTTCATCTTGGGCTGCAGGGGAATGATCGCGCCCGCCTTCACGAAGACGGGAATCTCGTCCAGCGCGTAGTTGCGCTCGATGGCTTCGGGACCCTTGAAGCGCCCGCCGGTGCTCCATTCCACCCACCCGCCCTCCGGCAGCCACACCGCCTTCCTCGCCAGCTGGTGCATCGGATCGAGCGGCGCGGTGACGGGCGCGACCAGTATCGAATCGCCGAACAGGTACTGGCCCGTGAACGCGTAAGCCGCGGCGGCCTCCGGATGGTCGTAGTACATCGGGCGCATCAGCGAGACCCCGGTGTCGCAGGCCTGGCGCGCCGCGGTGTAGATGTAGGGGATCATTGCGTAGCGCAGGAGCACGGCCTCGCGCATCACGTCGTAGTACTTTGGCGGATACGCCCAGATGCGGCGCTCGGCCTCGGGGTTCTTCGTGGAGTGCGTGCGCAGGATGGGGCTGAACGCGCCGAACTGGACCCAGCGCGTGTACAGCTCCGGATCGACCCTGCCGGGCATGTGCCCGCCGATGTCGTGGCTCCAGTAGCCGTAGCCGACGTTGGACGCGGTTGCCGTGAAGCAGGGCTGGAAGGCCAGCGATTCCCACGTCGAGATCGTGTCGCCGGAAAAGCCGATCTGGTAGCGGTGGTTGCCGAGGCCGCCCCACCGGTGATAGATGAGGGGGCGCCTGCCCCGGCGCTCCATGTCCGAGGAATGCACGTAATTGAGCCAAAATGTGGGGTTCAGGCCCGCCAGGTCCGTCGTCCCCTCCTGCTGCCAGTCGAGCCAGAAAAAGTCGATGCCCTGCCTCTCCAGCGGATGGTGGAGGATCTTGAGGTAGTTCCCGGCAAACCGCTTGTCGGCGATGTCGAACCTGACGTATTGCCTCGTGGCCGGGTCGATGCCCATCGCGCGGGCCATCTCGGGATACGCCTCCTCGAACGGCTGCACGCCCGACGCCGGATGGAGATTGACCGTGGTCTTCAGCCCCTGGGCGTGGGCCCAGGCAAGGAACTTCTCCGGCTCAGGGAAATAGTTGCGGTTCCAGGTGTAGCCGGTCCAGCCCAGGGAGTGCCCGGAGTCGTCGTTGACCCCCTTCCTGTCGGGGAAGGTCAGGTGCCAGTCCATGTCGATGACGAGCACGTCGAGCGGGAGATCGTGGGCGCGGAAATCGGCGACAAGCTCCATGAGTTCGGCGTCGGTGTAGGCCCAGTAGCGCGACCACCACGAACCGAAGACGAAACGCGGGGGCAGCGGGATCCTGCCCGCGACCTTGACGAAGTCGCCCAGCGCGCGCCGGTAGTCGTGTCCGTAGCCGAGGAAGTAGAAGTCCTGCCGGTCCCCCGAGGCGCGGGCGGCGACCCAGGGCCAGTCGGAGTTGTCAAACAGGAGGCGCGCGCTGTCGTCCACCACCGTCCAGCCGTCGCGCGAAAGCAGGCCCGGATCGAGGCGGGTCGCGCCGTTGACGCCGTCCAGCGTCCGGGTCGTGCCCTTCAGATTCCCGGTGTCCGGGGTGCCGGGCCTCCAGACGACAGGCCTGCCGCCGGCCTGCAACGCAATGCTGAGGTTGGCCTGGGTGAATCTGCCGCTGTTCCGCCGATAGCGCAGTTCAAGCGCGCCGGTCCTGATGACGAGCGCGTCGCCCTCGGCGCCGGCCGTGAAGGGCGGCACCGGCAGCCTTCTGTTGAGGAAGACCAGCGACGCGCGGTCCTCGAAGCGGGCGTCGCCGCTCCATTCCATGCGGATCATCTGCGGCGTCAGCACGGTGAACCGCGCATCTCCGCTGGTGACGACAGCCGCCGGATCGGCGGCGGGATCATCGGCCCCGGCGGCGGCCGCGCCGCCGTTGAGCCCGGCGAGAATCAGGCCCGCGCAAAGACGGCGAAGGCGGGCCGCATATCTGCCCCTGCCTGGAATGAAGGTGACCATGGCCGATGATAGGGCGGATCCGCCGCGCGGAAAAGGGATTTGTGCCGCGGCGGCCGAAGAAGTCAAAACCGGCCGAAAGCGCCGGAATGGCGCGTTTGGGCAATGGTTGGGCAACAGTCCCAAGCGACAAGAGTCGTCCGACCCGGCCCTGACTGAAGCGGCACATGTCTGTCGACCGGTCCGGCCAGAAGACAGGCGCTCGAACTGCCGGAAGGCGCCAGATTGCCGCTTCTGAATTGCAACATTATACCGCTTGCCGTATATATCCATATAGGTATGTTGTTCCCATGGACCTGATCCAAATCTACCAATGTCTCTGCGACCGCACGCGGTTGCGCATGCTGAATCTGCTGCTGCACGGTCCCTTGTGCGTGTGCCATATTCAAGACGTGCTGGGCGAGCCCCAGGTGAAGGTGTCCAAGCACCTTGCCTACCTGAAAGCCCACGGCTTGGTCGAGGTGAAGCGTGAGGCCAACTGGCGAGTCTACAGCCTCGTGCCGAAGCCGACGACAACGCTGAAGGTGAATCTCGCCTGTCTCCAGGACTGCGCCGCGGAGGACAAGATCTTCCAACGCGATACGGAGAAGCTGAACAGGCTCCGCCGCGATCTTGGCGCAAACAGCCCCCTTTGTTGTGCCAAACCCCAACCTGTTAAACTCAAGTCATGAGCCCCCGCGGATCCTCAAAAGTGCCTTTCTTTCCCCCCGACTCGCAGTCCGCCAGATGGCTGCGACCCGACCGCCGATTCAATGCCCTCTTCATCAGCACGTTCACGTCCTCCAACCATGTCTGACGCCGTTGCGAAAAACATGTCGTTTCTGGACCGGCACCTCACGGCCTGGATTTTTGCCGCCATGGGTCTTGGCGTTTCCCTCGGCCGTTTTGTGATCTCCAATCCAGCCGGATTTTTTGCGCCGATGACAGTCGGCACGACGAATCTCCCAATCGCCATCGGGCTCATCCTCATGATGTACCCGCCGCTCGCGAAGGTGAAATACTCGCAGCTGCCGGGCGTGTTTTCGGACAGGCGCCTGCTCGCGTTGTCGCTCGTGCAGAATTGGATTGTCGGGCCGGTGCTCATGTTCTTCCTGGCGATCCTGCTCCTGCGTGACCACCCGGACTACATGGTCGGGCTCATCCTGGTCGGGATCGCCCGCTGCATCGCCATGGTATTGGTCTGGAACGAACTCGCCGGGGGCAGCCGCGAATACGCGGCCGGCCTTGTCGCCCTCAACAGCATCGCGCAGATTCTTTTCTACAGTTTCTTCGCCTGGCTGTTTATCACGGTGCTCCCGCCCTGTTTCGGGCTGGCCGGAGCGGTGGTGAAGGTCCGCATGGTCGACATCTTCTGGAGCGTGATGATCTATCTCGGCATCCCCTTCGCGGCGGGTGTGCTGAGCAGGATCTTCCTCGTGTCGCGAAACGGTGAGGATTGGTATGAGCGCGTCTTCGTCGCCCGGATATCGCCGATCACGCTCACAGCGCTGCTCTTCACCATCGTTGTGATGTTCACGTTCAAGGGCAATGCGATCGTTCAGCTTCCCCTCGACGTGCTCCGCATCGCGATTCCACTCGTGCTGTACTTCGGGATCATGTTTTTCGTCAGCTTCATCATGGCGAAGCGGCTTGGCGCGGACTACCCACGCTCTGCGACGCTCGCGTTCACATCGGCCGGCAACAATTTCGAACTCGCCATCGCCGTCGCCATCGCGGTCTTTGGCCTGAACTCGGGCGTGGCCTTCGCCGCCGTGGTGGGACCGCTGATTGAGGTGCCGGCCCTGATCAGCCTGGTCCACGTCGCCTTCTGGTTCCGGCGCCGGTTCTTCGAGCCGGTACTCGCGACCGGCTGATCGTATCGCCGCCGACCCTCGCATCTTTCATGAACGACAAGCCCAACGTCCTGATACTCTGCACCGGAAATTCCTGCCGCAGCCAGATGGCCGAAGGCATTCTTTGCGCGGCCGCGGGCGACCTCATCGAAGTCCACAGCGCCGGTTCCAAGCCCGCTGGCTTTGTGCATCCAAAAGCCATTCAGGTGCTCAAGGAGATCGGCATCGACATCTCGGCCCACACAGCGAAGCACATGGACGAATTCCTGAGCCGCAAGATCACCACGGTGATCACCGTCTGCAGCGACGCCGATCAGGCCTGCCCGATGTTCCCCGGTCAGGTGAACCGCCATCACTGGGGTTTCGATGATCCGGCCGACGAAAAAGGAACCGAGGAAGAGATTCTCGCAGAGTTCCGCCGTGTGCGGGATCAGATCCGGCTCGTCTTCGAAGCCTACGCGGCTGGATTGAACGAGGGAAGGTCGCTCGCCTGAATGCCTGCGCGAGAATCTCCCAGGCCGCTGTTCCCGGCCAATGACAGCGCTCCCGCGCCCCGTCCGGCCTTTGTCATCGGGCCGGCTGCGTCGTCGGATTGACGCTGCGCCTGCCCGCTCCCCGCCGCCCTCCGCCCAACGCGGCGGACAGCACGAAACGCCAGGGCTTCCCGGCCCAGACCGGCCCGGCATAGTCGACGCCGATGCGCGGCGCGGCTGTGATCGCGCCCCGCGGCACGCGCACCCCGCGGTCCTCGATCCACAAGCCGCTCGCAGGGGCGCAGCCGGCGCCATTCAGCCGCCGGTCGACAGCGAACGCCTTCGTGAGGCGGCCGGGGCCGCGGGCGCCCTCGACCCCGCGGATCAGCACCGCCGCCGGATGGCCGCGCGGCCCTGTCACGAGGTTGAGCATCTCGTGCATGCCGTAACAGAGGTAGACGTACCAGACGCCCCCGGGTCCATACATGACCGCGTTGCGGGCGGTGCGTCCCCGGCGCGCATGGCAGGCCTGGTCGCGCTCCCCGTCGTAGGCCTCGACATCGGTGATCATCCCCGCCACGGGGCCGCGGGGCGTGGACCGGACGAGGAACTTCCCGATCAGGCTCCGCGCAATGGCGGCCGTTCTTCTCGATCGGAGCGCTTTCGCTTTAACAATGCGCGTCATGGGGTCTAGAGAAAAGCCCTACCTACCGGGACCACACCGTGAAAGCAACCCCCGCGCAACCGAGGCGCTCCGCACTCCGCCAGGCATTGACCCTGTGCATCATCGATGGCGTCGCCTCCTCGCCGCTATGCTACCTGTGGCTGCCCGGGAACTTCATCGTCGCGGCGCTGCTCACGGAGGACTTTCACCTCTCGGAGGCCGCGTACGGCCTGATTGTCGCCCTGCCCTTCCTGGCGAACTTTCTCCAGATCCTCCTCATCCCGGGTCTGGCGCGCCACTTCTCCTCCAAGAACATCACGCTCGCAACCGCCTGGGGCAACGCAGCCGGATGGCTGGCCCTGACCGTGGCGATCTCGTTCCTTCCGCCGGGGAATCCCGCCGCGAGCGCCCCGGTCTTCTTCTGGCTGTTTTTCGGCTTCAGCCTCCTGGCCTCGGTCAACGGCGTGGCCTGGAACTCATGGACGCAGGAATGGTCGCCGGAGCGTCTGCGCGGGAAGTATTTCGGATTTCGCAACGGACTCATCCAGGCTGCAACGGTCCTCTTCCTCCTGCTCGTCTGGGGGGCGCTCCGCCTGTTCCAGGGCTCGCTGCCCGCCCTGCAGGGCGTGTTTCTGGTCTCCATCGCGCTCCGGGCCTGGTCGATCGTCGCCCAGCACCGGCTCAATGCCGCGGCCCCCGCCGCGGGCCCGGCGCCCCGCCTTTCGTGGCGGGAGCAGCTGCGGACGATCCGGCGTTCGCGCTCGCTGATGATGTTCATCGCCTTCGGCGCGGTCTGGGGCTTTGCGTACAACAGCCTCGGGCCGTTTTACCCCGTCTTCATGTACCGGGAGCTCGGACTTTCCCTCTCCCGCGTCTGCCTGTTCATCATCCTGAACACGGTCGGCGCCGCGGTGACGATGCCCGCCTGGGGCCGGCTGCTGGACCGCCTGGGGAACAAGCCGGTCATGGCCGCGGCGATCCTCCTGTGGCAGGCGCAGTTCCTGGTCTGGGTCTTCCTGGACCGCGACAATGCCTGGATGCTGTACGTCCTCTGGATCTGGAACGGCTTCACCTGGGCCGGCTTCACGCTCGGGCTCTTCAACATGCTGCTCAAGCTGATCCCGCCCGAGGCCAGCGCGATCGCCATCGGTATCAACACGGCTGTTACATCGATCGTCACCGCGGTCGCCCCGGTCGTCTGCGGCGCCGCGATCACCTGGGGGCGGGATTGCGGGTGGGACGCCATGCGGGTGTACCACTATGCGTTTGCGCTGCAGACGGCGCCCGCTTTCCTCTCCTGCCTGATCCTCATGCGGGTGCACGAGCCAAAGGCCAGCCCGCTTTCGGCCGTTTTTGGCGCGATGCGCAACGTCCGCACCCTCGGCGCAATGCTGGGCCTGACTTTCATCACGAATTATGTCTTTGTGAAACCCGCCCAAAAGAACCCCCGATGATCCCGCACCTCCACACGCTGACGGGGAACCTCCTCTGGGAAAAGACGCTCGACTTTCCGGCGTGGGCGGCGGGGCGCACCCAGCGGGCGCAATCGGAGTCGTTCCAGGCCGGCGGCAAGGGCATCAACGTCGCAAGGATGCTCCTGCGGCTCGGCTCCCCGGCCACCGCCCTCTTCTTCCCGGGCGGGGCCACCGGCGCCGAATGCGAAGCCTGGGTGCGCGCCCTGGGGATCCCGTGCCGCGCCTTTCCGGTGGCGCGGGCCACCCGCCTGGGCCTGGTGGTCCGGGCCCCGGACCAGCCGGAGACGACGTTTTTTGGACCGGACGTCCCCATCGAGGGGGCGGCGGCGCGGGAGTGCGCCGACCATCTCGACCATTGTGCCGCGGGAGATGTGCTGGCGGTCTGCGGCAGCGTGCCCGGCTGGAGCTCCGACGATTGCGCGCCCTTGCGCGCGGCCGTGGACCGGTGGATCGCGCGCGGCCCGGTTGTCGCGGACACCTACGGCGCGCCCCTGACCTGGCTGATCGGACGACCGGTCGCCTGGGTGAAGATCAACCGCGGTGAGTTCGACGCCCTGTTCGATCCGGCGGAGCGCAACGAACCGTTTGTCGACCGCCTGCGCACGGCCGCCACGCGGTGGCTGCCGCGCGCATGGATTGTGACCGACGGGCCGCGGGCCGTCTGGTTCATCGAACGCGGCGGGGCGCCTGCCAGCCTCGCGCCGGCGCCCGTGACGGAGGTTTCAGCCACCGGATCGGGCGATGTCCTCAACGCCTGCCTGTTGCACGCCGTCTTCCATCGCCAGGCTGGCTTGCCCGACGCCCTCCGGAATGCGGTGTCCTACGCCACGGCCAGCACCGCGCACGGCAGCATTGCCGGTTTCCCATTGGACGACCTGCCCCGGTTCGGCGGCGGGGCGCCGCCGGAGGCATTCCGTCCCGGTGGCCGTTGCGGGACGAGCCCGCCGGGCTCCCGGCCAACTTAAGCCTTGCATTGCCCACGGCGGGACCTCTTATTTCGCGGCTTCCATTTATGAAAGCCACCATCAAGACCCAGGGCCAGCAGTTCTCCGTGTCCGAGGGCGACGTCCTGGTCGTCAACCGCTATCCCAAGACCGAGGCGGGCGCGACGATCGAGATCAAGGAGGTCCTCTCCGCGGGTGAAGGCGACTCGTTCAAGGTCGGAGCACCCTTTCTCTCCGATGCGAGCGTGACGGCCAGGATCCTCGAGAACAAACGGGGCAAGAAGGTCATCGTCTTCAAAAAGAAGAAGCGCAAAGGCTACGAAAAGAAACGCGGCCACCGCCAGGAACTGTCTGTAATCAAGATCGAATCGATCAGGGCTTAAGGAGGACACCGCCATGGCACATAAGAAGGGTCAATCCACTTCGGTCAACGGACGTAACAGCCATTCGAAACGGCTCGGCATCAAGAAATTCGGCGACGAGTCGGCGATCGCCGGCAATATTCTCGTCCGCCAGCGGGGCACGAAGATCCACCCGGGGAAGAATGTGGGCATGGGACGCGATTTCACGTTGTTTGCGCTAAAGGCCGGCGTGGTGAAGTTCGACAAGATCCACCGGAAAGTCAGCATCGACGCCCTCGGCGTCTGATCGCCATCCGCCGGCGGGATGGCTCCGCATTTCCTGCGCGCGCCCGCCGGCACCGGGAGCGGCACTGCGCCGGATCGGCGGAGTTCCGGTTTGTGATCCGTGCCCGCCGGCTGCGCGAGGCCTCCGCCGTTGCGCCGTTTGATTTCCCGTGGCGCCAGATCCTCCGCCGCCACGGGCGCCGGACCACCCCGGCTCTTTACTTCTTCGGCGATTCGCCTTGGACTCCCGTCTTCGTTTTTCTTCTTCCGCCTTTCTTTCTCTTCGGCCTTCGCACTTCCATGCTGCTTTGCATCGACATCGGCAACACGCACACCCACTACGGCGTTGTTGCCAACGGAGAGGCCCTTTTTCAGCAGGAACTGCCCACGCGCGCGATCGATCATCCGTCCGGTGGCTTCGGCCCGATCCTGGAACGCCTGCTCACCCAATACCCCTCGCTGGAAGGCGCGGCCTTCTGCTCCGTTGTTCCAGCGGCGGCGAAACTCCTGGGCCGGGTGTTCGACCTCCAGAGATTCCCGCGACCGGTCTTTCAGCTTACCGCCGACAAACGGCTTGGCGTGCCGCTGAGCTACCCCAGCCCGTGGGAAATCGGCCAGGACCGCCTCGCCAACGCCGCCGGCGCCCAGGCGTTCTGCGGCACGCCGGTCATCGTCATCGACATGGGCACCGCCATCACGTTCGACATTGTCACGCGTTCCCGGGGTTACGAAGGCGGCATCATCGCGCCCGGGCTGGAGGTGATGCGGCGCTATCTCCACGAACAGACGGCGCTGCTGCCGTTGCTCGACGATTCGCTCGATGTGTCCCGCCCCATCGGCCAGTCCACCGTCGAGGCGATGCGCATCGGAACCGTCATCGGAATGGGCGGCATGATCCGGGCCCTGCTCGACGCCGTCCTTGCCGAACTGGGGCGCCGGGGCGAACCCGCGCCCCGCTTGCTCGCCACTGGGGGCGCGGCGGCCCTCATGGAAAGAACCCTGCAGCCCCCGGTCACCGTCGTCCCGGATCTCACCCTCCGCGGCCTGGCGGCCGCCTGGCGGCTCAATGCGCCGGTGCAACCTTGATTGCCGCGCATTGTCCGCCAGTCTGCACCTGATCCCATGTCTCCGACCGATTCAAACGCCGCGCCGCCCACCATCGAGGTCGAACACCTGGTCAGAACCTACAGCGGCGTTGCGGCGGTCGACGACGTCAGCTTCACCGTGCGCCGGGGCGAGATTGTCGGGCTCCTCGGGCCCAACGGCGCGGGGAAAAGCACGACCTTGCGCATCCTCACGGGATTCCTCCCCGCCACCTCGGGAGTCGTGCGGATCTGCGGCATCCCCGTCGCTTCGCGGACGGATGACGCCAAACGCCACATCGGCTACATGCCCGAGAACAACCCGCTGCCGGAGGACATGCGGATCAATGAATACCTCTATTACCGCGGCCGGTTGAAGGAGATGGGAAGGGAGAGGCTGCGGACGCGGCTCGACGCGGTTCTCGAATTGTGCGATCTCAAACGCATCCGGCACCGCATCATCGGCAAGCTTTCCAAGGGCATGCGCCAACGGGTCGGCATCGCCGAGGCCATCCTCGCAGAGCCGGATGTGATCATCATGGACGAACCGACCATCGGTCTGGATCCCCACCAGATCCTCATTGTCCGCGACCTGATCAGCGGCCTGCGCGGCCGGATGAGCGTCATCATCTCAAGCCATATCCTCCCGGAGATCGAAGTCACCTGCGACCGCGTGTTGATCATCAACGGCGGGCGGATCGTGGCCCAGGGCACGCCGGATGAACTGCGGCAAGAGGTTCTCGGTCGCACGCACTACGAGGTGCACCTGGCCGGGGATCTCGCGGCGCTGCCCGCCGTGCTTGCACAGGTTGAGCCCACGCTGGTGGTTGCATCCACCGTCGGCCCGGACGCGGGCGGTTTTCATCATGCGACCCTCATCACCACGCGGGATGAGGAGCTGGGCGAGCCCCTTCTCCAGGCGCTCGCGGCCCGGTCCTACCGCGTCCGGTCGTTTAGCCGCGCCCAGCCCACCCTGGAAGATGTTTTCCTGGCTGCGACGAAGCGGAGCTGGGATGTGATCGACCTGCCCAAAGCGGCAGGCAAGAGGCCGAAGGCCGGAGACTGGAGATGAACGCCGACCGCGGACCATGAGACAGCGGAGCACAACACCACGGGCGCCCGGGCTGCGCCCCGATCCTCCGCGCCGGAGCCCCCGGGGCACTGCTGTCCCGGGGCCCTGCAGCCTTCCCTTCCCATGCGCCATTTCCTGACGATCTTCGGCCACGAAATCCGGATGCTGCTCGTCAACACGAGCACCTACCTGGCGGCTGTTGTCTTCCTCTTTGTCACGGGGTTCATCTTCACGTTTCTGCTCGAAATGTACACGGACACGGCGCAGGAGACGTCGCCGGCCCACGACTTCTTCCGCCTCTTCCTGGGAGGCGCGGTGTTCATCATCGTGCCGCTGACGACGATGAAGAGCTTTTCCGAGGAACGGCGCGCCGGCACGCTGGAGACCCTGCTGACGACGCCGGTTTCGACCACGGAGGTCGTGCTGGGAAAATACGGCGCCGCCTACTTCATCTACCTGCTCCTCTGCGGATCGACCTCCGGCCTGTTCTACCTCCTGCATCACTTCGCGACCGATCCCCGCCTGCTCGATGGGGGCACCCTGGTCGGCGGCTACGTCTACGTTGCCGTCTCCGGCCTGTTGTTCGTCGCCATCGGGGTGTTCGCCAGCGCGCTCGCGCGCAACCAGGCTGTTGCGCTCATCCTCGCGCTCGCCCTGCTCTTCATCCTGATCTTCGGCACGAAGCTGGCGCTCGGCATCCAGTTCATGCAGCTTGAGCCCCTCCGCCCCGTGCGCGCCGCGCTCGATTATTCCCAGGTCTTCCAGCACCTCGACGATTTCAGCCGCGGGATCATCGACACGCGACACCTGTTCTTCTATTTCACCGGCACCGCGCTCACGCTGATCCTCACCATCCTCGGGGTTGAGGCGAGGCTTCTCCACAACTGACCGCCGCCATGCTGCCCATCGAGAGCTACCGCGCCGCCCGCTGGCTCAGGACCATCAACCTGGTGCTGCAGGCCGCCCTTTTTCTCACGTTGTTCGGCGGCCTCAATTTCGTTGCGCTCCACTACCACTGGCGTTTCGACCTCAGCCGGCACCACCGCTACTCGCTCTCCCCCGAGACCGTCTCCTATCTGCGGGAGCTGAAACGCCCGGTGCATGTCGTCGTCACGCTGACGCCGGATTCGGACAACCCCGATGCGGTTCACGCCTACCACGACGTGCAGGATCTGCTGCGCGAATACGTCTACATCACCGCGGCCAATCACGATTCCAGGGCCGGCCGCGACGGCCGGATCACCGTGGATTATCTCAACGTCTACCAGAACCGGCGCGAAGCCGAGGTGCTCGGGGTCGAACAGCCTGATGTCATCCTGTTCCTCTGCGAGCCCGACCACCATCGCACGGTGACGCTCAACGAGCTTTATGAGCATGAGGATTCCCGCCGCACCGCCTTCATGGGCGAACAGACCATCACCGCCGCCATTCTCGACGTTTCGAACCCGGAAAAGGAGAGGATCTGCTTCCTGTCCGGCCATGGCGAGATGCGCCCGGACGATGTGAGCCCCGTGCGCGGCCTGTCGGTGCTGCGCGAGCAGCTCCGCCTCCGCAACTTCAACGTCGAGACCCTCGATCTCTCGATCACAGGCCGCATTCCCGACGGCGTGGATCTCATCCTCATATGTTCGCCAACCGGACGCTTCCAGCCCTTCGAAGAGGAGCTGTTGCGGCAATACCTGACCACCCGCGCCGGCCGGATCATCCTTACGATCGGACCGGTGGTCACCGGCTCGGTGGTGGACTGCGGCCTGGACAGTCTTCTTTCCGACTGGGGCCTGCGCGTCGACGACGATGCAATTTTCGATTCCAATTCCGACGTCATCACCGACAACGGCGAACTGATGATCCGCAAATTCGACGACAGCCACCCCGTGACCAGGTCCCTGGTTGACTATGCCCTGCCGCTGCGCATCAGCGTGCCGCGCTCGGTCCGACCCGATCCCGACCGGCCGCCGGATCGCGCCCTCAAGGTCTCCGTCCTGGCCAAATCCTCGCCCACCTCATGGGGCGAATTCGGCTATCGCATGCCGCGCGCGCACGTCTTCAACCCGAAATCCGACCTGAAGGGCCCTCTGGGCGTGGTGGTCTCCTCGGAGCGAGTCAGCCCCAGCTCCCTTCCGCTCAGCGTGCCCGGAGGGCGCCTCGTCGTCATCGGGACGGGGGATGTCTTCTCCAATCAGCGCCTGGCTGACCAGGGATGCCAGGCCCTCTCCCTCAACGCCATCAACTGGGCGGTGGATCGCGACACCCAGCTTCATTTTCCTCCGCGTCCGGTCGAACGGTTCCAGATGTCCCTGTCGCGGGAGCAGCTCGCCAGGCTCCGTCTGGGGCTCCTCTTCGCCCTGCCCGGGGCGGTCGGCCTGCTCGGCATGCTGGTCTACTGGACGCGCCGCCGCTGATCGAATGAAGGCTGTGGATTCAAGAACGAAAACCCGGGGCGCCTTCGCGCCCTCCCCCGTTCTCCGTCTTTCCCCCTAAACGCCCGCCGCCATGCGCACCAAAGTCACCCTTGTGCTGCTTCTGCTGAATGTGGCTCTTTTCTTCTATATCTTCACTTTCATGCGCCGGTCACCGGTCGCGGGGGAGTATGAAGAAAGCCGGAGCCGGGTCCTCGGCCCGGAGACTGCCACGATCCAGTCGTTGGAAATCGCCGGGGGCCATCTTGCCGAACCGGTCCGGATCGAGAAGCGGCAGGAGGGCTGGATGATCACCAGGCCGACCGAGTGGCCCGCCAATCCGCATGCCGTCAGCCGGATTCTCAATGAGCTGATGCTCCTCGACCATTACACCAGCTTCCTCGTGAAAGACCTTGCCAAGAGCGGCCTGTCGCTGGCCGATTACGGCCTCGACAAGCCCCAGTTCACGCTCACGTTCACCGCCGGCGTGGACACGGGCGCATCGAGGAACGCCGCCGCCGCGCCCCTCAAGACCGTCACCCTGCGCATCGGGGACACCACCAAGGTCGGCAACCGCCTTTATGTGCTGTCGCCCGACGGGGAGCGCATCCACGTCGTGGGCCGGAGCCTGGCCAACAGCCTTGCGCTCCCCCTGGACCAGCTTCAGGCCGACACGATATTCAACATCCCGCTCTTTGAGGTGCGCTCGTTCAATCTCCAGACGGGCGCGCCCACCAATCTCCGGATCCGCCTGCGGCGCGAGGGATCCCGCTGGTCGTTTGAAGCGCCCATCCTCACGCGGGCGGACCGCGCGCAGGTGGAACTCACCATCAACACGCTGAACGGGCTTCACACGCAGCTTTTCCTCGACCCCGCGACCATGCCTCCGGCCGACCAGACCGGCCTCAACACCCCCACGTTTCGCTTCACCCTCGAGGGGAACGGCCGCCGCGAAACGCTGCTGCTGGGCAATCGCGTGCCAGCCGCCGAGGCATCCGCGAGCAAACCGGCGACGGGCGAGGCGCCGCCCGGGCCGGCCACCGAGTATTACGCCAAGATGGAGGACCGGGCGCCGGTCTTCACCGTCCTGTTTCCCGACGATCTCTTCGCCACGCTGCGCGACTCCCAGGAAAAACTGCGCGAAAAACACCTGCTCAGCTTTGATCCGCGCGCGCTCACGTCTCTCGCGCTGGTCGCGCCGAACCAGCCCGAGCTGACGCTCCAAAGGCTCGGGAATCCCGACCAGCCCCAGGAGAGCGATCCGTGGCAGATCGTCACCCATTCGGCAAACCAGGCGCCTCAGACGCTGCCCGCCGAGCTTCCGCTGGTCCAGCGGTTCATCGGGAAGCTCGCTTCGCTCCAGGCGCTGAAATTCCTCCGCGACGCCCCCCAGAGCATCGAACTTGAGAACTGGGGCTTCAACCGTCCCGAACGCGAGATCACGCTCAATTTCTCCACGAAGGGCGCCTTTGCCGAAGGCGGTTCCGCGGCCGCGCCTCCCTCGTCGGTCACCCTGCTGATCGGCGTCGCCAGCGAGCGGGAAGGGCTCGCCTACGCCAAACTCGCAAACGAGCCCTTCGTGTATCTCGTCGACCCCGACATCCTCCGGGAGACGCCCGCAACCGTGAACTACTATCGGAACCGCCTGCTGCGCGAACTTCCCGCCGGAGCCCGGATCACCGGCCTCTCCCTCAAGGACACTGCCGCCAAGACTGAGATCTTCGCCCGGCGGCTGGGCGATGGCGAAACATGGAGCCAGGCGCTCGCCGCGGAAACGCAGGGGAGGAAGACCGCGCTGCTGAGCCTGTTGGAGCAGCTCGGAAACCTGCGGGCCAGGGATTTCGTGCTCGACTCATTCCCCTCCGCGGTGGACATCGGCGGCGAAATGCATCCGTGGAGGTACGCCCTCGAAGCCACGATCTCCCTCGTCGGCGGCACGGGCGGGCAGACCGACACCATCGCCCTGTCTTTCACGGAACGCACGGGCGGCGGCACCCAGTTCGCCGGCTCGCCCGGCTTCAATGTGGTTTTTGAAGCCGACCAGAAGCTGCTCGACGCCCTCTTCACGCTGACCCACGGCCCCAAGGAGCCCGGGCCGGCCTCACCCGCGGCGGCCGCCGTCGAGGCCGCGAAACCCGCGGGGCATTGACGGGACGCGGACGCGCGCGACGATGACCCTGAGGCAGTCCATCCGGTTCGCCCTGCGCTGGTGCGGTTCCGCCGTGTGGCTGATCGCCTGCTGGATGGTGTGGCCGATCCTCGCGGCCGGCATCGGTCTGCAAATCTGGGTCATCACCCGCCGCAAGCTGGAACTCCCGGATTTCGCCTTGCGCGCCCTGGAGCGCCGCCTGGCCGCCTCGGAGGTCACCGCCCGTTTCGGCCGCGCCGTCTTTGATCCGACCGGGCGGGTGTTGATCGAGCAGGTCCAGCTTTTCGGTCCGGATCAATCCGTCCCGCTGATCACGATCCGGGCCGCCTACGCCAGCATCGAGTTCCTGCCGCTGCTGGTTGGTGAAGTCCGCGTGCATGAGGTGCGCCTCACCGGCGTGGACCTCCAGATACCCGCGATGCTGTCGCCCTCGGGCACCGACGAGGCGGTGGTGAGCGACCTCGACGGGGTCTTCCGGGCGCGGGGGTCCGACTACCAGATCGTGGTGTGCACCTTTCGCATCGGCGGGGTTGCGGTCACAAGCCATGGCCGGTTCCACCTTCCGGAGGAGATCGGTTCCCGGCCCGGTTCGATACCCCTGCTTGACATCGTCCTCGACCGCTGCCTCAAGGCGGGCCGCAAGCTCGTCGCCCTTCGGCCCCGGATCGAGGCCCTGGAGGAGCCGCGGCTGCAGCTGACGTTCACGCCGTCGCGGGACGCCGGCGCCCTGGTTGAAGCCGAGCTTTTCGTCGACTCGTCCCATCCCGATGCTCCCTGCGCTGTGCAGTCCGGCCGCGCCCACACGGTCTTCCCGTTGCTGGGCGCCGCCCCGGCGCCCACAGTCGTGACAATCGATGCGGTCCGGCTGGCCTACAAGGACCAGGGAATGCTGGCCCGGTTGCATGTCGCTCTTTCGGGCACCCTGGTTCCCGATCGTTTTCTTTTCACGCCGCAAACGGTGCAGCTGAGCGCCGCCGGAGGGAGCGCGATGAGCCTGTTTTTTTCCGCCCCCGCCGCCAGGTTTGCGGTGGCAGAGTGGCCCCGAATCCGCGGCGACGCAGTGCTGCAGTCCTGCGGAGCGCCCGTTGAAGCGCGGGCTGACGTCGAAGTCCGCCAGGGCGCCGGAAGGGTCGATCTCTCCGCTTCGTTGACGCCGGATCTGCTGGCCCTCGCCGCTGCAAAGTCCGGCCTGCCGGCGGCCCGACGGGTTTCGCTCGGCGAACCGGCGTCGCTGCAGGCGCGGATCGATTTCGCGGGAGGCTGGAGACCGGTGCGCGCCGAGGGCGACGTCTCCCTCCGCCGCGCGATCGCCCAAGACGTCCCGATCGACGCCGCGGGCGGGCATTTCACCTGGGCCGGCCACGGTCTCGATATCACGGACCTCACCTTGTTTCAGGGCGAAAACGCGGCCTTCGGATCCTACGCGATGGACACCGCCACCAACGAATATCGTTTTCTGCTCCACGGCCGCCTCCGCCCGCTCGACATCTCCGGCTGGTTCAGGGACTGGTGGCCGCGTTTCTGGAGCAGTTTCGAATTCGCCGGCGCTCCGCCGGCCGCCGATGTTGATCTCGCCGGCCGATGGGGCACGGCACGGGAGAGTGTTGTGTTCTGCCACGCCGATGCGGACCGGACGGGCATCCGCGGCGTGCCATTCGACCGGGTGCGGGCCACGCTGTTCTTCCGCCCCGAATTTTTCGACGTATTTGATTTCAACGTGGAACGCGCGGGTCACGCCGCCAGCGGCTCGTTCACCTTGGCCGTGGAGACGGATCATTCGACGTACCGCTCGCTGGACTTCGATGCCGTATGCGACCTCGATCCCGCCGAATGCGCCCGGCTGTATGGCCCGCAGGGAACCGCGCTCGCCGCCCCCTTCAAATTCGCCGAGCCCCCCACGGTGCGCCTCGCCGGCCATTTCCTGGGCCCCGCCATGCCCGGAGGGCCCCACACGCAGATGCATTTCTCGATGGCGGAGAACAGCCGGCTCACCGTGCACGGCTTTCCCCTGGACACCGTCAAACTCTCCGCGGATTACCACGATGGCAATCTGGACCTGCAGGATGTCGAGGCGGGGTTTGCGGGCGGCACAGCCACGGGCCGGCTGCAGGTGGCGGGGTTGCCCGAAGGACGCACGCTCGCCTTTGAGGCAAAGCTGGGCGGGGCCGACCTGGCCCGCGTCATCACCGTTCTCGACGGATTTCAATCGGCGGGGAAGCCGCCGGGGCCCGACCGCTCCGGAGAGCGGTTGCTGCGCCTCAAGTCGGACGGCCGCATGGACGGCCGGATTTCCGCCTCCGGCCGGCCGGGGGAGCCGTCCAGTTTCCATGGCAACGGCCAGTTCACGGTCACGGGCCAGGCGCTCGGCGAGATCCACCTGTTCGGGTTGCTCTCGGAGATGTTGAGCAAGACGTTGCTCAACTTCAGCTCGCTGCGCCTCGACAACGCCCAGGCTGATTTCCTCATCGAGGGCAACAAGCTGGTTTTCCAGCAGGTCAAATTGCAGGGCCCGCGGACATTGATCGATGCGAAAGGCGAATACCTGTTCGGGCCAAGGACGCTCAGTTTCAACGCCCGCATCTTTCCCCTGCAGGAGAGCAAGTTTGTCCTTGTCGGCGCACTGGGCGCCCTGCTGACGCCGCTTTCCGACGTCCTCGAACTCAAGCTCACCGGTCCTTTGGACAAACCGTCGTGGGCATTCGCGTTCGGGCCGACCAACCTTCTGCGCACCATCACCCGCGGGCCGGCCAGCCCGAACGGAACGCCGTCCCCGCCGCCACCTCCTCCCCAGACGCCGGCGCAGCCGACGCCTTGACCCTGGAGGCACCCGCCCCGGAAGCAGACGCCGGACCGGCTCATTAGGGTGAGAAATCCTTTGCCCCGGCCCCGCCCCGGCGCCTACGCTGCAGTCCGCCCGCGATGCACCGCTCCTCCCCAGCTGATACCCCCGACTGGCTGAACCGCGCCTCGGTGTTCGGGGGCTTCCTCCTTGCGCTGACCGCGGCGTTCGTGCTCGCAGGCCGCGAGTCCTGGATCGACGCACTTCTGAATCTGCCGGCTGACACGGAGCCGGTGCGCTTTGACACGGCGTTGAGCGTCTGCCTGTTCGGCCTGGCCCTGCTGGCACTGGAATCGAGGGAGGGACGCCTGGCCTGGCTGGCTGCCGCGCCGGCCGGCATCGGCCTTGCCACGCTGGCCCGGATTCTCGCCGGCCGGAGTCTTTTTCAGGATGAACTGCTCACGTCGCTCCAAGCCGCGGTTGGCACGGCGGCGGCCGGCCGGATGCCCGGTCTCGCCGCGCTCGCTCTTTTCAGCGCCAGCATTTGCGTCCTGCTGTTAAAATCCTCCCGGATGACGTGGTGGCGTGTGGCGGCCATTGTGCCCGGCGCATCGCTGACCATTTCCATCGGCCTTGCCTCTCTGCTCGGCCAGATGATGGGGCTCTCGGAAGGATCCGTCCTGCATCCCGTCCTCCGGCCCGGTCTTGTGGCTGCCTTGTGGTTCGTGCTCGGCGGGATTCTCATCCTGATCCGCCTGTGGCGCTGCGATCCCGACCGGGAGGTCGGCGTGCCCGGATGGCTGCCGGCGCCGGTGGTGGCGGTCGGCGTCACGCTGACGCTGCTGTTCGCCGCCGCCCTGCGCGATCGCGAAGCGGGCTTCGTGCAGTCGACCACCAGGCTGGCGATCGACAACGTGGCTGCGGTCCTGAATTTTGAGCTGGAGGACGAGGCGCAGGCCCTGCAGCGCATGGCCGCGCGCTGGATGCGGGGCGGCGGGGTCGCGGACGCCCTGCGCGACCAGGATGGCGCGGCCTATCGCGAGGATTTTCCGGCGCTCCGTTCGCTGACCTGGATCGACGAATCCGGCCGGACGATCTGGTTCTATCCCCGCGACGGCAACGAATACCTCGCTGACTTCGACCACCGCACCGATCCCCAGTGCTGGAAGCTCATCCGGCAGGTGCAGGACACAGGCCGGCCGGCGTTTTCCGGCCTCGTCCAGCTGCCGCTCGGCGGCCAGGGTTTCCTCGTGAGCGTGCCTTTGCCGGGGCCCGGCGGATCGGGCAGGCAGGTGCTCCTGGGCAGGTTTTCCTACCCCGCCCTGATCGCAGCGCTCCAGGGCCGCCTCCCTCTGGCCGACCTCTACGCCATCGCGATCGAAGTCAACGGCCGGCAGATCTTCGAGAAGTACCCCGCCGGCGGCATCCGCCAGGATCTGGGCGAGGAATCGGTTTTCAATCTCTTCAACCAGCGGATACGCATCCGGCTCTCGCCATCGGACACCGCCCTCAGGCAGGGGCGCCGCTACTTTCCGGAGCTTTTCGCCGCCCTTGGTCTCGGCTTGAGCCTGCTCCTCGGCGCCGTCGCCCATCTGGCCCGCAGCGGGGGGATGCGCCGCCGCGCCGCCGAGCAGGCCAATGCCATGCTGCAGGCAGAAAATGAGGAACGCCGGCAGGCCGAGGAGGCCCTGCGAGCCAGCCAGGCTGCAACCCGCAAGCTCTCGCTGGTTGCCAGCAGCACGGACAACCTCGTGGCCATTACCGATCCCACGGGCCGGATCGAATGGGTTAATGAGAGCGCCGTGCGGCTCTTTGAGCTCAGCTTCACCGAACTCGTCGGACGCGAGCTCACCGCCTTGCTGGCCGGGCCCGACACCGGTGCCCCGGCCGCTTCCGGCCTGTGCGATGCGCTCCGGCGCGCCGTCTCGTTCGGCGCCGACCTCGGCTGCCGGACGCGGGAGGGCCGGACCCTCCATCTCCACCTCGACCTCCAGCCTGTGCGCAATGAATCCGGGGAGGTCGAGAACTTCATCGCCATCATGGTCGACATCACAACCCGGGTGGAGACGGAACAGCATCTGCGCCGCGCCAAGGATGAGGCCGATGCCGCCTCGCGCGCCAAATCGGAGTTCCTCGCATCGATGAGCCACGAGATCCGCACGCCCATGAATGGCGTGATCGGGATGACCAGCCTGCTCCTTGAGACCCCGCTCACCCCCGAGCAGCGCGAGTGCGTGAACACCATCCGCACCAGCGGCGATGCACTGCTCTCCATTATTAATGACATTCTCGATTTTTCAAAGATCGAATCCGGCCGCATGGAGCTGGAGCAGAATCCGATCGAGCTGGCGGTCTGCCTGGAGCAGATCCTGGACCTGTTTGCCGTTCAGGCGGCGGCCCGGCACATCGATTTGGCGTACGCCGTCGATGGGGGCGTTCCACCCTGGATCCTCGGGGACCCCACCCGCCTGCGCCAGATCATCGTCAACCTGGTGAACAACGCCATCAAGTTCACTCCGCAGGGCAGCGTTTTCATCGAGGCGCGCCGCACGGGCGCACCCGACCCGGCGGGCCTGGCGGCGCCGACTCCGGCCCCGCCCTCCCTTTCGCGCCCGCCGTTCCTGGTGGGTGAACCCTTCTGGCTCGCCCTCGCGGTGCGCGACTCCGGCATCGGCATCCCCGCGGAAAAACAGAGCCGGCTCTTCCAGCCGTTCTCACAGGTGGACTCCTCCATCACCCGGAAATACGGGGGCACCGGCCTCGGGCTCGCCATCAGCCGGCGGCTCTGCGAACTGATGGGCGGCGCGATCGGGGTGGAAAGCGAGCCGGGGCGTGGCTCGGTCTTCACGGTTGTCATTCCGACGCTTCCCGCGTTTCCCCATCCCGTGCCGTCGCGCGAGGTGCCTCCAAATCCGCTGCGCGGCCGGCTCGCATGGGCGGTGGGAGGCCACGACGTCAACCGGCGTTTCCTTGCCTCGACCTTGACCGCGGCCGGCCTCTCATGTGTGACCATGGAATCCGCCCGGGAGGCGCGCGCGCAAGCGCGGGAGGGGGCGCCGCCGGCCCTGTTGATCGTCGACCTGTCCCTCCCCGACGGCGACGGACGGAAGCTGGCCCATGAGCTCCGCGCGGCCTGGAATCGACCGCAACTGCCCCTGCTCTTGCTGCTGCCGGCCGGCGAGCCCGTTCCAGGCGCATGGCTGCAGGAATCAGCCCCTGCGGCACATGTGCAGAAACCGCTGAAGGCGGCGCACCTCCTGTCGGCGGTTTCCTCGCTGCTGGGCCCTCCCGGCGGACTCGCCGCCCCGCCGCCCGGCGCCGCGCATTTGCTGAGCGACGAGATTCCGCTGAAGATCCTGCTCGTCGAAGACAATTCCGTGAACCGGAGCGTCGCTTTGAGCCTTCTGGCCCGGCTGGGCTACAAGGCGGATTCGGTCGTCAACGGAGTCGAAGCCGTAAAGGCGTTTGATGCGCGCAGCTATGATCTCGTCATGATGGACCTGCAGATGCCCCTGATGGACGGCCTGGAGGCCACCCGCCAGCTTCGGCGGGGCCTTCCCGCGGATCGCCAGCCCCGCATCATCGCCGTGACCGCGAACGCGGTCGTCGGCGACCGCGAGATGTGCCTGGCCGCCGGCATGGACGACTACGTAACAAAGCCCCTGAAGCTCGCAGGTGTCGCAGCCGCCATCCGGCGCAATTGCGCGGCGAAGGACGCATGCTGAGCCGCAGCCCGTGGCAGGGGGGCGCCCCGGCCCATGTCCGGCGGTTCGTCCCAACCCGCAGGCCGGGATCCGGCTTTCGCCAGAGCCGTCTTCCTGCGCAAGCCTTCAGCGGGAGGGACGGCGGCCGGGCTGCCCGGGCCGACCCCGGGGCAGCATCGAACCCGGGCCTGTCACAAGCTCCCCAGCACCCTCCATAGTCGTTGCCGGAACGCCTCGATCTCCTCCGCCCGCTCTGGATCGTCCCGAAGGTTGATCTCCTCGCCGGGATCCCGCTCCAGGTCGAAATACAGCCAGGGGACGCCGTCCTCCGTCATCACGAGCTTGCGTGCGGATGTCCTCCCGCCGAGCCAAACACGGTCGCATTGGCGGGGGAGCCCCACCACGCAGGGCATTGAGATCCTCTGGAACTCCGCGCGGATCGCCCGGTCCTCGCCTCCCGCCCAGCGCAATGTCAGATCGGGAAGGTCGGCCAGCGACACCAGCGCCGGATCCTGAACCCCGCGCCGGCCGCCCGGAACGCGCACGAGCAGGGGGACGCGCACGCTCTCCTCGTACGGCCAGCCCTTTCGGAACAGCCCGTGCGCCCCGTGCATGTCGCCGTGGACCGACGTGAAGACGACCACCGTGTTCTCGCGCGGCGCCGCCGCGATCAGCCGGCCGATCGCACGATCGGTCGCCTCAACATGGGCGTAATAGCCGGCCAGTTCACGCCGGGCGGCTTCCTCCACATCGCCGCCGCGCGGGACGTTTGGCGGCAGGGCGATGTCGGACGGCCGCCATTCCGCCCCGCCGCCTGGAACCGGCGCGCCATAGGGCGGATGGGGCGGCTCGAGGCTCACGACACAGAACCAGGGCCGGAACCGGAGACCGGAGACCGGAGACCGGAAAGAGTCCCTGCCGTCATTCCCCCCGACACCGCTTTCCGGTTTTCGTTTTCCGCTCTCCGAAATCCAACCGGCCGCCCGCCCGCAGAGCACGTCACTCTGGTACCCCGGAAACTGCGTGGGCCGGGACAGCCGCGTTCCATGAAGCCAGGGATCGTTCAGAAGGAATCCGCTCTCGAATCCCTCCCAGAATTCGAACCCTCCGCGCCGTCCGGGGGGAACCACGATCTTCGCGTGGGCCGGCCCGACCAGATCAGCCTGCCGGTCGCGCTGACCGAGGTGCCACTTCCCAAAGAAAGCGGTCGCATACCCGCGCATCCTGAGCCGGTCCGCGATGGTCTGCGCCTCCGCGGGAAGCGGATCGAAGTAGTCGCGGACTCCATTTTCCGGCGAACAAATCCCGGTCAACATCGCAGCCCGGGCAAAGGGGCCAAAGGGATGGGGCGTCACCGCCTGCGCGTAGTTGATCGATTCCGCCGCAAATGCGTCGAGGCGCGGGGTGCGCGCATTCGGATCGCCGGCGTACCCGGCAGCCTGGGCGCGCCATTGGGTCGTGACGATCCACAGAATGTTGGGCGGCGATGCGGGCATGGGTCGTCGTGTTCCGGTCCACCAGGGACGCCGTCAGATCATCACGGATCGTGACCCGGCGTCACCCCAAATCCATGATCCGCCACAGCGGCCACGAGGCGGGATCAGGGCTGGAAACGCGCGGAGTTCGCCCCTCCTTCGCACATCCGGACCCACGCGCTCCCCACCGCCCGCCTGCGCTCACGGCCATGGGAGCGTGATCCGGAGCCATCCCGGCAGTTATTCCAGCCGCCGCAGCACGAGCGCCGCGTTCTGGCCGCCAAAACCGAGATTATTGCTCATCACGACGCGGAGCGGAGCCGACCGCCCGACGTTCGGCACATAGTCGAGATCGCATTCGGGGTCCGGCTGCTCGTAGTTGATGGTTGGCGGCACCCCGCCCGTCTGGAGCGCCTTTGCGCAGATCAACGCCTCCACGCCGCCGGCGGCGCCAAGCAGGTGTCCGGTCATCGACTTGGTCGAGCTGACCATGAGTTTCCGCGCGTGATCGCCGAAGACCTGTTTGATCGCCAGGGTCTCGAACTTGTCGTTGTACGGAGTCGAGGTGCCATGCGCGTTGATGTAATCGATCTCGGCGGGCTGCACACCGGCCACCGCGAGCGCACTCCTCATCGCGAGCGAGAGCCCGCGCCCCTCCGGATCGGGCTGGGTGATGTGAAAAGCATCGCAGCTGGCGCCGTAGCCCGCCAATTCGCAATAGATCCGGGCGCCGCGGGCCTGTGCATGGGCAAGAGTCTCCAGCACCAGGATGCCGGCGCCTTCTCCCATGACAAAACCATCCCGGCCGAGATCGAACGGCCGGCTTGCTTTTTCCGGCTGGTCGTTCCGCGTGCTCATCGCCTTCATCGAACAGAACGAGGCGTACGAGAACGGCGTGATGGCTGCCTCGCTTCCGCCCGCGATCATCACGTTGGCATCGCCCCGGCGTATTGCGTTGAAGGCCTCGCCGATCGCATGAGCGCCCGACGCACAGGCGCTCACCACGGAATAGTTCGGCCCCCGCGCGCCAAGCTCGATCGCGACCAGCCCGCTGCACATGTTGCTGATGAGCGACGGAATCGTAAAGGGAGACACCTTGCGCGGCCCCCGCTCCCAAAGCGTCCGCAGTTGCTGCTCATAGGTGTGCATTCCGCCGATCCCCGAGCCGATGATCACGCCCATGCGGTCGGAGTTCTCCGCCGCCGGATGCAGGCCGGCGTCGGCCACCGCCCGCGCTGCGGCGATGAAGCCAAAATGGGTGTAACGGTCGTTCCGCCGCGCCTCCTTTGGATCCATGTGCCTTGCCGCGTCGAAACCGGCGATCTCGGCGCCTATCTTGCAGGGATAATCAGTCGGATCGAACTGCGTGACCCGGCTGATTCCATTTCGCCCGGCAAAGATGTTGGCCCAGAAGCTCTCCACGTCCAGCCCCAGGGATGTCAGCACCCCCAGGCCGGTGATCACCACGCGGGAAGGATGCTGGACGGAATCCATGGATACAAAGAAGGCGCCCTACCGGAAAATCCCCATGGGCAGCACGGCAGGACGCCAGAACACAGAAGAAATAATTATTTCGAAGAAGATTTTTCTTCGATATATGCGATGACATCTCCAACCGTCTGGAGCTTTTCGGCATCGGCCTCCGGAATCTCCCCCTTGATCTCGTCCTTGAATTCCTCCTCAAAAGCCATGATCAACTCGACGGTGTCGAGCGAATCGGCGCCCAGATCATCGAGGAAGGAAGCCTCCGGGGTGATCTGCTCCTCGTTAACGTTCAATTGGTTAACGATGATCTCTTTTACGCGTTGTTCGATGGTTTTCTGATCAGCCATGTTTAAAAAAGGCAAGGGTTTGGGTTGCTCCTTGGGATCACATCACCATGCCGCCGTCAACGGTAAAAACTTGGCCGGTGATATACCCCGCTTCTTCCGAACACAGAAACGCCGCCAGATGGGCCACGTCCGCCGGCTCTCCCATCCGCTGCATGGGGACGAATTGCAACGCCGTTTTTACGACCTCCGCGCTGAGAACCGCCGTCATGTCCGTCTTGATGAAGCCCGGGGCCACGGCGTTGCAGGTGATTGAGCGGCGGGCGAATTCCCTGGCGATGCTCTTGGTGAACCCGATCAACCCGGCTTTTGCCGCGGAGTAGTTGGCCTGGCCCGCATTCCCCGCCAGCCCGGCGACCGAGGAGATGTTGACGATGCGGCCCCAGCGTTTCTGGGCCATGGCCCTCCCCAGGTGCTTCGTCCAGTGAAATGCGCTGGTCAGGTTCGTGGAGAGCACGAGGTTCCAGTCCTCCTCCGACATGCGGAACAACAAGCCATCGCGCGTGATGCCGGCATTGTTGACGAGGATGTCGATGTTGCCGAATTCAGCGAGCAGGCTGTCCGCCGCCCTCGCCACCGCGGCCCCGTCCGCCACGTCGACCGCCACGGCCCTGGCCTTTCCGCCGGCCGCCTGGAGCGCGGCGGCAACGGCGCTGCAACTCGCCTCGTTCTTGCTGACGCAGATAACGGTGACGCCGGAACCGGCGAGCACCCCGGCAATGGCCTTGCCGATCCCCCTGCCGGCTCCGGTCACAAGCGCGACGCGATTTTCAAAAGTCATGGGATCAGTACCGCGGATCTTTTGGGAATGGGCGAGGCGATTTTTCGGCCATCCATGTTAGTGACGATTTCCTTTGCGCGACAAGAAACAACCTCCTAGCAAAGGCATCTCATCTTTTCCATCGTGAGGCTCCCTGCCCGCCCCCAATCGCCGAAACCACGCCGCCCATGAAGAAGATTCTTCCCGCTGTCATCGCCGGCCTGCTGCTCGCCGCGGCCGCCCCCGCCGCTCCCCTGATGGAGACGACCGCGATCCACTCCCGACCCGATGCGGGCTCCCCCGCCATCGGCTTTCTCAAGGCGGGCACGGATCCGGTTGCCGCCGCCAACGTCATGGCTCCCGCGGGCTGGATGGCTGTCGAGGTTCCTGGAAATCCCTATGAGGCCTACGTCAACAACAACGATTTCAACAAGAGCCTCGATATTCGCCCGGGCGCCGCGATCCGCCTGAAGCCCAAGGCCGACGCCCCGATTTTTGCAACCATGCATGAAGGCGACAAAACCGAGATCACCGGCCTGCGCAGCGGTTGGACGCGGATCAATCTTTATGCGCCGGTCGTCGGCTACATCCAGACCGGCCCGGCCCCCTCCGCGCCCGGCGCCTCTTCGGTGCCCGTGATAGGCGTGCCCGCCGCGTCTCCGGCAGCGCCGGCTCCCGCCGCCCCGCCCGTCAGCGCCGGACCCGCCGCCGACCTGCCGCGGACGCTCCAGGGCCTGATGGTTGAAACGAAAGGCTTCGCCCTCGTCGGCTATCGCCCGCCCTACGCCTATCAACTCAGCGACACCGAGGGCAAACGGATCGCCTACCTGGACGTCAGCAAGGTGGCTCCCCTGCAGAAGATGGAGCCTTATGTCGGCCGCATGGTGACCGTTTCGGGCGTCGTCAAGCCGACGAACGACTGGGACAACCTCGTTGTCGAAGTGCAGACGCTTCAGACGAAATGATCTCCTCCGCGGCCCGCATCACGGCAACCCTCTTTCCGCATCATTCATGGAACTCATCGACGGCCACCGGATCGCCGCGGAAATCATCGGCGAGTTGAAAGCCGAGGTGGCCGGGCTGCCCGGACGCAAGCCGTGCCTTGCCCTTGTGCGCGTCGGCGATGATCCTGCGTCGGTCTCCTACGTCAGGCAGAAGGAGAAGACCGCAGGGGAGATCGGCATCGTCGGCCGCGTGCTGCTGCCGCCCGCGACCATCCCGCAGGCGGAGTTGTTCGCTTTGATCGACGGGTTGAATGCAGACCCCGCGGTGGACGGCATCCTCGTCCAGTCCCCGCTGCCCCCGCACCTCGACGAGCTTGACGTCTTTCGCCGCATCTCACCGGCCAAGGACGTTGACGGGCTGGGCACGCTGAACCTCGGCAAGATCGCCCAGGAGGACGAAACCGGCTTCGTCTCCTGCACCCCCGCCGGCATCATGGAGCTCCTCCGGCGCTCCGGCGTCCGGCTCGCGGGCAGCCACGTTGTTGTTCTGGGGCGCAGCCTGCTGGTCGGCAAACCCGTCGCCCTGCTGGCCATGCAGAAAAAGGAATGGGCCAACGCCACCGTCACCGTCTGCCATTCGAAGACCGCCGGACTTCCCGCCATCACCCGCCAGGCGGACATCCTGATCGCCGCGATCGGACGCGCGGAATTCGTCACTGCGGAAATGGTGAAGCCCGGCGCTGTGGTGATCGATGTGGGGATCAACCGCGTGCCCGACCCCGCCAGGAAATCGGGCAGCCGCCTCGTCGGCGATGTCCATTTCCCGTCGGTCGCCCCCGTTGCCAGCCGGATCACCCCGGTGCCGGGTGGCGTGGGTCCGATGACCGTCGCCATGTTGATGAAGAACACGGTCAAGGCCCGCCGCCAATCGTCCGCCGCGTGACCCCCGGTCACACCCCTTTTGCCCTCGGGTTAAAATCAGCCCTTAAATCCTCCCTCCATGCCTGCTCCAAGAATCCTGGTGGTGGACGACCAGCCCATCAACGTCCAGCTTTTGAAACGAAAACTGGAGCGCGAAGGCATGCAGGTGATCGTGGCGTATTCCGGACAGGAGGCGCTCGATCTCGTCGCCCGGGACAAACCCGAGCTCATCCTGCTGGACGTGATGATGCCCGAGATGGATGGCATCGAGGTGTGCCAGCGCCTGCAGGCCAATGAGGAGACCCGCTCCATCCCGGTCATTTTCGTCACGGCGCGCACCTCCAAGGAGGGAAAGCTCGAAGGCCTGGGCGTGGGCGCGGTCGACTACATCACCAAACCGATCGACCTCGATGAAACCCTTGCGCGGGTGCAGACCCAGCTCCGTTTTGCCGCGATCAACCGCGAGATCATCGACCTTCAGCGCCGGCTCGCGGAGTCCCGGCGCGCGGCCACCATCGGCGCGGTGACCCAGGGCATCGCGCACAACCTCAACAACCTGCTGGGCGTGGTCATCGGCTATCTCGACCTGATCAAGGCCTATGCCGACAAGCCGGAGCTGGTCCGCAAAAACGCGCAGAACGTCGAGGATGCCGTGCAGCGCATCGTCGTGATCATCCGGCAGCTCAGCTCGCTGGTGATCAAGACCCGCCTCAACGTCACCAAGACCAGCCTGCAGCGCATCCTGGAGGGCGGCGTGCAACGCTACCTCACGGAATTCAAGACCAACGGGCCGGTCACTATTGAAAATCCGCTCGGCAACCTCGTGGTCGAGACGCATGTCGAGGTCATCGAAGAGGTGTTGTCGAAGATCCTCATCAACGCATGGGAGGCCTATCCGGACGGCACTCCGCCCAACCAGCGCCCCATCAGGCTCACCACGGCGCTCATCGAGCAGAAAGACGCCGCCAAGGCCGTGGAGATCCGGATCGAGGACCAGGGTCGCGGCATCGATTCCGAGATTCGCGACCACATGTTCGAACCCTTCATCAGCGGCAAGGGCACCGTCGGCGTGGGGATGGGGCTCACCATCGCGCGCCATTCCCTCCGCAACATCGGGGGCGAGGTGACGATGGAGGACCGCCCGGGCGGCGGAACCATCGCGGTCCTGCTGCATCCGATCACGCAGCCAAGAAGGAAATCCGCCAGTGCCTGAAGCACCTGCCCCCACAGCCACTGAACGGCCGGAGGAGCCTGCCGGGACGGAAGTCCGGCGGACGCCTGGCCGGTTCGCTTTCATTGGCGCCGGCCGCATGGCGTCCGCCATGGTCGGCGGCCTGCTGGCCAGCAGGGCGGCGGCTCCCGCGGAGATCGCCTGCATCGGCGGCGATGATGACACCGCGATGATCCTGGCCCGCCGCATGGGGGTCACCGCAGCCCCCGATGTCGCGTCGCTTCTCGCCCCGGCCGACGTCGTCGTGCTCGCCTGCAAGCCGCAGCAATTGGCCGGCCTCGATCCGCGTCTCGCCGGACTGACCGCCGGCCGGCTTGTCATCTCAATTCTCGCCGGCAAACGGCTGGCGCGCCTGGCCCGCACCTTTCCCCAGGCCCGGAATCTCGTGCGCGCCATGCCCAACACGCCGGGACAGATCCGCGCCGGCATCACGGGCTGGGCCGCGCTCAAGCCGATGAGCGATTCCGATCGCAGGCTGGTCGACACCGTGCTCGGCGCGCTGGGCGGGATGGTGGCGCTGGACGAACAGGACCTCGATGCCGTCACCGCCCTCAGCGGAAGCGGGCCGGCCTTCCTTTTTGAATTTGTGGCCGCGCTCCGCGACGGCGGTGTTGCGGCGGGATTGTCCCGCGACGTCGCCGCCCGGCTTGCCCAGGCGACCGTGCTCGGCTCGGCGCGCCTGCTTGCGGAAACCGGAATCGAGCCCGAGGCATTGCGCGATCAGGTCACCTCGCCTCACGGCACGACCTTTGCCGGCCTGCAGCGCATGGGCGCGCGCGGCTTCCGCGACATCCTCAAGGAGACCATCCTCGCCGCCAAGGCGCGCTCCGAGGAACTCTCCCGCGATGCCTGATTCCGACCCCATCGCGGAGCGCCGCATCCTCGTCACCGGCGGCGCCGGATTCATCGGAAGCGCGCTCGTGTGGGCGCTCAACCAGCGCGGCCGGACCGATGTTGTCGTCACCGATTATCTCGAGCCTGCCAAGCGGTGGAACGGAGTCGTGCCCCTGGACTCCGGCCGCGAGGACAGGCGGCGCAACCTGGAGCCCCTGAAATTCGCGGACTTCGTCGAGGCCGATGTTTTCCGCGCCCGGATTCAGTCCGATCCGCAGGCCTTCGGACGGTTTGGCGCGGTCTTCCACCTCGGCGCATGTTCTTCCACCACCGAGCGCAACGAGTCATTCCTGGACGACAACAATTTCAGCCATACCCGGGACCTCGCCGAATGGTCGATCGGACAGGGCGCGCGCTTCATCTACGCCTCGTCCGCCGCCACCTACGGCGACGGCTCCGCGGGCATGGACGACAGGGACGACAATCTGGCCCGCCTGCGCCCGCTCAACCTGTACGGGTGGTCGAAGCAACGGTTTGACCTGCACGCACAGAAGGAAGGATACCTCCAGCGCATCGTGGGCCTGAAGTACTTCAACGTCTTCGGACCGAATGAGGACCACAAGGGCGACATGCGCTCGCTCGTGCACAAGGCCTGCGGGCAGATCATTGCCACGGGACGCGTGCGCCTGTTCAAGAGCCACAGGCCCGAGTTCAAGGATGGCGAGCAGAAGCGCGACTTTCTCTATGTGAAGGACGCCGTCGAGATGACCCTGCACTTCGCCGAACGGGCGGGGTCGGCGGGCGGACTGTACAACCTTGGATCGGGCGAAGCCCACACGTGGATCGAGCTCACTTCGGCCGTTTTTTCAGCGCTCGGACGCCCTCCGCGCATCGAGTTCATCGAGATGCCCGCGGCGCTGCGCGACAAGTATCAGTATTTCACCCGGGCGGACATCGCCAAACTGCGCGGGACAGGCTACGCCCGGCCGGTCACCCCCCTTGCCGAGGCGGTGCGCGACTACGTCCGGAATTACCTCATGCCCGGCAAACGCCTGGGAGAATAAGCGAGTCGAGCCGCCGCCGGCATCGCTCGCCGCCGCCGTTCCAAATTCCGGGATCGCGTCTGCACCCGCTCATGCTCGCCAGCGCAAACCAGCGGAACACAATTGTCCCAATGCTGTTTAAAGCCCGCTAATTGGTCTTGCGCCGGTAAATAGGGATCTCCTGGGGCAGGAAAGGCTCCAAGGCGACATAGTCGGTCTGAAGGAATTCATTAAGTTTGGGAAATTCGACGGCGCTGAAACTGCCAAAACAGCGGTCCACGTAGCTGCAATCGAGGATGATCTCAGACTTTGATTTCCTGATGTCCCGCATGAAACTGCCACGCATGAAGGCCCCCTGCGGGGTCTTGTAGTAGAGAAAGGACGTCTCCACATGCCGCGTCCCCGCAGGTCGCCTGTCCTCGACATATATCGACGGCGCGAATCCCCAGACGACGATGGTTCCCTTCGCCCCAAGCGTATTGCGAACATGATCGCGAATGATCTTCGCCTCGCTTGGGGAACCGTCCAGCATGGCCATCCGCTTATGGATCTTCTCCATCAGCGAATCGGCCCGCAACACGACAACACTGCCGACGGCCACGCCAAAACAGGCAAGGGCAACCCCGATGCGACGGACCATCTGGGGCGTGAATTCGACCCCCGTCAACAATGCAGCCCCCACCGCAGCCGACAAGAACTGCAGCGAAGGGACGAATATCAGCAAATAATGGTCGAACCCCGTCCAGGGCCTCACACAAACAAACAACGACGCCAGGAGGACAATTCCTCCGAGCGCCTCGGGGCTTCGCCAGAGCCGCGGACGGAGCCGCCAGCGTCCGCACAGAACGGTCACAACCCCGCCGGACAGCACTGCCAGCAGCAACGGCGCTGCATTGGACGTAAACAGACATGCCGCGAGCCGCCGGAAGATGCCGGGAGGATCGGAAGTCCCGGCGTATTCGAAATTCCCGATAATATAGGACTGATACATGTCCGTCAGGGCCCCCCCGCTGACCACCAGAGCCAGCATCAACATGCTCGGCAGCAGGGCTGCCAGGATGATCGTCAACGCCCTCAAAACCCGGGACGCCATGGGGCACCTCATCGCGTTGCAATCCGGGAAAAGCGTCGCGGCGACCATCCATGGCCCGATGACGCCGGCGACCGGCGCCACTTGCAGCTTCGCCCATGGACCATTCCCAAAAGGAAGGCCGCACCGAGCTTCCCCGCAGTCCGTCCCTGCAACAGGATCCATGCAAGGCTGAGAAGCATCACGGGAAACAGCTCGCTGGAATAATGGACGAAGTCGGGGGATTGTTGGCAGGCCAGCCAGACTGCCGTGAAAACAGTCCCGACCATTGCGGCCCGTGGGCCAAAGGCCCGCTTTGACGCAAAGAAACCGGCGAGCAGGCTGACACACAAGGAAAGGGCGGCCAATAGATGGATGCCAACATATCCATAGGGAATTCCCGCGGATTGCGCCGCCATCACGAACCAGGGGTTGAGCGGGCCACCGGAGGTCCCATCAACGGAACGCCACGGAACAATGTCCCGCTGATACCCTAACACCTGGGCCAGCATCTGACTCTCGTCCGTGTTTATTGATCTTTCACAAAGGAATGGATGCGGTTCTTCGCTCTGGGATCGGTATCCATTCAATACTGAATTCTCAATAACTCCTGGGCGACCGGAATGGCGAGCCCCCGGCTCAGGAGAAGGCCGACGGCAATCACTGTCAGCCACATCCATTCCCTGCGATCCGGCCAAGCCGTTGAGTTTCCAGAGGACACGGATCGTTTATCCGACGTTGATTCGTTCACTTGGGAAAGATCGAATGGACACAGCATACGGACCGCTTAAGCCCCAAGTCTCCATTCTCTATTCTGCGCATCAACGGCTTTGCGTCAGACCATATGCCCGGCGAAGCGCCCGATAGACCCGTCAATTATCCAAGCCGAAATGAAACCAAGGACGGAAGCAGTCACCAAGGTTATCGCCAGCAATCGGATTCTTATGAATCAACGCGCGCCACGGACCATGGCCACGATGGTGCGAAGGGTGATGTTCATCTCCCGCAGGACCGATCCGTACTTGATGTAGTGAAGATCGTAGGCGAGCTTCTCCCGCGTGTCCTCGATCGACGCCCCATACGGGTAGTTCACCTGCGCCCATCCCGTGAGCCCGGGCTTCACCACGTGGCGGAACCGGTAGTACGGCAGCTCCGCCTCGATCTGTTCGATTATCTCGGGCCGTTCCGGCCGCGGGCCGATGAACGACATATCGCCTTTCAGGATGTTCCAGAACTGCGGGAGCTCGTCCATCCTGGTCCTCCGCAGGAGCCTGCCCACGTGCGTCACACGGTCATCGTCAGGTTCCGCCCAGCAGGGACCTCCTTTTTCCGCGTCAATCCGCATCGTGCGGAACTTGTAGATCTTAAAGGGTTGGTTGCGCACGCCGATCCGGATCTGCGAATAGATGACCGGCCCCCGGTCCTGGATCGCGATGCACAGCGCCGCGAGCGCCCCGGCCGGGGCGCCTGCCAGCAGGCCCAGGAGGCTTAAAACGACATCGACGGACCTCTTGAAGGCGAAATAGACCGGGCGGATGTGGGCCGGCTCGTAGGTCCAAAACCACGACGCCCGTAGGCTGTCCACGTGCACCATCTCGAGCTCATTCTCGTAGAAGCAGCCCAGGTCGATTATGCGGGCTCCATGCGCCATGCATGCGAGCAGGATCTGCAAATCCTCCTTTGCGAGGGCATCGGGATTCTCGACGACGATCTCACCCGCCTGCTGCCGTGCCGTCAGCGTGGTCCGGTCTCCGCCCGCTTCGCCGCTGCGCCATGATGTTCGCCCGACAAACCTGATCGGCAGACGGTGCGCCGCCACTTTCCGCGCCGTTTCATCGTAGGCCGCCTCGCTCCCGAGTAAAAACACCTCGCGGCTCTCCTTTTCCGCCAGCTTCCAGATCACCCATCGCGAAACCAGCACGAATGCCACGCCCTGAATGAGCGTGAACCCGAGAATGTAGCGGCCGACCAGCTCGTAGCCGACGATGGCATGCACCAAAACAAAACAAAACATGCCGGCGATGCTCCCCGCCAGGATGCGCGTGAGCGTCTCGGGTCCGCGGAATCCAGATTGGTTGACCTGCACACCCGCCAACAGAAGTCCGAGCGCCATGGCGAACGGCAGCCCCAGGCTCACCATCCATTGACCGGCATCCTCCCCGTCGAACACCCACCTCGGCGACAAATGGTACGCAGCCTGCACCGCCAGCCCGAGCAGAACACAATCGATGGCGAAGAACGCCGTCTTGTGCAGGTGCCACCAGCTCCGCTGCGGCGTTGCGTCGGTCATTTGCGTTGGGAACGAGGGCGGATCACCAGCCTTGGGTTGAGCTGGCATCGCATCAATCGCTGCCTTGCGGGAGTCTGCCATTGGCGCGCATTCGGCGGATGCCGTTGTCGTTGTTGATCGGGCTGGGGTCACATTAATCTTGATCACCGGAAGCCCATCGGGCCGGATACCAGCAGGGAACCAGCCAAAACACTTGAATTCAATCCTTGAATGAGCGCCGCCTTAACGCCGACCGGATCCGTTCGCGCGGCGGGCACCCGCTGTCTGTGGATCATCCTTGGCCTTGGTCTGCTCATACGGCTCGCGACCCTGACCCTGCCGGGCACAGGCGACACGAGCACCTTTCAGATGTGGGGAGCGATGGCTCTTCGCACCGGCCTGCTCAATGTCTATGGGTTGAAAGATCGTGAAGTCATTGCAGCGGTCTACAAGGAATTGAAGGGCGAGAAACGTCAGCCGCACATCATTGTCACGGATACCGACCTGGGCACCTACCGCGACATTCCCGACTATCCTCCGGGCAGTGTCCTGGTTTTTGAGGTCGCGGCGGGCGCGTGCAAATGGCTCCAAGGGGGGACATTGCGGGCCGGACGGCTGCTGAATGCCTGCGTCAATGTGCCGCCTGTCTTGTTCGCGCTAGCCGCTGCGCTCACACTCTGGTTTTTTGTCCGGCGCGAGAATGACTCCCGGGCCGTGGCGGCAGTAGCAGCCTTGTGGCTTAATCCTGCCTTGATCCTGACCTCGCCGATTTTGGGATATCAGGATCCCGTCTTTGCATTCCTGGGGCTCCTTGCCCTGATCAGCTTCTATCAGCGAAAGCCCGCGCTCAGCATGTTTTTACTTGCGCTGAGCTGCCTCATGAAGCCCCAGGGCGTGTTTATCATCCCGGTGCTCGCGGCTGCGTTCTGGGCGGAGGGCGGCTGGCGCATGCTCTGGCGTTTAGGCATGCAGTTTCTATTGTTCTTGGTTGTTTTGGCTTCACCATATCTGGTGTCCGGACGCCTGCTGGCGCCGCTTGCCGCCATCCTGCACAATACTACCGCGCCGGCCTTGTCAGCCCAGGCCGCGAACGGATGGTGGATCGCGGGACCGATTGTGCAGGCCATTGCCGGCCGGACCTTGGATCCACTGCTTGGGAAGATCGAGATGGTGCCACCAGGCGAGTTCCATGCGGCGGTCGGCATCCATCCGCTCTGGCTTGCCTTGCCGGCTCTCCTCCTGTTCACCGCCGTCAACCTTTACTGGATGGTCAGTCACCTCCGCCAGGGGCATCGGCGGGCGATATTCTGGGCCGCGGCGCTTGAGGTTTATGGCTACACCATGTTTGCGTTGTTCGTTCACGAAAACTTCCTCTATGCGTTCTTCGTGTACACCGCCCCGCTGCTGCCATTTGCGCAGGCACCCATCCGGCGCACCTATTGGGTACTGTCGGTTCTTTTTGGCCTAAATCTATTCGTGTTTGAGGGCCTCGGGCAAGGATTCGGACTCGCCTGCCCAGGATGGTTGCAGACTCCCATGGGCCTCGACCTCACCATCCCGCTCGTCATTGCCAATATTGCGATCTTCGCGCTGATCGTGCGGTCCCGGAACTGGTGGTTCGACCAAGCCCAGGAAAGCCAGCTCAGGGATCTTCCATATGCAGTTTAGGTTATTGCCTTGGGATGGGCGCCGTCCGCAATGGCCTGCAACACCTCCCACGTACGCCCAAAGCATTTGTCCTCCGAAAAGCGTTCCTCGTAAAACGCGCGGCTCTTCGCCCCCATGCGAATCCTCTCCGCCGGAGAATGCAGGAGGTATTCCAGCGCGTGCTTGAGTGCGGCGGCATCCCCCCGCGGAACAAGCAGGCCGTTCACTCCTTCCTCCACGAGCTCGGGCAGCCCGCCCACCCTCGTGGCAACAATGGGCAATCCCGCACGCATGCCTTCGATGATTGCACGGGGCAGTCCTTCCCAATTCGAGGCAAGAACCATGATGCCAGCCCCGGCAATCATCGCCCGGACATCGTCAGCTTTCGCCTCTCCAACAATGCTCACCACGGAATCCAGTTCCAGGCTCTTGATCATTGCACGCGTTTTCTCCAGATCCGGTCCACCACCAACCAGGATTACCTTCACCGGGTCCCTGATCATCGCGACCGCCCGCAGAAGCATTGCGTGGTCCTTGGGGGCGCTGTGCCGCGCCACCATGACTATCTCCCGGCTCGACCCGGGGTCGGCGCGCCATTCCGGCCCGACATCAACCACCCCGTTGTAAATAAGATGGCTGCGCGCCGCCGCCACCACTCCGGTCCGAACTCCGAGATCCCGGTCATATTTCGAAACAAAGATGACCGGACAGCCCAAGGCACCGAGCACAAATTCCATCATCCAATACCAGGTTCTTTGGACGATCGGCTTCCCCTCGGTGAAGCTCCATCCATGGACGGTGAAGCACAACGGAACACCAGTCGCCACGCCCGCCAAGCGGCCCAAGCCGCCCGCTTTGGAAGAATGCAGCACCACAAGAGACGGTTGGTTTGCCAGAAGCCGCCGATGGATTTCCGCGCAGGCCCTTAGATCGTCCGCTATCGAGACTCTCCTTGTGAGACCGGGAATCCGCACAATCCTGGCATGGCAGTCTTCAAACTGCTGGTCCGGCCGGTCCACACAACCACCCCAGATTTCCGAGGTTACACCCCGCCGCTCAAGGTAGTTGACCAATTCAATCACATGCCGCTGCGCACCGCCGAGCGAATCCAGCGACGTGATGACATGGACGATCTTCATTCCGCACCCATGACACTTAATGAGCCATGCTATTACCGGTTCATTTCGTCGCGCCGCGCGGCGATTTCAAACCCGTGACTTTTGGCAGGAGCAAACAGAGAGAGCCGAGCGGACGGATCAACCCTCGTTCATTCTTCTCCGTTTCCTTCGTTACCTTCTGTAGAAAGGTTCAGTTGTGGCTCTGTCACTTTACGTCACCACCCGGTACGGACGCGACAGACGACAGCAACTGCTCCAGTCGCGGCGCGGCGCATTGGAGGGAGAAATGCTCCTCCATCCGTTTGCGGCCCGAAGCACCCATCCGCTCGCGCAAACCCCGTTTCCCGCTCAGCGTTCGCAGGGTGCTCGCCCACTCCGCTGGGCTGGAAACCAGAAACCCGTCAATCCCGTCTCGCACGATGCTGGCGTTGGCGCCCACCCGGGAGGCCACCACCGGGATGCCGGCGGCCATGTATTGGATCAGCTTGTATCCGCACTTACCCCGCTCAAAAGGCGCATCCGGCAGCGGCATGATGCCGATGTCGAATCGGCTGACTTCATCGGCCTCGGTTGCCTCGGTCCATGGTCGGACCTCAATCGGCAGGCCGTCCATTTGACCTTCTCGGGCGCCCACCGCCACCACGTGCGCGCCGGATTCCTGCACAAAATCCCGCAGGACGGAGCCAATGGCGGCGAGATAATGTGCCGTTGCCGGCGATCCAATCCAGCCGACGACCACACCCGGTTCCGGAATGTCCCGCGAGCTCTTCGGATGGCATTTCAGGACATCCACCACCGACGGCAACTGCTCCACCCTCCGAACTCCGGCGGCACGCATCCTTTCCGCCAGGTACGCGCTCCCGACGATCACCATCCGAGCCTGCCGTGCGATTTGATCCACCTTGTCCGAAAGCAGCCACCGGACCGCGCGCCAGCGGTGCAGGTCATAGCGGTGAAACCAGGCATCATCGAAATCGATGACCACGGGCGCCCGCCCGCGCAGCAAAGCTGTTTCAATCCATGCTGGGAACCAAGGCAGCGCCTCCCGCTGCAACCAGATTAGATCATATCGCTCCCGCCCGAGCAGAATCCTGAGCCGCCGGGTATAGGCCCGGATGACCGCCCAATGAGAAATCCGGCCCCAATACAACCCTTGAATATAGTCATCACCGAACAGGGGTTCGACGACAAACTGCCAGCCCCTGCTCTCCAGATAGTCAAGGTATTGATAGCAGCGAACCCGACTGCTTGAGCCCATGGTTCCGTATTGCGTAAGGAGTAGGACCTTCATTCCCGTGGAATGGACAGCCTCTGTTTTATGGTTCTTCAGGAAATCGTGTGGGTTTGAGCTGATGGCAGATGGATGCTGAGATCGAGTTTGCCGCAGAAAAACAGGATGCGGACGCGGTAGTTGGCGAAGCGCCGGAAGCCGCGGGCGTCAGCCTTGATGGCTTGGATCCGAGAGTTGAAGCCCTCGGTCAAGGCATTGGTGATCGGATGCATGAAGTAGTTGAGCAGTCCGAGCAGATGATCCTTGAAGGTGAGAGCCACCTTCTTCAGCGGTTCGAGTTTGGATCGGCGGACGGTGCGGAACCAGCGGGTGAAGAAGTCCAGGCCACTGGCTTGGTCCGGTTGCGCCCAGAACTCGACGAAGGTCTCCTTGTGCGCCCATGCGCGAGCCGTCTTCAGATCCCGTTCACACAGCTCCTCAAAGCGCAGGGCTCGGTCGCCTGTGACCGCGGCTCCTTGCAGCCACAGGAATTTGGTGTCCTTGAGGCTTTGATCGCCCTCGGCCAGGAGCCGGCGGTGTTCCTCTTTGCGGACCTTGTCAACGGCTTCGTTGAGCAACTTGGACACATGAAACTTGTCGTGGACGATCTGCGCTTGCGGCGCTGCTTGGCGAGTTGCCGCCGCAAAATCGGCCCCCATGTCCATCGCCGCCGCCGCGATCTGCGAGCGTTGGGGCTCCGGCAGGCTTTCCCACAACGTCACCGCCTGCTCGGTATCCCGCCCCGCCACCACTTCCAGCACGCGTTGTCCCTTCAAGTCGGTCATCAACGACACGTAGTCTTGACCGCGACCAAAGCTCTTTTCATCCAACCCGACATAACGTACATGCTCCGTCGTGCGCCGCTGCAATCCCCGCGCGACCGCGCGTTCCAAGATCCGCTGCACGCTGTCCCAGTCCAAGCCAAGCAAATCGGCAGCCTGCGTCAGCGACCGGCTGGCCTCGATCACCTTCACGGCATGGGCTTCAAAGGCTGCGGTGAAGCGCGAACCCGCCTCCGCCCACGGGACCTTCACCTGCAAGATCCCATCCTGCTCACAAGCACAACGGGGCACCGCGCACACCAGTTGCACTTCGTGTCCCATCACATCCAGATGCCGCCAACGTCGTTCGCGTTTGTCGTGCAGCGCCCCCACCTGGCCGCAAGCCGGGCACACCGGCCGCGTCCTTCCTGGCCATGCCACCCGAATGGTCACCCGCTGCAGACTCGGCTCTCGTGTCACCTCGCTGACCTCCCATGGAGCGACAACGCCTAACAGCCCGGCGTAATGTCTCTCGATGCTTGAATCATGAATCTCGCCCATTCCCCATTCTACCGCCTTCACCCAGCCTTACCCACACGAAAACCGGGAGAACCTGTTTTATTGGTCCTTCGACCGGGAAAGATGATAGACACCCCGCTCTTCCGCCGCCCGAAGGATTAAAGCGGCCTCCGATGAGTCCGCCTCCGATACATCCCCTATTGCAAACGGGGCGTTCTGGACAAAATGGAAATACAAGATAAGCACAAATGTTATCGGGACGTAGATCAGGGAAGCCCAAGGTAGTGCCTTCATAAGCTGTCCCCGCTTCCACTGCGAAGCGCGGGTATCTGTAATCAGATCCCAACCCAACAAACCCGCACAAACCACAGCGAGGTTCGAATATATATGATAGCGGGACACCACTGCCTGCGAGATGTCGAAATCGTACCGTGATGCCGCCGCCATCGAGGCGCTGAGACCGAGGAAGACGAGGAACCATCCCAGCGGACCGGCCCCCGCAGCGCCTCTCCTACGGAAAACGGCGATCGTCGCTCCAACAACCCCGATTCCAACTGTCACCGTTGGAATGAGAACAGTGAGCGTGAGCGCCGGGTGATGTGTGCTGCCGACTCCAAACGCGGATCCCAGGAATGCCAGGGCGAAAATGGCGATCTTTAGACCGTGCCGGAGCGTCTCCAGCCCGTTTCCTTGGAACTCAAAGCCGGCAAAATAGCCGCACAGCAGCGCGGCCGTAACCACGATTACAACGATCGCTTCCGCCACCCGCCGCTTGCCCAGCAGCTGAAGGACACCGATCACCGGCACAATGATCCCGTTTCCTTGCGTGCACACTGCGAGAACGCTCAATGCGACAGCCCCCGCGAATTTCAACGCGGTCCCCTTTTCGTCGAAGCAACAGATCGCGGCAAATGCGCAGAGAATGACCATGAGATTCGAAAAGCCCGCCATCGCGCAGAGGAGACTCTCCGCCGATCCAAACTGGAAAACCATGCAAGCGATGAAGACAAGCAACCGCGGGTCGGCCATGCACCGCTCTGGCATGCTCCTCACCAACAAGATGAATATGCCCGCGTACGAAAGAGATCCAATCACGATGACGACGCGGAAATCCACCCCGCCCAGAATCCAGCGACAGGCGAGGAATGCCAGCCTGGTGGTAATGATACGATGCTCATTGTGTTGCGCAAAGACCAGACTCAATGAATCGCGGATGCCGTGTGCATCAACAAACCGATTCGTGAAATCCAGCAGGGCGTAATCATCACCGATGGGATAATTCCCGGCAAAAGCAATGACGACCGAATAGAATGCCGCGATAAGCAATGCGACGATCCAACGAACACGTTCTTGTGTGAAAGGATCTGTCCTCGGCTCCATCATTCCATTAGTCCCGGGGTCTTCACTCGAAGGTCTCTCCAATCCGATCTCCGGCTCTTTATACTCAACATCATTAAGGTTTGCTCATGGCGTGGAGGTCGAGGCTCCCGCTAGGTGCCTGCGATGCGCAAGAACTTGTGGCACGCTGTATAGATGAAAAGGCCGGGTCAGAAACAAGCGACCTGCCGCCGTCCTGAGATTTCAGGTTTATCCACGGATGTTCTCATCGCCTCGTCCGCACGATGCGCAAGGCGTTCTTGACCAGTCGCGCCATATACAAGATCCGTTGCAGCGGCCGATGCTCGCCTGTCTCCAGTTGAATCAGATAGCATTCCGCCAGACACCGGGCAACGCGGGTGTTTGTCACGCCATTGAGTCCAAAACGCCCCATGACTACCTCCGAGGCCATTCCGACGCAGCGGTTCCGGATCAATCGCTTGATGACAAGTCCGTCGGCGCACAACGGATATTGCATTGAGAAGCCCCCAAGATTGAGCATGATCTCGCGCTTCACCAACGTCCCAACGCTATGACAGGTGACACAAGCGCGATGTCCGAGCCAGGTCCGTTCCGGCCGGTAGCCCCTCCGGGTTGACGCACCGATGTCCACCGCTGCCACAATGAAGTCGGGCGGATCGGGCTGCGCGTTGAGCCATGCCTCCATCTGACCGAGCGCGCGCGGGTACAGCCGGTCGTCAGCTCCGAAAAAGACAACATATCGCCCAGAGGCCAGCTTCAGCCCCTTGTTCATGGCCTCGTAGATCCCGCCATCCGGCTCGCTCACCCAGCGGGTCACAACATCGGACGAGTTCCGGATGACGTCCACGGTTCCGTCCGTCGAAGCCCCGTCAACGATCACCCATTCATGATTCCTCGTCTCAATGCGGCGAATGTCATCCCGCAACGTCTCAAGCTGTCCCCGCGCATTCCGCGTGACTGTGATCAGAGAAAACAATGGTGCATCAGTCGGCATACCCGATACTTCGTCGGCTAATCAGGGATGGTCGCCAGAATGGAGAGACGCGCAGCTGTTTCCCTCAAATCAACCGGCTGAGCAAAGCATAGACGGCATGTTCCACATGGCGCCAGCCCAACCGATACGCCACGCTTCGCATGAATCTGCGGGGATTCGTCAGACTCCGCGCGGCCCGCTTGATCCTGTTCGGCCAGGTCCGCCGCAACCGCTCCGTCTCCATTTCCACCCCAGATCGCGCGATGTCAATCAGGCTGTCCAGCGCAACTGCGTCATGAAATGCGGCCCGGGGCTCCATTACCCACACATCTTGCAGGGTTCCCTCCAGCCTGCGGAGATCCCAGGCATCCGCGGTCGTGATGACCATGGGCTCATTTCGAAGAATGGCCGCGGCCCCCGCCCGCGTGATCAAATAGCAGTAAGTCCCCTGCAGGGCGAGATTGCTCCGCACCACACGCAGCAGGCTGTGAGACTCCGTCACACGTTGCGGCCTTCGCCGGCGGAGCAACAGCGGGTATTTTGGAGATTCTTCCAGACAGCCCAGGAGAAAAACCTCGGCCCGCCTGCCGGTCTCCGGGTCAAGTTTCCTCAATCCGTTCACGATATCCACAAAACGGTCGTCCAACCGGATGTCATCCTCCAGGACGAGTGCAGCATCGGAACCGCAATTCGTCAGATTCCGATAGATCTGGCGATGCCCTTCGGCACAGGCAATCTCGGTCAGTCCCAAGGGGCGCCCGAGCCAGGCTGTCGCTCGCTCCTGAACCGCCAGGGCCTCCAACTTCCCGGGCGGCGATTCCTTCGCATCCGGCCCGTACACGTATTCGAATGTCAGCCCCAACCGTTTCGCCTCCGAATCGAAGTGAGCCCGCCGGTCGGCAGACCGGGGCAATGTCAGGCAAAATACGTCGAATTCCACGGCGAATCTATCGTTTATTGATTCCGAGATTACCACCGATCCACCTGGATATCCGTCGGATACCGTTGTAGAGGCCATTCACATGCCGGTGAACCGCGGGAGCTTTTATTTCGAGGGTCACTCTGATCAGCCAACGGAAACTGATGTGGGGATTGCGCATGCCTTCCCGCCAGGACCGTCCTAGGACATGCCATGCCTGCTTCGTCTCCCCCGACGCCTGGTAAGCCGCGGCAATCCGCGTTCTCCTGATCACAATCCCGGCGGAGGAAAGAGCGCTGTAATTCGGACCGAATTCCCGCGCCGCCTTCTCCAAAAACGAAATCGCCGTACCCTCAACATCAAACGCCGACCTCGTACTCAGGTATCCTCCCGCATGCTGGCGATACACCGCCATCACCTCCGGCAGGTATCTGATGGGCCCCCGCGCAGCACTTAGCATGTTGAGCGGCCAGTCACCTACCACCGCACCACGATACCACTCCGGAAATGAGCGGACACTGTTGCGTCGATGCATCATCGAACACGCTAGGATGTCGTTTTCCAGCCAGACATCGGTCTCCACGAGTATCGTCTTCTTCCCTTCCGTGTGATAGATCTTTGGCGGTTCGCGTGAATCATCCCAGATTATCAGCCCATTGTGGCAGCAGGCGCTATACTCTGGATGCGCATCAAGATAATCACGCTGCCGCTGGAGCTTTTCAGTTGATGTCCAGTAATCATCCCCATCCAACATCGCTACATAACGCCCCTCTGCCGCCATCCAAGCTCGTGTTATTACGGAACAGTCACAGAGATTGCGCTCCGAGAGGAAGAGCCGGATCCGCCCTGGGTTCGCTCGCTGGTATCCCTGGACGATCTCCCTTGTGCGATCCGTGGAGCAGTCCTCGCTGATCAGTAATTCAAAACCGAAGCTGGTTTGCTGCGCCAGCACGCTCTCGATCGCCTGCGCGACATACTTCTCGTGGTTATAGGTCACGAGCAGGACACTGACATCAGGGGTGGACATCAAAGCCTAAGGAAGATCGATGCAATCGAATGTAGGGCCGCCGCTTGTCGGCGGGCTTTTTGCCCAACGAACCATGGCCCGGCGACAAGCGCCGGCCCTACACACAATCTGAAACCCCAGGGCGGTCCTCTCGCGGTCCAGTACATCAGTAGCGTCCGACAGGCGAAAATCGCGGACGAAGATATTGTCATTTACCAGGAACAGCACGTATTGACGGCCGGAGTATCGAGGGGCGCCGAATCTCAGCGCCAGACGACCCCAGATCGACCGTGGGATGCCCAGCAGGTCGTAAACATCCTGCCTGGAATCCGTCTGGACGATAAAAACAACGCCTCGGTATTCAATCTTGAGTTGGTCATATTGGCGCAGGAAAAGCTCCGAACTCCCCGTGAAGATCACTTTGAGCACGACCCGTGCAGGGTCCGCGCAATGCAGGAAGAACGATCTCAGAGTAGCGTCCAACTGCATTGCCCGATCTTTGCTGAAGACGATGCCGATCATGGGCGCTGGATGATCAGTAGGCATTCCCCATTCACTCGGTGCGTGGTCTTCCGGCGGCCCGCAGGGTCTCCATTCGCCCGGCAATAGCGGCCGCGTTCTCGATCGCGAATCTTATCATGCCGCATATTATTTCGATGTCGTTGGATGCAACCGCCGTGCCGGTGGGCAGCACAAGCACCCGCTCGCTCAGCTTTTCGGTATGGGGAAGCGATTCACCAGCATTGGGATAAAGGGCGTGATACGGTTCCATGTTGTGGCAGCCGGGATAGAAATAGCGCCGGGCGAAAACATTTTCCGCCAGCAACACGCGATGAACGATGTCGCGCGACACCCCAGCCACCGCTTCATCGATTTCAAGGACGATATACTGGTAATTCGATGCTCCATGGGCGTCGTCGTGCGGCAGCAGGATTACGCCGGGAATCCCTTTCAGCCTGAGGGCATACTGCTCATGGTTGCGGCGGTTTGTGGAGATGAATTCGTCCATGCTTTCCAGCGAAGTGAGCCCCATCGCCGCGGCAACCTCGGTCATTTTCCCATTGGTTCCAAGGCAGTCCACCTCGTCGTAACCGACGAATCCGAAGTTCCTCATCTTCCTGAGATGCTCGGCCAGGGCGTCGTCGTTCGTCACCACCGCCCCACCTTCGAAGGTGTTGATGAACTTGGTCGCGTGGAAGCTAAACACCTCAGCGTCGCCGAATCCGCCGACCATCCTGCCTTCCCGGCTGCAGCCCAAGGCATGGGCCGCATCGAAAAGCAGTTTCAGCCCATGCCGCCGGGCGATCGCCTCCAATGCGGCGGTGTCGCACACACCGCCCCAGAGGTGCACGGCCAGAATTCCCGTCGTTTGGGGAGTGATCAGTTCCTCCACCCTGGTCGGGTCGATCATGTGCGTTTTGGGATCAATATCACAGAACTTGAGTGTGATGCCCTGCCACTGCAACGCATGCGCCGTTGCAACAAAGGTGAAGGAAGGCACAATGACATCCCCCTGCAATCCCAGCGCCCGGACCGCCATTTCCATCGCGATCGTCGCATTGCACATCGCGACGCAATGCCGGACGCCAGCCTGCCTGGCCACCACCTCTTCAAACTCCTGCAGATAGATCCCGTTGTTGGTCAGCCACCGGCGGTCGAGAAGATCGTTGATCCGCTCCATCAGTCGCGCCCTGTTGCCGATGTTCGGACGCCCGACATGAAGCGGCTCCGGGAAGGCTGGCCGGCCACCGAACACTGCGAATTCGTCAATCCCGGTTTTATCGTTTGTTTTGTTCAAGACCGGACCCTGTCAAATTGGACTGTTTCGAGTGCACAAAGTGTTCATCCTCCAACGGCGAAAAAAGGTAGATACCCGCTTTTTCAATATCCCGATGGACGGAAATCCCCATTCCGATCACTGAGCCCGCCGCCACCCGAAGATTCTCTCTCAACACAGAGGCTGCCCCAATACTGACTCCTTCGCCGATCGTACAATTGCCGCACAGAATCGCCCCTGGGCCAATAAAGCTATCTCTTCCGATACAACAGTCATGCCCGATTCCGGAACGCTCGGCCAGGAAACAATTATCGTTTACTTTTACATCAGGATGAAGAATTGCAGAGCAGCCAATGTAGACATTTCGGCCCAAGTTCCGCCTGTCAGTGTAAACATGGGCGCCCTTGCTGACGAAAGTAAAGAAATCATAACCCAATTGCTCAAATTGCATGAACTTCCGCTTGCGAAACTGACATCGGTCGCGCGCGCTTAACGGAAGAAACAGGACGTACTCCTCCCGGCTACAAGCCTTCAGGAACTCGCTGGTCTTGTATATTGGCCTTCCGGAGTATTCCGCGGCTTTATGGAATTCGTCGTCCACGCAAAAGCCGGACACATCAATCCCCTCCGCCTGGAGAATATGGAATGTCGACAAAGCCTGTCCGCCATTCCCGAATAGAATCAGTTTCGTTTGCATAGCGAAGAAAGGTTGCGGGAATCCCGACTGGCAATCGCGCCCGATTTGACAGAGTCAGGCAAGCGGATTCCACCGTCGCTTGAGCGCCAATGCCATGATTCCGTCCTGGCTCCCTCAGCCACGCTCTGACGCCCTCCATGAAATCGCTGCCGCGCGCTCACGGAGCATACCCACAGTCCGGCTGACGGTCTCCCATCGGCGGTGCCGTGAGAGAACCCCCGTCTCCAAATACCAGACCGTGGCGAAATAGGCGGTCCCGCCAAGAACCAGGGACAACGCCAGCGCCAGGTAGGGTTGCCCGCCGGCGAACAACCTGCTCAATCCTGCCACACCAAGCCATGCCAAGGCTCCAGTGGCGGGTGAGAAGTAAGGCGCCCATTCGGCTCGCACCGACCGGGACAGCCCCAACAGGCGGCGACTCCAGATGTTCTGCAAAAGTACTACTGGGATTCCCCACAGGGCAGCCCAGCATACGCCCATATAGCCCAGCCAGGGGATGAGAATGAGATCCGACAAGACCATGAGCACACTGGCGGATGTCTCGGCGACCACACTCGCATAGATGCGCCCGACAGCGTATGTGGAGAACGTGTAAACGATATTCTGCGTAATGACCGCATTCACAACGCAGAACATCACAAGCGGAAGATAGGCATGGCGCGCAAAGTCCGCGCCAGCCATGAGCGTCAACAACGCAGATCCCGCGAGGATCAGAGCCACGTAGATCGGCCAGCCTCCTGCGGCCACAAACCAGCGCATGCGATCCTCCACTCGCGCGATGGCGCTGCCGCTCTTTTCGCCTTGCGCGGCCAGTGTGGGAAACAGGAAGTAGGAACAACTCGCGAAAAAGCCATGGACCTGCCCTGCGATGCGCTGCGGCAGGGCGATGTAGGGAAGCGGCGCGCTTCCCAAATAATAGTTGATGACCAGGTTGCCGATGTTGTTCCCGATCGCGCTCATGGTATCGCCCGACCAGGCCCAAAGCCCGAACCTGGCCAAAGGACGGAGTTCCGCCTTCCGCCACACGGGCAGCACCCACCCCCCCAGCAACTCGCGTGTCAGCAGCGCGTCCACCGCCAGCCAGACAAAGGAAACGACGATGTTCACGAGCGCCACGGACGCCATGGTTTGGTAGCAAACCAGGACAAACAACCGCGCCAGGTTTCCAAACAAACCAAACGCGAACGACGTGTAGGCGACCAGATCGAACCGTTGATGTGCCCCGTAAACCCCGCGCAACGTCGCCGCCCCCTGATCCACGACGAATCCCGCAGAGCCGAGGACCACCACCCACCAGGCGTCGTCCCGGCAGGCAGCGTCCAGCCGCGACCAGGAGAAAAGGTACGGAAAGGCCGCCACGGAGGCCAGCGCCAGAGGCAACGCCACCCCCAGACTGGCAAACAGCACCGTGCCAAGGACGGCGCGCGAGGTGGTCCAATCGCAGGCTGCGCTCAGGACGGCCAGCCGTTGCACCGCGGCGCCGCGAAACCCGCCCACGCCTGCCACGTCGAACCAGCCAAGAATCATGCCCGCCGTCACGAAGAAACCGGCGCGGGCATTCCCCAGATAGCGGATGGTCATCCCAGCGAACACCAACCCCAGGACCAGCGTAATAACCTGGGTCAGAACGCTGAACACGCCATTCTTGATCGCGCGCTCTAATAACATGAAGAGGCTGAAACTCTGTTATTGGGGATTACCTATTGAAGTGACAGGCCTCCACGTAGCGCGGAGCTTCAGCACGCTCCAGCCGCATTCCCGCGCACGCCGCGCGAAACAGGAAACGAGCGTCCCTCTTGTCAAACGCGCCTCATAGTCTGGGTCCAGAATGTATTTCCGCACGAATTGCGGCTCCTGGGCATCCAGCACGACGTAATCATTACCGTCCATGGCTACAGCTCCTCACCCTTTGGCGCCGTCCATCGCGCAACAAGTCGCCGGATCTTCTGGCGGACCCTCGTCACCAGCGCCGGGCCGGCGAAGACCGTTTCTTGATCCCAATCATCGGCTGAGGCGTGCCGCTCCACATCCGGCGGGTGCCGGAGCGGAAAGTGGATCGGCACGGCGGGGACGTTGCTGAGCGGCGAATCCCGGTTGAACGTGTGCGAGGCCTGGTCGCCATGGCCCACGTTTCGGACCAGATTCACCTCGGGCACGACGCAAAGCCCCCCTGCGAGCCAGATCGCAAAAACGAGTTGATAGTCGAACGTATCGATTCGGCGTTGGTAGGTCTGCTCGAAAATGCGCCTCCAGCAACGCACGGCCTGCCGGTTTTCCAGGATACGATCCAGCCAGTCGGTCCGCCTGAGTTCCGGCCAGCGCGTCATCTGGAAATCGTAAAGCCGCCAAGTCCGGCGCCATGCCGCCCAGCCCCAGGTCTGGGGATAGCGGGAGAAATAATAACTGTATGCCGTGCCGTTGCGGCCGAACTGGAAATTGTCGCCACCGATGACGAACACCCTCGGATCATCCCGGTAGCGTCCCAGCAACTCCGCGCAAAACCGGAAGAATGAGATGTCCGGCACACAATCGTCCTCCAACACGATCACCTCCTCCTCCTGGGAAAAGAACCAGTCGCAGGCGGTGGCGACCCTCACACCGGCTCCTAGATTCTTCTCCGAATACTGGGTGCGGACCTCGCAGTCCCAAGCCACACCCCCGATGACTGCCCGCGCCGCCTGGCACAGCGCCTCATCCTTCGGGTGGGTTGGCCGCGGCCCGTCCGCCGCCACCATCAGTTTGCGGGGCCTGACCCGGGCAATTTCCGCCAACACGCGCGCAGTGTGTTCCGGCCGGTTGAATATTACCAGCCCCACCGGCACATCGAAGGATCCTTTGTTCAATCCGCCTCCGTTATTCCCGCTGTTTCAATCCGGGTGCAAAAACAGCAGGGGAGAACAGCCGCAACAGCATCACAATGCAGCGCCCCGACCATCGTCCCAGCCCGAACCTCCCGGAGATGAAAACATCGCCCACGCGCAGCCAATTGCTGCCGAATACGAGGCCCATCAGCCGCAGACGCCAGGATTCCTGATCCAGCCGGGGTGAATGCCGGGCAAAGTCAAAACCCTTTCGGCGCCGCGCCACTTCCGAGCGGGCCCCGGACAACGCACGCCAGTAAGTCCCGTAGATGGCCCTGCGCAGCCGCCATGGCATGACCCCATGGGTGAGCTGCCCTGATTGCCACCACCAGTCGCCGATCAGCGGTCTGAACCGGGCAAAGTGGAACAGAATCAGCGGCTGCCCGTCAACGCGGAGGCGGCTCGCCGCGTCCCGGTTGGCAGGCGCGTCCGGCGCCACCCATGCGACCCTGTGAGCAAGCCAGTTCCACGGCGCCAGATTGACGCCCGCGTGGTCGAGAACGAGCACCGCCGGGCCAAACCGCCCGGGCCAGTCATCAAGATATTTCTGATCGGCATACTTGTCGTCTTCCACGCGGTCATGACACCATGCCAGGCAGCGCTCGCGCCAGTCGTTGAGACAGGTCCGGCCTGTGGCATCGCTGCGAAAAGAGAGAATGCCAATATTGAAGCGTCCCTTGCGTTCGGCGTGGCGCATCCAGGTGGGGAATCTGTGCTCTGTAACCAGCACACTTGCGCCTGCAGCGTCCATCGCATCGAGAATGGGTGCGGGCGGCGCGAAGAAAAACATGTCGGCATCGACGTAGGTCAAACGGGGGATCTCGGGATGAGACGCCAGCAGCCACCGCGGCCAGCACGGCGAAAGCGTGAAGTAGTATTCGATACGCGAGCGCCCCTCCTTCACTGTGGCAAGTGCAGGATCCCCGGCTTCAAGATCCGCCAGCGACACGATCTTCAAACCCGGCTCATTGAGCTCACGCAGCAGATCCGCCGTGAATCCATCGAGCGCCAGAGCCCACAGCATGGCCCCGGCATCCTGCGCCGCCAGTGACCGCCACAGCGCCAGCCCCTGGGCCAGAAAACTCCGGTCAAAGTACGTGCAATAATGGTTCATCACGAACTAGCCTGCCTACGCTGAAAATAGAAACCGCGGTAGTCGACCCTCCGATCGAGCCGGTCGAATTCGACAGGCCACTCTTTCGTGAGAATATAATCCTTTCCCAGTGGTTCGAGCAGTCGAGCCTGATCGAAAATCCGGCAGGGATAATTGCCTCCACCCAACGCCGGCGGCGTGAATTGAACCGCGATCCGCTCCCGCCCGTCCTTGCTGAAGCCCGTGCGGTCGATGATGACATGCCGGTATCCACGTCGCACCACCTCCTCAAGCATGGCGTGCGGATTCTCGATGTACTGCAACACGCTGGAAAACAGCACGGCCGGCGCCGGACCGGCTTCATCAAGCGTGGGATGAAAACTGAGCACGGCATCGGCAAACTCTGCCTGCCCAACCGCGACAAGCCCGGGCTGCTCCACCACCCGCCAGCGCACGCATACAAGGTCTGCCAGCCACGCGCGGTGCTGCCACAATGTGCTGCCCAGCGCTCCTCCGAAATCCACTATTTCAAGCTTCCCTCCTTCCACCGCGGCGATGTGTCGCAGCACATCGAGCAATGGTTCATGCGCCCAAGGCTCCCGAAATACCGCCCCGTCCCGCTCCCATGCCGCCCGCCCGTCACGCACGGCGCGCGTCGCGTTGCGCACCCGATCGAGTATGGCAGGATCATCATAGCCTCCGGACGCAGCCTTCGCCTCAGCCCACGTCGCGTAATCGCCACGCAACCAGCGCCAGCCGATGATGTGCCGCAGCCAACGCCGCGCCTCGCCAGGCACAACACGCTTGAGCAGGCGCATCAGTGCGGGGGGCATGTCGGGAAAGGGTTGGAGGCTGTCCGAAAAGTCGGTCGAACGACGATTCTACAGGGCATTCGTAGGGGCGCGAGCTTGTCGCGCCCTCCGAATTGGGCGCAGCCCCGAGCGTGTCGAGGGACAGCCAACCATTGCGCCGGTCTGCGGCCGGCGTGAACGCCTCCAGTCCGAGACTGGTGCCACCTCACGGTCCGGCCCGACCGATGAAAACACAAGATCGTCGCGCCACGATGGAATGAAAGGATAATGACATCGAGCTTCCCGTCATGCGTATCCGCGCGGGTTTTGCTCCTGCCAGCGCCAGGCGTCGCGGCACATGTCGTCGAGTCCCCGCCGCGTCCGCCACCCAAGAACGGCAAACGCCTTGGCGGGGTTTGCCAGGCTGACCGCAACATCACCCGGCCGCCGGGGAGCGATGCGGTACGGAATCTTCCGGCCGGTGGCGGTTTCGAACGAACGGACGATGTCCAGCACGCTATACCCTTTGCCGGTTCCAAGGTTGATCGCGTCCGCGCCACACACCTGATCGATCATGCGCAGGGCCGCCACATGCCCATCGGCCAGGTCACACACATGGATGTAGTCGCGCACTCCAGTGCCGTCGGGCGTGGGGTAGTCGTTGCCGAATACTCCCAACTGCGGCAGGGTCCCCACCGCGACCTGCGTCAAATACGGGAACAGGTTGTTCGGAATGCCCTGCGGAGCTTCCCCGATCATCCCCGATGGGTGCGCGCCCACCGGATTGAAGTAGCGCAGCAGGGCGACCTTCCACCGGTCGTCGGATTTCGCGAGATCGCGGAGGATTTCCTCGGCGAAAAGCTTGGTCCGCCCGTACGGATTTGCCGCACCCAGCGGGGCGTCCTCGGCGAAAGGCGGTTCAGAATCGGGGCTGTACACGGTGGCCGACGAACTGAAGATGATCCGGAAACATCCCGCCTCCCGCATCGCATCCAACAGCCCTGTCAGCGCCCCGAGGTTGTTCGCATAGTATTCGAGCGGTTTCGCAACCGACTCTCCCACCGCCTTGAGCGCGGCAAAATGAATCACCGAGTCGATCCTGTGCTGGCGGAAGATTTCCTCCAGCACCGCGTGCTCGCGCAGGTCGCAACGATGGACGGCCAACCCGCGACCCGCCAGTCTCTCGACACGCCGAAGCGCCTCGGGATTGCTGTTGCAGAAGTTGTCGACCACCACGACCTCATAGCCCGCCTCCAGCAGTGCGAGCGCCGTGTGCGAACCGATGTAGCCGGCTCCTCCGGTGACAAGAATCGTCATTTGTTTGTTGCAGGCTGCGAGCGCGGGTCAGGGACCATGAGCGAAGGGGAAGGAGCCAAAGGCAAAGGGGGCACAGATCAACCGACGAGACGCCTGTCAATCTTGATTACCAGCTTGAAGACGCTCGGGTTGACTCCGTCATGAACCCTCGGCCGATGGGCGTCCGGGGGATGGAAGATCGCAAAACTCCCGGGAGACATCCGCAGGGTGGCCTCGGCGGAGGCCGGCCGGTAGAATGCGACATCCTTGTTCTCATCGTACGCGGCGTCCGGCTCCAATCCGGACACCAGGCGCCAATCGATCGTTTCGCCTCCGGAGATGCAATACTGGAGGTCGAGGTAGCGCCGGTGGCTCTCGAACCGGCATTGTTCGCGTGGCAGCGTGTCGTAGCCGTGGACATTCACGTAGACGTCATCGCCCTGCAGATTCCGGATGCCGGCAGGCGTCCCAGTCGTGGCCGTCATCAGCCAGTCGAACGCCAGTTTCCACGCCGGGTTCACCAGCAGATGCGCATAGGCGTCGGTGGCAAAGACGTGACCGTAGACCATGAACGACGGGAGAATCGGGAAACGGTTCGCTTCCGGAGTTAGCTTCGCCGCGTCACTTCCGGAGACTCGAGGCGACCAAGATGAGATGACTTGCTCCAACCGGTCACCGACAGGGCAGAAGAAACCGGCCGTTGAGCACGGACATGATCGGGACCGCGTTGCGTCGCCGGGTCCCCGGCGGTTCCGCACGTCTCAACTGGAATGCTTCTTCCAAATCATCCAGCCGGAACGGGCGCGGGAAGTTCGCGCCCCACCTCGCAGGGCAGGATCTTCTGGAGAAAGCCGGAGGACCACACGAAATCGGGGGAAGAGGAAACCTGCGCCGCCGTGACGGCGATGGCAAAAATGGTGACACCAAAGAAGCCCGATGGAACCGGCAAACGTCCCGCAGTTCAAGCGAAAATGAACCAGCAGGAAGCGCCTGTCCGCCCGGTGGTTCCCGTATTCCGGTCTCCGCTTTCCGGTTTCGCAGCGGGCCTCGCCTGGATTCGCCCTTGATCTTCCGTCCCCGGTTTGAGGTACTGTCCGGCAGAACCGATTGGGAGAAATGAACCGCGAAGGCACCAGGACGCAGAGAGCCGCCACGGACGGACATCGGACGACCCCATGCAGCGTCGCGAGGGCGCGCAGAAGAAGGAACCGGACGACCGCCCTTCTCCCCCGTGCCTTCGTGCCGGGAGGCTGTCATTGGTGAACAGACTCTTAAACAGTCCCCCTCCGGCCCTGGCCCGATTGCCACGGAAGTATTTCCGGAGCGGCTGGGCCTTCCTGATCCCGTACCTGGCGGCATATCTGCTCTACTATCTGACCGGGTGGCCGGTGAACCTGGCGGCCACTGCCGGCACAGGGTCCGTAGTCCCTGGTCCGTGGTCCGCGGTCCCCTCTTTGCTCCATGTTTATTGGGCGCTGCATGCGGTCAACATTGGGCTGGCACTGGTGGCGTTCGTCGCCTGGTGTCAGGAGCAAGCGTCGAGGGAAGCGCTTTCGGATTTCAACACAGAGGGCACAGAGAGCGCAGAGCCGGTCGTTGGACCAGATATTCCTAGCCACGAAGAGGCACAAAAAGGCACAAAAACATTCCTTCAGCGATTCGTGCCCATTCGTGCCTGCCGGCCACAGCCTTGGCGACGGCTGGTGTATTCGTGGGTGAAAAGGTCCGCGCATCCACTTTCTCCGTTCTCTTCCTTACCTCCTGTAAAATCCTTGCAGGAGGTCGCCTGTTTCCGATTTCCCGGTTTCCCAGTTTCTCGATTTGCTGGTATCCCTCTTTCCCGGTTCTCCGCTCTTCTTCCCTGGCTTCTCCTGGCCCTGCTGTTTTATATCCCCGGCGTCTACATGGAGTTTCCAGCCGACCCCTGGCAGCACTACGGCTACATCAACGAGTGGCTGCATCTTGACACCGTCGCGGAACACACCTTCTGGTTCAAGTCCGGCTACTTCCTGGCCTACAGCCTCGTCGGCCGGATCACGCCCCCGACGCGCCAGCTCTTCTGGCTGGATTTCTACTACACGGGATGCTGCCTGCTGCTTTGCTGGCAGTATTTTCGCCTGGCGCGCGCGGTGGGCCTGGGAAATCGGTTGGCGATGCTGTTCGTGATCCTGCAAGCGGTGATGTTCGGCAACAGCATCTTCGGATTCTACCGGTATTACGGGATTGCGACCACCCTCTTCGCCCAGATCGGCGCGGTAGCCCTGGTTCGCGTAGCGATTGAGGTCGCATCCTCCAAAATCCAAACCCCAAAGTCCAAATCCCAAAGAACGGATGCGGAGGTTTTACAGAACGAAACGGAGGCAACGGAAAACGCACAAGCTGAAAAGATGTCAACCACGGATGTACACGGATTGACACGGATAGGAAATGCTGCGTTGCCTTCTGCAAGATCATCCCGGGAGATCGCAAAAGAAGCAGGACAAGGAGTTTCAGCTTTCAGCTTTCTAATTTCAGCTTTTGCGAGCGCGCTCGCGTTGCTCGCACTGATCGCCCTTAACCACCCTCAGGGGCTCGGCATCGCGGCTCTCGGACTGGCCGCCGTGGTCATCTGGCGACTGATCGAATGGAGGCGCTCGATGGCCTGGTGGCTTGCGGCCGCGGCGTTGGCGCTGAGCGTGGCCGCGGTCCTCTGGTGGCCACGAAATCCCGCCCTGGATTCGGCCTACCGGCCCGGCGGCTGGCTGACGGCGTGGTACGGATTCAACCTCTTTTCTCACCAGACTGACTTCGGACCCGGAGACCGCACACGGTGGATCATCGGACTTTTCGGTCTGTTCAATTTGATCGGGGGTCTTGCGCTCCTGCGACGCAATCATCTCGTCGGCTGGCTGACAATCACTCCGCTGCTTGCCCTGTGCCTGCCCGTATTCGCCATCCCGCTCGCCAACGCACTGAAAGCCCATAATTCCATTGAAGAGGCGATCGTCACCTTTCCGCGCATGCTGTTCGCGATTCCAAGCGGATTGGCGATTGTCTGCCTCGCGGCAGAAATCGCCAACCGCAAGTTCCAGGTCCCAAGTTTCAAGTTCCAAGAAACTTCAGGGGGGACCTCACAGGAGGACGCGGCTCAAAGGCGCGCAAATCAAACAGCTCCGTTCTCTTCGTTGCCTCCTGTAGAATCCTCACAGGAGATCGCGGAGGAAGCAGAGGGAACAAGCACAAGAGAGGGGAATGTCTCACAGAAGGGAACGGAGGGTATGGATCTGCATTCTGCGCAGATCCACGCTTTCAGCTTTCAGCTTTCAGCTTTCCCTGTTTTGCTGCTGACCCTCACCGCCCTGCTGGTCGTTCCGGCGAACGGCCCGTCGTACAACCGGCTATGGCAGATCCTGACCATCCCGCCCGCGGATTCCACGATGCGCACAATGATCGCCCTGGCGGACGGGATGGGCGGAAGCAGGGATATCCCCAGGGAGCGAATCTGCGATCCCGCGATGGCGGTGACGCCCGGGCTGGGCTACGTTCTTGAGACGACCGGCAAAATGGCGGCTCTGTTCAGAAGAAAGGCAGGCGCATTTCCTCCTGCTCCGACGACCGAGAAGATGATCGCCCGGCTGCGCGACCTCGATCCGGCCGCCGTGCGCGTCGTGCCGATCTCGGCGGTCGAGGTGCTGTATACGCCCTATTCGCTCGCTGGATTCCTTTCCGGACACTGGCTGCCGAATGATGTCCCTCTGGACTACGCGACTCAGGATGAACTGACAGCCTCCGCGTCGCTAGGAAGCAGGGAAAGGAATCCACCCCAGGTCTGGCTGCAATGGAATCGGAGCGAAGACAGGACGCTTTTTCGCGGAAAGGGGGCCTTCGAAACGGCCGGAGCCCTCGTCGAAGACCGCGGGTCCATCAACGATGAAAAGGGGTTCGCCACGCCGGTGGAGGGCGACCGGTTGACACTCACGCCGGTGCTTCGGACCGTTGACGGCAACGGGTGGCGAATCTCGGCCAGCGTGACGGGACCGGATTCCTTCCTCAGGCAGGCCCGGGCGACGCGAAAGCCGGACCTGCTTGCGGTGAACTGGCTCTCAACGGACATGGACATCGTATTCCGACATCCCGGACTATATGCCGTCGACATCCTCGCGGAAGTCGCATGGCCGGCGCGGGTCCACCACATCCACTATTCCCTGATCGTCAAGGAGCGCGGATCCGGGAAGGGGTCGGGCGCAAAATCCGGGACGAAATGAACCTGAGCGCTCGCAAAAATCCGCAGACCGTGCTTGAACTTATCGCGACTCCCGGTCTGACAGGTTTCCGAAGCGATCGCCGCGGCGGTGGATATTCGAAAATGCCTGACAGCCGAAGAACCCGACCTACCCCTTTCCAACGCTTCATGAGAACATGCTCCCCGGTGCGCGATCTTCCGCCCGCCGGTTGATGAGCGCCCCGCCCTCCAAAGAATCCTGCTCCAACCGTGTCCATTGCCCGCTCTTATCCGCGAACGAAGAACCTCCTGCTTTCGATCCAGCTGGGCGTTGGGATCATCATCTGTTTTCTCGGACTCAGCGCTGGTTATTGGCTGCGGTTCAAATCGCCCCTTCGCCACATCGGCGTTGAACCGGGCAATGTCAGCTATGCCACCTACCTGCCGCTCCTGATCCTGGGAACGGCGTGCATGGTCGGGAGCTTTGCGTTCCTGAGGCTGTATGACGAACAGCTGCTGCTGCGCCCCCATCGCGCCGTGGCAATCATGATACGCGGGATTTCGTTCTGGTTCCTGCTCTTTCTGAGCGTATCGCTGATCCTTGAGTTCAAGCCGCCGATTTCGCGCCTGTTCACCGCGCTATCCTATATCACGACGCTGCTCGCGATGACGGCATGGCGCTACACGTTCTACTTCCTCCTGGCGCGGAGCCGCTGGAAGGAGCGCATCGTTCAACGGATCGCGTTTGTGGGCTGGAACGATGAGGCCGAACGCGTGGCGCAGGCCATTCTCCACGACCCCAGATCCTCCTACCGGATCTACGGGCATATTGCGAACGGCGATTCATCAACCCAAAAGACGCCCTGCGCGCCCCTGCTGGGAACCCTGGCCGATTTCGAGACGATCGTGCGGGAGCATCAGATCGATGTGATCGTCGTCGCGGACCTCAGCTTCAACAGGGACCAATTGCTGGACCTGGCCGGGGAATGCGAGCGCCTCTACGTTTCCTTCAAGATCATCCCGTCGTTCTTCCAGATCTTCGTCTCGAGCCTGCGGATGCAGACGATCGCGGGGGTTCCGATCCTCGGGGTCGAAACGCTCGCTGTCAACGGAGTCATCAACAACCTTCTCAAGCGCGCCATTGACATCGCCGGCGCCCTGGTCGGCCTCGTGCTTTCCGCCCCCGTGATGGTCGTCCTGGCATATCTGATCCGGCACGAGGACGCAGGGCCCGTGTTCTACCACCAGGTCCGCGTCGGACGGCATGGGCGCCATTTCACGATCTACAAGTTCCGTTCGATGCGCGTCGACGCCGAGAGCGCCACCGGAGCGCGTTGGGCCGTGCCCAACGACGACCGGCGGCTGAAGATCGGCGCATTCATGCGGGAATGGAATCTCGATGAGCTGCCTCAGTTCTGGAACATCCTGAAGGGCGACATGAGCCTGGTCGGGCCGCGGCCCGAGCGTCCGGAGCTCATCGCGCAATTCGAGAAGGAGATCCCCCACTACAACCCGCGCCACGAAATCCGCCCCGGCCTCACCGGCTGGGCCCAGGTCAACGGGCTGCGCGGCAATACCAGCCTGCACAAGCGCATCCGCTACGATCTCTACTATATCGAGAACTGGTCGTTCCGCCTCGATCTCCAGATCATCATTCTCACATTCTTCCAGAAGGATAACGCCTATTGACGCTGGAAACGGGCCGGGCGACGCCCCGTCGCATAGCGACTGTCATCGCTGTCGTTGCCTGTCTCCTTCGCCCCGCGCCCCTTATGCCACGGAGGTTTGTTGCGGGCGGAGCGCCGAATGATGTGCGCTCAGCGCCTCCGCAAAGACTTTCTCAAACCGGTCGGCGATGGCCGCGATGTCAAACGTGGATTCGGCATAGGCTCGCGCGTTGCGCGCGAGCAATGACCGCTGCACGGCGTCATTCCTGAGACGGTCGGCCGCTTCAAGAAATCCCCCGGCACTCCCTGGCGGGACGACGAGACCCGACTCCTGCGCCCGGATGATGCGTGCGGCGAGGTTGCCGCACGGCATCGCCGCCAGAATCGGCCGGGACGCACAATGGTAGGTCAACACCTTCGAGGGAACCGAGAACATGCCCGCGTCGGACTCGAGCACCGCCACCAGCACGTCCGCCGTCGCCAGCACATCAGGCATGGCGGAGAAATCCTGATAGGGAAGCAAAAGCAGATTGTCCAGACCGAGGGCGGCCTTGCGTTCACCCAGGAAATCCGTTCCGGGCCCTTCGGATACAACCACAACGCGGACATCCGGGTCCTCGCGAAAGTGCACGGCCAACCGCACCAGAAGCCCCGGATCGTGCTTCATCGCGAGCGTGCCTGAATAGAGGAACACAAACTTTCCATTTAAATCGCGCAACGCCGACCACGCGTTGTTCCGCGGTCCGGGGGGCAGGTCGTCCAGCGGCGCCCAGTTGGGGATGACCGTGATGCGGTCCGCTGCCGCGCCTGACGCGCGGAGCATCGGAACGAAATCGTCCGTGATCGCAACAACGGCCGCGCTGGCCCTGAAGCAATCGGCGTCCAACCGGCGGTACCACCACCCGATCGCGGCGCCGAGCAACGGCAACTTCTTTCGGGCAAGACGGTCCACCGCGATCCCGTAGAAGTCCTGGACCCAGGTGACAGCCGGAACCCCGAGGCGCCGGGCTTCCCGGATCATCGCCCACTGGGGTTCGCTCGGCGTCTGCCCGCTGAGCACCACGTCGGGACGAAGCCGGCCGACAAGCCCGGCCAGTTCTCGTCCGTAGGCCGCCTCGTAGCGCCGCCGTTTGAAGAAGCTGTATTTGTGAACCCGGTACAGGGGCGTCATCGGGATCTCCTGGAACCGGAGCGTCTCCGGATCGGCCGGCTTCCGCTGCAAATCCCCGCGCGGGGTGACGAGATTGCCCGCGTAGGCATGCACGACGGAATGCCCGCGCCGGGCCAGTTCCCGGCTCAGCTGGACGGGAAACGCGTGCCCCGCATAATCGTGGATCAGCAGCTTCATGGTTCCGCAACCCGCGTCCGCGGCTTCCGGCCGAATTTCCGGTTCAGCGCGCTTCCTTCCATCTCGCCTTGACGGGCAGGCAGGGATTCCCGGAGCACACCATCCCGGGCGGAAGATCCTTCAATACGACGCTGCCGGCGGTCGCGACCGCCTCCTCGCCCACCGTCACGCCGGGACCGACAAACACCTGCGCGCCAATCCACGCCCCTGCTCCGATCGTGATCGGCCGGTTCCGGTAGCTCATCCGGTAGTCGCGAAAATCGTGATTCCCCGTGCACAGAAAGGCGCGCTGGGAAACGCACGCGTGGGCGCCGATCCGGACGGGCTCGAAGTTCAGGATGAACGCCTCCTCGCCCACCAGCGCATGGTCGCCGATATCGAGCTTCCATGGAAAGTGGATGTTCACGCGCGGCTTGATGTAGACCCCCTTTCCGATCCTCGCGCCGAAGGTCCGCAGCACGAACGTCCGCCAACGCGACGGCCAGGGGAAGGCGCTCAAAAAGAAGGCGATCTTGCACAGGTACCAGCAGGCCTCGATCGCTTTCGGGCGGCCGCGATCAAGGCCCTGGCGCGGATCGAACAGATCAATGCGAACGCGGGTCATAAATCGGATTCCCTCCTCGGTCGGGCGCCCGGAATCAGGATTGGCTGCCGTTTCCACAGGCCGGTCCGAACCGCCCGATCCTGCCGGGCGGGAGGCAGCCAAGCGACGCATAGAGCTCCGCCAATTCCCCAAAGAACGCGTGGAGCGTATGGGATCGCAACGCACGGGCGCGTCCCGCCGCACCCATGCGGAGCCGGACCTCGGGTCCGTCAACGAGCCGGCCGAGCGCCGACTCGAGCGCGGCGAGATCCCCGGGATGACAGACAATTCCCTCCCGGTCGTTCTCCACGATCTCCGGGATGCCTCCGACGTCCGTCACGATCACGGGAAGCGCATACATCATCGCTTCGAGGAGCGCAATCGGCACGCCTTCGCCATAGGAGGGAAGGACGAAGACATCCGCATCCAGAAACGCCTCGGCTTTTGCCGTGCCGGACACCTGGCCGAGAAAAGCCACCCGACCGTCCAGCCCGAGCTCCACGACGAGGCTGCGCATGCGCTGCTCCTCCTCCGCGGAATCAAACGGGCCTGCAAACACAAGGCGAAATTGGGTCGAACACCGGTCCCTGATGCCGTGGGCGGCACGCAGCAGATCGGGCGCACCCTTTCGTTGTCCCACGTTTCCGATGAAGAAAATGCAGACGGGACGCGCGACCTGCGGGCGTCTCGCGAAATCCGAAGGGACCTGCGTGAAGTTGGGCAGGAGGGAAGCCTTTGCCTGCAGTGCCGCCGCAGGCTTGGGCGGAAGCATCGCGGCCATGTCACGAATGACATTGCGGGAAAGGAAGACAATGCGGTCGGCGCACAGGAGCAGGAGCCTCAGCTGGCATCGTCGCAGGAAGGCCGATCGTGAAACCAGGATCACGTCCGCGACCGAATAGTGAATCTGGAAGACGACTTTCCGGCCGGTGCACCACCGCACCCCGAACGCCAGGATCATGTCTTTCAGCGCGGCATAGCCACAGCTCGAATGGAAATGGACAATTGCAGGCCGTCTGCAGACCACCATCCAGGACAGCCGAATCGCATTGATGAAGAACGCGAGGAAGTTGCCGGGCCTCAGACGCCCTTTCGACGCGACATTCCGCGTCCACAATTCGGTGTTGAAATGGGCCACCGACACGGGCAGCCGCCACTGTCCAAGCTGGGCGGCGAGGAGCTGGGCGATGCCTCCCAAATAGCCCGTCAACGTCGGTATGGTCCCCACCAGCAGGACGTCCACCCGGTTGAACCGTTTGCTCTCCATCAGCCGGTCGCTCCTCCCACCCGATCCGCTGCGTCCTTCAGCCCCCCTTTTATCCGGAGCACGCGCGCCGGATTGCCAGCCACCACCGCGTTGGCCGGAACATCGTGGATAACCACCGAACCGGCGCCGATCACTGCATGATCTCCCACGCGAATCTCCCCCAGGATCACGACATTCGAACCGACATCCACTCCGTCGCCGATCGTGGGCGCCCCGCCGGCGTCCACCTTCGACCCAATCGTCGTGCAATGGCGGAGGACGCAATCGGAACCGATCCTCGCATCCGGATGGATCACGAGCCCAAACCCATGAAAGATGCGCAAACGCCGCCCGACATCCACCCGCACCCCGAGTTCAATTCCAAGCAGCCACTCCACCGTGATCCGGTAGAATGCAAAATACGGGAAGGAGACCGCCCGGACGAAACGATTGCTCCGCCATAGACCCGCCCCGATGCGATACAGGACGAGCACGACGCGGATTCGGGCGTCCGTGTTATCCCGCCAGTCACCTGATATGGATTGAAACATCCGGTCTTGGCGCAGGAAGCGCGCTCGATGGCAAACCGTTGTGGGTCCTTTCGAAACTAACACACGCCCCGGGGGCGTCAATCGCCCAGGGATCCGCCGGGGCCTCTGAGGGCAGGACGAGATTTCCCGTGATGCATTCTGGCCGCGGCACCTGTCCGCACGCGCCCAGGCCCGACGGCGGACGGACGCCGGATCAGCGGCCCGCCCGCCGCCGACTCGCCAGTTCCTCGTAGACCGCAACGGTCTGCCTCGCGACCTCGGAGGCCCGGTAGCAATGCTCAGCCCTCTGGCGCGCCGCCACTGACATCCGTTCCAGATCGTCGAGCGTCAACATCTCCACAATGCGTTTCGCGGCGCCCGACGCGTCGCCTGCCTGCATCAGCCGGCCGGTCACGCCATCCGTCACCATCCACGGAATTCCGCCGACCGCCGTGGCCAGCACCGGAACGCCTGCGGCCATCGCCTCGGAGATCGACAGCGGAGCGTTCTCCTGGAGCGAGCATGTTGCGAATAGGGCCGCGGCCGAAAGCTCCTCCTGGACCCCGGAGACCGGCAGCGGGCCAAGGAAGTCCACGCGATCGGCAACCCCCAGCGACTCCGCAAGGCGGCGGCATTCCTCCGCATACGCCGGCTCCGGTTCCCCGCCCGCCAGCCGCAGCCGTGCTTCAGGCCTTGTCCGCGTCAATTCGAAAAAGGCGCGAACAAGCCCCGCGACGTTCTTCAGCCGCTGGATATTGCCCACAAAAAGGACCTGATCCGGCTTCGGCCGCCGCGGGACATCGAAGAACGAATCTGCGACCGGGTTCGCGATTTCCCAGATGCTCCGGCCGCCAGCGGGCCCGATGAACTGCCGCGAATACGGGCTGATGGCGATCACGTTCGGCCATCGCCTGCGCGCACGACCCGCAAGGAACCGCACTACGGGAAAGCGCAATCGGCGGGTCAGCGGCGAAGCGCGATACCAGGAATCGATCTCCCAAATCCCGTGCAACGTGACAACCCGGGGCGCCTTCCCGGAATGATAAAGGCTGCACGCCTGCTCATGCACGATATCGGGCTGAAGCCGCTCCACCTGCTCCGCAACCTGTCGTCTCGCGCCAAACACCAGGTTGTAATAGCGGGGCTGCCACGCCGGTCTGACCAAAGCGTGGACCGTAATTCCGTCGATCGCGAGGGTCGCCGGAGTGCCGGGCGGGGCGAAGGGCCGCACGACCTGCAGATCCACGCTGCCGGACTCCCTGAGCGCGCGGCAAAGGTACAACACGGCCCCGGTGACCCCGCCGGACCACGTTCCCCCGGTCAGGCGGAAATCGGGCGCGACCATTGCAACGCGCAGTCTCTGGTCCCTTTCAGCCACAGCCGCCTGGTTTTGGCTTCCCCGAACTCCGCTGCTCCGTGTTGTCGCCGCTCCGCGCGCACGCGGCCGCCATCAGAATCCAAAACCACTTCTTAAGCTCGACATTCAGGCTCATGCCCGCCGCTTGGGCGACGCCGAAAAGCACAAGCGCCATCGCCGCATCCGGCAGACTGCGCCGCCTGAAGCATCCCGTGAAGATGCGCCACATCACAATGACCAGCGGCACGAACCCCAGGATCCCGCATCCCAACAGCGCCGAGATGTATATATTGTGACTCGCGCGCGCTTCCTCCTGCATCTCCCGCCCGAGCACGATCGGATATGTCGATTGGCCGTACCCCCAGACCGGGGACCGAACGAAGAGGCCGACAGACTTCCCCCAGATGACAACCCGGTTGGTGGTGTCGCCCTCCAACCACGCGGTCGCCACGCGATCGAGGAAAAGGGGTGACCGCGCAATGAGCACGCCCAGCAATATCAGTGCCAGCACCCCGAGGAAGAACGCCAGCACGCGCAACTTCCACGATCGCTGGACGAAGATCACACAGAGCACGCCCGCGACGGCCACCAGAAGCCCGCCGCGGGAGGTCGTCTCCACGATCGAAATCGTGGCGACGCATCCGACGCCCAACCCGAAGAGACGCCACCAGATTCTGGCCTTGGATTCCAGCGCCACCATGATTCCCGCCGCCAATCCGATCGCGCGATACGAGGCGACGAAATTCGGATCTTCGCCGAGCGCACTCGAGCGATGGAGCAATCCGGCTCCCTGCACCCAATACTTGACGGTGTCATCCCGACTGACGCCGAAACCTGTCAGCTGGGCCATCGCGCTGATTCCTATTCCCGCCAGAAGTCCAAAGATCAGAACACGCCAGCCGGACTGCCAACGCGTGATGTTGTAGACGATCAGGAACAGGATGATGTTCTGGGGCACCGTGAGCGCCTCGCTCAGATTGTCCAGCTCAAGGAGTCCAAACGAGCTGACGAACCCCACCGCGGCAAAGACGCACAGATACCAGAACGCCCGCGGAATGGGGCGAAACGCCGAACGGAAGTCGATCAATGCGGCCAGGAACAGGAAATAACCTGTTATCCGCGCGACGGCCACCGCGCTCTGCGATTCGCCCTCCCCCGAACCGATTCTCACCGATTCGAAAGCCAGCGACACCAACATCAGCAGGAGCGCGAAGAGCAGGATCCCCGACGGCGCTTTCCCAAGACTGTCGTCTTTTGAGTTCTTATTCAACGGCTCGATTGAAGTGAATTCGCGGGTCCGACGCCCGTTCGCCCGCAGGTGACGCCGCCGGTCCTCGGAACCGGGCCATTCCGAATCGCGGCGTCCTCCAGGGGAATCGTTTTCCGATCGTCATCCTATGAACAAACGACCGAATCCAGGATCCGATCGAGTTGCGAGCCCAGAGCGCTCCATTCGAACTCGGCCGGAGGTGTGTGGCGCGCCTGCGGGCCGGCAACGACAGCCGCCAGATGCGCCTCCATCTCCGCCACCTGGCTTCCGGAGAAGCGGCGTCCGCAGCCCCGGATGGCCTGTTCGGCCTCGGAATGGGGAGGAGCGACGAGGAGAACCTCGGCCCCCATCCCGACAAGCTCGAAGACCTTCCCCGTCACGAGGCCGCGGTCGCTCCGCGACTCGGTATCGACCACCGACGTGATCACGACGGAACAATGCGCGCCCTTCGATGCGGAAAGAACCTCGGCGCGCGGGACCTCCCCGTGAATCTCCACCCGCTCCCGGATCCCCGCCGATACCGCGGCGGCCTCCACCACACCCGTGCATGCCCCGTAATAATGAAACATCCATTTCCGGTCGGGCTCGCGCTGGCGCAGCGCCTTCAGCGCAGCAAGCACGGGATCCAAAACCCGTTTGGGCGGATAAAACACTCCCGCATAGACCACAGCCGGCTCCCTGAAGAGGGTCGGCTCAACGCCGGCGAGGTCTCCCGCATCATACCCGTTCGAAATCACATGAATCTTCTCAGGACGGCCCAACGCATCGCCCAGCATCTCCCCCCAGACGCGCGAGACCACGACGACCGCCGCCGCGTCCCCGTAGGCCCTGCGCTCGGCGCGGCCAATCCATGCGGGATGCGAGCGCACGGCATGCGGATTGCCGGTCGTCCACAGATCGCGATAGTCGAGCACATACGGGCACCTCAGTCTCTCGCCCAGACGCCGGGCCTCGGAAAACGAGGAGAACGGGCACCCGGTTGCAAGGATTGCGTCGAAACCGCCGGCGCCGAAAGACGCGCACGCACGCCTCACCGCCGGAATCCACCCGACCTGCGTCTCGAGGCCGATCCTGCGCAGCACCCGGCGCGCCGGTCCCCCCACCGCCCACGCCACCCTGGGGAAGCGGGACCTGATGTTGTCGGTATCCAGCCAACGCCAATCGTGACCCGTAAGAAGAATATCGATGCCGGCGGCCGCGGCCTCCCGGGAAAACGATTCCCGATTTGCCACCCTCCGCCACAGGTCCGGGTTGGGCGTTGCCACAGTCACCTTCCAACCCAGGCGGGACAACTGTCGCGCCGTGTTCCACGTCCGGATGCATGCGACAAATCGCCCGGGAGGGAACGGATAGGCTAGGTAAAGCAGCCGTTTCATGCGACTGTGGCGGAACGTAGCAACGCCGTGAAACGCCGCATCATCAGAATCAGGACGCCGTACAGCAAGGCGGTGCTCGCGGCGATCAAGCCCAGCCGCAGTCCCAGCTCCACGAGGCTCGAGCAGCGGTCGATCCGCAGCATCCGCCCGACAACGGTTGCGGAGAACCCCGCGGCGGCAAACGACAGCCCGAGCATCAGGACCAGGTCCCCGACGGGAAAGAACGTGGCAAGCCGCCGCTTCAGCAGCCGCACATACGACCAAAGATAGAAGACCGCGACAAAACTCGTCGAGATCAGCAGACAGCAACTGATGCCCGCTATGCCAAAAAGCCAGGTCAGATAGACCGACAGGGGCAGGCTCAGGCACATGGCGTAGACGGCCACGCGCAGGGTGATCGTATTCAGATTGAACGCCCGGGCCATGCTTCCGTAGTCGATGATGCGGATGACGGTGATTCCTGCATATGCGGCAAAGGGGATCGCTCCGGCCACGTAGGTATCCGTGAACATGGCGCGGATTATGTTCCTTGCGTTGCATATGCAGAAGGCCGCCACCGGATAGGTCAACAGCGCCGTGCTCAGGCATGCCTTCCGCCAGAGTGCGCAGACGCGGTCGATCTCCCCTTTCTCCGAAGCCTCAACCATCCGCGGCAGCATGACCGACGAGATTGAGAAGGGGATGGCATTCACGAACGGCAGTTCCCGGGCGCCCAGGCTATAGGCGGCAAACAGCCGCTTTTCCATGAAGACCAACGTCACGACCTTGTCGAAATACATCATTAGGATGCCCGGCAATCGGCTCAGCTGGAGCGGCCAGAGATAGGTCCACACCTCCCGGGTCACGGAGGCATCCCAGGACAGGCCGGTCCGGAAGAAAGGCCGGCCAACATACCACCAGACGACCACGAACCGCAGGGCGTTCGCCCCCATCCAGCAGACCAGACTGGGGTTCAGCGACCACCCCCGCCAAAGCGGCACGATCAACGCAAAGGCCGCCCCGACGGACAGCCCCGCCTCCCAGAGCGTGGCCTTCAGCGAATGGTCCTGGTTGATCAACACAGGCCGCACCATCATGAACGGCAGCCCGGCGAGGACCGAACCGCACGTGATCATCAACGCCGGCGCAAGGGCGGGATTCCCGAAACTCTTCGCCAACGGATAGGCCAGGACGAGAAGGACCAGCGATCCGAGCGCACCGAAGGCCACCAGGAAGACCAGGACCTGCCAGAGGAAGGTCTGGAGCCGGGGTCCCTGAAATACGCGGTAATAACGGTAGATGGTGCCGCTGATGCCGAGTTCCGCCAGTCCGGCGACCAGCGGCCCGAGGTAGGTCACCTGGCGGAATATCGCCATGTCCGCCGGCGCGATGATCCGCGCAAGGGCCATCGAACGTCCCGAGCAGGGCGACGACGTTCAGCGCATCGCCCACGACGACAAACACCGCCTGCCGCGATCCGGCGCCGCGCAAATGGAGCAGATTTGCAAGCTTGTTCAGCACCGGTCAGCCTTCTCCTTTCCGCCGCATGATCCGCAGGCCCCCGGGAATGGTCGCACGGGCGGGGCGCCCCGGCCCGAAGGCGGGAGCGCGCACCGCGCCGTCGGCTCCACCATGGTGTGAGGGCGGCCCGAAATCACGGTCGCGCGATTGCCGCCGGCCGCGCCCGGGGCGCCGCGAACAGGCGCTCCAGATCGGCGGCGATCCGTTCGCCCGTCCGCCCGTCCCACTTCTCCGGGATCGAGCCCCGCTTCCACTGGCCCGCAAACAGGCGGTCAAGCACGGGACGCAGGTTCGCCGGATTCGTGCCGACCAGTTCGTTCGTACCGATCGTCACCGTCTCGGGACGCTCGGTCGTGTCGCGCAGCGTGAGGCAGGGGACGCCCAGCACGGTCGCCTCCTCGGTCACGCCGCCGGAGTCGGTGATGACCGCGCGCGCGTGCGCCACGAGGTAGTTGAACTCCAGATACGCCTGGGACTCCACGAGCCTGATGGTCGCCGGCAGGGCGCCGCCCCGCTGAAGCGTCTTGCCGGTGCGCGGATGGACGGGGAACACGACGGGCATGCCCCGGCACCCCTCCGCCACGGCTGCAAGCATCGCGTCGAGCCGGGCGCGGTCGTCCACGTTTGCGGGCCGGTGTAGGGTCAGGACGAAATACTCCCGCGCGCACAGACCCAGGTCCCGCCAGAAGACGGGCGCCCTGAGGCGCTCCCGGTTGGCCAGCAACGTGTCGATCATCGTGTTGCCGACGAAGAAGATGCGGTCATCGCCCACTCCCGCCCTGCGCAGGTTCTCGTTGGCCGTCCCGCTTGTCGTGAAAAAATAATTGGTGATCGCATCAGTGACCATCCGGTTGATCTCCTCGGGCATGGTCCAGTCGCCGGAACGGATTCCGCCCTCCACGTGCGCCACCGGCACACGGAGCTTCTGCGCCGCGATCGCGCAGGCCATCGTCGAGTTCACATCTCCGACGACCAGGCACAGGTCGCTCCGCGCGGCCAGGAGCAGTTGCTCGTAGCGCACCATGATCGCGGCTGTCTGCTCGGCCTGTGTGCCGGAGCCGACCTCCAGGTTCACGTCGGGAGCCGGAATGCCGAGCTGGTCGAAGAAATCCCCCGACATGCGCGCATCGTAGTGCTGCCCGGTGTGGATCAGCCGATAACGCAGCGGCCCGCCCGCCTTCATCCGAGCATCGAGCGCGCGGATGATGGGCGCGATCTTCATGAAGTTCGGCCGTGCGCCGGCAATAAGGTCGATGAGGGCCATGCAAGAATCCCGTGGAGGGACGGGACGGACGTCCTATCGGACGCGGGAGGCCGGCGTTGCCGCGGCGCGCCGGAGGCCCCGGACCGGGGGCACGGGGCGAACCCGGCGGGGAGCCGGCGGGCGGGAACCGTTCTTCATTCCTCCGGTCATCAGCGGCGCGACGATCCTATTTCGCGGCACCCCGGGCAATCCCGTCCTTGATCCGCTTGATGTGCCCCCGGCCCATGCCCTTCACCTCGCAGCCCAGCTCGAGGTAGCGGCGGATCCGGGCGTCGTCCAGGATGCAGAAGCAGTCGACGAGCGCGAAGGGCCGGCCGACGCTCCTGAAGACCGCGTCGGGATCGAGCTTCAGATACGGCTCGTGGCGCACGGCCAGGACGATCGCGTCGACGCCCCTCATCGCGGCCGGGAGGTCCTTCTCCAGCCGGAGATCCTTGAGCGATTCCTGGCGGTGAAAGAACCGCGACGCGCTGTAACCGGGATGCGGATACGTATCCTGCGCCTCCAGCTCCCACCAATGGTCCAGATAGGGGTCGTGGACGCGGACGTTGGCGCCCATCTCGGTGAGCTTGCGCACCATGATCTCCGACCCGCTGTAACGGGTGTCCCCGACGTCCTCCCGGTAGGCGGCGCCGAGAAGGAGAATCTCGGAGGCCGCCAGGGGCTTGCCCATGTTGCGCAGGGCGTCGCGCACGAGCTGCGGGGCGTGGAGCGACCGGGTGTCGTTGATGTCGATCGCCATCGGCGTCATCTTGAAGATCTGGTCATCCCACCCGAAGATGTGCTTGTAGGCCCAGAGCCCGAGTCCGCCATCCTTGGGCAGGCAATATCCTCCGATGCCCGGCCCAGGAAAGAGCATGTTCGAATGCGTGGGCCGCACCCTGATCGCCTCGATGACCTTCTTCAGATCGACGCCGTTGCGTTCGGCGAAGAGCGACCATTCGTCCATGAACGCCAGGATCGTGGCGCGATAGCTGTTCTCCACGATCTTCGCCGTCTCCGATTCAATGGGGCGGTCCAGCACGGTCAGGGGATATTTCTCCGTGTTCAGGACATCCGTCAGAAACCGGGTGACCCGCTTGCGGGCCTTGACGTTGACGCCGCTGCAGACGCGCCAGAAATCGCGGATGGAGGCGACGTAGTTCTTGCCGGGCATCACGCGCTCGTAGCTGTGCGCAAGCAGGGGCTCGGACCTGATGCCGCGCTTCTCGAAGATCTTCTTCATGATCGGATACGCCACCTGCTCCGTGGTCCCGGGAGCGACGGTCGTTTCGATCAGCACAAGCGCCTGCGGCGGAATATTCTCGGCAATCGTGCCCAGGGAGGTTTCCAGCGCGTCCATGTCGGCCGAGCCGGTGCGCACGTCGCCAAGCGATTCCTTGAGGTAGTCGCATTGGACGTCCACCACCACGACGTCGGCCAGCTTGAGCGCCTCGTCGGTGTAGGTTGCCACCAGGGTCTTCTTCCCGGTCACACAGCGGCCGATCATCAGGTCAACCTCCGGATCCTCCGCCTTAACCGGCGAGACTCCGCGATTGAACATGGGGATCTTCCAGAAGCTCCGGGTACTGGGCCGCTGCACGCCGATGACGAATTTGCCGGACCGGCCCTTTTTGTCGGTGGAATCCGCAATCACGGCGGCCATCACCGCCCCCACGAAGCCGAGGCCCACGACGACAACGATCTGCCTTCCGGCCTTGCGTTGTTGTACGGCGAGTTTCTCCAGGCGTTCGAATTCGGCCTGATACTCTTCAGGCGTGGGCAGGGGGAATTGCTCGCCGGTGGGACTGATGGAGAACAGGTTGTTCCTTCATGACTTGTTCAGGAGTTGATAGTGGGGTTGTCTTGCTTGTCCAGATGAACGAAAAGACGGGGGCGGGCCATTGCACGACATCCGGGAATTCATCGAAGAATCTGAATTCCCGATCGATGAATGATCTTCAAATCATCACATGGCAGACGCTGCATTATTGAAAACGGGAATCGAATAGCCTCTTCTCGGCCGGCGCGCCGGATCCGCCGGGTAATGCTTCGCCCCGTCGCTTCCGGTCCACGGAGGCGACGGGATACGCACAGATCAATCCAACGGATCACCAACGGCGCAATCACAATAAGCTCCTGAACCCCGCAAGGATATGACCTCCCGGCGTTCCCGGACGTCAACGGGCTCCAAGCGGGATTCCGCTCTTCTGCAATCCAACCGTGTTCTCTCCCAATGCCGGAAACGCTCAATCTGGGTCTGCAAGGGCACATCGACCGGCGGATTTGGGGTGCACCGTTCGACGCGGACACGTCAGGGTCAGGTTGAATGGCCGCACTGAATCGAGAAGAAAGGTATTCCGGATGCCGTGGCGCCGCAGGCATGCGGGAGGTGGCTGAACGAACGCGGATAGAAAAGGCGGGGGATTTCGAGTTCAAGCAAAAATGAACAGCTCTCTTTGTCGGCCGGTTGGCGGCGCTGGTCCCGCTGGCGGGCGGGGGGGACGGACAGTCGCGGCCACGGATTCCGCGCCGGTCCGCAAGCGGGACGGCCTCTCGCCTGATGGCGTTCCATGCCCGACGGACCACGCCTGCATTTTTGGATTTGATTTGCCAACGCCGACTTTGATTGTGTCTTATTTTGAGCTTTTTTTATGCCTGACATCATGCCAACGGCCAAGCCCGGAACCCCCTCTCCGGCGAACCCGTATCCCGAGGGATCGACGGGGGATCAGGTGCTGGCGATCCTGGTGGCGGTTTCCGGGATCGACGAGGTCCGCCGCAATCTCGATCTGCGCCTCTACGATCGGTGCATCCTGGATTCCATGAGCACGGTGGAGCTCATCCTCGGACTCTCCAGCCGCTTCGGACTCGAGATCTCGCCGGCGGAATTCGACCGCGAACAATGGGGCACGCCGCGGTTGATCATCGCATCAATCGAAGGGCGGCTCGCGCGCTAATGTACACGCATCTGACGCCTGCGTTGGTGGCGTTGAGCCTGTTTGCGGCTTTGGTCGCGGGCTACGACCGCTATGCGCAGTCTGTGGGGGACCGATGCGCGCCCGCCCTGGTGCCCACCAATTTTCATGAGATGGCGCTGAGCGGCGCGATGGAACGCGCCTGTGTGCGCCAAAAGGACGTGCTCCCGCTGTTCGGCACGTCGCAGGTTGACACCGGGGGGGCCTGCAACCCGACCGTGTTCTTCAACGCCCACTCGACCGGATTCCAGGTATGCAGGATAGGATGGAAGTCCGAGCCGTTCATCGCGATCGCCGAGCAGGTCGCGGCCCTCGGCGACGCGGCGGCCGGGAAACGGATCGTGATCAGCGTCGTGCCGGAGCTTTTCTTCTGGGATGGCGAAGCGGAGGCGAACTTCTCCAAAGTCCAGGCCAGCCAGGCGGTCTTCAGCACCCATCTCAGCCTTGAGGTCAAGCGACGGCTCGCCCGCCGGATGGCGACGTTCCCAGCAACGCTGTCAACAGACCCATTGCTCCGTCTGGGCGTCGAGGAACTCGCAGACCCCACCCTCCTCGGAGTCGCCGAATACTACGCCACCCTCCCGCTCGGCATCCTGCATTCCCAGCTGCTCGGCCTGCAGGATGAATGGCAGACGCTCGACTTCCTGTCGAAACACGAGAATCTCAGGCCCAACCGCCCGCAAAGGGTTTCCTCCATCGATTGGGGGGCGTTGGCCGCCGACACCCGCTCGGAGTACGCAAAACAACCGGAAAACACACCCTTCGGCCTCCTGAACGAGGCGTGGTGGGAGAAGAGGAAGGGCCTCTTCCTGAAGAAACAGGACACGTACCTCCGGCCCGACTGGCTGTTGCGGGACGCCCTCCCCGCCTCCCCCCGGTGGGTGGACGTTGAGCTTGCGCTGGCCGAATGTCTGGAGCTCGGCGCCCGCCCGCTCCTGCTGGCCATCCCGTTTAACGGGCGGTTCGCCGACTACTGCGGCAGTTCCGCGAAGGTCCGCAAAGCGTGCTACTACGACCCGCTGCGGGCACTGGGCCGGAAATACGGGGTGCCGGTGGTCGCGTCCGAGGAATATGAATACGATTTTCTCTTTTTCCAGGATCTGGAGGATCACCCGAGCCCGGTGGGATGGCTCTGCTACGACGAGGCGATCAATGCGTTTTACCATGAAACCGGCCGTTAAGCGGTGGGGCGGACAGCTGCTGCTGACCCTGTATTACCTGGCGATCCTGGTTGGGCTCGTGCTGCTGTACGGTCGCGGCCAGTTCACCGTCATCGATTTCGTCTATCAGGGCTACTGAATCGCTCCCATGTCGCAGACCCACGCTTTCCGTGCCGTCGTTCTGCACCGCCCTCGCGCGACGATTCCGGCACCCTCCCGAGGGATTCGATCGCGAAGGCATGGAAGCGGGCCCTGCCGGCCCGCCAGCGCCGCCGGGCCCCACTCTGCCCCATGAACCTCCTCGAAGAGATCGATCGTCGCGCGAGCGGATCACCGGACCGGCCTGCGCACGTCAGCGAGGGCCGGACGCTTGCCTACGGCGAGCTCCGCGCGCGTTCCGACACGCTCGCCCGCCACATCGCCGCTCTCCTCGGCGACGACCGGTCGCCGGTGGCCGTCCAAGGACACAAACAGGCGGAGATGCTGATCGCCTTCCTTGCCGCCGTGAAGGCCGGGCACCCCTACGTGCCCGTCGACAGCGCGCTGCCGCCGGCGCGCGTCGAGCGCATCGTCGCCGCGTCGGGCACCCGGCTCGTCCTAACGCCGGAAAAGGTCGCCGAGCTTTCGGCCACGCCGCCGCCTGCCGGGATCATCCTGCGGCCGGTCGGCGCGGCCGATCCCTACTACATCATCTTCACGTCCGGGAGCACGGGGGAGCCCAAAGGCGTCGTCATCACCCTGCAGAATCTGACCGGCTTCGTCGAATGGATGCTGGCGGAGCAGAAGTATGCGCGCGGCACGGAGGTCTTCCTGAACCAGGCGCCCTTCGCCTTCGACGTTTCCATGCACGACCTGCACCTGAGCCTGGTCACGGGGGCGACGCTGTTCAGCATCACGGCCGGGCAGATCGCAAACCCCCGCCTGCTCTACCCCGCGCTGGCGGAGTCCGGGACAACGACGTTTGTCTCCACCCCCTCGTTCGCGCGCCTTTGCCTGGCCGAGAAGACCTTCACGGCGGCGATGATGCCCCAAGTGCAGCGGTTCCTGTTTGCAGGCGAGGCGCTGGCCCCGGAGATCGTGTCACAGCTCTTTGCCCGCTTCCCGGGCGCCGCCGTTTGGAACCTCTATGGTCCGACGGAAGCCACAATCTATGCCACCTCGATCCGGATCGACCGCGAAATGCTGGCCCGCCACTCGTCGCCGCCGATCGGGTACGCGCGGGCGGGGGGGCGCATCGTCATCAGGGACGAGGCGGGCCGGGACCTGCCCGAGGGCGCCCGAGGCGAAATCGTGATCGTCGGCCCCCACGTCAGCCCGGGCTACCTTGGCCGGCCGGACCTGACCGCAAAGGTGTTTCTTCTCGTCGGAGGGGAGCGGGCCTACCGCACCGGGGATGCCGGCCATATCCAGGACGGAATCGTCTTCTTCGACGGGCGCCTGGATTTTCAACTTAAGCTGCACGGCTACCGCATCGAACTGGGTGACGTCGAGGCGAACCTCTGCGGGTTGGCCGGCGTGCGGGACGCCATCGTCGCACCGGTCGTCCGGGACGGCCAGGTCGACATGCTGGCGGCCTTCGTGATCATGGCCGAGCCCGGGACGCAGTCCGAGTTCGAGCAGGCGCAGGCCCTGAGGGAGGCCCTTGGTACCCGGTTGCCCGCGTACATGATCCCGCGCCGGTTTCGTTTCCTGCGCGAATTCCCGATGACCGTGAACGGCAAGGCCGATCGGCGCCAGCTCGCCAGGCTCCTCGAATGACGCCCTACACGGATTTCCTCTATTTCGGCGTCCTGCTCTATCCGATCCTGCCCGCCCTCGTGCTGGGCCTGATGGCGCGTTCGCTGCGTTGGTGGATTCTCATCGCGACCGCGGGAATGCTGGCCGTCCATTACAGCGACCGGGTCTCCCTGTTCCACGCGGCGACCGGCGGTGCCACACTATCCCATCTGCCGTCCGGGTTGAGCCAGCCCGTCCCGCTCTTCTGCTGCGTAGCCGCCTACGGCCTGTTTCAATATCTGGTCGCGCGCTCTTTTTTTGCCCTGCGCGCGAGGGGGCGAAGGCCGTGGGTGTTCTATCTTGCGGTCCTCCTCGCGATCGCCCCCCTCGTCTGCGTAAGGCTCCTGCCGGCGACCGCCCTTCATTCACTGTTCGGCTTTGTCGGGATTTCATACCTGACGTTCCGAAGCGTCGACGCAGTCATCGGCGTTCAGGACGGGCTCATCACCTCGCTGCCGCCCGGCCAGTACCTGGCGTACCTCATGTTCTTCCCGACGATTTCATCGGGGCCGGTCGACCGTTACCGCCGGTTCGCAACCGACTGGTCGCGAACCCGGACCCGATCCGAATTCCTCGCCGACCTGGACAAGGGGGTCCACCGCATCTTCACCGGATTCCTCTACAAGTTCATCCTCGCCTATCTCGTCAAGACCCGGTGGATGGACCCCGCTGCAGGCGGGACGGGCGCGTTCCCTATGGTTTCATACATGTATGCGTACAGCGCATACCTGTTCTTCGATTTCGCCGGCTACAGCGCGTTTGCCGTCGGCGTCAGCCATCTGCTGGGCATCCACTGTCCGGAGAACTTCGACCGCCCCTTTCTCGCGGGGAACATCAAGGACTTCTGGAACCGCTGGCACATCAGCCTTTCGACGTGGTTTCGCGACCACATCTACATGCGTTTTCTGATGACCGCGCGCAAGGGAGGCTGGTTCCGTGGCAAATACACGGCCTCGTACATCGGATTCTACCTCCTGTTCGTGCTGATGGGGATCTGGCATGGCTTCGCGCCGCATTACCTTGTGTACGGTTTTTATCATGGCACCCTGTTCGTGGCGCACGATCTCATCTCGCGCGCGGCACGGACACGGGGCTGGACGGAGACCCGTGCGTGGCGGATCGCAAGCGTCGTCACGACGTTCAACTTGGTTTGCTTCGGTCTTCTGCTCTTTTCCGGGCATTTGTTCCACTGATGCCAGCCGATGAGTCCGTGAGGCCCGGCCGGGGACGTCCGGTCAACGGCCCGCTGCCTTCGAGCGTCGCCATGACGCTCCGTGCGGAACAGAAGCCGTCGGTCAGGAGAAGAATAGGGTTGAAACAGGTCCGCGGTGGCAGTCACGCTTGACACGCACCGGATGTGCAGCGCCGTCCCCCAGTCCCGACAAGGCTCTTCGATTCACCTCCTTAAATGAACCGTTTTCAAACGTGGCTGCGCGTTGTCTCATGGGCACGCAGGCTCATCCTATGGGTGATTGTCGCGATGACGCTGCAGTCGGCGGCGCTGGGACAAAGCGACCGCCCGGTGTTCATCAAGGGCCAGCAGGTGCATCCCACACAGATCCTCGCCAAACTAACACAGAACGGCGATCTGACGCGGCGTGCCGCGGCATTGAAGGTCCAGAAGGTCGGCGTCAGGCGCCAATACAGGCTGATCCCGCGTCTGGTGATGATCGACAGCGATTCCACCGAGATCGCAGCATTGGGTCGCCTTTCGTCCGATGACCAGGCTCGCCGCCTTCTGGCGCGCATCAATGCGCTGCGGGATTCGGGGCAGTTTGAGTACGTTGAGCCGGACTACATTGTCCACGCTGCCCTTACGCCCACCGACACTGCGTTTGTCAACGGCGCGACCTGGGGCCTGCAGAACACCGGTCAGAACGGCGGAGTCGCCGGCATGGATGTCAATGTCGTGCCCGCCTGGGATGTCACCACCGGATCCACGAGCGTCGTGGTCGGAATCATCGACTCCGGCATCCGCTACACCCATCAGGACCTTCAGGCCCAGATGTGGGTGAACCCCGGGGAGATTGCGGGCAACGGGATTGATGACGACGGAGACGGCTACATTGATGATGTCTATGGGATCAACGTGTTGACCGGATCGGGAGACCCAAATGACGACTATGGACACGGAACCGTCCTTGCGGGCATCGTCGGAGCCGCCGCGAATGACGGCAATCCGATGGTGGGAGTCGCCTGGAATGTCCGCCTGATGGCGTTGAAGTTCGAGAATTCGACGGGCGCAGGTTCGATCTCCGGTGAGATAACCTGCATCGAATATGCCGTGGCCAAAGGGGCGCGGGTCCTAAACGCAAGCTACGGTCAGAATATCTTCTCCCAAGCGGAATATGATGCGATTGCAGCGGCCGGCCAACAGGGCGTCCTTTTTGTAGCAGCTGCCGGAAATGACGCCGCCAGCTGTGACAACACGCCGTTTTATCCCGCCAACTACGTCCTGAACAACGTGATCTCGGTCGCCGCGATCGACCCTACCGGGGCATTGGCGAGCTTTTCCAATTACGGAAACAACACCGTGCATCTGGGTGCGCCCGGCGTCTCCATCTATTCAACCCACAACCTCTCGGACAGTGATTATGTTTCGGGCTGGTATGGAACGAGCTTCTCCGCGCCCTACGTTGTCGGCACGGCTGCGCTCATCTTGAGCAAGTACCCAACGATATTGGTCGAGGACCTGCGCAACAGGATTCTGAATACTACAACCGCCACTCCCGCGCTTCAGGGGACCACAATAACGGGCGGACGCCTCAATGCCTATCAGGCGCTCGCTGCGATCCCGACCGGAACGCTCCAGGTGTCCGCGCGGCTTGAAAACGGCAACAGTTTCGTGCCGGGCAGGGCGGTCACAATGTACGTTCATGTCACCGATCTCCTGGCTGTCACGAATGCAACCGTGACGGGAAGCGCGCCCGGGGTCGGGTCATTGACTTTCTCCAACGACGGAGTGGCTCCCGACGTCACGGCCAACGACTCGTATTATTCAGCGACGATCACCGCGCCTTCGGGAGTGACGCAACTGCCGGTGACTGTCACCGCAAGCGCACCGGGGGAGACTTCCGCAGTCGCTACGTTCACCTATCCAGTGCTGCTTAACGACTCCTTTGCAAATGCAACAGTCCTGACCGGCACGAATATTACTGCCACAGGCAACAATTTCAGCGCCTCCATGGAAACAGGCGAGATCCTGGTGCCGGGAACCTACGGTGGGAATTCCGTCTGGTGGAAGTGGAAGGCGCCCAGCACGGGATCTGTCACGATAAGCACCGAAGGCAGCACGTTCGATACCGTGTTGGGGGTTTACACCGGGACGTCGGTGTCGGCCCTCACATTGGTGGCCAGCAACGATGACATCAGCAGCACCGACAACAGGAGTCAGGTTACCTTTTCGGCGACCGCTGGCACCACATATCATATCTCTGTCGATGGATACAGTGGCAACACCGGCGACATTACCTTGTCTCTCACAGCGCCCCCGACGATCACCTGGGCGGCGCCCGCAGCCATCACTTATGGTACCGCATTGTCATCGACCCAGTTGAATGCGACAGCGGCGATCGCTGGCACCTTTGCATACACGCCAGCCGCTGGGACTGTTCTCACCGCAGGAAATCAGACGCTCAGCGTCACTTTCACCCCGACCGACACGGCGGATTATTCCACGGCGAGCGCCACCCAGACGCTCTCCGTAGGAAAGGCTGCCCCGACCATCACCTGGAGCGCACCCGCTGCGATCACCTACGGCACCGCACTCTCATCGGCACAGCTCAACGCCACCGCAAGCGTCCCGGGCGCCTTCGCCTACACTCCGGCGGCAGGGACGGTTCTCCCGGCGGGAAGCCAGACATTGAGCGTCACCTTCACCCCGACCGACACCACGGATTATTCCACGGCGACCGCAACCCAGACGATCTCCGTCGGCAAGGCCACACCCGCCATCACCTGGAGCGCACCCGCTGCGATCACCTACGGCACCGCACTCTCATCGGCACAGCTCAACGCCACCGCAAGCGTCCCGGGCGCCTTCGCCTACGCTCCGGCGGCAGGGACTGTCCTCCCGGCGGGAAGCCAGACATTGAGCGTCACCTTCACCCCGACCGACACCACGGATTATTCCACGGCGACCGCAACCCAGACGATCTCCGTCGGCAAGGCCACACCCGCCATCACCTGGAGCGCACCCGCTGCGATCACCTACGGCACCGCACTCTCATCGGCACAGCTCAACGCCACCGCAAGCGTCCCGGGCGCCTTCGCCTACACTCCGGCGGCAGGGACTGTCCTCCCGGCGGGAAGCCAGACATTGAGCGTCACCTTCACCCCGACCGACACCACGGATTATTCCACGGCGACCGCAACCCAGACGATCTCCGTCGGCAAGGCCACACCCGCCATCACCTGGAGCGCACCCGCTGCAATCACCTACGGCGCCGCACTCTCATCGGCACAGCTTAGCGCCACCGCAAGCGTCCCGGGCGCCTTCGCCTACACTCCGAAGGCAGGGACGGTTCTCCCGGCGGGAAGCCAGACATTGAGCGTCACCTTCACCCCGACCGACACCACGGATTATTCCACGGCGACCGCAACCCAGACGATCTCCGTCGGCAAGGCCACACCCGCCATCACCTGGAGCGCACCCGCTGCGATCACCTACGGCGCCGCACTCTCATCGGCACAGCTTAGCGCCACCGCAAGCGTCCCGGGCGCCTTCGCCTACACTCCGGCGGCAGGGACGGTCCTCCCGGCGGGAAGCCAGACATTGAGCGTCACCTTCACCCCGACCGACACCACGGATTATTCCACGGCGACCGCAACCCAGACGATCTCCGTCGGCAAGGCCACACCCGCCATCACCTGGAGCGCACCCGCTGCAATCACCTACGGCGCCGCACTCTCATCGGCACAGCTTAGCGCCACCGCAAGCGTCCCGGGCGCCTTCGCCTACACTCCGGCGGCAGGGACGGTTCTCCCGGCGGGAAGCCAGACATTGAGCGTCACCTTCACCCCGACCGACACCACGGATTATTCCACGGCGACCGCAACCCAGACGATCTCCGTCGGCAAGGCCACACCCGCCATCACCTGGAGCGCACCCGCTGCAATCACCTACGGCGCCGCACTCTCATCGGCACAGCTTAGCGCCACCGCAAGCGTCCCGGGCGCCTTCGCCTACACTCCGGCGGCAGGGACTGTCCTCCCGGCGGGAAGCCAGACATTGAGCGTCACCTTCACCCCGACCGACACCACGGATTATTCCACGGCGACCGCAACCCAGACGATCTCCGTCGGCAAGGCCACACCCGCCATCACCTGGAGCGCACCCGCTGCAATCACCTACGGCGCCGCACTCTCATCGGCACAGCTTAGCGCCACTGCAAGCGTCCCGGGCGCCTTCGCCTACACTCCGGCGGCAGGGACGGTTCTCCCGGCGGGAAGCCAGACATTGAGCGTCACCTTCACCCCGACCGACACCACGGATTATTCCACGGCGACCGCAACCCAGACGATCTCCGTCGGCAAGGCCACACCCGCCATCACCTGGAGCGCACCCGCTGCAATCACCTACGGCGCCGCACTCTCATCGGCACAGCTTAGCGCCACCGCAAGCGTCCCGGGCGCCTTCGCCTACACTCCGAAGGCAGGGACGGTTCTCCCGGCGGGAAGCCAGACATTGAGCGTCACCTTCACCCCGACCGACACCACGGATTATTCCACGGCGACCGCAACCCAGACGATCTCCGTCGGCAAGGCCACACCCGCCATCACCTGGAGCGCACCCGCTGCAATCACCTACGGCGCCGCACTCTCATCGGCACAGCTTAGCGCCACCGCAAGCGTCCCGGGCGCCTTCGCCTACACTCCGGCGGCAGGGACGGTTCTCCCGGCGGGAAGCCAGACATTGAGCGTCACCTTCACCCCGACCGACACCACGGATTATTCCACGGCGACCGCAACCCAGACGATCTCCGTCGGCAAGGCCACACCCGCCATCACCTGGAGCGCACCCGCTGCAATCACCTACGGCGCCGCACTCTCATCGGCACAGCTTAGCGCCACCGCAAGCGTCCCGGGCGCCTTCGCCTACACTCCGGCGGCAGGGACTGTCCTCCCGGCGGGAAGCCAGACATTGAGCGTCACCTTCACCCCGACCGACACCACGGATTATTCCACGGCGACCGCAACCCAGACGATCTCCGTCGGCAAGGCCACACCCGCCATCACCTGGAGCGCACCCGCTGCAATCACCTACGGCGCCGCACTCTCATCGGCACAGCTTAGCGCCACTGCAAGCGTCCCGGGCGCCTTCGCCTACACTCCGGCGGCAGGGACGGTTCTCCCGGCGGGAAGCCAGACATTGAGCGTCACCTTCACCCCGACCGACACCACGGATTATTCCACGGCGACCGCAACCCAGACGATCTCCGTCGGCAAGGCCACACCCGCCATCACCTGGAGCGCACCCGCTGCAATCACCTACGGCGCCGCACTCTCATCGGCACAGCTTAGCGCCACCGCAAGCGTCCCGGGCGCCTTCGCCTACACTCCGAAGGCAGGGACGGTTCTCCCGGCGGGAAGCCAGACATTGAGCGTCACCTTCACCCCGACCGACACCACGGATTATTCCACGGCGACCGCAACCCAGACGATCTCCGTCGGCAAGGCCACACCCGCCATCACCTGGAGCGCACCCGCTGCGATCACCTACGGCGCCGCACTCTCATCGGCACAGCTTAGCGCCACCGCAAGCGTCCCGGGCGCCTTCGCCTACACTTTGAAGGCAGGGACGGTTCTCCCGGCGGGAAGCCAGACATTGAGCGTCACCTTCACCCCGACCGACACCACGGATTATTCCACGGCGACCGCAACCCAGACGATCTCCGTCGGCAAGGCCACACCCGCCATCACCTGGAGCGCACCCGCTGCGATCACCTACGGCACCGCACTCTCATCGGCACAGCTTAGCGCCACCGCAAGCGTCCCGGGCGCCTTCGCCTACACTCCGGCGGCAGGGACTGTCCTCCCGGCGGGAAGCCAGACATTGAGCGTCACCTTCACCCCGACCGACACCACGGATTATTCCACGGCGACCGCAACCCAGACGATCTCCGTCGGCAAGGCCACACCCGCCATCACCTGGAGCGCACCCGCTGCAATCACCTACGGCACCGCACTCTCATCGGCACAGCTTAGCGCCACCGCAAGCGTCCCGGGCGCCTTCGCCTACACTCCGGAGGCAGGGACGGTTCTCCCGGCGGGAAGCCAGACATTGAGCGTCACCTTCACCCCGACCGACACCACGGATTATTCCACGGCGACCGCAACCCAGACGATCTCCGTCGGCAAGGCCACACCCGCCATCAGATGGTGCGCACCCTCTGCAATCATCTATGGCACGGCATTGTCATCGGCGCAGCTTAGCGCCACCGCAAGCGTCCCGGGCGCCTTCGCCTACACTCCGAAGGCAGGGACGGTTCTCCCGGCGGGAAGCCAGACATTGAGCGTCACCTTCACCCCGACCGACACCACGGATTATTCCACGGCGACCGCAACCCAGACGATCTCCGTCGGCAAGGCCACACCCGCCATCACCTGGAGCGCACCCGCTG
>CAWHAC010000002.1:0-379276 GCA_963827125.1 uncultured Verrucomicrobiae bacterium
TTCTCCCGGTTTTCGTGTGGGTAAGGCTGGGTGAAGGCGGTAGAATGGGGAATGGGCGAGATTCATGATTCAAGCATCGAGAGACATTACGCCGGGCTGTTAGGCGTTGTCGCTCCATGGGAGGTCAGCGAGGTGACACGAGAGCCGAGTCTGCAGCGGGTGACCATTCGGGTGGCATGGCCAGGAAGGACGCGGCCGGTGTGCCCGGCTTGCGGCCAGGTGGGGGCGCTGCACGACAAACGCGAACGACGTTGGCGGCATCTGGATGTGATGGGACACGAAGTGCAACTGGTGTGCGCGGTGCCCCGTTGTGCTTGTGAGCAGGATGGGATCTTGCAGGTGAAGGTCCCGTGGGCGGAGGCGGGTTCGCGCTTCACCGCAGCCTTTGAAGCCCATGCCGTGAAGGTGATCGAGGCCAGCCGGTCGCTGACGCAGGCTGCCGATTTGCTTGGCTTGGACTGGGACAGCGTGCAGCGGATCTTGGAACGCGCGGTCGCGCGGGGATTGCAGCGGCGCACGACGGAGCATGTACGTTATGTCGGGTTGGATGAAAAGAGCTTTGGTCGCGGTCAAGACTACGTGTCGTTGATGACCGACTTGAAGGGACAACGCGTGCTGGAAGTGGTGGCGGGGCGGGATACCGAGCAGGCGGTGACGTTGTGGGAAAGCCTGCCGGAGCCCCAACGCTCGCAGATCGCGGCGGCGGCGATGGACATGGGGGCCGATTTTGCGGCGGCAACTCGCCAAGCAGCGCCGCAAGCGCAGATCGTCCACGACAAGTTTCATGTGTCCAAGTTGCTCAACGAAGCCGTTGACAAGGTCCGCAAAGAGGAACACCGCCGGCTCCTGGCCGAGGGCGATCAAAGCCTCAAGGACACCAAATTCCTGTGGCTGCAAGGAGCCGCGGTCACAGGCGACCGAGCCCTGCGCTTTGAGGAGCTGTGTGAACGGGATCTGAAGACGGCTCGCGCATGGGCGCACAAGGAGACCTTCGTCGAGTTCTGGGCGCAACCGGACCAAGCCAGTGGCCTGGACTTCTTCACCCGCTGGTTCCGCACCGTCCGCCGATCCAAACTCGAACCGCTGAAGAAGGTGGCTCTCACCTTCAAGGATCATCTGCTCGGACTGCTCAACTACTTCATGCATCCGATCACCAATGCCTTGACCGAGGGCTTCAACTCTCGGATCCAAGCCATCAAGGCTGACGCCCGCGGCTTCCGGCGCTTCGCCAACTACCGCGTCCGCATCCTGTTTTTCTGCGGCAAACTCGATCTCAGCATCCATCTGCCATCAGCTCAAACCCACACGATTTCCTGAAGAACCAAAAATTAACCCCCAAGACCCCACTCGCTACCATGAAATCCAATACCAAGATCGCCGTTGTCGCCTTTTTTGCGATCGGCCTTTCAGCCTATGCCCAAGAGGGATTCATTCGCCCCGAGGTATCCTACGCATTGCCAGCCAATTCCTATCAATACATAGGCTCTTTTAAGAATGCTGCGGCTTTCGATCTCGCCGGTGGAGTCACCCTTGGCGACCAGGAAATCGGTCTTTCGGTCGGAACGGCCTCCTTCAAGGTATCCAATCCCTCAGTAGATTTTTTCGATGGTGCACAAATTTCATTGAAATTGCAGGAGACTCCAATTCTTGTCAACTATCGTTACTATCTCGGTCCCAAGACTGCTACTGTGCGCTTCTACGTCGGCGCTTCGGCTGGCATATTGCTGGCAAAGCTGTCCGCCACATCGAGTGGCGAAAGTGTGGCCTCGGTTTCCAGCAATCCTTGGGACTTGGGTCTTGAAGTCGGTGGTGCATTCAAGCTGACTGACAGTATTGATCTGGATGTTGGCTATCGCTTTTTGCTTAGCGGCACCGGCTTAGCCGTTAATGGCGATGACTTTGGCTATTCCAGCGTTAGTGTCAGGGCCAGCTACTTCAACGTCGGCGTCGGCTTCAAATTCTAGGCTTGTTCGTTCAGAGAACTGACTGCTTTTTTCAAGAAAGGCGCGCGCCCTCATGGGTTGCGCGCTTTTTTGTTGTGTCCGCCCGGCGGTCTTCTGCTGCGGCTCGATTTCGTGCCGCGCGGCGTCAGGACGCAACCGGGAGATCCTCGATCCCTTCGATCGCGAGCACGATCAGATCCCCCATCTTCGTCGTGGAGAACCGGAAGCGGACGACCCTCGCGCCATCCGCGGTCGCGAGCTTGTGCTGCGAATACTCGCCATAACGCGGCTTCCCATCCGCGTGGGTATCCTGGATGGTCCGCCGCATCGCGCAGCCCGCGCAATACGGGCTCACACCGCATTCTCCCATGATCCCGGCATGGATGCATTCAATCGCCACTCCGACTCTCGATCCCCGGAGTCGGGACGCGGACTTTCCAAGGATGCGCTCCGCCGCCTCGTTCACCTCGTGAATCGCTCTCCCACCATCCGTGACGAGGACGGGCAGCTCGATCGAGTCGAGAAACTCCGCCAGGCTGAACTTGGAGTTGCCGGACAGCCCATTCAGACAATCCGTGCAGATGCCGTGGGAAACCGCGGCATTCGGAGTCTCATCCTCGATCAGCGCCCTTTTGCACCAGGAACAAACAGCCTTCATAACACAGGTAGATCGGCAGATTGGCGCGGTTCTGAAAAAGATCAAGAGGGGGCGCGGTTTGCCAGCACGCCTGGATTGCGAATGGGCGCCCGGCGACCCGGCGAAACAGGTCGTGGTGGAATTGGCGTCCGGATTCCGCTTTACGTGCTTCCAACCCCGTCCACCGTTGTTCCATCCGGTCCGCAATCCAAATTCCGAACCGTCGTTGTCCGCTGCATCGAACATGGATCTCACCGTCGGCGTTGTCATCTACTGCCTGCTCGTCCTCGCATTCTTCTTCGGAGTCTGGACCTACTACGACCGCCGCGATCATGCGCTCTTCGAGGCGGAGCGTCGGAAGCTGACCTTTCATTGCATCCGCTGTGGCAGACTCTACACCGCCAAGTCCCGCAGGGGGACCGCGGCCTGTCCCCAGTGCGGCCACACCAACGCCCGGCTGAAGTTTTAGCCCAAGATGGGGGAACCATTTCCAGGGCGGAACGATCCAGCCGGCTGCAGGGCGGGGTTGCCGTCCTTCGCCAAGGCTACGGACAGCAGGCCCGACCCCGTCCGGCAAAACAGCACCGGACAGCACCCCTCCGCGAAGATGCGGCGAGGGCGCCGCGTCTCCAGAAAAAAGGCTGGCTCAGCCCGCTTCTGTGGCGGCTTTGGGCTCCTCGATCGGCGGCATCTCAGCGCCGAAGGGCAGCGTGATCCGCAGGTTCTTGTATTTCGGCAGGCCGGTGCCGGCCGGAATCAGGTGACCCATGATCACGTTTTCCTTGAAGCCCTTGAGCATGTCGACCTTTCCGAGCGTGGAGGCATCGGTGAGGACGCGCGTCGTCTCCTGGAACGAGGCGGCGGAAATGAAGCTCTCCGTCTCGAGGGAGGCCTTGGTGATCCCGAGCAGGATCGGCTCGGCCTCGGCCGGCTTGCCGCCCGCCGCCTCAAGGCGCAGGTTTTCGCGCAGGAAAGACCCGCGGTCCACCTGCTCGCCCCAGAACCATTCGCTGTCGCCCGGATCGGTGATGCGCACCTTGCGGAGCATCTGGCGGATGATGATCTCGATGTGCTTGTCGTTGATCGTCACGCCCTGCAACCGGTAGACCTCCTGCACCTGCGATATGAGGAAATCGTACAGGGCCGCCGGCCCGAGGATCTCGAGGATCTCGTGCGGATCGGCGGCGCCGTCGGTGAGGTGCTGGCCCTTGTGCACCATGTCGCCCGGCTGCACGATGATGTGCTTGCCGTGGGGGATGAGGTGCTCCTCCTCCTGGGCCGTCTCGTCATTCTTCACGAGCAGGCGGCGCTTGCCGCGGATTGAACCCTCGAAGCTGACGACGCCGTCGATGCGGGCCATCTCCGCCGCATCCTTCGGGCGCCGGGCTTCGAACAACTCGGCCACGCGCGGGAGACCGCCGGTGATGTCCTTGGTCTTGGATGCCTGCCGGGGTGTTTTCGCGAGCAGCGCGCCGGGCGAGATGGTATCGCCCTCGTTGACGACGATCTGCGCTCCGACCGGGATTGAGTAGGCGGCAGCGGCCTTGCCGGTGGCCGCGCGCACCTCGATCTGCGGGTTGAGATCCTCCTTGTGCTCGATGACGACCGTGGCAATGCGGCCGGTCGACTCATCGAGCTCCCGTTTCACCGTGACGCCGGGGATCATATCCTTGAAGGCGAGCACGCCGCCCTTTTCCGAAAGCACGGGCACGTTGTAGGGATCCCACAGCGCGAGGACCTGGCCCTTGTCGATCTTCTGGCCGTCGCCGATGTTGATGACCGAGCCGATGACGATGTTGTAGGTCTCGAGCTCCTTGTCCTCATCGTCGACAATCTGGATCGTCCCCGTCTTGTTGAGCACGATGTTGGCGCCATCGGCGGTCTGCACCATGCGGAGACCATGATAGCGCACCGTGCCGGCAGTGCGGACGCGGATCTCAGGCTGCTTGAACCCGGCGCTGGCCACGCCGCCGATGTGGAACGTCCGCATCGTCAGCTGGGTGCCCGGTTCACCGATCGACTGGGCGGCGATGATCCCGACGGAGTCGCCAATCTTGGCAAGCTTGTTGGCGGCGAGATTGATGCCATACGACTTGGCGTCGATGCCGTACTGGCTTGTCGAGGTCAGGGGGGACATGACCTTGACCCGTTCGATTCCGGCATCCTCGATCTTGCGGGCGGTTTCCTCGGAGATGAGGTCGCCGGAACGCACAAGCATCTCGGCGGGATCGAGCGGATCGGCGACATCGTCGGTCGCGCACCGGCCGACGATGCGTTCCCGCAGGGAGACGATCTCATCATCGCCCTCGTAGATCGCCTTCTTCCACACGCCTTCCCGCGTTCCGCAATCATCCTCGGCGATGATGACGTCCATGGCGACGTCGCACAATTTGCGGGTGAGGTAGCCGGCGTCCGCGGTCTTGAGCGCGGTGTCGGCGAGGCCTTTCCGCGCACCGTGGGTTGAGTTGAAGTACTCGAGCACCGTGAGCCCCTCGCGGAATGACGAGAGGATCGGGCGTTCGATGATCTCGCCCGAGGGCTTGGCCATGAGTCCGCGGGTGCCGCACAGCTGGCGGACCTGCTGGCGGTTGCCGCGGGCGCCCGAGTCCATCATGATGTACACGGGGTTGACCTCGGTTTTCCCCTCGTTCAGATCGAGCTTGGCGAAGACCTCCTTGGCGATGCGATCGGTGGCGGCGGTCCAGAGGTCGATGACCTTGTTCTTCCGCTCGCCCTCGGTGATGATGCCCTTGCCGAACTGGCCCTCCACCTCGGTGATCTTTTTGCGCGTCTCGGCGACAATGTCCTTTTTCGTCTCCGGGATGATCATGTCGTCGATGCCGATGGAAATGCCGGCCCTGAAGGCGTTCTGGAAGCCGAGCTCCTTCAGCTTGTCGAGCGTCTCGACCGTCGCAACGTTGCCCGCCGTCTTGTAGGTGTTGAGGATCAGGTCGCCCAGCTTGGATTTTGCGACCGCGAAGTTCACAAAGCCGAGGCTGGCCGGCCAGATCTGGTTGAAGATGACGCGGCCGACGGTGGTGCGGATGATCCTGCGGTCCTTGTTTCCGTAGACCGTGGTGCGCCCGTGATCGGGGTTCGGCACGTCGACCCAATCGTGCTTCTTCAACGCGCCGTCGAATTCCGCGTAGAGCACCTCCCTGAGCCCGGAAAGGAGCGGCACACGCTGGTCTTTCGCCGGTTTCTTGCGCGGTTCGATCGTGAGATAATAGGAACCGAGCACGATATCCTGTGACGGCGTCAGGATCGGCTTGCCGCTCGAGGGCGAGAAGATGTTGTTCGTGGACATCATCAGGAGCTTGCATTCCATGATGGCCTCGAGGGAAAGCGGGACGTGGACGGCCATCTGGTCGCCGTCGAAGTCGGCATTATACGCCGTGCAGACCAGGGGATGGATGCGGATGGCCTCGCCTTCGATCAGGATCGGCTCAAAAGCCTGGATCGAAAGGCGGTGGAGCGTCGGCGCGCGGTTGAGCAGCACGGGATGCCCCTTGGTGACCTCCTCCAGGATGTCCCACACCTCCGGGGATTTCTTCTCGATCATCTTGCGGGCGCCGCGCACGGTGTGCACGAAGCCCAGCTCCTTCAACCGGCGGATGATGAACGGCTCGAAAAGCACCAGGGCCATCTTCTTTGGAAGGCCGCATTGATGGAGCTTGAGCTCCGGGCCGATGACGATGACGGAGCGGCCCGAATAGTCGACCCGCTTGCCGAGCAGGTTCTGGCGGAAACGGCCCTGCTTGCCCTTGAGCATGTCGCTCAGGGATTTCAGCGGGCGGTTGCCGGCGCCGGTCACGGGCCGGCCGTGGCGTCCGTTGTCAAAGAGGGCGTCGACCGCCTCCTGCAGCATCCGCTTTTCGTTGTGGATGATGACGTCAGGCGTCTTGAGCTGCAGCAGATTCTTGAGGCGGTTGTTGCGGTTGATGACGCGGCGGTAGAGGTCGTTGAGGTCGGAGGTCGCGAAGCGGCCGCCTTCGAGCGGGACGAGCGGGCGCAGGTCTGGCGGGATCACCGGCAGGACTTCGAGGATCATCCATTCCGGCCGGGCCTTGGAATGAATGAAGCCCTGGATGACCTTCAGCCGCTTGGAGAGCTTTTTCTTGATCTGCTTGGAGCGCGTGGCGCGCATCTGCTCCTGGAGCTCCGCGACCGTGGCGGAAAGATCCATGCCTTTGAGCACGTCGCGCACGGCCTCGGCGCCCATCTTGGCGGTGAAGGCGTCGTCGCCATACTCGTCGATGGCCTGCCGGTATTCGTTGTCGGTGAGCAGCTGCTTGAGCTCCAGCGGCGTCTTGCCCGGATCGACGACCATGTAGTTCTCGTAGTAGATGACGCGTTCGAGCGAACGGGCGGTGACATCGAGCAGCAGGCCGAGGCGGCTCGGCATGCTCTTGAGGAACCAGATGTGGGCGACCGGGACGGCGAGCTCGATATGCCCCATGCGTTCGCGGCGCACCCGGGCGATGGTGACCTCGACGCCGCAGCGGTCGCAGACGACATCCTTGTACTTGATGCGCTTGTATTTTCCGCAGGCGCACTCGTAGTCGCGCACCGGGCCGAAGATCTTCTGGCAGAACAGGCCGCCGGGTTCCGGCTTGAACGTGCGGTAGTTGATCGTCTCGGGATTCTTGACCTCGCCGCGCGACCATGCGCGAATGCTGTCCGGGGCGGCGACTGTGATCGAAACGCAGTCGAACGGGTTCTCGTCGATGCCGAGGACGGTGCGGGCCTCTTCGCGGGCGGCGGCGGCTTGTTCGGTAATCATGAAAAATCTCCCAGGTTGTCGTTAAGGATGGCGGAAACGCGCCGGATCAGGATGCGGCGGCGGCGTGGAGGCTGAGCGCGTCGCGTTTCTGCAGGCGGATATCAAGTCCGAGGGACTGGATTTCCTTGATGAGGACGTTGAACGATTCCGGCGTGCCGGCCGACAGCGTGTTGTCGCCCTTGACCAGCGACTCGTAGATCTTCGTGCGGCCGTTGACGTCGTCGGACTTGACGGTGAGCAGTTCCTGGAGGGTGTGCGCGGCGCCGTACGCCTCGAGCGCCCAGACCTCCATCTCGCCGAAGCGCTGGCCGCCGTACTGCGCCTTGCCTCCCAGCGGCTGCTGGGTGACGAGCGAATAGGGGCCCACCGCGCGCGCATGGATCTTGTGCGACACCAGGTGGTTGAGCTTCATCATGTAGATGTAGCCCACGACGACCTCCTGATCGAGTTTCTCGCCCGTGCGGCCGTCGTAGAGGACGCTCTTGCCCGTGGTGGGCAGGCCGGCCTGCTTGAGATACTCGCGCACCTTCTTCTCGGTGATTCCGTCGAAGACCGGCGTGGCGACCTTCAGGCCGAGTTTCTTGCACGCCCAGCCCAGGTGTGTTTCGAGCACCTGGCCGACGTTCATGCGCGAGGGCACGCCCAGCGGGTTGAGGCAGATCTCGATCGGCGTGCCGTCCGGCAGGAAGGGCATGTCCTCCTGGGCGACAATCTTGGCGACGACGCCCTTGTTGCCGTGCCGGCCGGCCATCTTGTCGCCGACCTCCAGCTTGTGCTTGGTGGCGACGTAGACCTTGACCTGCTTGATGACTCCGGAACCGGAATCCTCGCCGGACTCGATGGAGGCGATCTTGCGCTCGCGGTCGCCTTCAAGCTCGTCGAACTTCCCCTGGTAGGAGCCGATGATCTCCATGATCTTGATCTTCACCGGCGAAGGATCGATCTCGACGTGCTTTGAGACGGCGGCCAGCTTGCGCAGCAGCGTCTTGGTGATCTTCCGGTTGGCCGGGATGATGACCTCGCCGGTCTGCCCGTTGATCACGTCGAGCGGGATTTTCTCGCCCAGGAGGATGTTGGACAGCGCCTCGGTGAGGCCCTCGCGCAGCTTGTCCATCTGGGTCTTGTAGTCCTCCTGGATCTGCTTGACCTGGCGGCGGCGGTCGGAGGGCGAGAGGCGGGCCTGCTCGTCGATCCGGCTGCTGGACACCTTCACGTCCATGATGATTCCGGCCGAGCCGGACGGCACCACGAGCGAGGTGTCCTTCACGTCGGCGGCCTTCTCGCCGAAGATCGCGCGGAGCAGCTTCTCCTCGGGCGCGAGCTCGGTCTCGGACTTCGGCGTGATCTTGCCAACGAGGATGTCCCCGGGCTTCACCTCAGCGCCGATGCGGATGACGCCGTTGTGATCGAGGTTCTTGAGCGCCTCCTCGCCCACGTTCGGGATGTCGCGGGTGATCTCCTCGGGCCCGAGCTTGGTGTCCCGCGCGGTGACCTCGAACTCCTGGATGTGGATCGACGTGAAGATGTCGTCCTTCAGCGCCTTTTCCGAGATGAGGATGGCGTCCTCGAAGTTGTAGCCGTTCCACGGCATGAAGGCGACGAGCACATTGCGGCCGAGCGCCATCTCGCCATGGTCGGTGGACGGGCCGTCCGCGATGACGTCGTCCACCTTGACCTTCTGGCCCCGGTGCACGATGGGCTTCTGGTTGTAGCAGGTGCCGGCGTTCGACCGCATGGACTTGCGCAGCTCATACACGGTGACGCCGTTCTTCGGGTCGCTCTTCGGGTTGCGGTCGAAGTTGCGCGGCAGCTCGCCGTCGCGGGTGATGACGATGCGGCGGGCTTCAACCGAGGCGACCGTGCCGGCCTCGGTGGCGATCACGACGATCTTGGAGTCGCGCGCGACGCGTTCCTCCAGGCCGGTGCCGACGAACGGCGCCTCGTTCTGGAGCAACGGCACCCCCTGGCGCTGCATGTTCGAGCCCATGAGGGCGCGGTTGGCGTCATCATGCTCCAGGAACGGAATCATGCCGGCGGCAACAGAGATGATCTGCTTCGGCGAGACATCCATGAACTCCACCTGCCTCGGCTCGACCTCGAGGAATTCGCCATCGCGGCGCACGGTGACCTTGCCGGTGAAATGACCCTTGTCGTCGATTTCGGAATTGGCCTGGGCGATGACCTTTCCCTCCTCCTGGTCGGCCGTGAGGTACTCGATCTTGTCGGTGGCCCGGCCCTCCTTGCAGACGCGGTAGGGGGTCTCGATGAAGCCGAACTCATTCACGCGCGAGTAGACGGTGAGCGAGTTGATCAGGCCGATGTTGGGGCCTTCCGGGGTCTCGATCGGGCAGATCCGGCCATAGTGCGAGGGATGCACGTCGCGAACCTCGAAGCCCGCGCGTTCGCGGTTGAGCCCGCCCGGCCCGAGGGCGGAGAGGCGCCGCTTGTGCGTCACCTCGGCCAGCGGGTTGATCTGGTCCATGAACTGCGAGAGCTGGCTGCGGGCGAAGAAGTCCCGGATGACCGTCGTGAGCGCCTTCGGGTTGATCAGCTTCTGCGGCGTGATCGAGTCGACGCTCTGGTCGTAGAGGGTCATGCGCTCGCGCACGAGCCGCTCGGTGCGGGAGAGGCCCACGCGACACTGGTTGGCGAGGAGTTCGCCGACGGTGCGCACCCGGCGGCTGCCCAGGTGGTCGATGTCGTCCACCACGCCGTCGCCGCGCTTGAGGCGGACCAGGTACTTGGTCGCCACGATGATATCCTCCGCGGTGAGGACGCGGTTCTCGAGGCCGGCCTTCAAGCCGAGCTTCTGGTTGATCTTGTAGCGGCCGACCCGGCTCAGGTCGTAGCGCTTGGGATCGAAGAACAGGCGCTTGAGCAGGGCCTTGGCGTTGGCCGTGGTCGGCGGCTCGCCGGGGCGCAGGCGCTTGTAGATCTCCTTGAGCGCCTCCTCCTCGTTGCGTGTGGGATCCTTCTTGAGCGCGCGGATCGTCGCGCCGTCGTCCACCGCGGTGTCGATCACACGGATGGAGCCGATTTCATGCTTCTCGAACGTGCGGACGATCTGCTTCGTCAGCGGCTCGAAGGCGCGGGCCAAAACGACGCCCTTCTGCGCGTCGATGGCATCCTCCACGAGGACGAGCGTGCTCACATTCTCCATCTCGAGCGCCTTGGCGACCTTCAGGTCCTTGATCTCGTAAAAAAGGCTGAGGATGTCGAGGTCGCTCGAATAACCGATGGAGCGCAGCAGCGTGGTGATGAGAAACTTCCGGCGGCGCCGGCGGCGGTCGAGATAGACGTACAGCAGGTCGTTGTTGTCGAACTGCACCTCGAGCCACGTGCCGCGGTCCGGGATGATGCGGAACGCAAAGAGCTCCTTGCCGCTCGCGTGAAAATCCTTCTCGAAACAGATGCCGGGCGAACGGTGGAGCTGGGAGACGACGACGCGCTCGGCGCCGTTGATGATGAACGAGCCCCGCTCGGTCACCATCGGGATGTCGCCCATGTAAATCTCCTCGTCCTTGATGAAGTCCTCCTCGCGCAGGCGCAGCTTCACGTAAAGGGGCACCGCAAACGTGATCCCCTCGCGGATGCACTCGATCTCGGAGTGCTTGGGATCGCCGATCGTATAGGAGACGTACTCCAGGACCAGGCGTCCATCGTAGGATTCGATCGGGAAGACCTCCCGAAAGACCGCCTCGATGCCCTGGGGCTTCCGCTGCTTCTCGGGCACGCCCTTCTGCAGGAAATCCAGGTAGGAATTGATCTGGATCTCGATGAGATTCGGGGGCGGAATGACTTCTTTGAGCTTACCGAAATTGGAGCGTTCGACGTGAGTGCGGTCGGCCATGGATTTTCCCGGTTGAATGAAAAAGGCGGAGTGCGGCGGCTGCGGCGCGGGGCGCCGCCGCGTCTAGCAGGAACGGAACAAGGGAACGGCAAAGGACAGGCCGTGGAGCGTCGCGGCCTGTCCCGGGCTGGATGAAAGCGGTGCGGTGCGGATCGCCAATCGTCGGTTACTTGAGCTCGACCTTGGCTCCCGCGGCTTCGAGCTTCTTCTTGATCTCCTCGGCTTCCTGCTTGGAAACCCCCTCCTTGATCGACTTGGGCGCGCCCTCGACGAGATCCTTGGCCTCCTTCAGGCCGAGCTGGGTGATGGCGCGGACTTCCTTGATCGCGGCGATCTTGTTGGCGCCGGCCTCCAGAAGGACCACGTTGAACTCGGTCTTCTCCTCGACGGGCGCGGCAGCGGCGGCAGCCGCGGCGGGTGCGGCGGCGGCGGCGACCGGCGCGGCCGCGGAGACGCCCCATTTTGCCTCAAGGTCCTTGACCAATCCGGCGATTTCGAGGACCGACTGGCTGGAAAGCCAGTCGATGACTTCTGCTTTGGTGATGTTGCTCATGATGATCTCATGCCGCGGACTAGCGACTTCGATGGGGAAGAGCGTTTAAGGGACGGATCCCCTAGCCTGCGACGGTTGGATTTGGGTTTTCCGTTGGCACCGGCGCGGACCGCCGGCGCGGGAAAGTGATGGATGGTGGTTTGACGGGAGGCCCGTCCGGAACCGATGGAGGTCATCGTCGCCGGACCGGCGCCCCAAAAATGAATGATCAGCCGCCCCCCGCGGCGCGGACCTTGGCCTGAAGGACGTTGACCAGGCCCTGGGGCACCGCATTGACCACGCGCACAAAGCAGCCCGCAGGCTGCTGGAGGAGGCCGAGCAGCTGCGCGCGCAGCGCGTCGAGAGACGGCATCTCCGCGAGCTTCTCGACGTCCTGGGCCGAGATCAGTTTTTGCCCCAGCAGGCCCGCCTTCACGACGACCTTCTGCTTCTCCTTGATGAAGTCGCGGAGGACCCTGGCCACGCCGGGCGAGTTCTTCCCGCCCAGGATGACGGCGGTGGGCCCGACCAGAACGCGGTCGAGGTCCGGCAGGTTGAGGGCCTGCAGCGCCACGCGCATCGAGCTGTTCTTGACGACGTGAAACTCGGCGTTGTGCGGGGCCAGGCGCAGGCGGAGCTCGCCGATGTCGGCCACCGTCATCCGGTCGTAGTTCGCCAGGATGACATAGTCGGACTTCTTAAGGTGGCCCGCCACCTCTTCGATCAGGTATTTCTTCTCAGCTCTCATGGTAGGGGCTCCGGGTCAGTATTTGCTGTATTCGTTGCCCGCGATCCTGACCGCGGGGCTCATGGTCGATGAGAGCGCAGCAGTGAGGATGTAGCGGCCTTTGAACGAGGCCGGCTTGGCCTTGCCCACCGCCTCCAGGACGGTGGCGGCGTTTTCCAAAATCTGGTCGGCCGTGAAGGAACGCTTGCCGACACCCACCCCCACGTTGGCCGCCTTGTCCATCTTGAACTCCACGCGCCCGGCCTTCACCGCCTTGATGCCAGCGGCGATGTCGTCGGTCACCGTCCCCGACTTCGGGTTCGGCATCAGACCCTTGGGGCCGAGCACGCGTGCGATCGTGCGGACGGTCTTCATCGCCTCCGTGGTCGCGATGGCGACGTCGAATTCAATCCACCCGCCCTGAATCTTCTGCATCAGATCCTGAAGGCCCGCGAAATCGGCGCCCGCATCGAGGGCCGCCTTCGGATTGTCTGTGAAGACGAGGACGCGCACCTTTTTTCCCGTTCCGTTGGGCAGCGGCGTGGTCCCGCGCACCATCTGATCGCCCTGCGCCGGATCGACGCCCAGGCGGAAGGACAGCTCGACGGTCTCGTCGAACCTGGCCTTGGGAAAGCGTGCGAGGATCTCCACGGCTTCCTTCAGCGGATATTCCTTGGTGAGATCAGCGACCTTGAGGGCGCTGCGATAGCGTTTGCTCTTTTGTGCCATGCTTGACTCCTTGCGGTGCGAACGTCCCGGGCGGGACTCCCGCGGTGAGTGGTGGGTTGCTGCAGGATCCTGCCTGGAGGCGATGCCGGACCCGGTTGAGAGCGGTGCCCCTCATCGCGAACAGGCCTTCTCCTGCGAAATATTCAGTCGACGACTTCGATGCCCATGTTCCGCGCCGTGCCGGCGATGATGCGGATGCCGGCCTCCTCCGTCTTGGCGTTGAGGTCCTTGGCCTTCAGCCTGTAGATTTCGGCGAGCTGCCTTCGGGTGACCTTCCCGACCTTCTCCTGGTTGGGTTTGGCCGAGCCGCTCGCAATATTCGCCGCCTTTTTGAGGAGGACGGCGGCTGGAGGCGACTTCAGGATGAAGCTGAACGTCTTGTCTGCGTAAACCGTGATGACGGTCGGCAGGATCATGCCGGCCTGGTCCTTGGTCTTCGCGTTGAATTCCTTGCAGAAGGCCATGATGTTGACCCCCTGCGCGCCAAGCGCGGGACCGACCGGGGGCGCCGGATTGGCGGCGCCGCCTGGAAGCTGGAGCCGGATGTAGCCTGAGATTTTCTTGGCCATGTGAGTCGGTGTTCGATTCTTGATGTCGGAGTTCCGATTCGGCGGGCTCCGCGTCGCGCGAAGCCGGTGGGAATCGAAGGCCCATGATCGAAATGTTGAAGTCTAGTGGTGATCAGTCGGTCGTGCGCTGGACCTGCCAGTATTCGAGCTCCACCGGGGTGAACCGGCCGAAGATGGAAACGGAGATCTTGAGCTTGCCGCGGGTGGGATCGATCTCATCGATGCGGCCGTTCAGGTTCATGAAGGGGCCATCGTTGATCTTGACCTCCTCGCCCACCTCGTACTGGACCTTCGGCACCTCCTTGCCGGTCGCGGCCTCGATCCGCGCCTTGATCTCGTCGATCTCGCTCTGGCGCAGGGCGGCCGGGTGGTCGCCACCGACAAAGCCGATGACGCCGGCCGCCTCCTTCACGAAGTACCACGGCTTGTTCATGACGCGCTCCTCCTCGTCGTAGAGACGCATCTTGATGAAGACGTAGCCCGGATAGAGCTTGCGCATCTTGCTCGATTTCTTGCCTCCCTTGACCTCCGACACGGTCTCGGTGGGGAGCATCACCTCGATGATGAAGTCGTCGAGCTCCTCCGCGGCCTTGAACTTCTCAATATAGGCCTTCACCTTCGGTTCCTGCCCCGAAAGGGTGTGCAGGGCAAACCACTGGGGGCCGGGCGGCACTGATGTCTTGGCGGGCATGAGGGGGCTCCGGTCAGCTGGCCAGCTTGGTGAAAAGGTCCACAAACTGGTAGAGGGAGAAATCAACGATGCTCGTGAACAGGCCAAGGAGCAGGCAGGCAACGATGACGACCACCGTCGAATCCCACAGTTCCTGACGGGTGGGCCAGGAAGCTTTCTTCAGCTCGTCATAGGTCTCGACCGCGAAGATGCGCGTGGCGCGAAACGGGTTTTTCATGAGAAGGTGGGCTGGCAGGGCAGAAGGGACTCGAACCCCTAACCGACGGTTTTGGAGACCGTTGCTCTACCAATTGAGCTACTGCCCTCCGGGGGTGGTTCCTATTTCGCTGAGACGACGCCGCCGAGGCCCCGTTGACGAAGCCCCGGCGCACGCCCTTCAGCGTTCGTGCCAAGGTTATTCGATGATCTCCGTGATCCGGCCCGAGCCGATGGTGCGGCCGCCTTCGCGGATGGCGAATTTCTGGGTCCGCTCCATGGCGATCGGGGCGATCAGCTCGAGGGTCAGGTTGATGTTGTCGCCCGGCATGATCATCTCCACGCCCTGCGGCAGCTGGATGATGCCGGTGACGTCGGTCGTGCGGAAATAGAACTGGGGCCGGTAGCCGTTGAAGAACGGCGTATGGCGGCCGCCCTCCTCCTTGCTGAGGACGTACACCTCGGCCTTGGCCTTCATGTGCGGGGTGATCGACTTCGGGGCGGCGATGACCTGGCCGCGCTCGATGCCATCCTTCTCCACGCCGCGCAGGAGCACGCCGACGTTGTCGCCCGCCTGCCCGCTGTCGAGCATTTTGCGGAACATCTCGACGCCGGTGATGACGGTGTTCGCCGTCTCGCGCAGACCGACGATCTCGACGGCCTCGCCGACCTTGCACTGGCCGCGTTCGATCCTTCCCGTGGCAACGGTGCCGCGGCCCGTGATCGAGAAGACGTCCTCGACGGACATGAGGAAGGGCTTGTCGATCTCGCGCACCGGCTGCGGGATCTCGTTGTCGATCGCATCCATCAGCGCATTGATGGCCGCAATGCCCTCGGGCTTGCCCTCGAGCGCGGCCGTCGCCGACCCGCGGACAATGACCGCCTTGTCGCCGTCAAAGCTGTACTTCGTCAGCAGTTCGCGGATCTCCATCTCGACGAGGTCAAGCAGGTCCTTGTCGTCGAGCAGGTCGACCTTGTTGAGGAACACGACCAGCTTCGGGACGCCCACCTGGCCGGCGAGCAGGATGTGCTCGCGCGTCTGGGGCATCGGGCCGTCCGCCGCGCTGACCACGAGGATGGCGCCGTCCATTTGCGCTGCGCCCGTGATCATGTTCTTGATGAAGTCGGCGTGTCCGGGGCAGTCGACGTGCGCGTAGTGGCGCTTTTCCGTCTGGTACTCCACGTGGGAAACCGCGATGGTGACGGTCTTCGTGGCGTCGCGCACGGTGCCGCCCTTGGCGATGTCCGCGTAGCTCTTGACCTCCGCCAGTCCTTTCTTCGCCTGGACCGCGAGGATGGCGGCCGTGAGCGTCGTTTTGCCGTGGTCGATGTGGCCGATTGTGCCGACATTGACGTGCGGTTTTGTCCGTTCGAATGTTGCTTTAGCCATGTTGTGGAGACAGTTGAGAATTAGATGTTTTGACCTTTGGCCTGTCGTCGTGGAGGCGCCGACGTTGACCTGGAGCCCAGAACCGGATTTGAACCGGCGACCCCGTCCTTACCAAGGACGTGCTCTGCCGACTGAGCTATCTGGGCAGACCAAGCCAAGGCCAGAAAGGGAAAGAAGGGTTGAACGTGAACAACGGGTTTTGGGGCGTCAACTGTAATCTTTGCGGATTCTCGGCTCGGGATCCGGAGCCTCCCCCTCCCCCGGCGGCACCCCCTCCGGTCAGGGCCCCACAACCACCCGGTAGACCCCGGGGGCCAGACGCTCCCCAAGCCGCGCCGTTTTCGCCAGATAGTCCCGGAGGAAGGCGTCCACGTCCTCGTCGTTGGAGCTGACGGTCTCGACCGGTCTTCCCAGCAGTCCCTCGGCTGTCACGCATACCAGAAACTCCGCCGGCTGCCAGTCCGTCTGGCTCGCCGGGAGGATGACGTCACCCCCGACATTCGGCCCCGGCATCCTCCTGCCGGTTCCCGCCTCCCGAATCTCCAGCACCGCCGTCCGGGCGGCAAGCGGCGTCCGCGGCACGTCGGCGCGGCCGAACCCGAGAAACGGATCGCTCGCCGAGGCCTTCAACAGATCCACCGGGTCCCGCGGCGTCGGCTCCGCGGGGGCGATCGGGAGGGCCAGCTCCACGCTCCCGTAGGTGAGTTTCGCATCATAATCGGCGAAAACCTGCCCCGGCTGGCGCTGGACCGAGGCCGGCAGCGGGCCCTGATTCGTGTTCCATTCGGTCGGCAGAAACAACGGCGTGGGGTCGAAGAACGTGGCCTCGTCGTGAAACCACCCGCCGCCCCCCGGGCCTCCCAGCGGCCTGATCGACACCCGCGGGCCGGCCGCCTGCGGCTGACCGCGGCCGCCGGGCAAAGGGCGCAACAGCACCAGCAGGTTGAGCATCGCCAGAAGGGCTGCGATCCCCGCCACCCACCATCCGGCGCGGCGCCGCCTGATCGTTGCGTTGGCCATGTCCCTCGCCCCTTCAGCCGGCCTCAGCGGCCCTCCTGCGGGTTCGCGCGGCCGGGTTCCATGGCCCACTGCACGCCGCCGGTGAAGCCGGCGCCGGCCGCCATCTCCGCGATGATGCCCAGATCCTCCAGGGGCACCTGCCGGTCCGCCCGCACGAGCAGGGCGAGGCCCTTCTCCCTGCGGGCGCGCTTCTCCAGCCAGCCGCGCAGCTGCGCATAATTCAGCATGCCGTCGTCCACCAGCACCATGTCGGAGCGCGGCAGGCTGATGACGACCTCGGTAGGCGCCGCGCCCGCCCCGGCGCCGGCCATTTCGGGCAGCTGGAAGCCCACGCCGAGGCCGGGGGCCAGCACAAAACGCGAGCCAAACAGGAGGAAGAACAGGATGATCAACGCGCCGTTCACAAGGAACAGCACATCGAAGCTCCGCGGCGGGAGCCGCAGCCGGGAGGCGAGATCCAGGGGGTGGGTGATCATGGCTTTGCGGCGGGGCCTCCGCCCCCCCCGCCCGCAGGCGCCTCCCGGTATTCACCCAACAAATACTTCATGATCTCGTTGCCGCCCCACTCCACGTCCCGCACGATCGCCCGGACCCGGCCGCTGAGGAAATGGTAGGCCAGATGCCCGGGGATGGCCACGACCAGGCTGCCCGCGGTGCTGAACAGCGCCTGCCACATGCCCGCCGCCAGGGCGTTGGCCGAGGCGTAGCTTCCCCCCTGCATGAAGGCGTGAAACGTCGTGATCATCCCCAACAGGGTCCCCAAAAGGCCCACGAGCGGCGCCACCTGGGCGATGGCCGCGATCGAACCCAGCCGGCGTTCGAGCACCGGAATCTCGATCAGCGCCGCCTCCTGCACCGCCAGGCGCATCTCCTGCTCGTCGCAGTCGGCGTGCAGCAGGGCCGACTTCACCACCGCGGCGACGGGGCCGGGGGTCTCCTCGCACACGGTGAGCGCCTCCATCAGCCGCCGCTTGGCAAGGATGTTCCGGATCCCGTTCACAAAGGCCGTCGACCGGATCTGACCCCGGTGCAGATACAGCAGCCGCTCGATGAAGATCAGCGTGCCGGCAAGACCCATTGCGAGCAGCACCCACATCATGGGGCCTCCCTGGGCAAGAACATCAAAACTCAAACCCTTCATGGATGGGGGGATTCTGCGCGGATTCCTCCGCAAGGGTAAATGCCAAAGAGGCCGCGGCCGCGCCGCGGGGCATCCGGGCTGGGTGTCGTTTTCCTCATGGGGCTACTCCGTTCTGGCCGGGCCTCCGGCGTTTCCGCGGGAGAACCGCGCCAGCCTCCGCTGGGCGAGAATCCCGCCGGGCAGCTTCTGCCCCAGCAACAGCTCGTAGGCGAGGCGGGCCTGGTCAAGCCTGCCTTCCCGCTCGTAGAGATCCCCGAGCTCCAAAAGGACCCGCGACATCCAGTAGCGCCCCTTCGCGCCCAGCTCGGCCGCCCGGGCGGGGTCGAGCAGAAAATTGTTCACCACGAGCATCCACGTCGCCTGGGCGCGGTCGGCGTTGCCCCGCTTGCCCAGCGCGTTGCCATGCATGAAGCCGGCCTCCACCCGGAGGTCCACGGGCGCCGTCGGGAGGTCCTGCAGCCGCTCGTAGATCGCCAGCGCGCTTTCCCAGTGCGACGGATCCGTGGCCGCCTGGGCGTAATGGCAGTCGGCAAGCGCCAGCTGCGCAAGCAGCACGTCCTGGTGCCGGGAAGAATTGATCGTCAGGGACTCGTACACCCGTTGCGCCGAGCCAAACTGGTTCAGCTTCCGGAACAGGTCGCCCTGCTTGAGCCGCGCATAGAACACCAGCGGATCCTTGGGATAATCGGTGACCAGCCGCTCGATCAGCCGTTCGGCCTCCTCGTAGGAGGAGGTCTGCCCCAGCCGCTCGGCATTCAGCGCGGCCTCGTACAGGGCGAACGGCGCGTATTTGCTCTGTGGATATGCGTCGGCCAGGGCCGTGCACAGGCGCTGGGCCTCGACGATCACGTTGCGCGCCGAGTAATAGTCGGCCTCCGCGATGAACGAATAGGCCGCGGCGTCCGCATCGGGATAGCCGGCGCGCAGCCGCTTCAGCAGGTCGAGCCCCTCCTGCGCCGCCTCGGGACGCGTCCTGCTCGACGCCAGCAGCGCCTGGGCCTTGAGCAGGACGCTCGTGCTCGCCACGGCCGACCTGAAGTCCGCGGGCAGGGCCGCGCCGGCGGCGGAACCCAGTCGCGCCAGCAGGGCGTCCGCCCACCGGATCGCGTCGGCCGGCGAACCGGCCTCAAACGCCAGACGCGCCTGCAGCCAGGCCATGCGCACCGCCAGTTCGGGCGGCAGGGCCGCCGCGCCCGGCTCGTTGACCAGGCGCGTCACGCGCTGCAGCGCCTCGGCCGTCCGGCCGTGCACCTGGAGCGCCCGCGAGAGGTTCCATTCCCCCTCCCACCGGCTCACCGCGTCGCCTCCCGGGGCGGCGGCCGCCTCATCCAGCAGCCTCTCAGCATCCGCGAGGCGCTTCTGCGCGGCATCGGACTGGGCGGAATCAAACAGGTCTTGCGCATCGAGGATCTCCGAAAGCACCCGCTGGAATTGGAGCACGCCCGGCGGCACCGCGGCGGGCGGCTCCCGCTGGGCCGACCCATAGGCATCGGCCGCGTTGCGGTAGTCCCCCGCCCGGAAATAGGCATCGGCGACAAGCACGCCCAGCTGGGCCCGCGCATCGCCCGGCGGCAGCTCGGCCCTCAACTGCGCGGCGCGGTCGGCCGCCGTGCGATAGCGCCGCAGCTCCCAGGCGACGTCGGTCAACACCCCCAGCGCCTGCGTCTTGAGCTGCGACCCCGGGAAACTCTCCAGCAGCGTCCGGGCATCCTCCTCCGCACCGCTGTAGTTGTTTTCCTTCAGCGCCAGCTGCGCCCGGAAGGCCAGGAGATCCTCCTTGATCGGATGCGGCGTGGGCGCCGCAATCAGCTGGTCCAGTTTCGCGCGGAACTCCGCGCGCGCGGGGCCGCTGTCGCTGCCCCGGGCCAGGAGCTGCAACGCGGCGCGCTGCGATTCGCGGCTCCCGGCCCGGTCGAGCAGCCCGAAGAGCGCGTTGCGCCCCACCCCGCTTTCCGGACCCGCAATCAGCCCCAGCAGCAGCCGCAGGTCGTCGAGCACCTGCTTCTCCTCCGGCGGCAGGGACTGCAGCTGGCGCTGCAGCACCCCCACGGCGTCCGACCGCCTGCCCAGCAGATTGAGCGCAATGGCGTAGCTCCGGGCAAAGTCGTAGCCCGTCTTCTGGCCCTGGAGGTGTTCCATGCCCTGTCTCAGGGCGGCCGCCCCTTGCTCCGTCGCCTGGCCCGCCAGCAGCTTGACGCGCTGGCGCTCGAGCTCGAAGCGCGCCCGCTGCAGATCGGAGACCGCACTCCGGGCCGCTTCATCGAAGGCCTGATCCCGCCTCCCGAGGTCGTCCGTCTGATCCGCGATCATGCCCTCCAGGAACCGGAACCACCCCCGCTCCGGCGCCGGGAGATCGTCGATCTTCACCTGCGCCGCCTCCTGCCGCGCCAGATCGACCTGCCTGCGATACGCGGCGATCAGGCCTGCGCGCAGATGACAGCCGGACGTTCGCGGCCCTGCGAACCGGGCGAGCGCCTGTTCGGCGTCCGCAATCCGCCCCTGGTCCAGCCGGGCGGCGGCCAGCTCCAGAACCAGCCGGTTCTTCGCCGCGCCGGTCGTCTCCGGCGACTCGAGCAGCCCGACCAGCAACGCCTCCGCCGCCGGCGAAAACCCGAGCTCCAGCGCGGTCCTCGCCGCCTCCTCCTGCATGACCCATCCCCCCGGCGCGGGCTTCGCCTGCCCCGGCCGCAGGAGGGGCGCCGCCGGCGCGCCCTCGCCCGGCACCGCCGAATCCGGCCCCGGGACGTCCTGGCCGCGGAGCAGGGCCGCGGCCATCATTACCACGGTGGCCGCAACGACCGGAGGTCTCGGAAACAGACGATGCATGGGTCTTGACGGAGGTTGCGCGGGAGGCCGTGGCGTGGCAAGCCCGCCCGGAACGGTACAAAACCGCACGCCGCGCATAACCGGTTCGGGCTCGCTTCAGCAGCAGGATTGGACCTAGATCACCGGCGAAAGTCCCACTCCTTCCCTCTCTTCGCCATGAATATCATCCTCGCCGTCCTCCTGTTTCTCCTTGCGCTCGTTGTCGTGCTGGCCCTCGTCGTCGTGGGCATCTACAACCGGCTCGTCGCCCTCCGCAACCGTTTCAAGAATGCCTTCGCCCAGATCGACGTGCAGCTCAAACGCCGGTATGACCTGATCCCCAATCTGGTCGAAACCGCCAAGGGCTACCTCAAACACGAGCACAGCACGCTCGAAGATGTCATCAAGGCCCGGAACATCGCCTATACCGCGTCCCAGGCCGCCGCCGCGAATCCGGCCGACGCCGGCGCGGTCAAAAACCTGCTCGGGGCCGAGACCGGCCTCGCGGGGGCGCTCAGCCGCCTGATGGTCGTCTCCGAGGCCTACCCCGACCTCAAGGCCAACCAAAACATGATGCAACTGACCGAGGAGCTCACCTCGACCGAGAACAAGATCTCCTTCGCCCGCCAGGCGTACAACGACGCCGTGATGATCTACAACACGACGCGCGAAACATTCCCCAATGTCGTCTTCGCCGGGATGTTCGGTTTTGCCGACGCCCAGCTCTTCCAGATCGAGGACCAGGCCCAGCGCGAGGCGCCGAAGGTCAGCTTCACGTGAAAATGCTGAAACGCTGAAACACTGGAATACTGGAATCGACGGCGGCCGGACCGCGCGGCGGCCGTGGGCTTTTCGCCCGGTTGTTCCCCGCCCCGTCTGACATTTCAGCGTTTTGGCTCTCAGCTTTTCAGTTTTCAGCTTTTCAGTTTTCAGCCTCTCTTCCCATGGACTTCTTCGAGGCCCAGGAACACGCCCGCAAGCGCACGAGCCGGCTGGTGGTCCTTTTCGGCCTCGCCGTGCTCGGAACCATCGCGTTGAGCTATTTTGCGGCGATGGCGCTCCTGAACGTGGAACGGGCCCGGGTGCTCCGTTCCTTCGGGCAGCTCTCCTGGTTTGATCTCCCGGTCCTGGCAGGGGTGACCGCGGTCACGCTGGCCGTGGTCGGATTGGCCTCGCTCTACAAATGGGCGCAGTTCCGCGCCGGCGGTTCGACGGTGGCCGAGGGCGTCGGCGGCCGCCGGCTGGATCCGCAAACCGTGGATCCCCACGAGCGCCGCCTGCTCCATGTGGTCGAGGAGATGGCGATTGCGTCCGGCGTGCCGGTCCCGGCTGTCTACGTGCTCGACAACGAGGCCGGCCTGAATGCGTTCGCCGCCGGCCTCACGGCCAGCGACGCGGTCGTGACCGTCACAAGGGGCACGATGGAGAAACTCAGCCGCGACGAACTGCAGGGCGTGGTCGCGCATGAATTCAGCCACATCCTCAACGGCGACATGCGGCTGAACGTGAAGCTCGCCGCCATCGTGTTCGGCATCCTCGTGATCGGTCTGCTCGGCCGGGGCCTCCTGCGGGGGATCGGGAGCAGCCGGGTGCGGGTGGGCAGCAAGGACACCGGGGGCCTTGCAGTCGCCCTGGCCATCGGCCTGACCCTGATGATCATCGGATATATCGGATACTTCTTCGGACGGCTGATCCAGGCAGCGGTTTCGCGCCAGCGCGAATTCCTCGCCGACGCCTCGGCGGTCCAGTTTACACGCAATCCGGGCGGCATCGCAGGCGCGCTCCGGAAGATCGGCGGCTACGCGCTCGGTTCCCACCTCGCCACGGATGACGCCGGGGAGATCGGGCACTTCCTGTTCGCGGAAGGATTCGACCACCTGCTGTTCAGCGGGCTCTTTGCCACCCACCCGCCGCTCAACGTCCGCATCCGCACCGTCGACCCGCAATGGGACGGGAAATACTTCACTCCGCCCGCGCTTGTCGACGTGAAGACCGAGAGCTTCCAACGCCTCGGCTATGGGCCGCCGCCGCTGCCGGCGGAGGCCGCCCTGCGCCGCGCCTATAACATCCCCGCCGGCGTTCCCCCGCTCCTGCCGACCCGCACCCTCGCTTTCGCCCCCGCCGCCATCATGGCGCAGATGGGCGGCCTCACGCCCCGGCATGTTGACCATGCGCGCGGTCTTATCGACGCCGTGCCCGCGCGGCTCCGCGATGCCGCCCGCAACACCCTGGAGGCGCCCGCCCTGATCTATGCGCTGCTCACGGAACAACACCAGGACGTCACCGACGGCCAGGCTGCCCTCATCGCCAACCGCGCGGGAGAGGATGCGCTCCGCCTCGCCCGGTCGCTGCTGCCCCCTCTTGCCGGGCTCGCCGCGGACACGAGGCTGGCCCTGGCCCAGCTTTCCGTGCCCGCCCTGCGCCAGCTCCCGGCCGCCGCGACAGCGGCCTTTTCCTCCACCTGCCAGGCGTTGATCGAGTGTGACCAGCGCCTGTCGTACTTCGAATTCGCCATTCAGAAGATGGTGCTCCGCCATCTTGCCGTCGCCGGCCAACCTGCGGCCGTGAAGACCCAGGTCTTCCTGTTCAACGCCGTGGCCGGGGAGATCGCCATCGTCCTCTCCGCGCTCGCGTGGGCCGGCGCCCTGCAGGGAACCGAACAGGCCGACGGCTCGGAGGCCGCCGACACGGCGGCCGCCCAGGCCGCTTTTCGCGACGGCGCCGGCCAGCTCAAGTCGATCGACGACAGCCTGTCCCTCCTCGATCCCGGCGCCTGCGAGTTTTCCCAGCTTGATGCGGCGCTCGACAGGCTCGCCGGCGCTTCGTTGGTGATCAAGCAGCGCCTCCTGCTCGCCTGCGCGCACACCGTCCTCCACGACGGGGCCGTCCGCGATGAGGAGGCCGAATTGCTGCGGGCGTTCGCCGCCGTGCTCGCCTGCCCCATGCCTCCGCTGCTCGCCGAGGCGTAGACCGCGTGCCCGGCGGTCGGGCGCGCCGCCCCCCCCCGGGGGAATTTCTCCCGCGTGACGCAGATGCGCCCCCCCTCCCTCCGGGGGGCCGCAGGGAATCCGCGCAGCCGGACCCATTGCGTCACCAATATTCAAATACCAAACCGGCCCCGCGCACCCCGGCGCGGGCGCGCGGGCGATCTGATGGGATTCCGGAGACCCTCAGCTGACCTTGCGGTATTTCTCAGGCGGGATCTTGAACCGGTGTCCGGAGTCAAGATCGGTGAAGATGTGCCAGTGCGTGTCTTCGGTATGATGCACGGCGACTTCCAGACGCTGCCCCTGGTCGTAGTGGTATTCCTCCGACTCGAACAAGTGGTCCGCGTGTGGGACAGCTTCACCGATTTCCCCGCTATGGTTCTCCAGAATCTCGATTTTCCAGTGCATGGGAGTCAAGGGATTCAAACAACGCTGCGGACTACGCCACAGACGCGCCGCCCATGCTGCAAGCGGCCCGCCCCGGGTCAAGTCTGCCGGCGCGAATTCCGCTTCGACAGCGGCCGGGGGCGGGGTTATCGATCCTCACCAACCCTCCAGCCTATGCTCGTTGTTCATGTCGCTGTTCACGTGAAGCCCGGATGCGTCGAGGCCTTCAAGGCCGCGAGCCTGGAAAACGCCCGGCAGTCCGTCTGCGAACCCGGCATCGCCCGGTTCGACGTTCTCCAGCAGGCGGACGATCCGACGCGTTTCATCCTCAACGAGGTCTACCGGACTCCCGCGGCGCCTGCGGCGCACAAGGAGACCCCCCATTACGCCCTGTGGCGCGACACCGTCGCGCCCATGATGGCCGAGCCCCGCACCAGCGTGAAACACGCCAGCCTGTTCCCCGACGACGCCGGCTGGTGAGGATTCCGCCGGGCGGCATCGCGATCCATTCCCCCTTCGGATCCGCCCCTTCCTGCCGCCGTCGCGGAGAAGTCCTGACAGGGTCCGGTGTTCCACCCGCGGAGCGGAAGAAGGGCCCGCCCTCCATGGCCTCAGCACGGGAGGGGCATCGGGCGCTTGAGGCCGTGCCGGTCGAGGGCATCGGCGACAAGGGCCAGTTCGTGCTCGGCGGATGAACGCAGGCGCACGGCATCGTCCCACCGCCTTTCCCGGGCCGCCGACTCGATCAGCGCAAGCTGCTCCGCGAGCGCGGTGGCGCTGACGGCCAGCGCCTGGCCGCGAAGGCTGTGGATCTCGGAGGCCGCGCCCGCCTCCCTGACGTCGACCGCATGGATGCCCCGCTGCCAGCGCTGCAGCAGCGCGGAGCGGAATTCGGCGATCAACGCGGCGGGCTCGCCGAACCGTTGCAGCGGGGTGACGTCGCATACGTTGCACGCCGCGCCCGGGGCTTGCCTGGAGCGGAGCACGGGGCCGGCGCCTTTGATCGCGGACGCCATCTTCTCCCGGGTGACGGGCTTGGTCACGACCTCGGTGATCCCGGCGTCGAGACACGCGCGGATGCGTTCTCGCGTGGCGTAGGCCGTCACCGCGATGACCGGAGGTTTGGGATCGGGAAGGCGGGCGAGGATCCGCCGGGCGACCTCCGGGCCGGGAATGTCGGGAAGCTCCCAGTCGGTGGAGATCAGATCGTAGCGGTCCTCCAGCGCCCTCGCGATGGCTGTTTTGCCATCCGCCGCCCAGTCGACCGAGTAGCCGAGCTGGCTGAAAATATGGCCGAGAACCAGGCGGTTGTACGACTCGTCCTCGACCACAAGCGCGCGAAACGCCTTCGCCGGGGGCCTGCCCTTTTCCGGGGCGGGGACCGGCCCGGGCCGGGAGGCGGGGCGCAGGGGAATGCTCAGCGTGAACTCCGTCACGCCTTCTTCACTGCGCACGGTCAGATCGCCCTGCATCGCCCGCGCGATCCGCCGGCTCACCGCCAGGCCAAGACCCGCGCCCGGACGTCCGCTCGATCCCGCCGCCGAACCCCGGTGGAAGGCTTCGAAGAGCAACGGGATTTCGCCTGGCGGAATCGTCGGCCCGGTATTGCGGACGGAGACGGTGAGAAGAGGGCTGCCAGGGTGACCGCCCGCACGCGCAACAGCGCAGGTGACCGCGGCGCGCGACGGAGCGCCGTACTTGAGGGCATTCATCACGAGGTTGATGACAATCTGCCTCAGCTTCAGATGGTCGCCCGAAAACCACAGCAGTTCGGAGGGCAGCCTGAGCTCGACCCGGTCGAGCCCGACATCCACCGTGCGGGCCGCCGCCTCGATCGCCGGCTGCAGGGCGAAGTCCTCGGGGTGGAGCGTCAGGCAGCCCCGTTCGATGCGCGAGAAATCGAGCGTGTCGTCAAGGAGGGAGCGGAGCTGTTCCGAACATCCCCGAAGGGTGCGCGCGAGCAATTGTTCCCGCGGAGGCAGGGGCGCCTCGTCCAGCATGGAACAGATTCCCAGGACGCCGTTGATCGGGTTGCGAATCTCGTGGCTCATGCTGGCAAAGAACTCCTCCTTGGCCGCGTTGGACCGCGCAAGGGCCTGCGTGCGTTCGGCGACAAGCTCTTCGAGCCGGCGGGCGCGCCGGGCGAGGCGGCGGGTGCCGAGGCCAACCGCCGACGAAGCGAACCCGAGGAGCAGCGCGGCAAAAAGGCCGAAGCTCCAAGGACGAAGAAACCAGGGATGCTGGCGGACATAGGGGAACACGTCCGTCCTCGCCCGACCCCGGCTCCAAAGATTGACGGCGATCGCCCCGGAACCCCGCGGCAGCCGCGACGCCTTGACACTGAGCGGCCCTCCCTGCTGCCAGGCGCCATCGGGCAGGATGCGCCAGCGGATCTGCCGGGCCGACAGCGGATCTCCCCCGCTCCATCGCAGGACCAGGGAGTCTTCAGCCGCGGAAAGGCCCAGCACCGGTCCGGCCAGCGAAAGAGCGCGCTCGCCCGGCGGACCGATCGCAAACGCCGCCGCCGGACCGGGAAGCGCCGCCGCAATCGGACGGACGACAGCCCGGTCAACAAGGAGCACCCGCGAACTGTCGGCGATGGCAAACCGGCCGGACGGCATCACGAGGAGCCCCTGAGGCTGGCGCAACGCCGCGATGCCGGGTGCGTCCATGAGAATGGGCGGCCCCTTGTCCGGCACCGACCAGAGATTCGCTCCTTCCGCCGCGTCAGAACACAAAAGCCACGCCCCCGCGGAATCGCCGGATACATCCACGGGGAATGTCCCCTCGGGAAGCGGCACGCGATCATCGTCCCGAAATGCACTCCGGCCCGCGAGCCGCCAGACCGCCCCCCGCACGGATTTGATGCGCACCGGATGCGGGAGCGGATCGGAAGACCGAACAACCGTGAGCGGTTCCGGAGGCCGCCACCGCAGAAGGGCGCCTGACAAGGTTCCGATAAGGAAGCCACCGCCTGTATCCGCCGCTCCGTTGGGGACCTCGGGCAATGCCGTTTGGGCGGAAACGGTGAGATCGCGGTTGATGAGAACCGCGCGGCCCGCCTGCAGGATCAACAGGCGGTCGCCCGCGGGGATCAGATCGACAACCGCACGACCGTCAATCCGGCAGGGAATGCCGCCAACGGACACCGCTCCGATGGCGCCGATGACCTCCCTGCCCTGCCACTCGGCAAAGGCCAGGGCCGCGTCACCCAGGGGCGGAACCTCCGACCCGATGGAGATGTGACCCTCCGACGTGGCGGCAACGGCGCCCCCGTTGCAAGATCGCAGGAACAGGAAGTGCCCGGGAGGCAACGGGGCGGACGAAACCGAGGGCGGGTAGACGACATAGAGACACGATTCAGTGGCGACCGCGAGGCGGCCGTCGGGATGCTGGTTGACCGCACAGATCCGGCCGCTCAACTCCCTGGAAACATGGGCTTCCGCAATCTTGCCGCCTGTCGCGGGATCATACCAACGGATGCCACCCTTGTTTGTGGCAATCCATAACACGCGATCGTCACCCCCGGCATCGATGACCCATTCCGCGAGCATCTTCTCCGCTTCCGATGGCTCCCAAAGAAATGTCCCGTCGGGATGGAACACCCCAATCCGGCCCTGGAAGATCCCGACGATCCGGCCGCCCGCTGACAGGAGCATGGCGGCTCCGTCAGCCCAGGCGAGATCGGGCCGTTCGACCGGGCCCCGCGGCGTCATCCCCAGGACGGCGTAGGGAGGGTGGCAAACCGCGAGACGGCCTGAAACACGGCCCAGACAGATCCGGCTGAGCGTAGGAACCGCCCACTCGGAGGCCCGATTCCCATGGACGTATTGAACGCTTCCGATCGCGGCGAGGACCACCGACGCCCCGTCGTCCGAAATCCGGGCGTCGATAATCCCGCTCGCGGGCTTTTGCAGGGCCCGCCCGGTATCATGGCGCCAGACTCCGGTGCTCCGGTCAAAAAGCGTCGCGTCGCCCACGCCGGCCGCCAGCAGGCGGGTGCCGCTGACCGGCAGCAACACCCGGAGGGCGGACAACCCGGGCGCGGGCTCGGCCCTGCGCTCGTCATCGGCGAACTCGACGAGCTGATTCGTGCCGGCGACAAGCGAACCATCGGGAAGCCAGGAAACGGACCAGTAGGGCGTCGTTGCGGCGCTCCAGGGAACCCGGACACAGAACGGCTCAGGGCGGAGGGGGACGACAATGAACCCAAACGGCGCCAACCACCAGAATCGCAAGTTTCGGGCACACCGGTTCATCGCCGCGGGCAATCGTCCGGCAGGATCCCGGCCAAGGCAATCCTAGATTTATGGTTTTTAAGAACAGTAGAAATATATGCACACATTTCGTGTAATCGTGCGCCGCCCCGGGCCGGCCGGCCCAACCGCGTCGCCAGACCTCCTCGTCTACGGATCCTTCCGCGCCAGCAATGACAGACCCGCGATGCCGGCGATGAAGAAAACGACAACATCCATGCCATACCAAAACCGGGTGCTGCGCAGGATGATTGCAGCTGCGATCAGGAGCGGGATGATGAGCAGGATTGCCCCAAGCACTCTTGCCTTTTTCATTTCCGGGCCCGGGTGGGAGGATGGCGCGGGGAGAAACGCGGGTTCTGGCGATCTCGTTGCCTTTCCAGCAAACGCAGGGACTTGCGCAGGGTGCAAGGGAATTGGAGACCGGCGCCGTGGACAAGACGCATCTGCCGATTGGCCGTGGCGCGAGTGGCATGGGCATCTTGCCCCTGTTGCATGGCGCGCGTCCACGGGCAGGATGCCCGTGCGCCCGTGCCACAACTGCGCGCGCCAGACGCTGCCGTCAATCGGGAGATGCGCCCCCGTGGACAAGCCCGGCGCCCCGCCCTACCGCCCCCGCGGCCTCCGTGGCGCGCTTCCATTCTTCTTCGATGCCGCCCTGGGCGCCTGCCCCGGCCTTTTCATGAAATCGCCTGACTTCAGGGCGTTGATCTGATCGCGGATGACCGCGGCCCGCTCGAATTCCAGCTTCCCGGCAGCCTCCTGCATCTCTTCCTCCATCTCGGCGATGACCGCCGCCACGTCCGCCGCGTCCCCCTCGGCCACCACCGGCGGCTCCCGGCCGCCCTTCGTCCCGTCGAAAACGCGCAGGCTGGCCTGGGCGGAGCGCTTCACCCCGTGCGGCGTGATCCCGTGTTCGCGGTTGTAGGCGAGCTGTTTCTCGCGGCGGCGGCGCGTGACCTCGATCGTCTTGCGGATCGAGTGGGTGAGCTGGTCGGCGTAGAAGATCACCCGGCCGCACTCGTGGCGCGCCGCCCTCCCCGCCGTCTGGATCAGGCTGGTCTCGCTTCGCAAAAAGCCTTCCTTGTCCGCATCGAGAACGGCCACCAGGGCCACCTCCGGCAGGTCGAGCCCCTCGCGGAGCAGATTGATGCCAACCAGCGCGTCGAAGTTGCCCAGCCGGAGATTGCGGAGGATCTCCACCCGCTCGATCGCATCGATGTCCGAATGCAGGTACTCCACGCGGATCTTCGCTTCGCGCAGGAACGCCGTCAGATCCTCCGAAAGGCGCTTGGTCAGCGTGGTGACGAGCACCCGCTCGCCCTTCTCCGCCGCCGCCCGGATCTCGCCGATCAGATCCTCCACCTGCCCTTTCACGGGCCGGAGGCTGATCTCGGGATCCAGCAATCCCGTCGGCCGGACGAGCTGCTCGGCCACGACCGTCGAGCGCCCGAGCTCGAACGCCCCCGGCGTCGCCGAGGCGAAGACCGTCTGCCCCGTGATCTGCTCGAATTCGGCAAAGCTCTGGGGGCGGTTGTCCAGCGCCGAGGGCAGGCGGAATCCGAAGTCCACCAGCACCTGCTTGCGCGCCAGGTCGCCGTTGAACATCGCCCCGATCTGCGGGACCGTCACATGGCTCTCGTCGATGAACAGCAGGAAATCCTTCGGGAAGAAATCGATGAGGCAGCATGGGCGCTCCCCCGGCTTCCGGCCCGCCAGATGCCGCGAGTAGTTCTCGATCCCGCTGCAAAAGCCCATCTCCTGCAGCATTTCCAGGTCGTAATTCGTCCGCATCCGGATGCGCTGCGCCTCAAGGTAGCGGCCGTTCCTCTCGAACCCGGCGACCCGCTCCTCCAGCTCGGCCTTGATGCCGGCGATCGCGCCCTCGAGTTTTCCCCGCGTCGTCACATATTGGTTGGCGGGATAGAGGTCAAACCGCTCGAGCGGCCGCAGGACCGCGCCGGTCAGGGGATCAAACTCGCCCAGCGCCTCGATGTCCTCGCCCCAGAATTCCACGCGCAATCCCTGCTCGGAATAGGCGGGCATCACGTCGACCACGTCCCCGCGCACCCGGAAACAGCCCCGCTTCAGCTCGTAATCGTTGCGTTCATAAAGGTTGTCGACCAGACGTTCGAGCAGGCGGTCGCGGCCGAGCGCCACCCCGCGGCGCAGCTCAATCCGCAGCTCCGTGAAGTCCTCGGGCGACCCGAGGCCGTAAATGCACGAAACACTGGCGACGACGATCACGTCCCGCCGGCTGACCAGGGAGCTCGTCGTGGAGATGCGCAGGCGCTCGATCTCCTCGTTGATGGAGGAGTCCTTCTCAATGTACGTGTCCGTCGACGGCAGGTAGGCCTCCGGCTGATAGTAGTCGTAGTAGCTGACGAAGTACTCGACGGCATTCTCCGGGAAGAAATTTTTGAACTCCGAGAAGAGTTGCGCCGCCAGCGTCTTGTTATGGGAGATCACGAGCGTGGGCCGGTTCAGCCGCGCCACCACGTTCGCCATCGTGAAGGTCTTGCCGGAGCCGGTGACCCCGAGGAGCGTCTGATGCCGGTTGCCCGCCCGCAGGGACCGCACGAGCGCCTCAATCGCCTGCGGCTGGTCGCCAGTCGGCGCATATCCGGCATGGAGCTTGAAATCCATGCGCCATTTGAAGGGCAGGTGGCGCCAAATGACAATCGCCGACCGGCCGGCCCGCGCTCCGAAACGCTTTCACCAGCGCTGCCTGGGCTCCGCCTTGAGGGGCAGGGAGGTGGCCAGCAGGATGGAAACGATGAATGAGCAGAGCGCGAAGCAGATGGAGTAGGTGAAACTGCCCGAGACATCCTTCATCCATCCGCCGATGAAGGAACCGAGGAAGGGCCCGATGCCCATCACAATCATGGTTGCCAGACCCCAGATCTTCCCGAGGGTCTTGCGATGATAGACGGCACCGATGTAGCCCACCACGCCGCCAGGCACAACGGCCCAATAGACGGCAAAGAAAAAGCAGGCCGCGTAGGCGAAGATGTCGCCCCGGCCGGTGGCCAACAGGAGCAGGCATGCGATGACGCCCGTCAGGGGGCCTGCAATCAGCATGACCTTGCGGCCCTTGACCTCATCGTTGATGGCATGGACGACCTTGTCGGCCACCCTGCCCATGAGGGGCATGGAGACGAGGCCGACGAGGCCGATGATCGCATAGGTATCCGTGGCCTTCTTGAGGGTGAACCCGATGTCGGATGTCCAATAGCTCACCACCTGCGTCCAGATGAGGAATTCCGCCATCATACTGGTGATAAAAGTGAGGATTGCGGCCCATATGGCCCACGTGGAAAAAGCCTCTTTGGTGGACCAGTTGTATTCCACGCGAGCTGCGCCGCCGGAGGCGGGAAGGTCCCCGAAGGGTTTGAGACCGTAATGCTCGGGGGACTGTTTGGCCACCAGGACGGCCACGACAAGGGCGATGAAGACGATGACGCCCAGGATGGTCATCTGGGACCGCCAGGCGTGATCCAGGGCCCGGATGGCTTCGTTGACCGCTGGATTGAGAAGGGTCGCGGGCTCCTTCAGCTTTGCGGCCATGGCCATGGCCAGCTCCCTTCCGGTCAGGGCCGAAGCGTTTGGAATGAGAAACTGGAGGGCCATGTCCAGCCTGCCTTGGGTGGCGCTCAAGGCCGGCTTGACCACCTGGGCCATGATGAACTGGGACATGGGGGCGCCGGCAAAGGCAATGCCCCACATCGTCCCGTAGGTGTGACCCACGTACCACTTGCGGACGGAGACGGTGGAGGTGACCCAGAGCATGCCCGTGGCCACACCGCCCAGCAATCCGAAGGTGAAGAGATAGGCCATCTGAGTGCTGATCGTGGCCGTCAGCAGGAAGCCCAGGGCGCCAAAAATCGCGGCGATGCCGTAAACGGGCTTGGTCCCCCATTTGTCGAGGATCATTCCGCTGAAATAGGAGGTCACGGCGTAGCAAACCATCATCAGGGAAAAACCGAGGGTCACCTGGGCCGTCGTCCATCCAAGGCATATGCCCATGGGTCCCTTGAGGATTGCGAAGGTGGCGCGATAACCGAAGAGGCAGAAGACCGCCAGCCATGATGAAAACACCACCGACCACCCGAACAACTTTGCTTTGCGCTCATCCATGTCGTTCTCCTTTGATGACTGATTAAGCATGGATCCAAAGTTGACATGGGGTGGTCGGGCGGGCGCTGAGGGCCCAACCTGACCACCGAGATGACAACTGACGAGCCACAGCCCACTCCAACCGCAGCAGCCCCGCAAGGCGTAAAGACGGAGTTGAAGACCATGAGCTTGTCGAATCTGTCGAATGGACAAGACGGCGGACGCAGCAAGCCTGCGCCCCTACGAAAGGAACCCGGGTGCGGGCGCACCAAGCCTGCGCCCATGCGAGAGGAACCCGGGTGTTTCGCCGGCGAATGAATCTCCGCCCCGCGTGCAAGAAACCGCCCCGGCGACTGGCCCCGCGTTCGCGGCAATTCGCCCCTTTTCGATTAAGTGTTTGGCGGTCGCCCGCATTGTCCGACGTGATCTCCCTCCCACCGCCGCATCCTCACCTCCCCCACGGATCCCACCCCGTTCCGGCGCACGTCGTGATATCATCTCCTCGACCTCTCCTTGTCCTGCCCGGTCTTCCTATGCCGCGAAGCCGGCGAGTTGCTGCGTGCTTCTTCACTGCGCCAGTCGTGACCCACGAATGCACACCAATGGCCACGAATTCCTGTAACCGTCCATTCGTGCGATTCGTGTCGATTCGTGGGCGAAATCTCATGTTCGCATCCGGTTGCGGCGGAGCCGGGCCAGGTGCCCACGGGCTCATCACACCACGAAACCGGACGTTCTCGCGCGGCCACTTCATCGTCCGCCGCTACCCGATGCAAAAAAACGACCGCCGAATGACAGTTGTGGAGCCGTGGTCCTTTTGCTAACGAGTCGGATATGTCCAAGCGCCTGATCTGGGTGAGCGGTGCGTTCCTGGCGGTCGCGGTCGTCGCGGGCGCTTTTTGGCTGCACCGGTCGTCGACGGCGTCCGCCGCATTTACGCAGCTGATGAACCGCGGCAACGGCCTGCTGGAAAAGGGCGATGCGGTCGCCGCGATCGGCGTCTACACCCGGGCGCTGCGACTTTCGCCGGAGAGCACCGACGTCCGGCTCAACCTGGCCAACGCCTGTCTCCTGGCTGGCCGGCCCGACGACGCGGCGCCCCTGTGCCGGCAGGTCCTCGATCTCGATCACAACAGCGCGGCGGCGTATTACCTGCTCGGATGCGCACTTCTCCGCGAGAACCGTCCCGAGTCCGCCGCGGAGTCGTTCCAGCAGTCCTGGAAGATCGACCCCGCGGTGCCGGCACTCGATTTCCAGACGGGCATGGCCCAGGAGGAACTCGGGCAGATTCCCGACGCGATCCGCGATTTCGAGAACGTGATCCGGGCCGTGCCCGACCATCCGTCGGCGCACTTCCAGTTAAGCCAGCTTTACCGGCGGACGGGCCGGGCCGACGATGCGGCGCACGAACTGGAGGAGCACCAGCGGATCCAGGCGCGCCGGAACGGCACGCCCGTCACCGCAACTGACTTGGAACGCTGCAAATACACCCGGCCGCTGTCGCCGTTCATCCTCGACCAGCCGGATCCCCGGGGAATTCCGGTTCGTTTCACGGAGGCCACAGCCGAGGTGTTCGGCGCGCTGGCGGCCGGCTGCCGGGGTCCGCTGGCCGTCATTGACTACGATCGCGACGGGCGCCCGAGCCTGTTCGCGCAGGCCAGGGACGGCGGGTTTCTCCTGCTCGACAACCGCGGCGGCCATTTCTCGGCGCCCGGCCGGCCGCTGCCCGCGCCCGCCAGGGCCGGGTACCGGGTCGCCCTGACCGGAGACCTGGACAACGACGGAATCGACGACGTCGTCGTGCTCGGCGAGCAGGATTCGCGCGTGTTCAAGTTCTACGCGCACGGCCGGATCCGCGACGCAACCCGCGCGGCGGGGCTCGATGGAGTGAAGGCGACCGCCGGATTGCTGGCCGACCTCGATTTCACCGGGAACCTGGATCTGGTCGTGGTGCAGCCGGGCGGGGCCGGTCTCGGTTTTTACCGCAATCTCGGCAACTTCTATTTCGACGGCAACTGGAACGATTCCGGACTGCCCCGGGCGCTGCCCCGCGCCACCCAGGTGATGACGGATGACTGGAACAACGAGGGCCTGCCGGGGGTGTTCATCGCGCGCGCGGACGCCCCGCCCGTGTTTTATGCGAAGAAGCGCGCCGCGGCGTTCGCGGCGGGCGCCTTGGCCGGAGGCTGGCCCTCCGGGGCGGTGATGGCCACGGGCGACCTCGACAACGACCTCCGTTCGGAGGCGGTCATCGCGACGGCCACGGCGCTCGAAATCATCGGGCGCGACCAGAACCAGAGGTTGAGCCTGCCCCTGGACGGATTTCCCGTCGCGGGCCTGCTGCTGGAGGATTTCGACAACGACGGCTGGCTCGACATCTTCGCCTACGGCAGCAGCGGCGTGCGGGTCTGGCGCAACGCCGGCCACGCCGGATTCACCGATGTGACGAAGGAGCTCGGTCTGGACAACACCGGCCCGGTTGACGGGATGGCGGCCGCCGATTTCGCCGGCAACGGCGACATCGACCTGGTGACGAGTTCGGACGCCGGGCTGCGCTTCTGGAGGAACGAAGGAGGCAATTGGAACGCCCAGTTCAAGCTGCGCCTCGCCGGCAACCGTTCCAACACCAGCTCGCTCGGGGTCCGCGTCGAGGTGCTGGCGGGCAACTGGCGCACGAGCCGCACGGTGCGGCGAAATCCCCTGGAGATCGGCGTCGGGCAGCACCGGCAGCTCGACGCGCTCAAGGTGCACTGGTTCGACCTCTCCACGGCCCAGGTCGACGTCCCGGTGGGCCGGGAGGTGGTGACGGTGACCGAGCCGACGCTCCCGAGCGGCTCGTGTCCGTATTTGTACGCCTGGGACGGACATGGTTTCGCCTTCGTGACGGACATCCTCGGCGCCGCCCCGCTCGGTCTGCCGGAGAGCGAGAAACGGTATGTGCCGGCCGACTCGGAGGAACTGCTGTCGCTGGGCGATGCAACGAGATTCCCGCCGCGGAACGGCGCCTACGAGATCCGCATCACCGACGAGCTGCGCGAAGCGCTCTATCTGGACGAGGTCCGGCTCATCGCCGTCGATCACCCACTCGGGACGGTCGTTCACCCGACAAGCAAAATGCGCCCCGCCCCGCCGTTCCCGCCGCACGAGCTCTGGACGCTGCGCCTGCTCGCCCCGCCCCGGCACGCGGTGCGCAGCGACGGCCTCGACGTCACGGCGGCGCTGGCCCGGGTCGACAACCAGATGGTCTCCCCGGTGCAGCTGCGCCGGCCCCAGCTGCGCGGGCTGGCCGAACCGTTCTCGGTCACGCTCGATTTCGGTCCGCTGGCGGTTGAGCGTCCGCTGGTGCTGGCGCTGACGGGCTGGCTGCATTTTGGCGGCGGGATGGCGAACATCGCCGGGTCCATCGATCCAACGCTGCCGTTCCCGTTCCCCGTGCTCGACGCAGAGCTCCCGGACGGAACCTGGCGGAAAGTGGACGTCGAGGTCGGAACGCCCGCCGGCAAGACCAAGACCATCCTCGTCGACCTGGAGAACAAGCTGCCCGCCGGGACGCAGCGGCTCCGGCTGTCCACGGCCTACGAGATCTACTGGGATTGCGCGCTGCTGTGCGAGAAGGCCGGAGAGGCGGGCACGCAAGAGCACACCCTGCAACCCGCCCGCACCGATTTGCACTGGCACGGCTACGGCCGCTACGCCGACCTGCCGGCGTCGCTTCCCCTCACGCCGGTCTACGCGGAGGCTTCGCCGACGCCGCCCTGGGACCGGACGCCGTCCGGCTGGTTCACCAGGTACGGCGCGGTGGGGGATCTTCTTGCGCGGCGCGACGACCGGCTGGTGCTGCTGGCCGGCGGCGACGAACTGGCGTTGTCGTTCGACGCCGCGCAACTGCCGCCGCCGGCGCCGGGCATGGCGCGCGACTTCTTCCTTCACGTGGTGGGATGGGACAAGGACGCCGATTTCCACGTCGGCGAGGGCTGGCAGCTCGGGCCGCTGCCGTTCCAGGGGATGGACGACCAGGCCTACGGGCATGAGCCCAGGCCCGCCCGACTCGACGACTCCTGGATCAAGGCGTACAACACCCGCTGGGTGGGCCCGGTGGTGGTGAGCCCGGGCGGGAAGGTGCGCCAGACTCCGTGAGGAATGATGCAAAGCACGACATCTCTCCCGGGAAGCTATCCCAAAGCCTCTGTGATGACCGGACTCGTAGGGGCGCGATCTTGTCGCGCCCTTCAGGATGGGCGCAGCAAGCCTGCGCCCCTACGGGCGACACCGAGCATTCGCTCGCTCGCCGCATTAGCCGGGGTGCTCGTGACGCTCGCAATCGGCGGCTCCGCGGTCCGGGCCACGCCCGATCCGACCCCCGCCTCCGCCGGCCCTTCGACTCTGCCCAAGGCAGGTGGCATTGAGGAGCAGCCGCTCGCGCCGAGATCCGGGGCCCGCGGCCAGACGCTCTTCACGATCGTTCCCCCCGAGGAAAGCGGCGTGCGCACCGAGAACAACTACGACGACCCGGAGCTGTGGGGCCGGCGGGCGCGCGAGCTGGAAATCGGAGCCATCGGCACCGGCGTCGCCATCGGCGATTACGACGGTGACGGCCGGCCGGATTTGTTTGTCGTCAACAAGATGGGGAGCTGCCGCCTCTTTCGCAATCTCGGCAGCGGGAAGTTCGAAGACGTCACCGAAAAGGCCGGAGTCGGCGACCACGGCGCGGCCGCCAGGATTTGGAAGCAGGGCGCGACCTTCGTCGACGTGAACAACGACGGCCTGCTCGACATCTACGTCTGCCGGTTCGACGCGCCGAATCTGCTCTACATCAATCAGGGCGACGGCACGTTCAAGGAGGAGGCGCACGCATACGGGCTCGACGTGAAGGACGCATGCGTCATGGCCTGCTTCTGCGACTACGATCGCGACGGCTGGCTGGATGTCTTCATCCAAACCAACGTCCTCGATGCGGTGGCCCATCCGGAGGGTCAGCGGGACTATCTCTTCCACAACAACGGCAACGGCACGTTCACCGACGTGTCGGCGCGCTCCGGGGTCTGCCCGGGGCCGACGCACGGGAACTCGGCGGTGTGGTGGGACTACGATGACGACGGCTGGCCGGACCTGTACGTCGCGAACGACTTCGCGGTTCCCGATGCGCTTTATCACAACAACCGCGACGGCACGTTCACCGACGTCACCTCCCGGGTGTTGCCCCACACGCCCTATTCGTCGATGGGCTCGGATTTCGGCGATGTGAACAACGACGGCCGGATCGGCCTGCTCGTCGCGGACATGGCGGCGACCGACCACGTTGAAGACCAGCGCGCGATGGCGGAAACCCGGGCGCGAATGCGCGAACCCGAGGAAGGCTCGGATGAAGTCCGCCAGTTCCCCTGCAGCGCACTGTACCTGAACACCGGGACCGGCCGATGCCTGGAGGCGGCGCACCTCGCGGGGCTCGATGCGACTGACTGGACCTGGGCGCCCATTTGGGAGGACCTGGACAACGACGGGCGGCTGGACCTTTTTGTAACAAACGGGATGTTTCGCGAAATTCATAATCAGGACCTGATCGCGCGCCGGGCTATGGCCGGCAGCGAGCTCGCCCGCGAACAACTCGTGCGGAACAGCCCGTTGTTCGCCGAGACCCACAATGCGTTTCGCAACCGGGGCGACCTGCGCTTCGAGAACGTTTCGCACGCCTGGGGGCTGGACCAGAAGGGCGTGAGCTTCGGGGCGGCCTTCGGCGACCTCTACGGCGACGGCAACATGGATCTCGTCTACAGCAATTTCCAGGCCGGGGTGACGCTGCTGCGCAACAACGGCGACACCGGGCACCGGGTCATCTTCGCCCTGCGCGGCCTTTCGACTCCGCTCAAGGCCCTGAGCCTGTCGAAGGGCACCCTTTCCAACCGGTCCGGCGTCGGAGCGAAGGTCACGCTCGAAAGCGCGGCGGGCGTCCAGGTCCGGACGCTCATGCTCGCGCGCGGGTTCATGTCGAGCAGCGAACCGATCGTTCATTTCGGCATGGGCGACGATGCGGTGATCCGGCGGCTCACGGTGTCGTGGCCCAGCGGCGCGGTGCAGACCTTCGAGAACCTTCCTGCTGATCGACGGTTCACCATCACCGAGCCCTCGGCGCCGCCGGCAGGTCCGCCCGAGGCATTTAATAAGCGCTCTGGCGCCGGCGCCGCGGTGTCACTTGGAGCGGCAACGCCCTCGTCGCCGATTGCCGTCGAGCACGCGACGAGGGCGTCGCGTCCCGACGAAATATCGAGGCCAATGGGAGTCGAAGGGGCGCCCCTGCCGCCTGCCCTGAGCGGAGTCGAAGGGCCCGCCCCGCCTGTTGGCCGTAGCTCCAGCGAAGGCGGAAGCACAGTCGAGGGGGAGCCCCAGTTTGCGGAAACGAGCCGGACCGCCAACCTCTCATGGACCGCGCCGGAGGATTTCTACGACGAGTTCCTCGACCAGCGGTTGCTCCCCGCGAGGCTCAACCGCCGCGGACCGGCGATCGCCGTCGGCGACCTGGACGGAAGCGGGCGCGACGGCGTGTGCATCGGAGGGACAACGCGGGAGCCCCGGCGCGTCCTCCTGCCGCGGGGCACGGGGGCCTGGGAGCCCGTGGCTTCGCCGGCGCTGGCCGCGCCGCCCAACGTGGACGACGGACCGCTGCTGCTTTTTGACGCCACCGGGAACGGCCGCGATGACCTGCTCGTGACGGCCGGCGGAGCGAGCGAGCCCGCGGGCTCGCCGGAATACCAGCCGCGGCTGTTCCTGAACGACGGACACGGACACTTCGAGCCGGCGCCGGAAGGGACTCTTCCGCCCCTGTCGATAAGCGCCGGCGCAGCCTGCGCCGCCGACTTCGACCGCGACGGGCGGCTCGATTTGTTCATCGGCGGGCGGGTCTCGCCCGGGCTCTACCCTGCGGCGCCCCAAAGCGTGCTGCTGGCGAACCGCGGCGGGAAGTTCGTCGACGTCACCGATGCCGTGGCGCCGATGCTGCGCAATGTGGGCATGGTCACGTCGGCGCTCTGGTGCGACGTCGATGGCGACGGCTGGCCGGACCTGCTGCTGACCCTCGAGTGGGGCCAGGTGAAGTACTTTCATAACGACGGGGGAAAGAAGTTCGAGGACTGGACGGAAAAGGCGGGCTTCGCATCGGCGGGGACGGGTTGGTGGCGCTCGATCGCAGCAGCGGATTTCAACGGTGACGGGCGCCCCGATTTCGCGGTGGGAAACGCGGGGCTGAACACGGAATACCATGCCGATCCGGAACACCCCGCGTTGCTCTTCTCCGGCGATTTCGCCGGCCGCGGCTCCGCCGAGCTCGTCGAGGCGTATTACGAGAACGGCCAGCTGTATCCGCGGCGCAGCCGCACGGACCTCGGCGCGGCGATCCCCTCCGTGCTCCGGCGCTACCGATGGAATAACGACTATGCCGCCGCCACGCTGCCGGAGATCCTCGGAGCCGACCGGCTGGCCGCCGCGAAGCGCCTGGCGGCCACGGAGCTGCGCAGCGGCGTATTCCTCAGCCAGCCGGACGGCGGTTATCGTTTCGAGCCCTGGCCGCGCATCGCGCAGATCGCTCCGGCCGACGGCCTCGTGGCCGGCGACTTCGACGGCGCCGGGCACGCCGGTCTCTACGTCGTGCAGAATTCCTACGCGCCGGCGCCGGCGATCGGCCGTTTTGACGGCGGGTTAAGTCAGCTGCTCCTCGGAGACGGCCGTGGCAATTTCGCGCCCGTGCCCCCGATTGAGAGCGGGCTGGTGGTGCCCGGCGACGCCAAGGCGCTGGCGCTGATCGACCTCGCCGGCGATGGCTGGCCGGGCTTCCTGGTCTCGCGGAACGGCGAAGCGACGCTGGCGTTTCGCAACCGGGGCGTCGCGGGCCGGCATTCGATCCGCGTCGTCCTGCGCGGGAAGCCCGGCAACCCCCACGCGGTGGGCGCGCGCGTCACCGCGGAATATGCCGACGGCACGGCCGAGACCGGAGAAGTCTGCGCCGGCTCGGGCTACTACAGCCAGTCGACCGCGGCCCTGTTCTTCGGCTTCACGGAACGGAATCCGCTTCGCCGCGTGCGCGTTCGGTGGCCGTCCGGCACAATGACGACGAGCCCCGATTTGGGAGGCAAGATTCCGGCGACCTTGCGGATACCCGCGCCGGGGAATTGAGCAGGCGTCATTCCGTACAGAGCGGGTATATTCTCAGGTTGTTTGTCCAGTTTCAGCCTGTTAGTCCACCCGAATTCGATTTACGGCGCACAGAAACACTCTGGGGGGCGGCGACAGCGCGGTAGGTAACGGGCACCTGCCAGTCCGCGTAAGCCGGATCGAAGGCTTTCATGACCTTGACCACCTGCTGCCGAAACGTGGTTTCGATCAAGCTCCCTTGTCCCGGCCAGATTTTGAAATGGACGCGAAAGAAGCTCCAGCCTCCGCCCGGCGTCGTTTCCATTTCCCCAATGCCAGGCTCGCTCAGAATAATCGCGCCGAATTGCGCCCACATTCCTTTGGCCACGCTCTCGATGAGCCGGGCGACCTTTTGTTGATCTGCGCCGCTTGGAATCCACACATCGGCATAAGTGTCGACGCCGCCGTGCGGGAACCGGCTGACGTTGGCGATGGTGCGGTTGGGGACGAACACTTCTTGATTGTAGACGTTCGTGATCTTCGTGAAGCGCAATCCGATTTCCTTCACGCGGCCGATGATCGTGGCTGAGGCAAAAATCTCCACCATGTCGCCCACATCCATTGCGTTCCCAAAAATCAGGGTCAGGCCAATCACGATGTCCTGGATCAGGCCTTGGGAACCGAAACTGATGGCCAGGCCAATGATGGAGGCGCTCGCCAAATAGGCCGTCAGGTTGACGCCGAATTCCTGCAGGATCAGTCCCAGCGCGAGAAAATAGACGGCAAAGACGATGCCATTGACGATGACGCGGGTCAGTGTGATGAATTTCGGCTGCTGCGTCACCAGGTGGAGCGGACCTTGGTGCTCGTGGATCTTGTAGATGATCCATTCACTGATATGCCGGATGAACTTGACCACGAGGTGCGTGGCGATGGCAAGTGCGACGATGAGGAGAAGGCGCGTTGCGGTGGACGAATCGTGGCCAGAAAACTTCCCGTAGATCCGGCCCATGACGGATTCATTCATCTGCCCTAACGAGGAAAAGGGCGGCAGGTTGCTCATGATGCTTAACTCAGCCGCAACGCCCTGCCCGTTGCGAACAGGACCAACCGGACGCCCGACGAATCGCGGGTGAACGCAGGCCCGAAGTGAGCCAAATCAGATTCTTGCGGTGCCGTCATGGCATTACTATTCGCGCCAGATCTTGTTCAGCAAGCGCAACCCGAGAACCGCGCTGAGCCCGCAGCCGAGCACGCCGACCACGGAAAAGCCGCCCACAAGCGGCGGCACCTTGTTGCTCCACAATACCGCCGAGCCGAGGAACAGGGAGCTGGTGATCATGCCCATCACCAACCGATTTACCGAGGGTTCGAGCCGGCGATGCTCAAGATGGATGTCGAACGTGCCGCTCTGGATCCTTTTGAAAACCTCGTCGAGGCCGCGCGGGAGCGACTCACCGATGTGGCGCCATTCGCCGAGCACGCGCTGCCATTTCCGCCATTGCACGCGCGGCGACAGGCGGCGCCGGAGAATCTTGCGCTGATACGACCCGATCAGCTCGAGCATGTTCACCGCCGGGCTGAGCAACTGCGCCGTGCCTTCGAGCATCACGAACATCTTGATGAGGCTCGAGACGCCGCTCGGCAGGATCAATTGGTAACGCGAGATGATTCGGACCATCTCATTGAGAGCGCCGCCGAGCTGGAGGCGGTCGATCGACTGGCTGCCATAGAAGGCCACATAGTCGGCGACATCGGCGCTGAAAGCCCCTTCGTCAAAGTCCGCTGGGGCGGAGCAGAGCTCCATGATGAGGCGTGCGAGGTGCGCGCCGTCGTGGTTGTTGATAGCGACCAGGCTCTCCTCAATGGTCTCGCGCAACGTTTCGTCGATGCGGCCAACCATGCCGCAATCGAGGATGCCGATGGTGCCACCGGGGAGCACGACCAGGTTGCCGGGATGAGGATCGGCGTGAAAGAACCCGTCGCGAAAAACCATATCCATCCAGATGGTCGCGCCGCGGCGGGCGAGTTCCTCGCGGTCAACGCCGATCTCTTCGAGGTGGCCGGCTTCGCGCAAGCTCACGCCGGTGAGTAATTCCATCGTGAGCACGCGGCTGGTGCACAGCTCGGAAAAGACTTGCGGAAAATGCACCATCGGGTCGGCGGCGAAATTGGTGGCGAACTGCTGGAGATTCCGTTCCTCGCGGCTGAAGTCGAGTTCGCGCGACAGCGAACGGCGAAACTCCTGGACCACGGCCACGGGTTGGTAGCGTTTCAGTTCCGCCGACTTCTCCGCAAATCCGGCGAGTTTTTGCAGAATTTCGAGGTCGCTCCGGATGCGCGACTCGATGCCCGGATGCTGCACCTTTACCACCACTGCGCGGCCATCCTGCAGGCGGGCACCATGGACCTGTCCGATCGAGGCGGAGCCGATAGGGGTGGAATCAAACTCAGCGAAGATCTCGGCCACCGGCCGTCCCAGTTCTGCGGCGATCGTGGCGCGCGCGATTTCAGGCGCGTCCGGTGGCACGCTGTGCTGCAACTTGGCCAGTTCATCCGCGACGTCCTGCCCGACGAGATCGGGCCGGGTGCTGAGCATCTGGCCGAACTTGATGTAGGTCGTGCCCAGCTCGGTGACCGCGAGACGGATGCGCGCGGCGTGCGATTGCCCGGCCAGCAACTCACCTTCCTTGCCAGTGAAAAGTCTCTTCGCGTGTCCGAATTCGGTATGACTCAGCCACTCCGCGAGCCCATATTTCGCGAGGACGCCGACGACCTCGCCGATCCGACGGACGCTATGGGAAAGTTGCGGTAATGAACGGAGATCCATGACGGAAGATCGGCTAATCCACCCTGCTATTGGACATCACGGGCTGCGATCGCCGGCCGGCGCCGACGTCGTCCGGCGCCACCCTATCGTAGAAGAATCGGGCCGTCCGGCTCTCACACGAAAGGGAAACCAGACCATCGATCAACTGGGGAATGTCCTCTGGACGGCCCTCCCGGATGACCGTGCGAACTCCCAAACGGGATGGGAAATAGTCAATGGGCATATGCGTGAATTCCTTTCGGTCCCATGGTGTGCAATTGTGGACCCGAGCATCAACTTGGTTTATCTGCCTCCGCAACTGGCGCGTTACCACCCCTGATAAGGGAAAGTTGCCCGGACACTTCCGAAGTGATTCCGTAGCGCGTCTGGATCGGCCTGGCCAGCGCTTGATGGATATCGTGGATGAGCCCCAGCCGATATCGCTGCTCCACTTTTCTAATCACCAATGCGAGGGAATGATCGTGGACCACGTCTGCAATCCACCGTGAGAAATCGCCTCGCCGCGCATGCCCATCAAGCACCTTGGGCGGGCAGTTCGCCAATGACGAGACGAACTCCTTCAACGTCTGAGCCGGGGCGCCAACAGGATTACCATCATCCGTGAATACGAATGATTGGCCCTCAATCATCGGCACATCCAAGTACTTGGACCGATGATGGACATGTGAAGTCAGTCGGGGCAAAAGTTTGAACTGTCGCAACTTTTCCCCGGCCTCTTCAATCCCCGGTAGAAGAACGGCCTCGTTGTTGGCCAGCCCTGCGAGAATGGATTTCCATTCCGACTCGCTATTCCCTTTGCCGAGCATTGCCACCACCGCCCGGACTTCATCGGGGTCAGTGGTGCGCGTGACAACGACCGTTTCAATGGCCTTCCGAACGTCGGGGTGAAGGTCGAACAAACGATACGTCACGAGCGTGTATGCGCCCAAGTCAAGATCCAGCAACCGCCCGGCGTCGGGCTTATGAAGAAAGTAATGGGCCTCATCGACCACGATCCGGTGTGGTAATCCCGTGCTGCGCCTGAGCCGAGCCAGCATCGGCAGGAGCGAGTACAGGTAATCAACCTTCTCTTGGTATGGCACATGGGATAAATCAACAACGACGCTCATATCCGGGTGTTGCAGCCCGCGAGCCAAATCGTCGAGTTGGGGTGGCTGATGGCCACCTCCGAACCGCATCACGCCAGGCAGAGACTCCAGCGTACCGTAATCGCCTTCGGGATCGATGACGCACACGCAGTAGCCATCGAGAATAAGCTGCTCGCAGTAAAGCCCCGTGGCCCAGGATTTGCCAGATCGCGGGTCTCCTGCGACAAGGGCATTGCGGCCCCGTATGGCAAGGGCAAGCAGATGCCCGTCCCTCGTCGTGCCCACGTTTACGCGGTGTCGGCCCTTCCGATCAGGGGGCAGCCTGATCTGCCGCTCTGCGCTCCGGATGTAGGCCGCCACGGCGCTCGGACCATTTCCGGACAGAATTTCATCGGCGATCTTCTGGAGAGCTTGACTACCCCAGCCGACAGCCACGGCATATTCGCACACCGCGAGAAGATCATGGTCGTTCTCGGCGTCTCCGATCGCGATCGCGTTGTGTACCGAGAGGCGCAGCGCCGTGAGCGTTTTGTGTAACCCGGTGCCTTTACTGATCGCCTGTGGGAGCACCATCAGGCGGTCACGGTTAAACAGCAGCGCAAGCGGCAGCTCCAGGTCTCTAATCACAGCGAGAATCTGCGGAGCGGCTGCCGCATCGGCCTCCACGACGCACTGGCCCGCGGCAAACTCAATCCGGCGATGGCGAAGTTCATCGAGAAAAACCGGCGGGCATGGATGGCCGAGCGACCTCGAGAGACCGTTTGGGAAGGCGAGAACTGCACCGTTTTCCGCCACCACGGCGTCGACAAACCCAAGATCACCCGCAACCCGTCGAAGTTCGGATAGAATGCGCCCCGTCACGAGAATGACCGCGATCCCATGAGCACGGGCTTCCCCGATGGCGATCCGCACGTCAGAATCGAGCGCTCCCTCGACCGCAATCGTCCCGTCGTAGTCAAGCGCTAGAACGCTGAATTTCATGATTGATCCGCGAATGTTGGGAATGAGCCAATAACAGTACCGGCGAGTTGAATTTGGTACGATTGCGACGGCCACCAGAAAGGTTCCACGTTTCGTGTCCGCCGGGGACATTGGTGCCCGCCCGGTCTACGCGAGTTTGCCTGCGTTGGTCGCGCCCCACTTCCAATTCCGAATCTCCGGCAGGTCCTCGCCAAACTTGTCGATGTATTGTTTATGCTCGATCAACTTGTCTTTGAGCTGCTGCTTCAGGTAGATACCCCTGCTGCCGGTCTGCGGCAGGAGGTCGATGGTGTCCATCACGAGGTGAAAGCGATCCAGATCATTCAACACCGTCATGTCGAAGGGCGTGGTGATGGTTCCCTCTTCCTTGTAGCCGCGGACGTGGATGTTGTCGTGGTTGGTGCGGCGATAGGTCAGCCGGTGGATCAACGACGGATAGGCATGGAAGGCGAAGATCACCGGCTTGTCCTTGGTGAAGAGCTCGTCGAAATCCGTGTCGCTCAACCCGTGCGGGTGCTCGGTTTGCGGCTGCAGCTTCATGAGGTCGACGACGTTGACCACCCGGATCTTCAGTTCGGGCAGATGCTCGCGAACGATGGATACCGCGGCAAGCGTCTCCAGCGTGGGCACGTCGCCGCAGCAGGCCATGACCACGTCCGGCTCGACGCCCTGGTCGTTGCTGGCCCACTGCCAGATGCCGATGCCCTCGGTGCAATGCTTGACGGCGGCGTCCATCGTCAGCCACTGCGGCGCCGGGTGTTTGCCCGCGATCACGAGATTGACGTAATGGCGGCTGCGCAGGCAATGGTCCATCACCGACAGCAGGCAGTTAGCATCCGGCGGCAGGTAAACCCGCACGACCTCGGCCTTCTTGTTCACGACGTGGTCGATGAAACCGGGATCCTGGTGGCTGAAGCCGTTGTGATCCTGGCGCCAGACATGCGAGGTCAGCAGGTAGTTTAGCGAGGCGATCTTCCGCCGCCACGGCAGCTGCGAGGTGACCTTCAACCACTTGGCGTGCTGGTTGAACATCGAATCGACGATATGGATGAACGCCTCGTAGCAGTTGAAGAGTCCATGCCGCCCGGTGAGCAGGTAGCCCTCGAGCCAGCCCTCGCATTGGTGCTCGCTGAGCATTTCCATCACGCGTCCGGAGGGCGCGTGAAATTCGTCGTTCGGCGAGGTCGCGGCATCCCATTGGCGTTTGGTCACTTCAAAGAGGACTTCCAGACCGTTGGAGAGCGTCTCGTCTGGGCCAAAGACCCGGAAATTCTGCTGCTCACTGTTCAGCTTCGCCACATCGCGCAGGAAACGCCCGAGTACATGCGTGTCACCCATACCGCGCACCCCCGGCGCGGGCACGTCGACCGCGTAGTCACGGAAATCCGGCATCCGGAGGTCGCGGAGCAGCATGCCGCCATTCGCATGGGGATTCGCGCCCATGCGCCGTTCGGCCTTGGGGGCAAGTTCGGCCAATTCCGGTCTCAGGCGTCCCTGATGATCGAAGAGTTCCTCCGGCCGGTAGCTCCGCAGCCAGTCTTCCAACAACTTGAGGTGTTCGGGATGGGCGGCCGGGTCGGAAAGCGGCACCTGATGCGAACGGAAGGTGCCTTCAACCTGCAGGCCATCGACCACCTTCGGTCCGGTCCAGCCCTTGAGCGTATTGAGGACGATCATCGGCCACCGCGGACGCGCGACAATGCCGTGGACGCGGGCGTCCTGCTGGATTTTCTTGATCTGCTCAATTACGGTGTCGAGCGTCGCCGCCATGGCCTCATGCATTGGCTCGGGCTCATGACCCTCGACGAAGTAGGGCGTCCACCCGTAGCCACGGAGCAACTGTTCCAATTCCTCGCGGGTGATGCGGGCGAGGAGGGTCGGATTGGAAATCTTGTAGCCGTTGAGATGCAGAATCGGCAGCACCGCGCCGTCGGTGGCCGGATTGAGAAACTTGTTGGAATGCCATGCGGTGGCCAGCGGTCCGGTTTCCGCCTCACCATCGCCGACGACGCAGGCGACGATCAGATCGGGATTGTCGAACACCGCCCCGAACGAATGGCTGAGCGAATAGCCCAGCTCGCCGCCTTCGTGGATCGAGCCCGGGCACTCCGGCGAGGCGTGGCTGGGAATTCCCCCCGGAAACGAGAACTGAATAAAGAGCTTCCGAAGCCCGGCCTCATCCTGGCTGATGTTGGGATAGATCTCGCTGTAAGTGCCTTCGAGGTAAGTGTTGCCCACAACGGCCGGGCCGCCGTGCCCGGGGCCGGAGACATAGATCATGTCCAGATCGTATTTTTTGATCACCCGGTTCAGGTGCACATAGATGAAATTCTGCCCGGGCGTTGTGCCCCAGTGACCCAGCAACATGTGTTTCACATCCGAGAGTGTCAGCGGCCGCTTCAGGAGCGGATTGTCGTAGAGGTAAATCTGGCCGGCCGAGAGATAGTTGGCGGCGCGCCAATAGGCATCCATCTTCTGGAGCTGTTCCAGGGAAAGGGTTTTTGTTTTCATGGTTCACTCGTTTTGTTCAGCGTGTTCAGCGCGCCGGGTCCGAGCAGGCGGTACACCAGATCCTCCCGGCTCAATTCTCCGTTCGCCAACACTCCTTCCCGGCAGGTACTCGACTGTGGGGAAATGATGCCTTTAGTTTCAATGAGTGCCATCGGCAGGAGATCCTGGGCTCGAACTATTCTCCAGCGCCTCTTTCACGACACTGCCGTTCACCGTCTCCTGCTTCAACAGTTGCCGGGCCAAGGCCTTAAGAGCCGGGTGGTGGTCCTTCAGCAATGCCTGGGCACGCTGGTATTGTTCGGTCACAAGACGCTGGACTTCGCCGTCGATCACCTGACGAGTCTCTGGACTGATCTGGCTGTTGTCCTCGACCGCCCCGCCCAAGTATTGGAGCTGTTGACCTGCGTAGCGCACCGAGCCGAGCTTCTCGCTCATGCCGAATTCGGTGACCATGCGGCGAGCCAGCTCAGTCGCCCGCATAATGTCGTCACTGGCTCCGGTACTAATGGTCCCAAACTCCACCATCTCGGCGGCCCGCCCGCCCAACATCACGGCGATCCGGTCCCGCAGTTCGTCGGTGGTGAGCAGAGAGCGGTCTTCGGTTGGCATTTGCATGGTGTAGCCCAAGGCGCCACGGCTGTGTGGCACGATGCTGATCTTGCTGACCGGTTCGCCATGCGGCACCAGCTCGGCCACCAGCGCGTGACCAGACTCGTGATAGGCAACCGTCGTTCGCTCCTGCTCGTTCATCACCCGGCTCCTTTTCTCGGAACCTGCGATCACCCGTTCGATCGCAGACTCGAAATCATTTAACGTGACTGCCGCGGCCTTGTGCCGGGCCGCGAGCAATGCGGCTTCGTTCATGGCATTCGCCAGATCGGCGCCGCTGAAGCCGGCGGTCATCCGGGCGGCCCGCTCCAGTTCGAAGTCTGCCGCCAGCTTCACATTCTTGCTATGAATCCGCAGGATTTGCACCCGGCCAACGAGATCTGGATTGCCAATGGCGATCTGGCGATCAAAGCGGCCCGCGCGCTGAAGTGCCGGGTCGAGCACTTCCGGACGGTTGGTGGCAGCCATGATGATTACTGGGGCGCTGGCGTCGGTTTTGAAACCGTCAATCTCCGCCAGCAACTGGTTGAGGGTCTGCTCCCTCTCGTCATTGCTGCCCATGCGCATCACCCCTCCCCGGCTCTGACCAATGGCGTCAATCTCGTCAATGAAAACGATCGCCGGAGCCGCCCGGCGCGCCTGCTCGAACAGGTCGCGCACGCGTGCGGCGCCCACGCCAACGAACATCTCGACAAACTCGGAGCCACTGGTCTCGAAGAACGCCACCCGGGCCTCGCCGGCCGTTGCTTTGGCCAGCAGCGTCTTGCCGGTGCCCGGGGGCCCGACGAGCAACACACCCTTGGGGATATGCCCGCCGAGTTGAGCGAATTGCTCGGGCGCCTTCAAGAACTGGATGATTTCCTGGAGCTCGGCAATGGCTTCGTCCGCCCCGCCTACATCTTTGTATGTGACCGTAATATCCTCGGACTTGACCTCGATCGCCTTGCTCTTGCCAACGCCAAAGATGCCGCCCAACCCTTCGCCGGCCCCGCCCGCTCGCCGGTAGGCCAGGTACCAGAAACCGCCGAGTAGCGCGAGCGGCAGAAGGTTCAGCAAGATGCCTCCGAGGGGGTTCGGTGGGCGCTCGAATTGGTAGGTCACATTGGCGTTTTGTAACTCTTCAATCAGCTTGGGGTCGCCGGCAGGCGCAGGTGCGGTCGTGAATGGGACGACCGCGGGAGCTCCGTCCGGTTGGGGATTCTTCATCTCACCAAAGATGCCCCTCGGGCCGATGATTGCCTTTACGATTTGAGCATCCGCTACTCTTTTCCTGAACTCGCTGTAAGGAATTTCTGTGCTCCGGTTCAGAGGAGACAAGACGAATAGCTGAAACAGCCACAGGACAATCAAGCTCGTAATGAAGTAGCTGATGCCGTAATGAATTTGCCGCCGACTTTGCTCCTGGCGCTTCTTTTCATCGTCGCGGTCGTGTCTTCTTTGTGGGGATTCTGGTTCATTCATAGTCCGTTTCCTAAGTGTTCAAATTCATGGCAACTAGACTCGTTATCACCGGCGTCTTGCCGCGCTTTTGCATCATCAACGATCCGCCAGTCTAAGCAGATAGCTTAATCTCGTTCGCCTCTTGAAAACTACAGGTTTGCCGACACCGGCAAGTCGTCATGTGAAAATGGAACGCCTTCTTCTTCCACCCACCCCACCTCCTGTTGCGCGTCCTGGCTGCGGGGTGATCGGAACTGCGTGGTAAAAAGATGTTGAACCGCATGCAGCGCGCGCGCGGCATCGGCGCCAGTGGCAGTGAATTTGATCCTGGTGCCGCGGGCGGCCTCCAAGGAGCATAGTTCCAGCACGCTCCTGCCGTCCGCGCGCTCTTCATTGGCTTCGGCTACAACCACGCTCCTAACTGGAAGCAACGTCTGGACAATCATTGCCGCCGGCCGAAGATCCAGGCCCGGGTTGGTGTTCACCGTGAACTCTTTCGATAATGGAATCCTTTTTTGCATGGTATGGTTCGATTTGGACCTGCGTCGTGCGGGTGCGCCCTGAGGTGCTTAGATTCTCTTTGCCCGATGGCGTTTGCCAGAAGTCGCGCCGTCCAACATCACCTCTTCAGACATTCGGCATAACGCATCATCAGACCCCAGCCAATGTCAGTGTGGCTGATGATCCCTATGACCTTGTGATTTTGGACCACCGGCAGTTGCTTGACGCGACGAGCCGTCATGGTCGCCCCCGCATGGATCGCCTCATCATCGGGGGATACGGTAATCGGGTTTCTCGTCATGATCTCGTCAACGGGAACGTCAATGAAGTCTCTAAAGCGATCTTCCATCGACTGAGAACTTGTGAGGTACTCTTCATGTTCCATCAGCTCTTGCTGAGTTGGGAGCAATTTACGACTTAGGTCAGAGTACGTAACAATGCCGGCCAGCCGTTGCTCGCCGTCCACGACCAGAATATCATTCAAATGGTGGCGGAGCATCAGCGGCAGAATCTCGCGCAGGGGTGTCTTGGAACTGACCGTGACAGGTCTGGGGTTCATTAATTCATGGACTTTCATTTTGGTGCAACGAAGCCTTCGGGGGTGAAGAGGTCGTCGGGGCTTGGCTCGTGGATTGATTTGCAGCCAAGCGTTACGAGCCTGTTGTTGATGGGGATCATGGAATGGTATTCGGCGTTGAGCGTTTCGGGCTGGCTATCGAAGAGATGACGGGGTTTGTGAAAGGAGTGGATTGCGGCTCAGAGAACAGGAACTCCGGCGCGGCTCTCGACCTGCTCGCAGGTCGAGACTGTCGTTTTTCTGTTTGGTGAGCCGATGTCTCCCGCGAGGTTGCTCGCAACATCGAGAAAGCGGTGGACGGCGAGCCGAGCGGCGCGGTGGCCAAGCTCCGTCAGACAAATAGGCGTAATCCGGTCCCGGCTTCCAGCATCCCGCGCAACCAAGCCTCGTCGCTCGAGCGCCTCGATGACGGATGTCATCGAGCCTCGGCTCACTTCCGCATGATAAGCGAGGTCGGCCGCCGTGGCCGGCAATGGACTAAGCGCATAAAGGGTGACGAGGGTGGCGAAACAGGAGCCCGAATTGTCCTGGAAACCAAGCTCGTGTTCCAGCTCGCGCGACAGCGCGCGGCGGACGGCGCGGCTGGCGGAAAGAATGGACAGAATGATCATGCAACTGTCGGGGTCGCCGATCCCGGATTGCCGGGCTACCCCCAACAAAAGCCGCAGGGGATGCTTGGTGATGCCGGCGTGTCTTGCCGAATTGACCGGGCCATTGGACGCATTGGCGTCAGCGCTTCGCGACCTGGAGACTCGCGATGGCAGTGAGCGTTTCCGGACCAGTGTTTCCATGGCGACAGGATATCGCCTGCTGCCGTTGCCTGGAAATACTTCCGGAGATCCAGGCTTATGCCCGAAAAGCCTAGGTGTGCTCCCCGCCGCCGGGCCTCGCCAGCCTCACTTCGATTGAACGGTCCGCGTTTGCGGGACAGACCGGCCGGGAAGGCGTTTCACTGCGGCCGGCGCCATTTTTGCCGCCCCGATTTTTCCGCGCAGGATCTCCAGGAAGGCAGGCACGTGCGCGTCGGCATGGTCCTTCGACCAGACGGCGCATATCTCCCAGGGAGCGCAGTCGGTGCCGACGTAGCGGAGCCCCACCGGCTCGGTGGGCAAAAACAATTCCGGGAGCAGGCCAATGCCCTCGCCCGTGCCAACGAAGGCCAGCATGCCTTCGAACGACCGCGCGTTGCGCCCGAACTTGGGGGTGAACTGGGCCGGCCTCATGATTTGCGTTGTCAGGACTTTGAAGCCCGGGATTATCTCCTCTTCAATCGCGATCCAGCGCTCCTCTTTCAGGTCGCGCAAGCGAACCTCGGTCTGGTTGGCCAGCGGGTGCTCCGCGGGCAGAATGGCCTTTATTGCACAGGTGTAAATCAGGCAGTAATCGATGTCCTTCCGCGGCGTCAGCAAATTCCCGCTAACGAATCCCACGTCAATCTTTTCCTCCCGGATCGCCTGGGTGTGTTCATGGCCCGGCAGCTCTATGAAATCGATCAAGAGCCCCGGGTGTCGTTGATGGAGTTCGCGCGCGGCGTCGGTAATGAAGAGTCCCGACGCGCTCCAGTCGGTTCCGATCCTGAAGTTGCCCCTCGTGCCCTTGGCGATCCGCTGCGCGCCGGTCACGGCAATGTCGAGCTGCATGAGCAATTTCTCCGCCTGCTGCTGGAAGAAGCGCCCCGCCTCGGTCAAATGCACCTTCGTCGTTGAGCGCTCAAACAGTCTGAAACCAAGTTGCTCCTCCAAGTCGTGGACCTGCCGGCTCAACGCGGGCTGCGCAACCCGGAGTCGTTCGGCGGCGCGGCTGAAATTCAGCGCGTCAGCCACGGCCAGAAAATAGCGGAGGTGGCGCAACTCCATCGCTGATGGATACCTTTGAAATCCCGGCGCCGCAAGCAGCATGTGCGATGATCCTGGCGCAGCCTTAAGTTCACCTCCGCTGCTTCAGTTCCGGTATCGGGCGCAGTCCGACTGGCTGATACTTGGTCAGCATAACTGCCAGAGGAAAGGAATATTTCCGGCCATTCTTTGATGAATCCATACTATGATCATGAACCAATCGATCACGACCACGTCTGACGGCGCTGCGAACAATCGAAATGACGAAACGCTCGTCGAAGCGCACACGACTCAATACAAGGGACTCGATGAGCCGCAGATCTCCGCCTGGCTCTCTCTCGTCATCGTCGTTTCTGGCAATGGCCTATCTGTTCTACAGCATCTGGAGAAAACTAGGGATTGGTTAGTATCCGTGCAGAGGATGTTCCGAGCGCAGGCTGAAAATCGCGTAAGTATTCCCACGGCTCTCCGGCTGTTCGAGCCGGAACATTGAGCGGAATTTTTTCGCCCATGGCGGATTCATCCTCAGCTGCGATTGTCGGGTTCTGCCCGTAGCAGGGGCGCAGACTTGCCCGTTCGACGGGTTCGACATGCTCACCGCAGGCAAGCTCAGGGCCTCGAGCCAGTCGAGGGGCTGCGCCCTTTCCCACCGGCGCGACCGGCCAAGGTCGAACAACCATTCGCCCCTCAATTCTGTCAATCCGCCACACTTGGCTGGTAATCTGCATGCCAGATTGGCAACAACAGCGCACCCCAGATGTCCTGCACAGCAGACCGAACAACCAACTCGAACAGGGCGGAGCAATCGGCAGTAATCGCATCAGGGGCGGAGACATCAGTTCTGCTACTGAGTAACATAAGATCACCCGGCGTCCGCGGACCCGTTTCCGCCGCCCGGCGAAGCGGAGTTGATCTTTGAGTTTATGAAACCGATGAAACGAAATTGCGGATTCAGGGCTCCCGCGCGGCTCGCGCTGCTGCTGCTCGCGCTGACATTGGCCGCTTGCAACAAGCCGAAGTCTTACGAGCCGCCGAGCGATGCCGCCCGGTCGCCGTCCTTCACGGTTACCCCGCCGATTCCCGCCGGCCCCGAAGACCTTTTCGAGGACGTCACCGCCAGGGCGGGAATCAAATTCGTTCAGCAGTATTGCGACGACCGCATTGCCAACATCCTGGAATCGAATGGCTCGGGCGTGGTTGTCTTCGACTACGACAACGACGGGTATATGGATCTCTACTTCGTCAATCCGGGACCGCTGGCGCGTGTGACCCACGAGGCTCCGGGAACCCGGCGCCAGCCGAATCGGCTCTACCACAATAACAGAGACGGCACGTTCACCGATGTGACGGACAAGGCCGGAGTGGGCGGCCAAGGATTCGGAATCGCGGCTGCGGCGGCCGATTACGATGGCGACGGATTGACGGATCTTTATGTCGTCAACGTCGGCAAGAACATCCTCTATCACAACAACGGTGACGGCACGTTCACCGACGTGACGGACAAGGCCGGAGTGGGCGATCCGGGAACGGGCATCGGCGCCACGTGGTTGGATGTCAACAATGACGGCCGGCTGGACCTGTACGTGGCCAACTACCTGAGTTTCGATCCGGATTATAAACTCTTCTACAACCCGACCAGTTATCCGGGTCCGCTGGCCTACAAGCCGGAGCGGGACGTCCTCTATATCAACAACGGCGATGGGACCTTCACCAACGCCAGTGAGTCAGCGGGCATCTGGGCCCTGCCGCCCCATCGGGTCATGTCCGTGCATGCGTTGGACTACAACCGGGACGGCCATGAGGACATCTATCTCTGCAACGACGCGACTCCGAATATGCTGCTGATCAACGACGGCCATGGGCATTTTCACGACGAAGCCATGAAGCTGGGCGTCGCGTTCAACGCCTTGGGCGAGGCGGCCGGCTCCATGACCGCCGCGATCGGCGATTGTGACGGCGATGGGATTTCGGACATCCTGGTTTCGCGCCTGGGATATGGCTCACTGTACATGGGGACGAAGCAGGGGGATTTCCTGGATCGGATGATGGCCTCCGGACTCGGCGTGTTGACGGCGCAATACGTCGGTTGGGGATGCAACTTCATCGATTTCGACAACGCCGGGAAACTGGACATCTTCATCGCCAACGGCGATGCCTTCCGGATGGTGGGCTGGCAAAGCCTGCTGCTGGAAAACGACGGCCATGGCAATTTCCGAAATGCCGTGGACAAGGGTGGAGCCTATTTCCGAACGCCGGTCCGCGCGCGCCCGAGTGTCGTGCTGGATTACGACAACGACGGCCGGATGGACTTGCTCGTGGGCCTGATGGGGGACCGTCCGGTCCTGCTCCACAACCGCGACCGCTCCGGCAACCACTGGATCACCCTGTCGCTCCGCGGAACCAAGAGCAACCCGCCGGGTTGGGGAGCATGGATTGACCTGACGGCCGGCGGGAAAACCTATACCCAGGAGAACCGTTGCCCCTCGGGCTTCCTGAGCCAGGGAGATCCGCGGGTCCACTTCGGACTCGGCCAGGCGCAGACCATCCAGCAGATCAAGATCAGGTGGCCCAGCGGCACGGTCCAGACGCTCACCGACGTCCCTGTGGATCAGATCCTCAAGGTGACCGAACCCTGACATCCAATGAGCGCGCGCACCATCGCGTTGTTTGGAGCGGCGGCTTTGATCCTGCTGGCCGGCTGCCGGCCGGCGGCGCCCAAAGGTTCCCTGGTCCTGACACAAACGCCCGTAAACGCCCCTCCTCCCCCGGACGCCACAGTGCTGGACGCCCGATATCCGCCGGGAAGCCGCGTGGTCTTGTTGGTTCCCCCGTTCCGCACGGACACCGTCATCGAGCTTTCCCGCGGGCTGGTCGCTGCCGGCGAACCCTGCGTTTCGTGGGATGGCCGCTGGGTCTATTTTGCCGGCAAGGGCTCGGAAGAAGCCGGCTGGCAGATCTACAGGGTCAACGCTGGGGGCGGCCGCCCGCAACGCATGACCCGGATGCCCGGCGGGGCGATGAACCCCGCCATCGCAGCCCACGAAGAACTGGTGTTCAGCTCCCCGGTTCCCAAAGCGGGCCGGCTCTGGACCGCCCGGGAGCCGGCCGCACTTTACGGGCAGATGCCGGGCCAGGCGCCCCGCCGGCTCACCTTCAGCCCGGACAGCGCCGTCGGCGCCACCGTCCTGCGCGATGGGCGGGTCCTCTTCGTGACCGCCGGGGCGCGCGACGACCGCCATGCCCCGCGGCATCTGTGCCTCTTCACGATCAACAACGACGGCACGGAAGTCACCGCTTATGCCTGCCAGGACGATGGGGTCGACTTTGTCGGACGGCCGCGGGAGCTGGGTGACGGCCGGGTGGCGTTTCTCGCCGCGCACGGGGAGGGACCGGGATCGATGGACTGGGCGGAGTGCGTGAAATCGGCCGCTCCGTTCGCCACGCGCGGGAACCTGTTCGCCTTTCGGGGCAATGGTTGCCGCTCGGTCGAGCCCGGGCCTGAAAACGACGTCCTGGTCTGCATCGAAACGAGCGGCTGGGTCGGACGTTCCATGATGGGTAATTCCGCGATCTTTCGCGTCGCGGCTGACGCCACCGCGCTCGGGGCTCCGCTCTTCGATGACCCGCAGTGGAACAGCATCGAAGCCACACTGGTTGTGGCGCGGGAGGAGCCCGCGGGACACACGTCCGCGGTCATGCCGGGAGCACCCCGCGGCACGGTGCTGTGCCTCAATGTCAACGACAGCAGCGTTCCCGCTGTCGACCGGAACCCGGCGCCGGCTGCGGAACTCCGGGTCTTTGCGTTGGCCGGCTCCGGGCAGCAGCACGACCTGGGAAAGGTCCCGGTGGCTGCCGACGGTTCTGTGCTCGTGTACCTTCCCGTGCAGGTGCCGCTGGGCTTCGACACCCTCGACGCCCAAGGACATTTGCTCCGGCATCAGCCGGCGTTTCTCTGGTTGCAGCCCAAGGAGAATCGGGGATGCGTCGGCTGCCATGAGCCGCGCAACCATGCGCCCCGGAATGTCCGTCCGCTGGCGACGCAGATCGAGCCGGCGCGTCTGGATTTCGCCGACCAAACGACCGCCCCCCGCGCCATCGTCCCATGAAGCTCAAACGGATCATTTTGGTCGCAATAACGCTGGTGCTGGCGGGAGCAGGGTCCGCAGTAGGCGGATACTTCGGATTGCGCGTCCACCAACGCCGGATGTCGGGCAAGCCCGATCTGGGCTTTATCTCATGCAACCATTGTCACCAAAGCAGCCTGGCCAGATTGCCATGGGCGAAGCCCCGTCCGCACCACGACGCGCCGGGTGGAATCGTCGTTTCCCCGGACGGAAAAACACTGTTCATCGCCTTGGATGATATGGACGAGGTTGCCGAGGCCGACGCAACTTCGCTTGCCGTGACCCGCAGGGAGAAGGTCCCGGGCGGGCCATTCGGCCTCGCGCTGGACGCGACAGGCAAACGGCTGTTTGTGGCTTGTCCGCACCAGGACCGGGTTGCGGTGCTCGATACGCGCGACCTCAAGGAGCAGGCCAGCATCGAGGTGGGAGTCCGTCCGACCGACGTCGCGTATTGCCAGACTCAGGCCGGGGAGCGGCTGATTGTTCCCAACTCTGGCAGCGATGACATCTCCGTGCTCTCGGTCTCGCCGTTGAGCGAGTTGGTTCGGACCGCGGCGGGGCGCGAACCGTACGCCGCCGCGGTGTCCTGCGACGGCCGGCGCGTTTACGTTGCCAATCGACTGGCGGTCCACGACCAACTGCTCACCCCGCCCGTCTCCGAGGTGACGGTTCTCGATCCGGCCACCGGGCACGTCCTGGCCCGCGAACAGCTTCACTCGGCCCACCAGGCGGAAGGCATCACACCGGTGCCCGCGCGTGGCTGGATGCTGAATTCGCTGATCAGAGTGCAGAACCTGGTCCCGATCACACAGGTGAAGGATGGGTGGGTCATGTCCACCGGCCTGGCAATTTCCCAACCGGATGGCGAGGTGACGCAGATTCCGCTGGATGAGGCGAACGCCTACTTCTCCGATCCCTCGGGCGTCGTGGCCAGCCCCGATGGCAAGCGGGCTTATGTGGCTTCCGGGGGCGCCGACGTGGTGACGGTCCTCGACCTCGACTGGCTGGGCGCATGGCTCACTCAGGCCGATGTAGCCGCGCGGAGCGATGCCATCCGGGACATGGCGCTGTCCTATCGCTACGTGATCGCCCGGATTCCGACCGGCTGCGACCCCCGGCATCTGGCGCTTTCCCCGGACGGCCGCCGGTTGTTCGTGGCCGAACGACTCGACGACGGGGTGCTCGTTGTGGACACGACCAGCCTCAAGCCGATCGGCCGGATCGTGCTGGGCGACGGCGGGCGAAACGATCCCATTCGGCAGGGCGAGCGGGTCTTCACGCGGGGGATGTACACGTTTCAAGGGCAGTTTTCCTGTCGCTCGTGCCACCCGGACGGCCATGTGGACGGACTCTCCTATGATTTCGATGGCAGCGGGGTTGGCGACAATCTGCTGGACAACCGCAGTCTGTGCGGCGTGGCCGGCACGGCCCCGTTCAAGTGGAACGGGAAGAACCCCACGTTGCAGTTCCAGGATGGGCCGCGGTTTGCGCGGGTGTTGATGAGGACCGACCCGATCCCTGGGCCGCAACTCGACGAGTTGGCGACGTTCATCGAGCACAACCCGCCCACACGCACGCTCCCGTGGAGCCGGGTGGGCCAGTCGCTCACGCTCGCGGAGGAACGCGGCCGCAAGTTGTTCTTTGCGACGCAGCGCACCGACGGCACGCCGATTCCCCTGGCGCTGCGATGTCAGACCTGCCACCGGCCCCCGCTGTTCACGGACCGGCTGCTCAGATCGGTGGGCACGGCACCGACCCCCGAATTCAAGGCGGGGGTTGACACACCGCACCTGCTCGGCATCGGCGCATCGGCTCCCTATCTGCACGACGGCCGGGCAAAGACGCTGGAAGAGCTTTGGACCACGTATCAGACAGACGACTTGCACGGTGTCAGCAGTTACTGGTCCAAGGAGCAACTGAACGACCTGGTTGAGTACCTGAAGACCCTCTGAGTACCCATGAAAACCCTGGAACCTGTCCGCGAAGCGAACGTAGGGGCGCGATCTTGTCGCGCCCTTGGCGGCGGGTGCAGCAAGGCTGCACCCCTACAGTCTTCCCCAGTCTCCCGACCGGCTCTTTGTACCCCCCCAGCCCGCACCCTCGCGCGCCTTGCGTTTGTCGCTGCGCTCTTCGCGGGGATCGGTGCATGCCTGCGGGCTGCGACGGCGCCCGCCGGCGCTGCGGCCCTCCCGTTTCCCGTTGTGACGCGGTTCGAAAACTTCGGCGAAAAGGACGGCCTCCCGTCGCACAAGGTGCATTGCGTCCTGAAGACCAGCGACGGCAGGCTTTGGCTCGGCACCACCAACGGGCTGTGCGTGCGAGAACCGGACGGCAAGTTCCGCCGCTACGGACCGGAGGATGGATTGAGCCATCCAGTAGTGCTGCACATGGTTGAAGACCCCCATACCGGCGACTTGTGGCTCGCGACTATGCAGGGACTGTCCCGCTTCAGCGGGGGAAAGTTCACCGTCTTCACGCAAACCAACAGCGGCCTGCCGAACAACGTTGTCTATGGAGTGGCGGCTCTTGGACCGCACCGTCTGGGTGGCGACCCCTGCCGGAGCGGGCGGGTACAATCTCACGACCAAGAACTGGTGCATCTACGACCATAACAACGCGCCCATGGAAGAGCCGTGGTGCTACGCCATCGCTCCGGGCAACGGAGTCGTCTACATCGGTATCTGGGCTGGCGGCATTGTGGAGCACGATCCCCGGGCCGGCACATTCAAGGCCTATCGCGATCCCGACGGTGATTTTCAGTACCAGTTGACTCCGGACAGCGGACCAATCGCCGACATTACCTCGTGGGTGGCGTACGACGATGGAATTCTCTGGCAGGCCACCTACTTCGGGCTCGCCCGGTATGACACGAAAGAGGCGACATGGCGGACGTGGGTCCAGGACAAGACGCCGTTGGTCTCCAATTTCATCAATACCGTCTTCGCCCGTGGCCGTGTCGCGTGGATCGCTACCGACCGCGGCGTATCCGTCACCGACGGCAACACTTGGGTCAATTACCTGGTCGATGAGAAAGGCCATGGCGAGGTCCGGACTTATCGGCACGGACAGGAACCCCAAACACGCACCATGACGACGGCGCTGTCGAACGGCTTTGTGATGGCTGTCTGGGCCGATGACCACGAGGTCTGGTTCGCCACCTCCAATGGTCTCAGCCACGGCATCTTCGCCGAGCCGATCACTTCACCGACCGTCGCATCGAATCCGTGAGCAATGACTATTCAATATGCCGCGTCCTCACTCGTGAACACGATGTTGTCAGGTGATCGGTGTAGGAGCCTGCTTGCAGGCGATTCTTACCTCGGAATAGCGAGCAAGCTCGCTCCTACAATTTGCATGGTTCCGGCGTCGGTTCGTTCATCCGATAGGAGGCTCCCATGAGAATCTTTGGATTGTGTCTAATTGCTCTTGTCGCCACCGCTGGCGCTGCACCCACTGGTGCCGCCAGTCAAGAAACCAGCGCCGCCCCGGCGGAGGCAGAAGCCAAATCGCCCTCGGCTCCTTGTAGCTGCGAGCGTGAGCGAGTGGCCCCTAACGCAACGGCAGCGGAATCCCGTTTCATCTACGGCACGCCGGACGAGCAATACCCCTACTATGCCGGGGTTCCGAAGGAACTCTGGCCCTATCACAATATCGAGCCCTACTCCAAGTTCTTTGTCACGCGCCTGCCCTTCCGCGGTCCCGGCCGGGACTACCCGCCCCCGCCCGACCTGAAATCGCTCAAAATCGGCCTGCTCGATTCCCCAAAATACGGCGCCAATTGGGACCGCAGCGTGCGCCAGCGAGAGGGCGTTGTCCTGGCGGTCGAGGAGGCAAACCGGGCGCGTCAGCCGGGGCAGCTGCCCTTCGAACTCTTGGAACATGAAGGCATCGCCCAATGGGGAGGCGCGGGCAACCTTGCGGCGGAATTCGCCGATGAGGGCGTGCTCGGGTTCCTGGGCACGATTGACGGGGCCGAAGCCCACGTCGCGCTGCGCGTGACCCTCAAGACCGAAATTGTCATGGTCAACACCTCGGACCCGGATCCGACCCTGACCGAGACGAGCATTCCCTGGCTCATCCGGGTTTTGCCCGATGATCGGGTGGAAGAAGCGAGGCTGGCCGAGTTGGTCGTGCACAAGCTCGGCTGCAAGCGCATCGCCATCCTGCGCTCCGGCGACCGGTTTGGGCGTCTCGGGGTCCATATGTTCATGAACTTCGTCCGCCGTCTGGGCTGCCCCGCGGTGCAGGAACTGCTCTTCACACCCGGCAAAGCCGACATCCCCCATCAGATCGCCGCGATCAAGGATGCCGAACCAGACGCGATCTTCTTCATGGGCGAGCCGGACGACATCGGTCGTTTTGCCAAGGAGTTCCGCCAAGCCGGTATCAAGGCCCGCTTCTTCGGCACTGATCTGCTGATGGAGGATCGCTTCCTGCGGGAAGCCGGCGACGCTGCCGAGGGCACGATTATCACCTCCTTCTTTGATCCGGGTCGCAGTGATCCGCTCTGGGTCGGCTTCGTGGATCGTTTCAAGAAACGCTGGGGCCATGATCCCGATGATTATGCCGCCTATGCGTACGACGCTGCCCAGATTTTGATTCACGCTATCGAGGTTGCCGGTCCCAACCGTTGGCGCATCCGCGATCAGGTGTGCGACCTGGATTACTACCAGGGCGTCACCGGCTGGATGCGCTTTGACGGCACCGGAACCAACATCACGCCAGTGCGGTTGGTGCGGTTTGAGCACGGGCGCCGCGTCTTCGAGCCGGAGCCGGAGTTCTCGCCCGCGCTCGCCCAGCGATAGCCCGCCGAGTCGGCATCATGCAGTTGAACTTGGATTCCGTAGTGTGGATACTCGCACCGAACGGTGCGGTAGGGCGCGCCGGGCCGGCGCGCCGTGCCCGCGATTGACCCGGACGGCCTGGCAGTCCGTCCCTACCCGAACAAACTGAATGAGTCCGGCTGAGTTCATGTCAGTTCGATTGCTCTGCCTGCTCGCTTGGATGTTCCTCGCCCCGTTTGCTGGCGGCGCCGGGGTGTCCCAGGTGACGCTTGGGCTCGTCGTGCCGCCGTCCGAACCGGATGCGACCAGTCTGTTGCGCGGCGTGCAACTGGCCATCGCCGAGGCAAACGAAACCGGCGACGCGCCAGTCGGACTGGAAGTCCGGAGCGAAGACGGTCAATGGGGGACCGTCGGCAACGATGCGGTATTCCTGGTTTCTGAGCGCCATGTGGACGCGATCATCACCCCGTCCGACGGCGCCGCCACCCACCTCATCCTCCAGGTTTCCGGCCGCACCCGGGTGCCGGTGGCCAGTCTCTGCTCCGATTCGTCGGTCACGGATGCCGGAGTCCCCTGGGCCGTACGCGTGGTTCCGCGCACCGATCAGGAAGCCGGGGCCCTGTTCGCGGCGGCGCAACGACCGGACCATCCCCCGCTCCATTGGTGGGCGATCGTTCCGGCGGGACGGCCGGGACGTGCGGTCCGCCGCGATTTTGAGACAGCTGCCCGCGTCACCTCAACCCGGCTGGACCGGATCGTCGATGGCAGCGAACCGAAGACGGACCTCGACTCCCTGGTGCATACGATCGTCGCGGCCGCTCCGGACGGTGTGCTCCTGTGGCTGCCGCCTTCGCGGGCCGGAGCGGTTGTGGCGGCCTTGCGGGCGGCGGGCTATGGCGGTTGTCTGGCCGGCCCCGGCTCGCTTGATTCGCCGGCATTCGTCGCCGCCGCCGTCGCTGCCGCGACCGGAGTACTGGTGACGGAGTTTCGGCCAGACGCCGATCTCCGCGCGCGAGCGGACCAGTTCGAGAGGCAGTATCGAAAGAGATATGACGCCAAGCCGGACTTCAGCGCGGCTGCGGCGCATGATGCCGCGCGAGTGCTGATCGAAACCCTGCGCCGCGCCGGCGACAGCGCCGCCTGTCTTCAATTTCCGCTTGCCCTCCCCACCGAGGGGGTCACGGGTGTCATGCATTTCGACAAATCCGGAAACCGAACGGACCCGCTGCGGGTGCTGATCTGCCGGCGGGGCCGGTTTGTTCCCCTAAATCCCACCGATACATGATTGCGAATGTTTGGAACCGGGTCGCGCTGCCGACCGTGCTGTCTCTGGGCGCCCTGCTCATGATCGCTGCACTGTGCACCATGGGCGCCGATACGAACGCGGCAAAGAACTCCCGTGGCGAAACCCTGTCGACCAATGGGGCGATCAGCCCGAAGGATGAGGCCGACGCCCTGCACTTCGTCATCGCGGCGGACCGGGATTTGTATTGCCGCGTCTTCATCGCGCTGCAGGCCGGGGACACCCCGCCACCGGAGGTCTCCGACGGCGGCAAGCCGAAGGAACGCTGGCCATTGCCGTCGGAGATGTTCCGCCGCGCCGCCGAGTCGATCCAGAGCAAGGGGGCCGAGTTCAGCTATGCCCTGCGTTCCCTCTCCCCGGTTGATCCGCGAAACGAACCGCAGACGGAACTGGAGCGAACGGGACTGGCATTCATCGCCAGCCATCCAGAACAGAACTATTATGGACAGGAGATGCTGGGTGGCCGGCGATATTTCACCGCCGTCTATCCGGACATCCCGGCGGCCGCGGCCTGCGTTGATTGCCACAATCAAAGACCGGCATCGATCGGGCGCCGCCACGCGGCCGGCGAAGTCATGGGGGGCATCGTCGTGCGCGTCCCGCTCGAATTCTGATCCCGCCAGGGCCCGCCCGGCATCGCCCGCCCCAAGTCCGCGCCATGAGGGATCGCGGCGTCATGGCGTCGATCGACCCTTGACGAAGCCCGACGAACAGGACTCCCTGATTCCACCAGCGTGTCCCGGGCGCCGGGAAGCGTTGCTATCTTGAATCCAGCCCATGGGTTGCACCTATGAAGGTCTTTCTCGTCCGCCACAGCGACGCGCTTGCCGACACTGAGGACGCACGGCGGTTGTTGAGCGCCGAAGGGATCCGTATCACCCGGGATGTCGCAGGCTGCCTCAAGGGGAGTGGCGCGGTCAGCTCGGTCCGCGCCGTCTGGCACAGCCCGTTGTCGCGGGCGCGCGAGACGGCGGAACTGATGGTTGGAGAGCTTGGCCTCGACGTGTTGTTGGTTGAAGCGCCCGGCCTGCTGCCGGAGGACGATCCGGCGGCCATAGCCGACCGCCTGGAGGACGCGGGCCATCCGGTGATGATCGTCGGCCATGAACCCCAGTTGGGCGCCCTGGCGACGCTGCTCGTCCGCGGCAAAACAAAGCCGGTTGCGTTTGCGTTCAGGAAGACCGCCGTGCTTGCGCTCGAGAAGGCCGGCGGACGCCACAAGAAATCCGGCCGGCTTCGCTGGCAGGCACGGTGGTTCTTCTCCCCTGAACTGCTTTCCAGCCGCCCGGCTCCGGATTCCCCGCACTGAGAAACCCGGCCATCCCCCGCCGGGCCGGCGGATGTTCATCACGGAGGTTCGAAATCCCGCCCCCGGGAGGAACCCGTCTTCGCGCCGGCTGGCGCCGCTATGGACCCGGCTGGGGCGCTCCGGCGGCGGGCGCCTGCTTCTGATCGGGCGGGCGGGGCGGCTGGTCCGCGTCGTAGTTGAACGAGGCGTAAACGACGCCGATCAGGTTCTCGCGGGTGACCACGTCGTCGTCGACCCGCGCGTTGTTCAGCCCCACGATCCGCCAGCCGTCAGCCAGTCTCACCACCAAGCGGTGAACGACCCGCACGCCGCGCCGGTTGCGATAAGCCACGATCATCCCGGGCTGCAGATCGTCGTAGGCGATGGGACTGATGACCAGAAGGGTGTCCTCGCCGTACACCGGCTGCATGGATGAACCGGTGCCCGCCGCGGGAGTGCGACCCGGCCCGCGGCCCGCCACCACCTTGGCGTCATTCCATGCCTGGTCGATGGGGACATCGGCGGAAGGGGAAACCGCAGGCTCGCGGGCCGCCGGCGGGCGCTCCGGAGTCGCAGCGCACCCGGCGATCCAGAGGCAGGCCGCCAGCGACCCCGAAAGCGCTCCGACTGCAACCGCCGGCCATGGGCCTCCGCGACCGGTTCGATCGTCCCTTTGCGCGAAAAGCTTCACTTGTATAATGCGTGGAAACCAGACATTCTTTCATCACCCAGCCTCCAGGCTTGAGGAAATGTCTGACTCAACCCACGGTTATCCCGACTAAACCCCGGGGCGCTCTCGCTCAACATGAAACGGCTTGTCATCATCGAAGACCAGACCGCGATCCGCGAAATGCTCGCCGAGATCCTCCGCATGGACCCCTCGTTCAAGCTCGTGGGCGAAAGCGGTGACGGCCAGAGCGCCTACCAGCTCTGCGTTGAAGTCAAACCGGACGTCATCGTCCTCGACGCGAAACTTCCCGGCCTGAACGGGGTGGATCTGCTCCGCCGCTTGAACAAGGTCCTCACCAATCTCCGCGTGCTCGTGTTCTCCGGCCATGAGAACCCGGTCCTTGTGCGCGAGATGCTCGAAGCGGGGGCCCATGGTTTTGTGGAGAAGACCGCAGGGCTGTTCGAGTTCAAAAAGGGGCTCGAGACCGTGGCAAACGGGGGAACGTATTTCGGGCCGTCCGTGGCCGCCCTGCTGCGCAATGTCGTCGCCAATCCCGGCGCCAGCTCCAGCTCCGATTTTCTTACCGACCGCGAGCGGGAGATCCTCCAGCTCGTTGCGGAGAGTTACAGTACGAAGGAGATCGCGGTGAAGCTCGGCATCAGCGTGAAGACGGTGGACAACCATCGCACCAACCTGATGCGCAAGCTCAATCTGCACGACGTGGCCAGCCTCACCCGCTACGCCCTGGAAATCGGCCTGATCCAATAGCCGCCGGGTTCGCCCGCGGCGGAGGATTTCCGGCTTCGCGCGCGCGGCCGCCATCGAAACGCGGGCCGCGGCGCGTGTGGGGAAGCGCGTTGATAAATTCCTTGCGCAGGGCCGCGGCTGTGACAATAAGATCAGCCCACCCCAGCTTCGGGCCATCGATGAATTCAATCTCTCGGAAATTGTGCCTCGTCCTCATCAGCGCCGCGGTGATCCTCGCCGGGTGCTACAAGAAACCCGCGCGGCCCACCCCGGCCGACACGACGCCGACGGGTGCGATCGACGCGAATTCAATGGGCACGCTGACGGACCAGTCAGCCTCGGGTCTCCAGCCGCGCCCCGACAGGGTCATCGAGGATGCGGACACGATCCGGAACCTGCTCAAGTCGGTCTATTTTGACTTGAACAAGACCGCAATCAAACAGGACGAGCGGGCCAAGGTTTCAGCGGCGGCCGACTATCTCAAGAAGACCCCGCAATACCGGATGTTGCTCGAAGGCCACTGCGACTGGCGCGGCACGGCCGAGTACAACCTGGGCCTGGGCGATCGCCGGGCCAAGGAGGTCATGAAGTTCCTCGAGAGCCTGGGCATCCCGGCTGACAAGCTGCAGGTCCTTTCCAAGGGATCGCTCGGCGCGGCCGAAAAAGGGTCCGAGGAGCAGATGGCGCAGGATCGCCGCGTCGATTTTGTCATCCTCAAGAAATAGCCGCCAGGACAGTTCATTCCCCCAAAGCCCCGGGCGCGCCCCGGGGCTTTTTTTGGGCCCGTCCGAGCAGGCTCCCCCACCGGAACTATGCCCGCTCAGCCCCCGCGACCGCGGCCAACACGCTCTCCGAAACCGCCGAACCCTTGTGCAGGATGCGCAGGCTGAAGCTCTCATTGGGCGCATGGAGATTGTCCCCGGGCAGGAACAGACCCGCCATCACTGAGTCCAACCCAAGCACGCGCTTGATGTCGGCGATGATCGGCACGCTCCCTCCCTCCCTCAGATAAAGCGGAGGCCGGCCAAACACCCTTTCGGCAGCCGCGTCAATTGCGCGAAAAGCCCGCGCTAGCAAGGGCGGCTGGTCCCCCGGCGTGTTGGAGCGGCCCGGCGGAACAACGACGTAGGGGTTTGCGTCGTGCTGGTCGATGATGCGGAAGCGGACATCGCCCGGCAGCCGCTCGCGAATCGCCGCATACAGCAGCGGGCGGATCTTCTCCACCGTCTGATCGGGCACCAGCCGGCAGCTTATCTTCACAAACGCCCTGCTGGGAATAACCGTCTTGCTTCCTTCTCCCTGATAGCCGCCACCGATCCCGTTGAACTCGAGGGTCGGCAGGAATCGGACCGCCTCGAACGGCGTGTAGCCCGCCGGCATGTGAAAGGCGGGGATTCCGAGGAATTCGCGATAGTCCGCCTCGCTGGTGCCCAGCTTGCGGAGCTCCTCCCTCTCCCACGGTTCAACGTCGCGGACGTCGTCATAGAAACCGGGAATGTTCACCCGGCCGTCCGGCGCGTGCAGGGAGGCGCACAGTTCGGAGATCGCCTGGATCGGATTGCGCAGCACGCCCCCGTACAGGCCTGAATGCAGATCGGTCCTCGCCCCGGTCACCTCGACCTCGCAGAGAGTCAGGCCGCGCAGGCCACACGTGACCACCATCTGGTCTTCACGGGGAATCTCGGTGTCGGAAAGGAACACGAAATCGCCGTCCAGCCGATGCCGGTGCCCCTGCAGGAACCGCAGAAAGCTGGGACTTCCCATCTCTTCCTCGCCCTCGATGAGGAACGAGAGGCGCAACGGCAGGCGCGGATTCCTTTCGAGGAGCCGGCCGACCGCCGCAATGTGCGCCATCAGCGGGCCCTTGTTGTCGGCCGTGCCGCGCCCCCAGAGGCGGCCCTCCCGCTCCACCGGCTCGAACGGCGGCGTCCTCCACAGCTCCAGCGGATCCGGCGGCTGGACGTCATAGTGGCCGTAGATGATGACGTGAGGCCACGCGGCGGGCCCGCCGCGCTGGGCGAGAATGACCGGATGCAGTTCGGTCTTGACGACCTCCACCGCCAGACCGAGGGAACGCAGCAGACCGCTGACAAACTCCTGCGCCCCCCTCATTCCGTCCTGGTACTTCGGGTCCGCCGAAACGCTCGGCAGGCGGACGTACTCCTTCAATTTCTCGACCGGATCAAACATGCCCCACCTTGCCCGAGATCACGGCTCGGGCAAAGCCTATTCAGCTCCCGGCCCCAACGGTTTGTCGCACCCGCTGGGATTTGGAGGCGCAACGCCCCCGTCGCGTTCCTGCTCCCGAGTCAAGGGCGGAGGCATCACGTCTCCGCAAATCCCGTCAGTCTCCAGCGGCCGCTGAAAGCTGCTCAGTGTTTGAAATGCCGGATCCCGGTGAAAACCATGGCCATGCCGCGTGCGTCGGCCGCCTGGATCACCTCGGCATCCTTGACCGACCCCCCCGGCTGGATGGCCGCGGTGGCGCCGGCATCGGCCGCGGCGATCAGGCCGTCGGCAAAGGGAAACAGCGCCTCCGACGCCACGACCGACCCCTGAAGATCCAACCCGGCCTGCCCCGCCTTCCAAACCGCGATGCGCGAGCTGTCGACGCGCGCCATCTGGCCCGCGCCAATTCCGAGAGTCTCCTCGCCGCGGACGTAGACGATCGCGTTCGATTTGACGTGCTTGCAGACCTTCCAGCCAAAAAGCATGCCGGCCTTCTCCGCATCCGTCGGCTGGCGTTTCGTCACCACCTTGAAGTCCGCCATGTCGCCAAGCGTGGTGTCGCGGTCCTGCACCAGCACGCCGCCGACGACCGAGCGCACCTCGCGCAGCGATTCCGCGCCCAGTCCTCCCCTGGCCACCATCAGCCGCAGGTTTTTCTTCTTCCGGAAAATCTCCAGGGCCTCATCGCTGAAGCGCGGCGCGATGACGACCTCCGTGAAGATCCCGCCAATCGCCCCGGCCAGGTCTCCGCCGAGCGTCTGGTTGACCACGATGATGCCGCCAAACGGCGCCTGCCGGTCGGTGGCCAGGGCGCGTTCCCACGCCGCCATCAGCGTCCCGGCGGTTGCCACGCCGCAGGGATTCGTGTGCTTGAGGATGGCCACGGTGGGGCGTTCGAACTCGCCGATCAGGTACGTGGCGGACGTGATGTCCAGAATGTTGTTGTAGCTGAGCTCCTTTCCCTGGAGCTGCTCGAAATGCTCGAAGAAGGTTCCGTAGAGCGCGGCCTTCTGGTGCGGGTTCTCCCCGTAGCGCAGGTCCGACGCCTTCTTGAACGTCAGGGTCAGCGCCGCGGGAAAACCGGCTATGGCGCTGAGATCGGGCTCCGCCTGCCGGCTTTCGAGATACCGGGAGATCGCGGCGTCGTAGGCCGCGGTCCGCTGGAACACCTTGAGCGCCAGCCGGCGGCGCAGCGCCGCCAGCGCCTCGGCCGATTCCATCGCCTCCAGCACCGGGCCATAGTCCGCCGGATCGCACACCACGGTCACGCTCTCGTGGTTTTTCGCCGCGCTGCGCAGCATCGAAGGACCGCCGATGTCAATGTTCTCAATCGCCTCCTCGAATCGGACGCCGGGCCGGGCGACCGTCTCCTCGAACGGGTAGAGATTCACAACAACGAGATCAATCAGGGCGATCCCGTTCACCTCGGCCTGGCGCAGGTGCTCGGGCTTGTCGCGCCGGCAGAGCAGGCCGCCATGAATTTTCGGATGCAGGGTTTTCACCCGCCCCTCCATGATCTCCGGGAAGCCGGTGTGCTGGCTGACTTCCGTGACGGGCAGGCCCCGCACGGCCAGGAGCCTGGCCGTGCCCCCCGTGGACAGGATCCGGTATCCAAACCGGTTCACAAGGGCGGTCGCGAACTCGACCAGGCCGCGTTTGTCGCTCACGGAAAGAAGGGCCAGCTTTCCCATGCTGCGTGTTGTGCGGAACGGTCTCCGCTTCCGCAAGCTGAAAGCCATCGCAGGCGCGGCGGCCCGGGAGCCCGCCAACGCGCGCGGCGGAAGCCGGCGGCGCCCGTCAAAGGAACAGGAACCCGACCGCCGCGAGCAGAGGCAGGAGAAACGGCACGCTGTATCTGCAGAGGTAGCCGAAGAACGCCGGCATCCCCACCCCGGCCTCCTCGGCGATCGATTTGACCATGAAGTTGGGACCATTCCCGATGTAGGTCATCGCGCCGAAAAACACCGAACCCAGGCTGATCGCGATGATGAAGCGGCGCGCGTTCTCGCTCGCGAGCATCTGCCTCACCCCGGCGCCGGGCACCGCCCCCCCTGCCTTGTCCCGCGGCAGCGCCGCCGTGTCCACAAAGGTCGTTTCGGCCAGTTGCAGAAAATCCAGAAATGTCGGCGCATTGTCGAGCACGGAAGACAGGCTCCCCGAGGCAAGGTAGTACTGGGCCGGCCGGTTGAGGCCGAACTCCCTTCCGTGCTGCGCAACGTAACCCAGGGCCGGCATCATCGTCAGGAAGATGCCGAGGAAAAGGACGGCGACCTCCCGGATCGGCCCGAACGTGAACCGGTTCTCCTTGTGGACCGTCGGCGGCGTCAGGCGACAGGAGGCCGCGGCGGCGGCGATCATCACCAGTTCGCGCAGGAAGAAGGCCTCGGGCAGAAACAACGCCCCGATGATCACGAGCAGCAGCAGGAGGTTGACCCCGCCTTCAAAGCGCCACGTATCCGGTTTCCTGATCTCCTCCCGGATTGCCCGGGGCACGCGGGCGAAGCTCCGGCGATCGAAGCAATAAAACACGGCGAGGATCGCGCTGATCGTCACCAGCCAGGCCGGGATCACGTGTCCGGCCAGCCAGAAGAACGGCACACCGCGCAGATAGCCGAGGAACAGCGGGGGATCGCCGATCGGGGTCAGGGCTCCGCCGCAGTTGGAGACGATGAAGATGAAGAAGACGATATGAAACGCGCGGACGCGGATCCTGTTCATCCGAATCCAGGGCCGGATGAGGACCATCGACGCGCCGGTGGTGCCGATCAGGTTCGCGGCGATCGCCCCGACGGCCAGGAACACCAGGTTGCCCCCCGGCGTGGACTCGCCCTTCACCGTCAGGTGCATTCCGCCGGCCACGACAAACAGCGCGCCAATGAGCGAGATGAACGCGAAGTATTCGCGCAGCGCGCCCAGCACGGCGGGGCCGCCGGAAAGCGCGGCCAGGTAAACGGCTGCAACCAGGGCACCCAGGCCGATCGACACGTGCGGATAATAGCGTTCCCAGAATCGCTTCGCCCGCGGGGGCGTGAGCGGCATGAACGCAATCAAGGCCAGCAGCAGCCCGAACGGCACGATGAGGGCGGGAGGAGGAGATCCGCCCGGGATGGTGGCAGGCAGCAAAAACGAGCGCATCGCAAGATTGATGCAGGAAGGATGCCCGCGGAGGCCGGCGCCGACAAGGGGTCATTTCCGGAATCGGGGGGGGCGGATTCAGCTCCCTCAACGGCATCTCCGGGAATTGCAGGAGGGTGGATCTGCCGATTGACGGTGGCGCGAGTGGCATGGGCATCTTGCCCATGTTGCCTGGCGCGCGTCCACGGGCAAGATGACCGTGCGACAACTGCGCGCGCCAGACGCTGCCGTCAATCGGGAGATGCGCCCAACGCAGGACATGGGGCCATGCTGCGCATCCGGCGGCCGGGTTTTCAGGCAACGCGGCAGGCCGAAAACCGCCGGAACATCCAATCCGCGGATCACGCGCCTTGGGGGACGCCCGGCTGCGTCGCGGCCTCAATCAGGGGCGCAACACACAAAGTCTTGAAAAATCAATCAGACCATCCAACGATGCCCCTCGATGAAAATGCTCCTTCGTACGATCGTATTTCTGGCGATGCTGTTTGCCGTGCTTTACATCGGCCTCAACAACCCCAAGTCAATCGAGTTCAATTTCCCGCTGCTTTTGAACAAGGCCATCCAGGCGCAAGCCGCCATCATCTTCTATGCCGTGTTCGCAGTCGGCGTCGTGGCGGGAATCGCCATCGGCTCAGGCGGCAAGCAGGCCGCCAAGGCCGCCCCCGAAGGCAAGAAGAAGGCCTGACCCTCTGTCAGGCGGGAGGTCCGGCATCCGGAATCCGCGGGCGCGCCCCGCAGGGGTTCCTGCGCCCGCAATGCAGCGGCGGCGGGTCACGCCGTGATCTTGATCCCCTTCCGCAGATAGGTCGGAACGTCGAGATCCTGGCCTTCGAAGAGATTCCGGTCAGTGCGGTCGAACCAGCCCCGGCTTTCCACCTCGGGAAACGTGAATTCGTTTTGCTCCGTCCGGAGCGGAGTCGCCGGACCGGGTGCGTCAACGGGCGCCTCCACCGCGCCCGGAGGTTTTTCGTCCGCCTCCTTGTGTTCCGCGGCTCTGGTGTTCCGGATCCCCGGCCGCGACCGCCAGGGCGGCTGGCTGCGGCTGCCCAGGTCCATCGTGCCAACGACGCAGACCTCCACGCGCTGCTGCATGCCCTCGTCGATCACCGCGCCCATGATGACGTGCGAATCCCGCCCGAACTGTTCGGTGACCGCAGTCATGAGTTCATTCACCATCGGCAGCGTCAGGTCGGTTCCTCCGACGATGTTCACCAGCAGGCGGTCCGCCTTGGGGGTGAACTCCGTCGTGTGCAGCAAGGGACACGATTTCAGGCTTTCGACCACCTGGGCGACCGCCTGCGGGCCCTCGCCCGTTCCGAGGCTGAAAAGCGTCCTGCCGCCCCGGCATTGGAACACCTGCCTCAGGGTGGCTAAATCGAGGTTGATCAACCCGGTGCGAAACAGCATCGACCAGATCGATTTCACGCCGCGGCCGATCCACGCGTCCGCCTGGGCAAACGCCTCGAGGACGCCCGCGGTGTCGCTGCACTCCTGCAGCAGGACATCGTTGAAAAGCGGAATCACCGCACCACACGTGGGCCGCAACGCCGCCAGGCCTTCCTCCGCCTGCCTCAGCCGCCTGCCGCCTTCGCAACTGAAGGGCATCGTGACAAACGCGATGACCAGCGCCCCCTGCCTGGTCGCCACGTCGGCCACGATCGGAGCGGCGCCGCCGCCGGTGCCGCCCCCGAGCCCGGCCAGCAGGAACACGAGATCACAGCCCTTGACCACGGCGGCGATCTTGTCCCGGTCCGCCTCGGCCGCCTGGCGGCCCAGCTCCAGGTCGCCGCCCGTGCCAAGTCCCCGGGTCACCTGGCCGCCGATGAGCACCTTGTCCTGCACGGGGGAGGAGGACAACGCCTGCAGATCGGTGTTGATGACGGCGAGCTGCAGCCGGTCGAGATTGTCCATCTTGAGCCGGTCGATCGCGTTCGACCCCGCGCCACCCACCCCGACCATCTTGATGGCGACCGACCGGTCGGTGAGGATCTCGTGGTTGAGCGCAGGCTCGCTGGCGTTGGAATCGGGTTGCATGGGTCAAGGCGTGGCCAGAATGCGTTTCAGATTTTGAAGGATGCCGCTTGGTTTTCCGGAGCTCCGCGGCCGCCCCGTCTGGGAATTGAGGCCGAAATATAGCAGTCCGAGCGGCGTGCTGAAACCCGGATCGCGCAGTTCATCGACCACCCACAAGGCCGGCTCTCCGAGCCGCCCGGGCACGCCGAAGACCTTTCCCGCAGCCTCGTCCATGCCGGGCATCTTGGACGCCCCCCCGGTGAGAATCACACCCACCGGCGTCTGTTCCGGCGCAAAGGCGGCGCCAAGTTCCGCACGCACCACCTCGAAAAGCTCCCGTGCGCGTGCGGCGGTGATCTGCTCGACCGACTGCCGGGGAAACTGCCGGTCGCCGACCGAATAGTCGCCGTTGAGCCAGACTTTCTCGTGCTTGTCGCGCGACCGGAGCACGGCCGCGCCGTAGCGCAGCTTGAGTTTCTCGGCCTGCGGCCGGGTGAGCCTCAACCCGAGGCTGAGATCATTGGAGAAATGATCGCCGCCCACTGGCAGGACGCCGGTCTGATGGGCCACCCCGTCGTGATAGAGCACGAAATCCGTTGTGCCGGAGCCAACGTCGATGACCAGCACGCCATTCTGCCTCTCCTCGGGGGTTGTGACCATCGTGCCCGAGGCAAGGCTCGAAAGAATCAGCTCGTCCACGCGGAGATTGAAGCCGGTGATGACGTGGATGTGGTCCCCGATCTTGGCCTCGCTGCCATGCACGGTCCAATAACCCACATCGAGCCGCCGGCCCACCAGATGCTCAGGATCGGACACCAGGCGGCCGTCCAGCCGGAACGGCCGGCGGATATGATGCACCACCGCGCGACCGGCCGGAAGCTCCTTGGCCATCGCCAGCCGGCAGGCCGTGTCGATGTCGAGCGCGCTCACGCAGTTGTCCGCGGCGTTCACGTTCACCGAGGCTTCGTTGTAGAAACCCTCAAGATGCGCGCCGGTCTGCGCGAGGTAGACTGCGTCCACGGGGGAGCCCGCCCCGTCCTCCGCCGCCCGGAACGCGGAATGCGTGCACGCGCTCGCCTCCTTGTAGTCCACCACGCCGCCCTTGATCACCCCCCGCGAGGGGCACGATCCGAGGCCGACGATGTTCAGCGCGCGCCCGCGCGTGAGTTCCCCCACGAGCACGGTCACCTTGGAGGTGCCTATTTCAACGGCGCCAATGAGCCTGGTCTTAGAAATCACGTCTCTGGATGGGTTGGGAAACGGTTTTCCGGGAAGGGGCGCGCGCCGGCCGGAGCGAGGCGGTCTCCTGCAATTCGACCGGCACCTGCCCGCCGAGCGCGAGATCGATTCGTTGGAGCGGCGGCGCGCCCTTCGAACGAAGAAAATCGACGATGTAGTCAAGCCGCGCAAGCTGCCGCGGGAACCCTTCCCTGAGGTCAAACACAATCTCCGGGATCAGGGCCGAGTGCACCACGATCTCCTGGTCGGAGGCAGACCGGGCAAGCGACACGACCTGCCATCCGGCGGAAAGCCCCGGGACCATGGCCCGGGCGGTCTGCAGCAGATCGGCCGCGGGCCCCATTTCCGCAATCGGTTCGAATCCGCCTCCTGCCGAGCGCTTCAGCCGCACGCCATCGAGCCAGGGCAGCCGCTCCAGCGCCGCAGGCTCATAGCCGACGCCCTCGTAGACCACGCCGTCCCGCGCCACAAGCCTGAGGCAGGGCGGCCCGCCGTCAACCTGCGCCATCAGGCGGACCACCGGCACCCGCTCCTGCACGGTGACCGTCAGCGCATGGTCGGAGAACCGCCGCCGGACCACCACGGCCTGCGCCTGCCCGGAAGCGAGCAACCGCCGTTCCAACGCCGCCAGGTCGAGGTTCATCAGGCTCGCCTTCTTCGGAAGCGCCAGCGTCCGGTCCATCCAGGGGCGGTCAAGCACGCCATCGGTGGAGAAAACCACCTGTTTCAACGGGATGCTCCCGTCGGGATCCTTGAGGCAGGCCGGATCGCTCTGCGACGTCAGAAAGATCTCGATCCCCGCCGCCGCGCCGCCGAGCGCGAGCGCGCACACCGCGGCGAATCTCAGGCTGGCGATCATCCGCCGCCGGCGCCCCTCATTCGACATCGCGCGCGGATTCACCTCCTGGCGGATATCCTTCCAGGAGCGCGAGGGTGGCGGAATGGGTGCGGGCAGGTTCATCGGAAAACCCGGGCGCATCCTGCGCAGGTTTCGAGCGAAATCACAGCACATCCTCCCATTCCCGGCCAAGGAGCACGACCTCGGGTTCCAGCGTGGTGCCCCGCGCCTCATGCACGCGCTGCCGCACCCGGCGGACAAGCGCAATGATCTCCGCGGTCGTCGCCCGCCCGCGATTGACGATGAAGTTCGCGTGCACCGGCGAGACCTCGGCATCCCCCACCCGCTCGCCCTTGAGGCCGAGCTCGTCGATGAGCCTCCCGGCCGCCACGCCGGGAGGGTTCCGGAAGATGCAGCCGGCGCTCGGCTCGCGCGGCTGGGATTCCTGGCGGCGGCGGCGGTAGACGTCCATCCGGAGGCTGATCGCCTCCTGCTCCTCCTGCGCCGCCGGCCTGAGCAACGCGCCCACGGCGATGACCTCGCGCAGCCCGTCGCACCCGCGGTAGCCCGGGCGCATCCCCTCCCCCGGCAGCGTGCGCACCTCGCCGGCGAGGGTGACGACCCGCACCTCCTCGACGAGATCGGAGATCCACCCGCCCATCGCGCCGGCGTTCATGCGCAGCGCGCCGCCGACGGAACCCGGGATGCCTTCGAGAAACTCAAATCCGGCGAGGCCCGCCCCGGCGGCAAAACCGCAGAGCTGCTGCAGCCGCAGGCCCGCGCCCGCCCGGACGCGGCCGCCGGGCATGAGCGCGCAGGCCTGCCAGGCCGGATGCGTCAGCGCGACCACCAACCCCTCGACGCCCTCGTCGGGCACGATCACATTGGAGCCGCGGCCCAGGACATGGACGGGAAGCCCGCGGAGGCGCGCTTCGCGCAGCGCCGACTGCAGATCGTCGATCCCCGCCGGCTCGCAGTACGCGCGCGCCGTCCCGCCGGTGCGCATCGTCGTCCTCGGCGCCAGGGGTTCCTCGCGGGTCAGCCGCGCATCCCTTGAAAGCCGCGGGCGGAGCTCCGCGACAAACCGGTCCCAGGGCGCGGCCCCCGGCGGATTCCCCGGCACGGACTCCGCGAACTCGTGCGCCCATCGTTCGATGTCCCCGGCCCCCACGAACGCCAGCCAGTCCCCCGGCTCGAGCGCCGGGCGCACCACCGCGGCGACATCCGGATGGCGGCCCGGCAGATGGGTCACGCGCGGCGATCCCCCCCCCTGCGCGATCTCGGCGAGGAGATCGGCCGTCGTGCCGCCCGGCACGGGCGCTTCACCCGCCGGATAAACGTCGAGCAGGAAAAGCCGGTCGGCGGGGGCGAGCGCGCCGGCGAACGCCGCCCTGAACCGGGCCGTGCGGCTGAAACGGTGGGGTTGGAAAACCACTACAAGCCGGCCCGCCGCGCGCTGGCGCAGGCTCGCAAGCAGGGCCCGGATCTCGGTGGGATGGTGGGCGTAATCCTCGATAATCGTCAGGCGCTCCGTCGCGCGGAGCACCTGCTGCCGGCGGCAGGCCCCCGGATAGCCCGCCAGCAGATCCGGGGACAACGGCGCCCCCATGAGATGCGCCGCCGCCAGCGCCGCCGCCGCATTGTGCGCGTTGAACGCGCCGCGCGCCCGCACGGAGACGTCGAGCGCGGGAAAGCCGCCGTCCAGATGAAGCGAGAAGTGGCCGCCGGATTCGCCGGAGACGGTGGCGCGATAAAAGCCCTCGGGCCCGAACGTGAAGGCCGGGACGCCCGCCCCCGCCATCACCTTCCCCGACAGCGCACAGCGCGGGTCAAACACGACCGCGCGCCGCGTCCGCGCGACCAGGCGGCGGAAGGTCTCCTCGACCTGTTCGATCCGCGCGTAGTGATCCGGATGATCCCAGTCGAGGCTGACGATGACGGTGATCTCGGGCGCGAAGCCCTCGATGGTGCCGTCGCTTTCGTCGATCTCGGCCACGACCCATTCCTCCGGGCCGAGCCGGCCGGGCGGCAGCAATCCGTCGGACAGCAGCCCTCCGAGCAGCCAGCCGCAGGGGAACCCCGAGCGATGCAGCGCCGTGATCAGCATGCCGGTCGTCGTTGTCTTCCCGTGGGCTCCGACGATCGCGACCAGCTTCCGATCCCGCAGCAGTTCCGCCAGCATCTCCCCGCGGCGCACCTGGGGCACGCCGCGTTCGCGCGCGAGCGCCCGCGCCGGATGCTCCTCGTGAACCGCCGAGGAGCGCACGAGCAGATCGCACGGCTCCGGCACCCCGCCCGGCGGCGTGAGCGTCACGCCGGCCTGTTCCAGCCAGCGGCGCACCGGCGGGGTCAGGGCGTCGTCCTCCCCGCTCACCCGGAAGCCCGCGTCCTGCAGACACAGGGCCAGGGGAGCCATGCCTGTGCCGCCGGCGCCGACAAGGTGGACCGCGCGGAACGTCACGGGAAAAAAGTCGTGGAGGCGGCCGGGTGTTCATGCGGCTTCCGGCCGGGATCTCACCGGCCCCGCGCCCCGCCCCGCCGCCCGCCCGCCGGGGCAAAGCGCGAGTTCCTCGAGATCCGCGAGAATCAGGTCGAGCGGGTCGGCGCGGCCCATCCGCTCCAGGTTCGCGCGGAATCTGCGGAGCAGCGCATCGTTGAAGATGACGTCGAACACCTCCCGGTCGAGTCCGGCCAGGCGCGACTGGTCGACGACAATCCCCCCGCCCTGCTGCTCGAAAAAACGCGCGTTCGCCGACTGGTGATTGCCGGCCGCCTGGGGAAACGGCACGAGGATCGCAGGGATGCCGCAGCGCGTGAGCTCGGCGATCGTTCCCGCCCCGGCCCGGGAAACCACGAGATCGGCCGCAGACAGGAGCGCCGCAACATCGTCGCAAAAAGACATGAAGACCGCCCTCGCCGGCCGGCCGGAGCGCGTGCGCAGCTCGCGCACCTCCTCCCCTCCCTTGCCGGGGCCGGTCACACAGCAGACCTGGATGCCTTCCTCCGCCAGGCGCGGCAGGCATCCCCTCACCCAGGCGTTCAACGGCGCGGCGCCCTGGCTCCCTCCGAAAACCACAAGCACTTTCTGCGCCGGATCCAGGCCGATCCGGCTGCGCGCCTCCTCCGGCGGCAGGCGCACGATCTCGCGGCGGACGGGCAGCCCGGCGTGGCGCACCCGGGCGCGCCGGACACCCGGCAGATCCACGCCCGGCGGCAGATACAGGCGCCGGGCAAGTCCTCCCATGAGGCGGATGGCGCGGCCGGGCACGCGGTTCGCCTCATGCAGCGCCACGGGCCGCCGGAAAAACGCCCCGACCACAATGATGCCGGCCGTGGTGAAGCCGCCGAACCCGACGATCACGTCGGGGCGGGAGGCCCGGATCAGCCGGGCGCCGAACCTGAGGGCCTGCAATTGCCGCCAGGCAAAACGGCAGAAACCGGCCGGGCTCGGCGAAAAGGGAGCCCCGGGTATCCGCTCGAACTTCAGATGCGGGTATTTCCCGATCAGGCGCCCGTCGACCGCCTTGTGGCCGATGAGAAGCGTGGTCTCATGGCCCCGTGCACCGAGCCCTTCCGCGAGCGCAATGCCGGGGGAGAGATGGCCGCCCGTGCCGCCACATGCTATGAGAAAACGGCTCATCCGCCCCCTCCCGTCCGCCCCGCCGGCCCAAACGCCCCCCAACGCGGGAACACCATCGCGCCCCCGGCGGCGCAGCGCCGCGGCGCCCCCGCAAACCCGGCGATGGCCCGCGACGGAGCCGTCGCTCCGCCGGGAAACCCCGGGGACATTTCCGCCGCGTGTTCCCTGTTCATGCCGTGACCTCCTTCAGGGTGCGCTCGCGATGCATCAGCGCGGGGCTCGCCCATGAACGCCGCGTGTTGAGGAAGATCCCCACGAGAATGCCCATCAGCAGGAGGTTCGACCCGCCGGCGCTGATGAAAGGCAGCGACATGCCCTTGGTCGGCAGGCATCCGGTCACCACGCCGAGATTGATGATCGCCTGCAGGCTGATGAGCAGCAGGGACCCGGCCACGAGGAGGAACTGAAACAGGTTGGGGGCCCTGCGCAGGTGGCACAATCCCGCGGCAAACAGGATCACGAACAGGACCACGACGCCGATCGTGAAGGCAAGCCCCAGTTCCTCGCCGATGACCGCGAAGATGAAATCGGTGTGCACCTCCGGAAGAAAGCTGTTCTGCTGGCGGCCCTGGCCGAGACCCACGCCCTCCACCCCTCCGGCGGCAAAAGCCAGGATTGCCTGCCACAGCTGATAGGTCCCGCCGCTCCGGTTGCCCTCGACATCGAGAAACGCCATGAAGCGCGCCAGACGGTTGGGATTATGGATGACCGCCACCGCCAGGAGCGCGGCGGCGCCGGCAAACGCCGTGATCAAATAGCGCAGCCGGCCGCCGGCAAGGAACAGGAGGATGACGCCAATGGCGAATGTGAGCGCCGCCGTGCCGAAATCCGGTTCGAGAAGAATCAGGCCGGCGAACCCCGCGATCCACGCCAGCGGCAGGAAGAACCCGCGCATGAGCTCGCTGATCCGCGTCTGGTTCAGCGCGAGGTAGTGCGCCAGGCCGAAGACCATCGCCAGCTTGGCGAATTCCGAAATCTGCAGCCGCACCGGCCCCGCCCCGAGCCAGCGCCGGCTTCCTTTCACCGCGATGCCGATCCCCGGGATCAAAACGAGCATCAGTCCCACGAGGCACACCGCGGCGAAGATCCAGACATAGCGCCGGGCATCCTCCAGATCCATCCGGCTCACGGCGAGGCACGCAACGCCCGCCAGTACAAACCAAACGAGCTGCTTGCTGAGATAGAAAAAGGGATCCGCCTTGAGCGAAACGCTCGCGCTGAACAACACGGTGAACCCGAGGATCGACAGGCTCAGGACGCAGACGAGAATGACCGCCGCGGGGTTGATGGCCGCCATCCAGCGCGGTCTTCCGAATGGTTCCTGGCCCGATGATCTCATGGGGACGCGACGCCTTCGTCGCGCATTACTCATGATGCCGCGACGGGGGCGCCGCGGCTCCCGATCTCAGCATCTGCGAAGGCACCCGGTGACAAGGAAACGAGAGACATGCAGGCATCGCCCTAGGGGGTCTTGGCCTCGCTGCTGTCGTCGACCTTGATGACGGGCACGTCGGTCTGCGACTTCTGGCCGGCATCGACAACCGGGGGATTCGCCGGCGGAGGCGGCGGCACGGAACTGCTGGCGTTGGTCATGGCAGGAGCCGGGCCTGCGGGCGTCTCGGTGGTCGGAGCGACCGCGGGGCTGGCGGACGCAGCGCCACCGGGGATCACAAGGACCTGGCCGGGGCGGATCTTCTTTGGGTCCCCGATGTTGTTTGCGACGAGGAGGTCCTGGGTTCTCACGTGGTATTTCCGGGCAATGGCCCCGATCGTCTCACCCGGTTTCACCTCGTGGGTGACGGCGCCCTCCGGCGTTTTCACGGAGGCGGGGGCGGCCGGCGCTGGAGATGCGGGGCTGTGCGCCGCCTCCGCCGGGGCCGGGGCGGCCGCCGCAGGCAGCTTCAATTCCTGGCCCACCTGCACATAATCGCTCCGCAGGGCGTTGAGCCGTTTCAACTCGGCGGTCGTGCTGCCCACACGGCCCGCAATCGCGGCGAGCGTGTCGCCCGGCTTGACCGTGTACGAGGCTCCCGCCGGCCCGACCCCGGCTGCGCCGCCGGTCGCAGAGGTTCCCGCCGGCTCCTTGCCGGGAATGATGAGCTTCTGGCCGACGTTCAGAACCGAGCTGCTGGTCAGATGATTCGCCTTCTCGAGTTCGGCCACGGTCGTGTGGTTCTTCTTCGCGATGCGCGAAAGGCTGTCGCCGTGCACAACGGTGTAGGTCGTGGCCGGGGTCACATCACTGGGCTGCGTGTTTGCCAGCGCCTCGGAGGCGGGCGTGCCGGGGCGCGTCGGGCTGTAGCGCGGGGCGGCTGGCGACGAGATGTTGACCGAGACCGTGGCTCCGCCTCCGGATCCGGAATCAGCCGCGGCTGCTGCCGCGGGCGCAGCAGGGGCCGGAGTTGCCGCGGGCGCCGGGGTTGCCGCGGGCGCGGCGGGGGCCGGAGTTGCAGCGGGCGGCGGGTCGCCGCTGGCGGACTGCGGCGGAAGCGTGGTGGACCGGCAGCCGGGATTTACAAACATGAGAAAAAAGGCAACGATGTGGATGCCTGCGACGATGCCTAGGATCTTCAAGATATTCATGGGCGGTTCTGGAGTCGTGGATTATGGGTACAAGTGAGCAGCGTTTTGGCTACTGGAAAATGGGAACCGCGCCGAGGCGGGCGACCAGGGCCTCAAACTGGTCGCCGCGGTCGGCGTAGCTGTGAAACATGTCGAAACTGGCAAACGCGGGGCTGAGGACGACCTGCTCGCCGGGCCGGGCGGCGGCCGCCGCGCCGCGCACCGCCTCATCCAGCGATTCGCAGACGGTGTGCGGAAGGTGCGCGGTTGTGCAGAGCGCGGCCATCGCCGTGCGCGTCTCCCCGATGAGCCAGAGATGACGGACCTTCCCGGCAATCCGGCTCACGAACGCGCCGGGGTCCCCGCCCTTCGACCTGCCTCCAACGATGAGGTGCACGGGCGCCGGGAAACCGGCGAGGGCTGCCTCCACCGCGTGAAAGTTGGTGGCCTTTGAGTCGTTCCAGAACGAGACTCCGTGGAGTTCCCCCACCCGCGCGAGCCGGTGGCGGCCGATCCGGAATGAGCGGGCGGCCGCGAACAGCGCCGCCTCGGAACGGCCCGTCCGCCGCCACCAGGCCAGGGCCAGCAGGAAATTCTCGCGCTGGGGCTGACGCGCGAACGGGGTGCCGTCCAGGCGCGCGTCGGGCATTGCATCCTCGGTGGCGACACAGGCCTCCGGCGGGAGCCTCCGGCCAAACTCGCGCGCGAACCGCGCCACGCTGCTGCCGGCGAAAACCGCTCCGGGCCCGGCGTGATCGAGGAGATTCCACTTGGCGGCAAAGTAGGCCTGCAGCCCGGGATGCCGTTCCAGGTGGTCCTCGGCGAAATTGGTCCACAACACGGCGTCCGCATGGAAATGCCGCAGGGTCTCGGCCTGGAATGAGCTGACTTCGCACACCGCGATGGCGTCGGCCGCTGAGGTTTCGAGCAGCAGGCGGCTGAAGGGGAAACCGATGTTGCCCACGGCGAAGGCGGCCTCTCCGGCGGCGCCCAGCGCATGCGCCAGGAATTCCGTCAGGGTCGTCTTCCCGTTCGTCCCGGTGACGGCGACCAGGCGCCCGCGCCAGAACGCCGACGCGAAATCGAGCTCCCCGAAACAGGTGCAGCCGGCCGCGCGGGCGGTCTGCAGCCAGACGTGGTCCGGCGCAAACCCCGGGCTGAACACGACCAGCCGGTGCCGCTCCGCGTCGGCCCGGCCGAATGCCTGCGCCGAGCCCGCGCCGGGTTTCTCGTCGAATATCCCGGCGCTCGCGCCAACCCGCGCAAGGAGGTCGCGCACCGCGCGCCCGCTCACCCCGCCGCCAAAGACCGCCACGGGCACCCGGATCAGCGGCGCGAGCCAGGCGGGAGGCTCCAGAGCGGGACGCGACGCCCGCGCCGCGCCGCCGGACGGGGCGGCATCCCGCGCGGAAAGCGGGGCGGCAGGATCGCTGCAGGCTGGCAGGGGCGCGTTCAACGGAGTTTGAGGGTTCCGAGGCCGGCAAGGGCGCACATGAGCGACACGATCCAGAAGCGGAGCACCACCTTCGTTTCCGGCCAGCCGCGCTTTTGAAAATGATGATGGATCGGCGCCATCAGAAAAAGCCGGCGCCCCTCGCCCGACCAGTGCCGGGTGAACTTGAAGACCCCCACCTGGATGATCACGGAGGCCGCCTCCATCACGAACACCCCGCCCACGATCACCAGCGTCAACGGCTGCTGGACCATGAACGCGAGGACCCCGAGCAGGCCGCCGATCGCGAGCGAGCCCGTGTCACCCATGAACACCTCCGCCGGATAGGAATTGAACCAGAGGAACGCCATCCCTGCGCCGACCAGCGCGCCGCAGATGACCGCCAGTTCCCCGGTGCCCGGCACAAAGCTGATCAGAAGGTAACGCGACGTGTCCACCCTCCCCGCCACGTACGCCATGATGCCGTAGACCAGCGCCACTGTGATCGTGCAGCCGATCGCAAGGCCGTCGAGGCCGTCGGTGAGATTGATCGCGTTGCTGAAGCCCACGATCCAGAAAAACACGAGCACCAGCAGCACGGCCGCCCCGAGCCCGCCCGCAAACACCCAGACCGGCTCCTTGTGGAAGGGCACCCAGAACTCGCGGATCTTCTGCGCGCTCGGGGGATACCAGAGAATCGCCGCGAGCGCGTTCACCGTGATGATGGTCTGCCAGAGGATCTTCTCCCACGACGAGATCCCTTCCCGGCTCCTCCGGGTCACCTTGAGATAATCGTCCCGGAGACCCACGCCGGTGAGGGCGGCATAGACAAACATCGCGACCACCACCCAGATGTTCGGCGAGGCCCAGAGAAAGGTCGCGCCGAAAACCGAGAAGAAGATGAGCAGCCCGCCCATCGTCGGCGTGTTCTTCTTGTCGAACCGGGCCGCCAGATCCCCCGTGCGGTCGTCGTCGTAGTGCTGCCCGAACTTGAGCAGGCGCAGCCGCGCAATCAGCCAGGGCCCGATCAGGAAGCCCAGAAGCGCGGCCGTTCCGGCGGCCATGAGCGTGCGGAACGTGATGGCCCGCAACAGGCGGAGCGGCCCGAAATACTGCTCGTACTGGGAAAGGTAGTTCAGCATCAGAACGTCCTCCAGGTCCAGCGCCTGCTCCAGATGGTGGCGGCGGCTCCCCTTGACGAAGACGGCGCCCTGAAATCCGGCGAGAAACGCGCGGGCCGCGGCCGCCTCCGTGCCGATCGCGATCTGCCCCGCGGCCTGGCCGTTCTCGAGCACGCCCTCCCGCAACGCCGCCGCCTGGTCGCCGACGATGAACAGGCGGTCGCCCGAACGCAGATGAAGCGTCCGGCCCAACTGCCGGTGGTATTCCGCCGCCCCGGGGCCCAGTTCCTCCATGCAGCCCAGCACGTAGGCCCGCGGCTGGTCGGCGGGCGCCAGCGAATTGAAGTTGGCCAGGGCGTCGGCCATCGACGCCGGATTCGCGTTGTAGCAGTCCACATACACGAGCCGGCCGCCCACGCTGCGCAGCTCGCCCCTCCATTTCGCGGGTTGCCACGCCCCCAGCCGCTCCTGGATAAGCGCGGGCGCCACCCCGAGCCACAGCGCCGCGCAAATGGCCAGCACCGCGTTTTGGGCCATGCCGGCCGACACGCGGCGCATGGCGAAATTCAGCGGCGGCCGCGTCCCGTAGGCGACGGCCAGGGCGGTCGCATCGCCGCGCTGGGTGACGGCAAAAAAGACCCGGTCCCTCGGCGGCGCAGTCGGGCGCAGCACCTCGGCTCCCTCCACGACCAGCCTGCGCACGGTGAGGTCGCGGAACACGTCAAACTGCCTGCAGTTCCGGGGAAACAGCGCGATCCCGGCCTCCCGGACCGCCGCCGGCAGCTCCGCCTTTTCGCGCGCCACCCCCTCGGGATCGCCCAGTTTCTGGAGATGCGCCGGCGCCACCAGGGTGACGATCGCAAGATCGGGCTCGATCATGGCGGCCAGCCGCTTCATCTCCCCGGGCTGGCTGATGCCGGCCTCCACCACCGCATACCGGTGCACCGCGGGATCGATCCGGGTGAGCGTCAGCGGCACCCCGAGGTCGTTGTTGAGATTGCCTTCGGTCGCGAGCACGCCGGGCGGGCCGCCGAGCAGCACCGCAACGAGATCCTTGGTCGAGGTCTTGCCCGCGCTGCCCGAGATGCCGACGACCGGCCCGGTGAACGTCCGGCGATGCTCGCGCGCAATCGCCTGGAAGGCTTCCAGGGTGTCCGCCACCACCAGCTGGGGCAGCGCCAGCCCGGTCCTGGCGCGGCTGACCAGCGCGGCCGACGCCCCGGCTGCAGCCGCCGCCCCGAGAAACTCGTGGCCGTCGCGGCGGCCGGATTTCAGCGCAACAAAAAGCTCGCCGGGCTTGAGCAGGCGGGTGTCGTGGCTGAAGCCGAGGATGGGCGCGGCGGGCGGCACGGCCCAGCGGCCGCGGCACCAGAGCGCCAGCCTGTCTGGAGGAAACACCGTCATGCCTGGACTCCCCCGCCGTTCATGCGTCCTTGATCTGCTTCACGCCGATGAGCTCCCGGACCACCTGCCGGTCGTCGAACGGGATGATGGTGTCGGCGAATTCCTGATACGATTCATGGCCCTTGCCCGCGATGAGCAGGCAATCCCCGGCCCGGGCCGTGTCGAGCGCGAGGCTGATCGCATGGCGGCGGTCGTCGATGAACGCGATCCTGCCCGGCGCGACGACCCCCGCCTGCATGTCCGAGAAGATCCGGGCCAGGGGTTCGTTCCGCGGATTGTCGGCCGTCGCCCAGGCAAAGTCCGCCCGCTCCTGCACCGCGCGGGTCATCAGCGGCCGCTTCGTGCGGTCGCGGTTGCCGCCGCAGCCGAACACGACCAGCAGGCGGCCGGGAGTGACCGCGCGGAGCATCCCGAGCGCATTGCACAGCGCGTCGTCGGTGTGCGCGTAATCCACGAGGACGTTGAAGGGCTGGCCCTCCTCGATGCGCTCCATGCGGCCCGCCACGCTCTTGAACTCATGCAGCCGGGGAAGGACGGCGCCCGGTTCCCGCCCGAGGGCGTGGCAGGTCGCCAGCGCCGCCAGGAGGTTGCTCACGTTGTAGCGGCCGATCAGGGGGCTTTCCACGGCGGCGGTGCCGCCGGGCCAGACCAGGCGGAATGCGGTGCGCCGGAAGCCCAGGTCGAGCGCCTCGGCGCGAATCTCGGCCGCCGGATGCTCGCCATAGGTGACCCGTTTCGACCCGGCCGGGATCCGTGCCGCCAGCTCCCGGCCGTAGGCGTCGTCCAGGTTGACGACCGCCACCTTCGGCACCACCCCCGTGCCGCCGGCAAACAGCCGCGCTTTCACCTCGAAATAGGCGTCCAGCGACTTGTGGTAGTCCAGGTGGTCCCGCGTGAGGTTGGTGAAAACGGCGGCGCTGAAATGCATCCCGAGGACCCGCTTCTGGTCGATGCCGTGGGAGCTCACCTCCATGATCGCATGGCGGCAGCCGGCGTCGCGCATCTGCGCCAGCATCCCGTAGAGGTCGAGCGACTCCGGGGTGGTCCTGAAGGAGGGCACGGTGCGCAGGCCGAGATCGTAGCTGACCGTGCCGATCAGGCCGACCTGCTGCTGGCCGCCGAGGAAATGCTTGATCAGGTGCGTCACCGTCGTCTTCCCGTTGGTGCCCGTGACGCCGATCACCTCGAGGCCGCGGTCCGGGAACCGGTAATAGCGCTGCGCCACCTTTGCCAGCGTCGCCCGGGCGTCCGGCACCTGGATGAACGTGATCGTGCCGCGCGGCAGGGCGACCGGCTTCTGGCTGACCACCGCCACGGCCCCCCGGTCGATCGCCTCGTCGATGAAAGCCGCGCCGTCGGCGCGCAGCCCCGGCAGCGCAAAGAACAGGTTGCCGGGAACCACCCGGCGGCTGTCCATCGTGATGCCCGAGATGGGCCGGTCGATTCCCCCCGTGACGGCGATGATGTCGTCGTCGGTGAAATAGTCCTGGAGCTTCGGTGCCATGGTGAAGATGCGGCGTTGGGCCGGACGGCCCCGGCAGGCCGGCCCTCGCGGCTGCGACCGGAAGGCCTGGATGAGAGGATAGTCTTGTGTCAGATAGGCGATCACCGGCGTGGTCCTTGTTCAGCGGTGGCGGGCGGCATCCATGGCGAGCCCGCTGAGATTCGAGACCGTGTCGACGGGTTTGATGTCGAGATACTGGATCAGCTGCTCGGCGATGTGCCGGAACGACGGCGCGGCGACGATCCTGCCGTAGCCGACCCCGCCGGGGGTGCGGGCGTCGGCGTCATCCACGATCACCGAGATCACCACCCGCGGCCGGCTGGCGGGGAAGAAGCCGACAAACGAGGCGACGTGATGCGCGGTCGAGTACTTCCCGTCGATGACCTTCTGGCTCGTGCCCGTCTTGCCCGCGACTTCGAAGTGCGGGATGGCCGCATTCGGCGCAGTGCCTTCGCTCGACGCCACGCCCATGAGCAGGCGGGCCATCGTCCGGGCGGTGCGCTCGGAGATCACGCGCCGGCGGGGCAGGTCATTGAAAACGAAGACCAGGGCGTCGTGCTCGTCGCGCACCTGGCGGAAAAGCTGGGGCTGCATCAGGATCCCGCCGTTGGCGATGGCCCCCATCGCGTAGTGCAACTGCATGGGCGTCGCCGCAACCGACTGCCCCATCGGCATCCGCGTGATCGTCAGGCCGTCCCATTTCTGCGGAGGCTCCAGAATCCCGTCGACCTCGCCGCCAAAGGGGAACCCCGTCTTCTGGCCGAAACCGAAGGCGGTGACGTAGCTGAAGAACCGCTCGTCGCCCAGCCGCATCGCCAGCTGGGCCGCCCCGCGGTTGCTCGAATGGCTGATGATCCCGGCGACGGTCAGCTCGTGAAACGGATGGTCCTCCCGGGGAAGGTGAAGATGCCTGTCGTGGTAGTCGATCTCGGTGATGCCGCAGTCAAACGTGCTTTCCGGCGTGACCAGCCCCTCGTTCAGGGCGCCGCTGGCCGCGACGATCTTGAAGGTCGAGCCCGGCTCGAAAACGTCGGCGACGGCGAAATTGCGCAGGGCGTCGATCGGCGCCTTGTTGTATTCGTTGAGGTTGAAGGTCGGATAATTGGCGAGGCCGAGCAGGTAACCCGTGCGCGCGTCGCTGACGATGATCGTGGCCTTTGCGGGCGAGAATTCCTCCGTGATCGTCTGCAGTTCGTTTTCGACGAGATGCTGCACGCAGGCGTCAAGCGAAAGGACGACGTCGTAGCCGTCGACCGCCGGCACCTCGCGGGTGCGGAATTGCGCAAGTTCCTGCCGCCGCCCGTCCCGTTCCGATTCCCGCCAGCCATTCCGGCCCCGCAGGAAGAAGTCCATGTAATGCTCGACGCCCTCGGCGGGCACCTCCTCCCGGTTGACGTAGCCGATGACGTGCGCAGCCAGTGAATTCTCGGGATAGAACCGGCGGTAGACGCGGTTGCCGTAGACGCCGCGGATGTTGAGATCCCTCACGCCGGGGACATGCCGCGCGGGGTCGCCTTCATAGACCGCCTCGTCCACGCCCTCGGCGAGCTTTACCCACTGCACGGGCTTCGCGTCGCGGCCGTCATCATCGGAGGCATCCCGGGAACGGCGGGAGGCGGCGGCGCGGATGTCTTCCACGCTGATCCCGAGCAGCCGCGCCAGGTCCGGCCAGCGCCCCTCGTCCCCGATGCGCAACATGTGGGGATCGAGTCCGACGTCGATGAGCGTGCGGCTGGTGGCGAGAATCTCCCCGCGTGCAGCGCGGATGTTCCCCCGCCGGGCGTTCTCCACGACGAACGACCTCCGGGCCTGATCCACGTACTTCAGCAGCTCGTCGCGCTCGACCACATGGAGCCACACCAGGCGCACGGTGATTCCGCCAAAGCAGAGACAGATACCCGTGGCGAGCAGCACCATCCGGTAATTCGACGCAAAACCCTTCGACATGATCTTTCAGCGCGTTCCTCCCCGGCGCAGGACCACCGGCCGAACTTCGGCAATGAAAACCCTGGCGTTGTGCCTGACGGCGAATTGCTGCTCGGCCCCCGACGCGACGTACTCGATCTGCTCCTGGCGCGGCGTGTCGAGGCCCAGGCGCATGGACGAATCGAGGCGGATCAAGGCGTCCGGCGTCTCGGCGGCGGCAATCTCGGCCGTCAGCTGATCGAGGTGGCGCTGCACCTCGTCGAGGTGCGCCTGCAGGTTCTTGTTCCGGTTGGCGGCAACGGAGATCTCGTAGCGCATCCAGACCGTGCTGAAACCGATCGATCCGGTGAGCACCAGCATCGCCATGAGGTGGATGAGCAACTGGTTGATGAAGGCGCTGGTGGCGGGCTTTTTCATGATTCGGGACAGGGGGACGGGGCGGCGGAGATCATTGTTTGCGCAACGCCCGGAGCTTCGCGGAGCGGCTCCGCGGGTTGGCGGCGGCTTCAGCCTCCCCGGGAGTCACCGGCCGGCGGGTCAGCGGATCGGCCAGCCGCGTGCGGAACTGCTGCGGCGTGGCGTCCTCCGCGCTCTCGGGCTGCCCGCACCAGCGGCGGAAGTGCTGCTTGACCATGCGGTCCTCCAATGAATGGAAGCTGATCGCGACAAGGACGCCGCCGCTGCGGAGCCGCTCGAATGCGGCGGGCAGCCCGCGTTCGAGCGCGCCAAGCTCGTCATTCACCGCGATGCGCAGGCCCTGGAAACTGAGGGTGGCCGGATGGAGCTTCGCCGCGCGGCGGTCGCGGGCGGGAATGGCCTCCGCGATCAACGCGGCGAGGCTTCCCGTCCTCTGGAGCCGGCCCGTCGCGCGCGCGGCCCCGATCGCCCGGACCACGCGGCGCCAGTGTCTCTCCTCGCCGAAATCGCGGATGGCGCGCACGAGCATCCCGGTCGTGGCCGTCTCCAGCCATTGCGCCGCCGGAACGCCGCTGCGGGGATCCATGCGCATGTCCGCGGGGGCGTCCTCGCGGAAGGAAAAGCCGCGCGAGGCGTCATCGAGCTGAAACGACGACACGCCGAGGTCGAAGATCACGCCGTCGAACGACCCGAACTCGAGTTCCCCCAGCCGGGCGAAGTCGCGGTTGACGAGGGCAAAGCGGCCGGGAAACTCCTCCTCCAGCAGCGCGGCGCGCGCCTCCGCCGCCGGATCGCGATCCAGGGCGACAACCCGGGTGTCCGTTGCCGCGTCCAGGATCGCCCGCGTATGCCCGCCTCCCCCGAAGGTGCAGTCGAGATAGCGCCCTCCGGCGCGCGGCGCGAGGAACTCCATGACCTCGTGCAGCAACACCGGCTGGTGCCCTGGGTTCATTGCCGGGCGGACGCCATCATTGGAGACCGTGGCCATGGGAGGAGGTGCGATGGGACCGCGGGGCGGCGCCGCTGACAGCGCCATCCTCCGCCGGCTCCAATATGCTCCGAAGCACGAGACTCGGCCGCACCCGCGGCGTCACCATCGTTTCGGTAGAAGGCGGCCTCCCGGCCGCCCGCAACATCGGCGAATAGTAACGCCGATGCCCCAGGGTCCAAAGATTAAAACTGGTCGTGCGGACGAGCGAAGAATGGTTCATCTAAAAAGTGATTTCAGGCGGGCCGCGGGCTCAAATCCCGGCGCGCCGCATGAGGTCGCGGTAGGTCTGGTTGTCCATCCGCCGGTCCTTTGCCGCCCACCGCTCGGGGCTCCAGATGCCGAATTTGCTCAGGGAGCCGGCGAGGACCGCGTCCTTCGTGATGCCGGCGTGTTTGAGCAGCTCCGGGGTCAGGCCGATGCGGCCCTGCTTGTCGAAGCGGACGGTCAGCGCGTGGGCGAAGAGCTGCGTGAGGACGTCCTGCGCCTCGCTGTCGCTCAGGTCTTTTCCCGCCGCCTTTTCATACAGGCGATCCACCTCCGCCGGCGGCAGAACGGCGACGTAGCCGTCCGGATGGGGCAGTGCGACAAACTCATCCTCCTCCGTGTGCGCAACCCGCCATCCCGACGGAATCGTCAGCCGACTCTTGTCGTCCAGGGAATGCCGGAAGTGTCCGGTGTAATGCGGTCTGATCGACGGGGACATGGGGAGAACGGGCGCACTGCGTGCCCCAGAATGACCCACTTCTCCCCATTTTGACCCCCAGAGTCAAGTAAAGTCGGATAAAAAAGATGTTCATTTCAAGGGCGGGATTATGCGGAATACGGCGCCGGGATCAGATCATGCGCGGCGCATGGTTTTTCCTTTCACAAGGCCCGGCGGTTGAGCTAAATGAGACTGCCCGACGTTTTGCCCCGCCCGCCCACACGTTCCAATGCCACACCGCCCGCCGGAGGCGCCCGGCACCCGGTCCGTCGCCGGACAAGTCGATGATCCCCTGCTTCGCCTCCGCCACCCCATGGAGAACCCCTCATGAAAACCACTTTCCAGAAGATCATCGACCGCGAAATCCCCGCCAGGATCGAGCACGAGGATGAGCGCTGCATTGTGATTCATGACATCTGGCCCCAGGCTCCCGTGCACCTGCTCATCATCCCCAAGCAGCTCATCGGAGGGGTCGACAAGGCCGCTCCGGGCGACGAGGCCGTCATCGGACATCTCATCGTTGTCGCGGGGGCGATGGCGAAAAAGCTCGGCCTCACGAACGGTTATCGCCTCGTGCTCAACAGCGGCCCCGACGCCGGCGAAAGCGTGCCGCACCTGCATGTCCACATGCTCGGCCGCCGGCAGTTGAACTGGCCGCCGGGCTAGGAACCGCTCAGAAACCACTCGGCCTCCGGCCTCCCGGTTTCTGTGGCCGATGGCTGGCGCCATCGGCGCTGACCCGGATACTCTACGTTGAAAACAACCTTGAGTTGGAGGTTGTGTTCCGGAGACGCGATGCCACCGCCATGTTTCCGAGCGAAGCCCGCGCCGAGGGCGTCGCGTCTCCAAGCCATCGCCTCCCAGGAAACGGCCCGGCCGTTTCCTCCTGACCGCACGGAGGCCAGAGTCCGGAGTGCGGTCAGCGGGCCTCGAAGGCGCCGTCGACCCTTTTGACCACCAGACGCTTCAATTCGAGCAGCATCAGCGTGGCGCCCAGCTCGTGCGCCGGCATCTGGGTGAGGCCCACGAGCGCGTCGATGTTCAGAATCGAGCCTCCGCGAAAACACTCGAGGACGCGCTGCTCCGCCTCGCTCAGACCGCCCATTGTGGCGACGTCCGCCTTCCCCGCCGGAACCGGCGCCGGCCGCAGCCCGTCGAGATAATTCAGCTCGGAGAGAATGTCGTCCACGCCCGTCAGCAGCGTGGCCCCGTCGCGGATGAGCTGGTGGCAGCCCCGGCTCGAGGGCTGGTCGATCCGGCCGGGCACGGCGAAAATGAGCCTCCCGTGCTCGCCCGCGAAGCGGGCCGTGATCATGGCGCCCCCGTCAACGTCGCTCTCCACGACCACGACGGCCTCGGAGATGCCCGACACGATGCGATTGCGCATGGCGAACGACTGCCGGTCGGCGCGGCGGCCGAACGGAAACTCGGAGAGCACGGCCCCCGCCCCCGCGATGCGCCGGTAGAGGTCCAGGTTCTCGGGCGGATAGACGATGTCGATCCCCGTGCCGAGCACCGCGGCCGTCCTCCCTCCCGCAGCGAGCGCGCCCTCGTGCGCCGCGGTGTCGATGCCGCGCGCCAGGCCGCTCACGACGCAAAATCCGCGCTCCGCCAGTTCCCCGCCAAGTTTCTTCGCGACCGTCTGCCCGTAGAGCGTCGCCCGCCGGCTGCCGACGATCGCAATGCACGGGTGAGTGAATCCGTAGTTGCCTCTCCGATACAGGCCGATCGGCGGATCGTGGATCTGCCGCAGCAGCCTCGGGTAATCGTCGTTCCGCGCGGTCACAAAGCCCGCCCCTGCCGCGGCTAGCCGCTTTTCCTCGCGCTCGAGGTCGAAGTGGTCCGTCCAATGGACGATCGTCTGTGCGATCGCGGGGCCGACGCCCTTCACCGCCTCCAGCCGCCGGGCGTCCGCGGCGAAGATCGCCCGCGGATCTCCGCCCAATTCCTCAAGGAGGCGGTTGGTCGTGATCGGCCCGATGTTGGGCAGCGCATTCAGCACCAGCAAAGCCTGCTGTTCTGTGAGATCAGTGCCCATCGATGACGCGCAGTTGACCACGGTCGGAACGGATTATCACGGCAAATTTCGCCTCCCCCTTGCCTCACACAAGCCACGGGGGTGTCCAATACATTCTACAGGATGACGCAGGGGAAGCAGAGGGCGGGAGATCCGATCCATTTTACAGGAGATAACGAAGGCAATGGAGGGGAATCCGCTGAAGGGCCAGAAACCCAAACTATTTCACAGGAGCACGCGGACGAGGCAGAGTTAGAAAGATGCGTATCTAAGACTCTGCTTCCCCTGCGATCTCCAATAAAAAACATCCCGCCAGAAGGTTGGTTCCACAAGAGGGCGCGGAGGGAGCAGAGAAATGAAGCCAGATGTTTCAGCGCGGGCGAATTGCTTCCGATTTCGGATTGCCAATCTGTGAATTGTTCCTCGTAATGGAATTCCGATATGCCGTCCCCCGCGTTCTAATTTAACTCGATGTCCTCCGGGTCGCTCTTCTTCATCGGAAAAAGAAACGCCCCGCTTTCGCAGGGCGTCGGGCCGGCGATGCTATCACCGGGGGAGTGCCAGACATAGATCCGTAGTTTCCGCCCTAGCGCAAGTCGAAAATCGTATGTCCATCCCCGTCCCGGCCCCATTGCGCGTCATCACCTACATCGACGGCTTCAATCTCTTCTTCGGGCTGAAGACCAAGCGGTGGAAATCACTCTACTGGCTCGATGTTCATGCGCTGTCCAACAACCTCCTGAAACCCGGGCAGACCCTCGCCGCGGTCAAATACTTCACAAGTCGCGTGTCAGCCACGCCATCCGATCCAGACCAGCCACGCCGGCAGAACACCTATATCGAGGCCATTGCAACGCGTCCGGTGACTGTGCTCCACTTCGGCCACTACCTTTCGAAGCCCATCCAGTGTCAGCGCTGTGGCAATCAGTGGCAGAAGAATGACGAGAAGATGACCGATGTGAACATCGCGACCGAATTGCTGGTCGATGCGTTTCAGAACAGCTTTGACACCGCGCTACTCGTTTCAGCCGACAGCGATCTTGTCGGCCCCGTGACCAAGGTTCGTGAGCTCTTCCCGGCAAAACGAGTCGTCGTTGTTTTCCCTCCGGAACGCACATCCAAGCGTCTGGCCCAGGAGGCCAATAGCTATTTCACCCTCGGGCGTGGCATCCTTTCCCGGAGCCAGCTACCTGACCCTGTGGTTAAAGCCGACGGTTTCGCCCTGCATCGTCCTGCCACCTGGATCTGACCCCGCTTGACCGGCGCGCGGTCGCGGGCGCGTGTCCTCGCCGTCGTGATCGGCGACCCCAGATTGCGAGCCGCCCGGGCCGCACAATCGACGCCATAAGCCGGGGAGCCCCCTACTGCCGCCTGCGCTAGGGCCGTCGGTGGCCATTCGTCGGGGAAACCAGCTTCTGATGTCCCAGTTCGAACATCAAATCCCGGTCGAGGTAACATCCGGAATCCTCTTTGAGTGTTGCGGCTACTGGCGCGGCAACGTAATACTCGAATACGCGAAAAAGGTCATCCTCCGAAAACCCGGGAGCTGACTCGCCGTGAAAGCCCGCCCCACCATTTTCCTCAGTGGAGTCTCCCACGAGTTCGGCACATTCCGCGACGCCGTGGAAACCGAAATCCAGAAGAAGGGTTGCTTCGCCGAGAATCAGCCCGGCTTCGCGCCCGATTACCAGACCGTCGAGGCCATGCTTACGCGAAGGATCGGGGAGTCCGACGCGGTGTTTTGCGTCATTGGCTTCCGGTTCGGAGCAGAGCCGAATCAGCTCCCAGCCGGCGTGCCCCGTCGTTCCTACACCCAGATGGAGTTCGACATCGCCCGGTGCCTGGGCAAACCCGTGTTTCTCTTTCTCTCGCAGGACGCCAGGGTCCGCGACGCACCCAAGGCAGATGAGCAGCCGGAAGACACCCAGGCCCAAGCGCTCCAGCTTGCCCACCGCGACGCTGCCACCAAGACCAACCACCTCTACTACTTTTTCAAGGATCGCCCGGAACTCTGCATACTTGTAGCCGAGATACCCGTCGTCGCCGAAGCCGATTTCAAGGCAGACATCGGTCGCGTCCTCAAGCACGCCGGGGCCGAGCCCATTGGCCGCGACGATTGGTTCCCGAAGCTGGACGCTGCAGCGCTCGATCCCGCCGTGCGCATCGTCTCGCTCATTGCGTTTGGCAGAGTGGGGAAGACGACGCTGATCGCGCATTGGCTGTCCCTGCTCGCCGCCCACAACTGGCGCGTGGGCAAGACCGACCAAAGCCCCGGCGTCCCCTTCGACCGCGTGTTCGGCTGGTCTTTCTACAGCCAGGGAACACGCGAAGACGGCGCGGCTTCTGCTGATCAGTTCATCGCTCAGGCGCTCACCTTCTTCGGCGACGCCACCCTGGCCGCGAGCAACGCCGGCCCATGGGACACCCGTGGGTGCAGTTTCGTCCAACCGACGGAGCACACCAGTATCCCGGCAAACGACTGCGGCTCTTGCACCGACCTTGAAGAACTCATGTTGTCTTTCAAACAAAACATAGGGCAAGTCGCTCATAACCAAATAACAATGCATTGACAGCCGTTTTCCGGCTTGTTGAGCTTAACTTTTAAGTTAATAGTCCGATGAAGACTTTGCCGATTCGATGCCGCCCAAGTGATAAGCGCCCCATCCGCGCCATCGCTTTCGAGCCGGCCTCCGAAGCGGCAATCGAACCCGAAACCGATGTATCCATGCCACGAGACTCCTGTCCCACCCTCAAATTCTTCGAGGAAGCCAAAGCCGCATTCCCAGATTCTTGGATGGATTTGCTTAACGTGCTCGACGAGACTGCCCGTAGCGGTCCTCCAAGGAATCCGCAAAAGTTTAATTCCCTAAATAACGGGCTGTACGAACTGAAGAGCTGGAAGCTTCGCTTGATCTGTTTTTTCGACGACGAGAGTTTGATCATCTGCACACACGGATTCTTCAAGCACCGGCAAGTGACGCCGGACGACGAGAAGGAAAGAGCGCATAGGATGCGAAACGCCTACCTCGAAGCGAAGAAACGTGGAGAACTTCACCATGTCCAACCTGCCTGATAATCGCACCGCAACGGTCGATCCTTTCGACGCACTCTTCCGTGAGGCTGAAAAGACGGATCAGTTCTGGGTTTCCAAGGCGAAACTCCGGTTCACTGAGGAAATGCTTTCCCGGATGGACGATCTCGGGCTCAAGAAAGCCGACTTGGCGATGCGCCTTGGAGTGAAACCAGCCCAGATCTCCCGCCTGTGCAGCGGGCTCAACAACTTCACCGTGGAAACCATGGTTCGGGTTGCGCGAGCCTTGAATTGCGAATTCAACACCCATCTCCATCCCGAGGGAGCCACGACCCACTGGATCGACCTGCTCAAAGGAGAGTCAGCCCAAACAGCCGTCTGGGACCACCAATCGCAGCAGTATCCAAGCATCGCCGGAGAACAGAAGGTGATTCACTACGCCCCCCAAGAAGTCGTTTCAGAACACACGGTGCCCTATGTCTGCATTGCTTCTTGATCGCCATTTCTTCACTCGCGTTGAGTTGAAGGCAAATCCCGATGCCAAGGCCGAGGGAAAGTTGCGCGTCACATGCAATCTCTCCATGGGGCATGCGACTGCCGACCCGCTGCGTTATCAGGCAACGCTCAAGGTCGATCTCCAGGAAGATCCTGATTCTCCCCCAAAACCCTACTATTCCGGATCGCTGGAAGTTGTTGGCTTCTTCCGGGTTTCCCCTGCCTACAAGGATGACCCGGACAAGCTGGTGAACATTAGTGGAGCGTCGCTCCTCTACGGTTCAATTCGGGAGTTGGTCTGTAATCTGACAGCCCGCGGCCCTTGGGGTATGGTCACGCTGCCCACGGTGAATTTCACTCCGCAAACTGCGGCCGTTGTTCCCGCGGAGACGAAGGCATTGGTGCCGAGCGCCTCTCAGTAAGCTGAACTTCTCGATCTTCGGATCACGGCTGGTATCGCCTGCAGGAGCTGACTTCGGGCCAGATTGATTTACCGAAGGTCAAGAAACAGAAAAAGAAGCCGCCTGCCTGGCCGGCTCAGCCCGCCGCGTCGCGTAGCGCGTCGGGCAGATAATCGAGCAGCTGGGTCACCTGCACTGCGACCTGACCGCGGTCGCGGGCGAGCAGATCCGCGGCCATCCCGTGCCACACTACGCCGCGGCACGCGGCGAGCAGCGAAGCGTCGGCGCGTTCGTTTCCGGACGGAACGGGACGCCGTTCCGCTACTCCGGACTGCGCCAACAGCCCGCCAACGAGCCCCGCCAGCAGATCGCCGCTGCCGCCCCGCGCCAGCACCGGCCCGCCAAAGAAACTGTGAAAGACCCGCTCGCCATCTGAGATCCGCGTCACCGGACCTTTGAGGACGATGACGGCGTTCGTCTCGCGGGCCAGATCGCGCAAGGCGTTTGGGCTGAGTTCGGGCGCATCTGCCGACGGTCGTCGGAGCGCGGCACTGCTTTCATGTGGCACGGTCAGCCTGCCGGCCGTTGCGCCCGGCGAAGGCCGGTCCTCGCCCGTGGCCTCCGGTGCCCTGGACATGGGCAAGATGCCCATGCCACCCCGCCCTCCGGCGAGGCGCTTGAATTCGCCCGCATGGGGAAGGCAGATCACGCGTTTGCCCCGCGCAGAGGCGAGAACCGGCGGCTGCAGCGCATCCGCGTCGAGCACGACCGGGACCCCGGCCAGCGCGACGATCTCGCCGGCCAGCAGCTGCGTCTCGGATTCCCGGCCGAGCCCGCAGCCCATCACAAGCGCCGTCGCCCGCGCCATCTGTTCCCGGAGGAGATGCAACCCCTCCAGCGCAAGGCCTCCCTGCGGAGTCTCAGGCCATCCGACCCAGATGGCCTCCGGGGCGGCCGCCGCAAAAGCCGGGGCGAGCGATTCCGGCACGAAGGCCGTCACCAGCCCGACTCCGCTGCGCAACGCCGCGCGGACGCACATCAGCGCCGCTCCGGGATAGCTGCGCGACCCGCCGACAACGAAAAGGTGGCCGAACGCGCGCTTGTCGGACCCGGGCGCGCGCAACGCGGCGAGCGGGGCCAGAACAGAGGGTTTGAGGACGAAATCCGCAGCCGGGGTCGGTGAGTCCGGTCCCGCCTTCGCCGAGGCTATGGCGGGCAGGCCAGAGTCAGCGACCCCGGCGGGACCGGATGTTCCCTGCTTGGGATGAGCCGGCGTGCAGGCTGTATTTTGGAGGCGCGACGCCCCCGTCGCGTTTCCGAGGGGCGCACGCGACGGGGGCGTCGCGTCTCCAGCGAAGAAACCGAGGTCGCAATAGCGCAGCCGCCCGGCGGCGTCCCGATTGCGCTCCTCAAGCAACGGCGCCTTCACGCTCCCCGTGGCATAGGTGAAATCGGCCCGGAATGCGGCGCCGCCCGGCGCCTCTCCCACCCCGCTGGGCAGGTCGACCGCCGCCCGCAGGCGGATGGCGGGATGCCGGTTGACCTCGCGGAGCAAATCCTCGATCGCCGCGTCCATCGGCGGATGAAATTGGAAACCGAAAATGCCATCCAGGCAGATGTCATAGGCGGGTTGCCACTCTCTGGCGCCCGCCGGCACCGGAGGGCGCAGGCAAGGCTGCGCCCCTACAGCTGGGATGACGCTCGCAGACGCCGGAGGGCGCAGACTAGACTGCGCTCCTGCGGTTGGCAGAACTCTGCCGAGCGATCGGACCCGTTGCGGAGCCGCCTGCATGAGTTGCTGCCAGGCGCGCGCCGCGAGGGGGCGCAGCGCCCTCTCCCCGAACACGAACACAACGTCGGCCGAAGCCGCCGGCTGGGCGGCCAGGATCGCCGCCGCCGCCAGCAATGCGTCTCCTCCGTTGTGACCCTTCCCCGCGAGCACCAGGATCCGGCCGGCTTCGGGAAAGCCGCCGATCTCCCTGAAATCCTCCATGACCGCGGCCGCCACGCCCGCGCCCGCGCGTTCCATCGCGGCCCGCTCGCATTCCTCGTCGCCGCCGAACAGCCGCGCCTCGAGCGCCTTCGCGTCGACACAAGTCAGAATCGGATCAGCCCAGGCAAGATTCATCGAGGTGGCCTGGCATTATCCACGAATACACACGAATGTCCACGAATCTGCCCCATGCGCACCGTCGCGACGCTTCTGCCGGGCGATGCTCTCCCTCGACTTCGCCCGGGACCCTGAGCTTTTCGAAGGGCTGCCGAGCCGGAATCTCTCGACCTGCACGGCCCGCCGGCCCACCTGCGCTCTTCGAGCTTCGGCGAGGCCCTGAATCCCAGTCGTGCAGTGACGAAGTCTTGGCGAAGTCGGGGAGGCTCGCCCTCCATGTTTGGCTGCGACCCAGCCGCGCATTCTCAATTCGTGGACATTCGTGTGCATTCGTGGGCCTGCCTTGGATGATGGATTCACACCCGCTCCCGGACCAACGCGGCGACGGCCATCGCCACCGTCCCGGTGTGGGAAAGCGAGACGAGCACGCCGGTGGCGCCGACCCTGGCAAGCAGCGCCCGGCCCTTCCCGTCCAGCCGCACCAGGGGCTCGTTCCGGGAGCCGTGATAGATGGAGATGGAGCGCCAGCCCAATTCGGCGCCGATGCCCGTGGTGAAGGCCTTCGATACGGCCTCCTTTGCGGCGAACCTCGCGGCCAGATGCAGGTGCGGCGCCCGGTGACCACGGCAATACGCGCGCTCCTCCTCGGTGAAGACCCGATCGAGAAACCGCGCCCCCTGCCGCTCGAGCACGCCCTTGACCCGTTCCACCTCGATGACATCGCAGCCGAGTCCGAGCAGTTCGCCGCCGGGGGGAAGGACGAGGTTCATGAGGAAGTAGCGAGTGGCAAGCGAACCGCCGCCTGAGAGCTTGCATCGGCCAGAACGCGACGGAACCACAACCAAACCAAAGCATTCTACAGGAGGCAACGGAGAAACGAAATCGACGAGCTCGAAGACCCGAGGCGATCCATTCACCGCGGATCACACCGATGACACGGATGAGAAACCAGTCTTCCCCTCTCGTCGTCGCTCGCGCGTTTTCCGATTTCGCGATTTCCCGCTTTCCCGATTTTCGGTCATGGTGTGCTCGCTCCTCACTTCTCAATTCGCACTACTGGCCCAAATTCATCCGCGCCTTCAGCTCGCGCACCGCCTCCTCGATCCCCGTGAAGAGCGCCCGGGCGAGGATGCTGTGGCCGACGTTGAGTTCGTGCAGATGGGGCAGCGCGCGGAGTTCGGCGATGTTGACGTAATTGACGCCGTGGCCGGCGTTGACCACCAGCTCCAGCCGGTGCGCCAGCGCAGAAGCGCGCCGGAGCCGCTCGAACTGGGCCTTCCGCTCCGGCGAATGATATGCCCCGGCATAGGCGCCGGTGTGAAGCTCGATCCACGGGCTGCGAACCCCGGCCGCGCGCTCGACCTGCGCCTCGTCGGGGCTGATGAACAGGCTGGTGACGATGCCCGCCGCGCGCATCGCGTCGACCACCGCGCGGACGCGGTCCTCCTGCCGCACGACATCGAGCCCGCCCTCCGTCGTCACTTCACGGCGGTTTTCCGGGACAAGGCAGACGGAATCGGGCTTCACCTTGAGGGCGAACTCCGTCATCTCCGGCGTGCAGGCCATCTCGAGATTGAGGCGCGTGGCGATCGTCTCGCGCAGGCGCCAGACGTCGCGCTCCTGGACATGCCGGCGGTCCTCGCGCAGATGCACGGTGATGCCGTCGGCCCCGGCGCGCTCGGCCAGAACGGCCAGGGCCACGGGATCGGGCTCCACGGCGGCGCCTGCCGTCCGCCCGTCTTCGCGGTAGCGGGCCTGGCGGAGGGTGGCGCAGTGATCGATGTTGACGCCCAGGAGGATCATGGTGCGGGGAATCGCGCGGGTCTGGCGCCCGCGCGATTCCTAATGACAAAACCGCCGTGGAAAAACGACTGAAAAAACAGCCCGACCCCGTTCAGGTTTGAGGCGGCGACAGCCCGCTGCCCTCCAATGCCTGACACAACCCGGGTGACATTCCAGCGTTTCCTCATTCGATGCGGCCCTCCCCGGCCTGATCGGCCTGGCGGTGCTCGCATCGGCGCGCACGAAGTCGCCGCTGGTCACCGTGCTGACCGGACTTTCCCTGGACGACGTCTTCCGCTCCCCGCCGGAGAAGAAGACCGGCTGAAGGTTTCCCGCTTTTCCGCTTTTCCGCTTTTCCGCTTTTCCGATTTTCCGCTTTGCAACCCCCGCCTTCACTTCCGCTGGTGGGGCGGCGCGTAGTCGCGGAGATTGTGGCCGGTGTAGATCTGGCGCGGCCGGTAGATGCGGCCTTTCGGATTGGCGGCGACTTCCTTCCAGTTCGCGATCCACCCGGGCATCCGGCCGATTGCGAACATGACCGTGAACATGCTTACCGGGATCCCGATGGCGCGCATGATGAGCCCCGAGTAGAAATCGACGTTGGGATACAGCTTGCGGGCGAGGAAATACTCGTCCTTCAGCGCCGCCTCCTCGAGGCGCATGGCGATGTCCAGCAGCGGATCGTTCTTGATTCCGAGGCTGGCCAGCGCGCTGTAGAAGCTTTCCTTGATGATCTTCGCGCGCGGATCGTAGTGCTTGTAGACGCGATGACCGAAACCCATCAGACGCTTGTCCACCTTGCCCAGCTTGGCCTGTTCGATGAACTTGGTGCCGTCGTCGCCCTCGGCGTGGATGCTCTCGAGCATCTCGATCACCGCCGTGTTGGCGCCGCCATGCAGCGGGCCCCAGAGTGCGCAGACGCCGGCGGCTGCCGACGCGAAGAGGTTGGCGCCGCTGGAGGCAACCATGCGCACGGTGGAGGTGCTGCAATTCTGTTCGTGGTCGGCGTGGAGCAGCAGGAACAGATTGAGGGCCTGGCCCACCTCCGGGAGCGCAATGTATGGCTCATAGGGAGTCGAAAACATCATGTGCAGGAAGTTCTCGCAGTACGGCAGGTCGCGCCGTGGATAGATGTAGGGCTGGCCGCGGCTTGCCCGGTAGGAGTAGGCGGCGAGCGTGCGCACCTTGGAGATTATGATGGCTGAGGTCTCTTCGTAGTTCTCAAGGTCGCGCTTGTGGTCGTTGGTGGCGAGATGCGGATAGTAGGAACCCAGCGAATTGAGCATCGCCGAGAGGATTGCCATGGGATGGGCATCGGCCGGGAAACCCTCGAAGAGATGCTCCATGCCCGAGTGAATGGGCGCGTTCTCGGTCAGCAACTGGGAGAACCGCTTGCGCTGAGCCGGCAAGGGCAGCTCTCCATTGATTATCAGATAGGCCGTCTCAATAAAGGAGGAATGCTCAGCCAGCTGCTCGATCGGGTAGCCGCGGTAGCGGAGGATGCCGGCCTCGCCGTCGATGAACGTGACCGCGCTCTGGCACGATCCGGTGTCTCCGAATCCCTCGTCGTAGGTGATGTAGCCGGAGTCGTTGCGCAGGTTCCGGATATCCACCGCCCTCTCGCCCTCGGTGCCGACGATGACGGGAAGTGAAAAGGCCTTGTCATTCAGGGTGAGGGTCGCGGTTTCGTTCATGGGAATGTGCCTGATAAAAGAACCGGTTATGCAAGGGATGCAAATCAAGCACAAAATCGGCGGGCCCGCATTTTTCTTCAAGGGCCGCTGATTCCGTCCAGGAAGCCCTGGAAAAGCTCATCGCAGCGCAGAACGAATTCTCCCACGCGGGCAAACCTCGCTGAGCCGGATCCACGCAGCAGAACTCCCTCTTCGTCTTTCGTGTCGCCGGCCAGATGGCGGCGCACTGCTGCCCGCCGGCGCCCGAACCCATCAGGCGGCGCGCCGATGGAGGGCGCCGCGCGACCCCGCACGCCCGGGGATGGCCGGGAGCCTGGCGGCGGCAGCGCGCCGCCCGCAGCACTTCAGCAGAGGAGATCTCCCACCCGCGCCGATCAGCTGCGCAGCGCCCGGGAGTGGTAATGGGTGTGCAGCAGGTGGTGCGATTTTTCGCCGAGAGGGGCGCCGAGGAACTCCTGGTAGAGCCGGGCGACCGTGGGGTTCTCGTGGGACATTCGGATCTTCTTGCCCTCGTCCTCCGCAAAGATCGCCTTCATGCGCGCCCGGCGCACGTCGTCGGTCGTGAAGCGGGGCTGCCCGCCGCCGCCGATGCAGCCGCCGGGGCAGGACATCACCTCGATGAAATGATAGCTGGCCTCTCCCGACTGCACCTTCTGGATGAGCCGCTCCGCGTTGGCCAGGCCATGCGCCACGGCGAGCTTCACCGTCACGCCCTCGAGGAATTTCCACTCCGGCACCGCATGGGGAATCGTGACCGAGACCTCCTTGACGCCCGTGAGACCGGCGATCGGCGCCACGTGCATCTTTTCGAAGGGGAACGGCTCGCCGGTCACCACGCACCAGACCGTGCGGAGCGCCGCCTCCATCACGCCGCCGCTGTTGGCGAAGATGTCAGCCGCGCCGGAACTGATCCCCAGCGGCTCGTCCGCCTTCTCGTCGGGGAGCGCCATGAACTCGATGCCGGACTGGGTGATCATGCGGCCAAGCTCGCGCGTGGTGAGCACGGCGTCAACGTCCTGCACGCCGCTCGAGTTCATCTCGGGCCGCTGCGCCTCGAACTTCTTCGCCGTGCACGGCATCACCGAGACGACCACGATGTCCTCCGGCTTGCGGCCGATCTTCTGCGCGTAATAGGTCTTGGCCAGGGCGCCGAACATCTGCTGCGGCGACTTCGCCGTGGAGAGGTTGGGCAGCAGCTCGGGATGGAAATACTCCGCGAACTTGATCCAGCCCGGGCAGCAGCTCGTGAACTGGGGCAGCGCGACCGGCTTCCTGTCGACCAGCGCCGCCTTGAGCCGCATGAGCAGCTCGGTGCCCTCCTCGATAATCGTGAGGTCGGCGGTGACGTTCGTGTCGAACACGCCGTGGAAGCCGAGGCGGCGCAGCGCCGCGACCATTTTCCCGGTGACCCGGGTTCCGCCGGGCTGGCCGAAGCACTCCCCCAGGCCGGCGCGGATGGCCGGTGCGGTCTGGACGACGACGTGCCTGGTCCTGTCGGCAAGCGCCTCCCACACCCGTTCGATATGGTCCTTCTCGGAAATCGCGGCCGTCGGGCAGACCGCAGCGCACTGGCCGCACTGGACGCACGCAACGCTGTTGAGGTTGCAGCCGAACGCCGGCGCCGCGACGCTCTCAAATCCGCGGTCCTGGGCCCAGAGCGCCCGGGTGGCCTGGATCTCGCTGCACACGGTGATGCAGCGGCGGCACATGATGCATTTGGCGGAGTCGCGGTCGAGCGCCGGAGTGGACGTGTCGACGAGCCGCGCATGCTGCGCCCCGGTGAAATGGAGCTCGCGCACGTCGAGATCGCGGGCGACCGCCTGCAATTCGCAGTCCTGGGAGCGCACGCACGTCTGGCATTCGCCGGCGTGGTCGGAGAGCAGCAGCTCGACGACCGTCCGCCGGGCGGCCCGCACGCGGGGCGTGTTGGTGAAAACCCGGGCTCCCTCGACCGCGGGCACGGAACAGGAGGCGATCAGCGAACGCGCCCCCTCCACCTCCACGAGGCAGACCCGGCAGCCGCCGATGGAATGGACTCCCTCGAGATAGCACAGCGAGGGGATCTTGATTCCGACGCTGCGCGCGGCATTCAGGAGGGAGGTCCCGGCGGGCACCTCGACGCTGGCGTTGTTGATGGTCAGCTTTGGCATCGCATTCCCTTTCGACTTGAGCCGAATTCTTGCGGGTTAAGAGCAGGTTTCGCGGTAGTCGCAACGCAGGCAGCGCTTCGCCTCGGCAACCGCGACGCTTTCGGTCCAGGGCTGCTCGACTTCGTTGAAGTTGTTGCGCCGGCGCTCGACGGGCAGCAGATCCATCCTGGCGCGCGGGTATTTGACGGGATCGGCCTGCGGGTCGAACGGCACCTCGCATTTCTTCTCCTTGCGCCAGAAGGCGTGCTCGGCGCCCGTGAACCCGGCGTCGATCGCCACCGCCGCATGCTCGCCGTCCGCCACCGCCTCGACCACCGATGACGGGCCAAGGGCCGCATCGCCGCCGCTGTAGAGCCAGTCAAGCGACGTGCGCCCGCTGTGGGGGTCGACGGCGATGAAGCCGTCCTTGTTGAGGTTCACGGGGATGCCGTCGAGGATCTCCGCCGGTTCAAGCTTCTGGCCGATGGCGGTGATCACCTGGTCCGCCGGGATGACAAAAGGATCCTCGGGCGCAGCTTTGGGCCGCCGGCGGCCGCTCCGGTCGAACTCGCCGAGCGTCATCACCTGGCATTTGACGCCGCAAACGCGTCCGTCCTGCCCTGTAATCGCCAGCGGGGCGATGAGCACCTTGATGACGACCCCTTCGTGCTCGGCCTCCTCGATCTCCTCGGCATAGGCCGGCATCTCGTCGCGGGTACGGCGATAAAGCACCGTGACCGATTGCGCTCCAAGCCGCACGGCGGTGCGGGCCGTGTCGATGGCGGCGTTGCCGCCTCCGACGACCACCACGTCCCGGCCGATGGGGGCCGAGCCGCGAATGTTGTACTCGCGCAGGAAGCGGATGGCGTCGTCGACGCCCTTCAGGTTCTCACCCGGGACGCCCAGGTGCAGCCCGGCAGGCGCCCCCACGGCCAGGAACACGGCTTCGAAGCCCTGGTCGCGCAAATCCTTGAGCGTGAAATCCCGGCCGAGACGCCGGTTGGTCTCGATGGTCACGCCCATGCGCTCGATCATGCGCACCTCGAGCGAGAGGATCTCGCGCGGCAGGCGGTAGGCCGGGATCGTCTGCACGGGCATGCCTCCCGGGCGCGATTCGGCTTCGAACACCCGGGGGCGGTAGCCCAGGCGGGCGAGGAAGAACGCGCAGGAGAGCCCGGCGGGGCCGGCGCCGATGATCGCGACCTTGCGCTTCGCATTGGTCTCGTTCGGGCGCACCTCGGGATGCTGCATCGTGACCTCCTCGTCGACCATGAAGCGCTTGATTCCGCGGATCGACAGGGCATCGTCCACAAGGCCGCGGCGGCATTTGTCCTCGCACGTGTGGAAACAGACGCGGGCGCACACCGCGGCAAACGGATTCCGCTCGCGGTGGAGGCGCAGCGCCTCGGCGGTGCGCCCCTGGCTCACCAGCGCGATGAAGCCCGGCACGTCCACGTTGGCCGGGCAGGCGCTCTGGCAGGGCGCGCGCACCAGGTTCGGACAGACGCCGGCCGGGCAGCGCTTCTCGCGGATGTGCCGCTCGTACTCCGAGCGGAAATAACGGATCGTGGACAGCACCGGATTGGGGGCAGTCTGCCCCAGGCCGCACAACGAGGTCTCCTTGATGATCCGGCCGAGCTCCTCGAGCCTCTCGATGTCGCCCTCCACGCCCTGGCCGTCGCAGATGCGGGTGACGATTTCGAGCATGCGCTTGGTGCCGATGCGGCAGGGCGGGCATTTGCCGCAGGACTCGTCCTGCACGAAATCCAGGAAGAAGCGCGCCATGTCCACCATGCAGGTGTCCTCGTCCATGACGATGAGCCCGCCCGAACCCATGATGGCGCCGAGCTCCTGCAACGACTCGTAGTCGACCGGCACGTTCAGGTGCTGCCGCGGAATGCACCCGCCCGAGGGGCCGCCGAGCTGGGCCGCCTTGAACCGTTTGCCGTCGGGAATGCCGCCGCCCAGTTCGTAGATGATGTCGCCCAGCGGCGTGCCGATGGGGATCTCCACCAGGCCGGTGTTCCGGACCGCGCCGGCGAGGGCGAAGACCTTCGTGCCCTTCGACTTGGCGGTCCCATGCGACGCGTACCAGGCCGCGCCACGGGTGAGGATGATGGGGATGTTGGCGTAGGTCTCGACGTTGTTGAGCAGGCTCGGCCTGCCCCAGAGTCCCGCCTGGGCCGGAAACGGCGGCCGCGGCCGCGGTTCGCCCCGCTTGCCCTCGATCGACGTCATCAGCGCGGTCTCCTCGCCGCACACGAACGCCCCGGAGCCCATGCGGATCTCCATGTCGAACGCGAATCCCGTGCCCAGGATGTTGGAACCCAGCATGCCGCGTTCGCGCGCCTGGCCGATGGCGATCCCGAGGCGCTCGACGGCCAGCGGGTATTCGGCGCGCACATACGCGTATCCCTGGCTTCCGCCGATCGCATAGCCGGCGATGGCCATGGCTTCGATCACGCTGTGCGGATCGCCCTCGAGCAGGCTCCGGTCCATGAAGGCGCCCGGATCGCCCTCGTCCCCGTTGCAGAGCACGTATTTCACGCTGCCCTTGGCATTGCGGCAGAGCCTCCATTTGAAGCCGGTCGGGAAACCCGCGCCGCCGCGGCCGCGCAAGCCCGAGGCTTCGACCTCGCTGATCACCTGCTCCGGCGTCATCGCCGTCAGGGCCTTGCGCAACGCCTCGTAGCCGCCGTGGGCGATGTAATCGTCGATGCTCAGCGGATCGATGATCCCGCAATTGCGCAGGGCGATCTTGACCTGCCGGTTGAAGAATTGGTTGTCCCGGATGCTGACCAGGGACTCTCCGGTCTCGGCTTTGTGCCAGACCAGCCGGTCGATGACCTCGCCGCGCTGCACAGTCCGGTCGACGATCTCGTCCACATCGGACAGGCCCACCTTCTGGTAGAGAATGCCTTCCGGCTGAAGGATGAGGACCGGGCCGCCGGCACACGGACCGAGGCAGCCCGTCTCGACGACCTTCACGTCGGCGAGCCCACGCTTGGCGAGGGCTTCCTTGAGGGCCGCACTGACAGACATCGCGCCGGCCGCGACGCAACCGGCGCCGGCACAGAGATTGATGCACGTGACTTTGGACATGGGGGTCGTTGTTGGGCTGACGGATCCCGGAAAGGCGAGGCCTAGTCGTACTTCTGGAGGATGGCGGGAATGCTGTTGGGCTTGATGCTCTGGTGGACGTCGTTGCCGATCAGGCACGCCGGGGCGATCCCGCAGGCGCCGAGACAGCGGGCCACCTCGAGCGTGAACTGGCGGTTCGCCGTGGTCTGGCCGACGTCGATGCCAAGCGTGTGTTTGAACGATTCGAGCACGCGCTTGCCCCCGCGCACGTAGCACGCGGTTCCGAGGCAGACGCGGATGGTGTGGCGGCCGCGCGGCGTCGTGGAAAAGAAGCTGTAGAAGCCCACGACGCCCGCCACTTCACTGTAGGAAATCTTAAGTCCGGTGGAGATCCGCAGCAGAGCCGCTTCCGGCAAATAGCCGAAAATACCCTGGGCAATCTGCAGCACCGGGATCAACGCCCCGGGGACGTGACGGTACTCGGCAATCGTCTCGTCGAGGCGGGCCAGCAGTTCGGCCTCGCTCGCCTGCTCGGCGCACACGCAAGTGTCGGTTGTATTCATTATCTAAGTTACTGTCAATAAATCGGTAACCTATCATTACACGCGCTGCTTGGCACCGCTGGGTATGCGGCCCAAGGACACATCGGCCATCAACTGACGCAGCGCGGGCATCGGCGTAGCGTGAGGAGTCTTTTCCTTGAAAGCGAGCCGCGTCCGTTTCCCTGCCTTCAAAAAAAGCGAGAGGCTAGCGGCCCAGAAGCACACGTGATAATCGCAGGAGGCTGCCAATCCAAGAGAAGTGGCGGCGGCGGATTGGGGACGCACCGTTCCCATCTTCTCCCGGAGCGTCAATCCATTGACCCCCCGGGCTTCATCCCGCGAGATTCAACGACCGCAAATGATCACTGCGCGACGATTGCGTTCCAGCCTACCGCTTCGCTCTTGCCACGGCATCTTGGGCGGCCTTGCACACATCGCTGTCGGTGTCCTTGTTCGCCGTTTCCTCCAAAGCCGCCAGAACCCGTGGCTCCTTTGAGTCCGCCAGAGCTGCAACGGCCCGCCGGCGGACATCTTTGTCCTTGTCGGTCAGCGCCGCGAGGATCGCCTCCACACTCTGAGGATCCTTGATGTTGGCCAATCCGTCGACGGCAGCCCTGCGCATGTCGTTGTTCTCGGACTTGAACGCTTCCAGCAAGATCGGGATGCAGGCCGGAGTGGCGATGGCCTCCATGGCCACCGCACTGACAATGGGATTCTCGTCGGCCAATGCCGCCACCCGCACCGGTTCCGCCGAAGCATCGCCCAGGCGGCCGAGCGCCTCGGCTGCATCCCGGCGCACGCGCCAGGACGAAGTGTCCTTCACTGCAGCCATCATGGCGGGCAGGGCGCTCTTGTCGTGGTACCAACCCAGCGCTTGCGCGGCGCCCTGCTTCTGCAACACCGTTCCATGGGCGAGGAAATCCAGCCAATCGGAAGCCTTCTGCTTCTGCCCCAATTGCACGACCGGGCCGCCATCGTGACTGACGGTGCCCCGGCCGCACAGGCAGACATAACCGGAATCTTTCACCATTTGGAACGTGAGGGGGTAGGTCGGGTCACTTTCGAAACGGTAGGGGCCGATGCGCACGTTTCCGCGGAACATGCGTTCGGCGCCATCGAACCAGTCCTGGATGATCATCTGCTGATCGCCGCCGAGGATGACACATCTACCATCTGCAAGACCTGAGCCCTTAGAAATTGCTCATGACTCGGTCGTCAATTTCCCGAAGAGCCGTCGGCATAATCACGCGGACAGCCTTCCCATGAAGAGCCAGAAGCGGAGCTCGAATACTTACGCTCGTACCGTTAAAAGATGCTTTTGGATGACACTGCGTAGTACTGTGGAAGTAACCCGCTCCAGACCGGCCAAGGTCAGGCATTTGACCAGCAACTTGACCATCTCCTGATCTGGCAAGACCGGTCTGCCCAATACGATTTCCTCCCCATCGAGTTGTGCGTAAGGTGGCTGATACCGATTCGATTCCCCGTATGGAGGAGCTTGCTTCTTACGTCGTAGGACGCGAGCACACGCTCTCTGAGTTTCGGCGCGGCTCTTTACCCGCGATCGAACACGTAGTAACTGCCCGGATACAAAGGAATGTCGTCGAGGGACGCCACTTCGTGTCGTTTTCCCTCGTACAAGTTGGCAAAAACCGGAATGTCGCCGCGCAGATCCAACAGCACGTTGAGTTTCACGGAGGCCTTGGCTTGCTGCCAGCGAGCCCAGGGGAACAGCGCCAGACTCAGGTCGATCACTGTCGCGTCCAGCGCGAACAGGTCGGCTTCCAAGCCCAGGGCTGGTGGTGTATCCGCGTACAGTCGCTGTGCCCGCCGCATCAGCACGGCTGCGATTTCGGCGAACACACGCCAGTCTCGATTTTCGTTGGCATAGGCAAGATTCGTTCGCGTCACTCGGCCCCGAATACCCATGTGATAGGACCGTTGCGACCTCAGTCCCAAGCATGCCCCGATGCCGCGCAGTCCCTCCCGATAGGTCAGCTGCGCAAAGACCATCGCCGCGAAATGATCGTAGGCTGTCAGGGATACTTCGCAGCTGCACGGACCAACTCCACCGCGTTCAAACCGGCAAGAACCTGGGAAAAGACCGTCGGGGGCGGATTCATTTCCCCACCATTCTGGCGCGAAGAACCAATCTTCAAGCCATGTCGGTAACACAACTCTGACAGCGTTACTCACTGTGGGGGCGATTATTAGGAAACAAATCTAGCTCCTTAACTGGACAGCCGTGCCGATATTGGTAACGGCAATCCAATGCAAAATCATGGATGATCTCTTCCGTGGAGAATGTGAATGGACTGATATTGATAAAGCCACCCACCGCTCCAGTCTCTACAACCCCATTTCCGGAACTCTTGATTTCCCCAAAATACGGTTCTTCAGGAAATCGTGTGGGTTTGAGCTGATGGCAGATGGATGCTGAGATCGAGTTTGCCGCAGAAAAACAGGATGCGGACGCGGTAGTTGGCGAAGCGCCGGAAGCCGCGGGCGTCAGCCTTGATGGCTTGGATCCGAGAGTTGAAGCCCTCGGTCAAGGCATTGGTGATCGGATGCATGAAGTAGTTGAGCAGTCCGAGCAGATGATCCTTGAAGGTGAGAGCCACCTTCTTCAGCGGTTCGAGTTTGGATCGGCGGACGGTGCGGAACCAGCGGGTGAAGAAGTCCAGGCCACTGGCTTGGTCCGGTTGCGCCCAGAACTCGACGAAGGTCTCCTTGTGCGCCCATGCGCGAGCCGTCTTCAGATCCCGTTCACACAGCTCCTCAAAGCGCAGGGCTCGGTCGCCTGTGACCGCGGCTCCTTGCAGCCACAGGAATTTGGTGTCCTTGAGGCTTTGATCGCCCTCGGCCAGGAGCCGGCGGTGTTCCTCTTTGCGGACCTTGTCAACGGCTTCGTTGAGCAACTTGGACACATGAAACTTGTCGTGGACGATCTGCGCTTGCGGCGCTGCTTGGCGAGTTGCCGCCGCAAAATCGGCCCCCATGTCCATCGCCGCCGCCGCGATCTGCGAGCGTTGGGGCTCCGGCAGGCTTTCCCACAACGTCACCGCCTGCTCGGTATCCCGCCCCGCCACCACTTCCAGCACGCGTTGTCCCTTCAAGTCGGTCATCAACGACACGTAGTCTTGACCGCGACCAAAGCTCTTTTCATCCAACCCGACATAACGTACATGCTCCGTCGTGCGCCGCTGCAATCCCCGCGCGACCGCGCGTTCCAAGATCCGCTGCACGCTGTCCCAGTCCAAGCCAAGCAAATCGGCAGCCTGCGTCAGCGACCGGCTGGCCTCGATCACCTTCACGGCATGGGCTTCAAAGGCTGCGGTGAAGCGCGAACCCGCCTCCGCCCACGGGACCTTCACCTGCAAGATCCCATCCTGCTCACAAGCACAACGGGGCACCGCGCACACCAGTTGCACTTCGTGTCCCATCACATCCAGATGCCGCCAACGTCGTTCGCGTTTGTCGTGCAGCGCCCCCACCTGGCCGCAAGCCGGGCACACCGGCCGCGTCCTTCCTGGCCATGCCACCCGAATGGTCACCCGCTGCAGACTCGGCTCTCGTGTCACCTCGCTGACCTCCCATGGAGCGACAACGCCTAACAGCCCGGCGTAATGTCTCTCGATGCTTGAATCATGAATCTCGCCCATTCCCCATTCTACCGCCTTCACCCAGCCTTACCCACACGAAAACCGGGAGAACCCAAAATACGTGTATCTGAGGCCGAGCTGCCAAGCGTCCGTGAATGAGTAAATGCAACGGATATAGGGCGCCATGATTTGATGCGATCTGTCTGTCATCTCCGCCGCGGCCGACCATGACTCGGTAGTGGTCGGAAGAGCGTGGGATTGCTTAACCTCATAACTATCCAAAGGGTAGGTCTTGAGATTCGTGATGACAGCGTCGCTAACGCCAACTTCGACGGATAATGGCATTCCGTGGATCGACGAAACGAACAACGGGAGAATCAGGCAAACAAGGGTATTTGTTTTCATGGGAGATTTTTAACTAACGCTACCAGCCTGCAATGCCGGGAGGAGGCGCGACGGGTGCGCCCTTGTCGGCCGTAGCCTTGGCGGAGGCTGAAGCCCCCGGCGTGCCGCTGACCGGCATTCGCAGCGGCGGCGGTTCGGCCTTATGCTTCCTCTGCCTTGTGTAGATCGAACCATGTCTGTATATCAGGTCGATCGCCAAACCCTCGATCGACCTTTGCTTGTTCCAGCTCGGCGCTTCCTGGATCGCGCCATCCCCTTTTTGTCATGAATCCGTTCCAAATCTCAATTTCATCGCGAGAGGGCCGGTAATAGTTCTGATAACACCACTGCAGCACTTCTTCGTCCGATCCTCCTTGAAGCACTCGATCAACTTTATTCGCATATGGAACCCTGATAAAAGTGCAGCATCGTGCATCGAAATAGGTACGGTCGGCGGTACCAGTATAATATTCCGACGGAAGACTTCCAGCCGACTTCAAACGAATCTTGTCGAGCATTCGTCCAAAGAACACAATTCCGTCGACGGTTTCGTAGTCGCTGCGGAGTCCAGGTACTTTCATATTTGTTATGGTTTGGTGATGTTGGGTGCGGTACATCTCGTAACGGCACAATTCCGATTAACCCCAACCGAGTGCAGCGGATCGTCTTTGCCGAACGCTACCAGCCTGAGGCGGGCGGGCGCGACTCGTGCGCAGGCACGAGGCGTGACCGACAGCCGAATTGGCAGCGATGGCTGGTTCAAGGGTGTGTGCCGGCTATCGCGGCACACGACCTTCTGGGTTGCACACGACCTTCTGGGTTGGGCCTATTCATTCGTAATGAGTCCACATCCGAATGACCTTCACCGCCCGTTTCTCTGGGTAGATCTGATACACGAGTCGGTGCTGGATATTGGTCCGGCGAGACCACGCGCCATCGAGATCCCCGACCAACCTCTCATATGCTGGCGGGCTTTGAAACGGATCCTTCTTCAGAATCTCAAGCAGGCGTTCTGCTTGGAAGCGCAGATTACTGGACGCCAAGTTCTTGGCGTCCTTCTGGGCTTGCTTGGTATAATAGAGCGTCCAGGTCACCAGGTAAGTTCAGTCTTGGACTTGCTCAACGGCTCCCGCAATCCCTTCCGGATCGATTCGCGCATTCCGGGAATCGACAAAAGGTAGAGCGTCTCCTGGATGCTCCGCCAATCGTCTTCTGCCACCAAAATCGCATTGCTGCGCTTGCCGGTAATTTGGACGGGGACGTGCGAAGCGGCGGTGTCGTCGACAAGCTGATAGAGCCTGGAACGAGCTTGGGTGACGGGAATGGAGGTCATACCGTGAGCGTACGTTTAAGCGTACGTATGTCAAGCTGGTTCTGATCCGCTCAAGACCACCCACGGCCGCGGGCTGGCGCGACCGATGCGTCAGCAGCGGGCATGACAGACAAGTCGCAAAGGTCGGCCGATTCTCGGTCTCAGTATTCTTCGCGTCTCTGCGTCTCTGCGTGAGCCACTTCCGCGGATTGGTCGTATACCTCCCCGATCCTTTCTCACGCAAAGGCGCAAAGGAAAACCCGTTCCCATCCATTCCGGCGACGGGGGCGTCGCCGCTCCAGCAATTGGAGTAGTGAGCAGTGAGCAGCGGGCAGGTTGCAGCACCAGATGGGCCTTTGCAGCTTTGCGCCCTGGCGTGAGAAAAGAGGCCGCAGATACACGGGCGTCCGAGGTTCGAACATCTGCGTTGATCTGCGTCATCTGTGGTCAAAAGGATTTGGATTGGCTGGAGTTGAACCACAGATATCGCAGAGAGCGCAGATGGTCCGAAGCAAAGCACGGACAGGCCTCACGCAAGCCGCAAAGGTCGGCCGATTCTCTGTCTCAGTATTCTTCGCTGCTCTGCGTGAGCCAATTCCGGGGAACCGCACCGACTGCATAGGTTTGCTTCGTGCCTTCGTGGTTGATTCAAGCTGCAAGCGGCAGGTGCGGACCTGAGTTCCTGGGTTCCCCATTGGAACCGGGCGCAGGCAAGGCTGCGCCCCTACGGAATAGCGGCTGTTTCCGACAGAAATGGCTCCGAGGGACTGCCGGGCCGAAGCATCAGCAAAGGATGGATTGACACCCTCCACGGAGGATTCCAGCGCCACGCCGGAGACCGGCACTTCAGCCTGCGAAACTCAGTGATTCGCGGGGTCGCCGTAGAGGATGCCGCGGCCAGCGACCGCGAGGTAGACCCGGCCGAAGATGCGTGGATCGCCCGTGACGTGGATGATTGCGGCGAATTGATGGCGATCATCGGTGACCCGCATCCAGGTGGCGCCGGCGTCATCGGAACGGAAGACGCCCAAAAGGCCATGGACCTTGCCCGCGAGAAAAACCGCCGGGAAGGTGCGGCCTTGCGCAGCCTCCCCGAAGCCGAGCGTCGCAGCCTCCTCGACCGAGCCGATGCGCACGAACGTCGCGCCCGAATCCATGGAGCGAAAAAGCGCATCCGCCGCCGCAAGCCACAATTCGCCCTCAATTCCGGGGACGGCGTGCAGATCGCCGGGAGCCGGGAAAAAGAAACCCTCGACCGTTGGAAGGCCCTTTGCGGCAACCGCGAAATGCGAACCGGCATCCTGGCTGGCGTAGACGGCGCCGCCCTGCGTGTCGAATCCGTAGAATTTCGCCGGATTCACAGCGTCGGCGATGACGCGCAGCGCCGGGACAGCTCCGGCGCACGCCGTCCACGTCGCGCCCCAGTCACGCGAGACATGCGGCGAACCGCCGCGAGGCGTCCAGACGACCGTCTTTGCATCGCAGGAGACGGCCATGGCGCCCGCGCCGCCGAGAAACGGGTTGCCGGCCGCAGCCGGGGGCAGCGGCGGCTCTGTGCCAAAGGGCTTCCAGGTCCTGCCTCCGTCGACCGAATAGGCGGCGCGCACCGCGCCCGCGGCCGGCCCGCGCAGCGTGCCGGACCGCACGATGACTGCCGGAGCTCCCGCCGCAAAATCAATACTCTCGGTGTTGACGAAATGCGGGTTGGTGAACGTGCCCTCCGGCGGCGAGACGTCGAGGTCGTCATGCCTGAATCCATCGATGTCGCCGAGCCCGCTGAGAAGATGCGCCCCTTCCGGCGGGCTGATGATCCCGAGGGGCACGGTCTCCTCCAATCCCTGATCGTCGAATGTCCACCGCGGGTGCTGCCCGCGCTCGACCGCGCCCGCATTGGCGGTCGTCCAAATCCCGTATCCGGTGGTGAAAAGCACATGATCGGAGTTGGACGGATCGATCTCGATGTCCCCCATCCAGTGCGGACGAAACGCCTGGGTGTAGGGCGCCGCCGAGTGATCCCATTCCGACTGAGCCAACAGCGGAGTCCAGGTGTGCCCGCCGTCCGTGCTGCGATAGATCTCGTTCCGCCCGTAGAAGCTGCTGGCGATCACCGTGCCGGGGTGCCGTGCATCGACGGCCACCGCGCCATAGCCGAATTTCTCGCCGCCGGGTCCGGGCTTCGCCGGGGTGATGTCGGTCCACACGCCCGATTTCAGATCGCACTTCCAGACGGCTCCGTCGGTCATGACGCTCGGACCCGGCTCCTTGCCATAGCTGACGAAAAGAACCCCGCTTTTGTCCAAAACCAGATGGTTGGGCCTGAATCCGGTGGGCTGTCCGGGCAGGGCCGCCCAAGTCGCCCCCGCATCCACGCTCCGGAAAACGCACGGGCCCGAAGTGGACACGGCCGCGTAGATCGCCGGGGTCGGCCGTCCCTGGGCGCCGCTAGCGGGATCGAACTCGACCGCAACAACGCCGATCGGCTGGACCGGGAATCTGAACCGTGCCGGCATCGGCGGGCGCGGCGTGTTGTCGTCAGAATCCTTCACGTCGGGGAAACTCTCCACCCTGCCCCAGGTGGCCCCGAAATCGGCGCTTCGCCAAAGGCCGTCGCGGCGCGTGCCCAGATAGAGGATGCGATTCTCGTTCGGATCGATGGCGAGCCGCTCGCCGTTTCCGCGGCCGGATTCATTGCCCCCCATCTTGAACGGCACCGGCGTCCGCTGCCAGGTGTTCCCGAAATTGGCGGAGCGGAGGATCTCTCCATTGCCCGCCCGCGCGTTCGTGTAGGTGCCGGCGGCGATGTAGACGCGGTTGGGCTCGACGGGATCCGTTGCGAGGCTCTCAATCCCCATCAGATTTGCGTCGCCGCGCGTGATCCAGTCAAGCAGCGGCCGCCAGCTACGCGCCGCGCCGTCCCACCGGTACGCTCCGCCGATGTCGGTGCGCAGGTAGACAAGGCCGCGCTGGGCGCGGTTGAAAATGATGCCGGTGACGTATCCTCCGCCATAAACCGCCACGTTGCGCCAGACGTACGGCTCCGTGGCAACCGCCGGAGCCGCCGTGGCGGGCTCCGGGAGCAACGCGCAGGCGAGCAGCGCAAGCAGCAACGCCTTCGTTCCAGTTTCCAGCCAGGATAAATGCAGCGCATGCATGCGTCCTACTAAGCCCGGATCGCGCCGGACTTCAATCGCTCCGTTCGCGGCGTTCCGCCCCCGATGCGGCGGCATCCGCCCCGGGACAGGATGCCGGAACCGCGCGAAACACCGGCCTGCCGCGCCGCGTCTCAAGGCCTCATTTCGCGATCGGATAACTCCCCAGCCACTTCACCACGGGACAGAATCTGTTCAGCTGTTTGATCGCATCGCGCATCCCGGGGTCGTCATAGTGGCCGGTCACATCGATGAAGAAGAGATAATCCCACGGTCGCTTCTTGCTCGGGCGCGACTCGACCTTCGATAGATTGATGCCCCGTTTCGCCAGGGGCAGGAGCATCTTGAGCAGGGAGCCCGGATGCGACGCGGCGTTGTCACCGAGCGAAATGAGGAAACTCGTCATGTCCCGGCCCCCGCCGACCGGCCCGGACGCCTGCTTGCCCACCACGAAAAAGCGCGTCGTGTTGTCCGACTTGTCCTGGATGTTCTCCGCCACGACCGGCACGCCGTAATAGGCAGCGGCGATCGGACTCGCCACGGCTGCGGCTCCCGGGGTTTCCCGGGCGATCTGGACCGCGCTCGAAGTGCTCGCGGAGGCGATGACCTCGGCGTGGGGCAGATGCCGCTGCAACCACATGCGGCATTGGGCGAGGGCCTGGTCCTTGGAATAGACCTTCTCGATCTTCTCGACGGGCGAGGTCGAGATCAACGCATGGGTGATGTCGAGGTAGATCTGGGCGACCACCTTGAGATCGGAATCGACGAACTGGTCGAGCGCGTCGCGGACGGAACCCTCCGTCGAATTCTCGATTGGAATCACGCCGTAGTCCGCCTCGCCTTTTTCCACCGCCGTGAAGATGTCGCCGATGGTCGGCATGCCGTCGTAGTCGACGCTGGCGCCGAACTTCTTGATGGCGGCCTGGTGGGTGTTCGTCGCCTCGGGTCCCAGGTAGGCGATGACGAGCGGCTTCTCGAGCGCGATGGCGGCGGACATCACCTCGCGGTAGACGGCGCGCAGCGCCCCATCCTTCATCGGCCCCTTGTTCTGGCTGCAGACCTTGTGCAGGATCTGGTCCTCGCGCTCCGCCACATAGATCCGGCCGTCCTTGCTGCGCTTCAGCCTGCCAATCTCGGCCGCGAGGGCAAGGCGCTGGTTGAGCAGCTCCACGAGCCGGGTGTCGAGCCGGTCGATCTTTTTTCGGAGTGAGTCGATGTCCATGGCAATTAGGTTGAACGGGTCCTGACGGCTGCGGATGCCGCCGGCGGTACCGGCGGGCCGGAGGGGGCGGGCGTTTCCGCCGCCGGCAAGGCATCGGGCTGCGGAGCGTGCGCGGGGGCCGCATGGGCCGCGCCGTCGAGGGCAAGCTGTTCCGCGCCTTCCTCCGAGAGGCCCATCTCGTGGTCGGAAGGATGCCTTCCGTTCATCGCCGTCTGCAGCCATTGGTCGATCTGGCGCTGCGAGAGCACGTCGGAGGCGGGCAGCTCGTCCAGCGACCGAACGCCGACAAACTCCAGGAACGCCGGGGTCGTGCCGTATTGGATCGGCCGGCCGGGAAGGTCTGCGCGCCCGATGATGTAGACGAGTTCGCGCTCGAGCAGCCGGTTGATTCCGGCCTCGGCCGAGACGCCGCGGATATGCTCGATCTCGGCGCGCGTCACCGGCTGGCGGTACGCGATCACCGCCAGCGTTTCAAGGGCCGACAGGCTCAGCCTCACGGGCGGCGGTTCGTTCCGCAGCGCGCGCACCCACCGTGCGAAACGCGGCAGGGTCACCAGCCGGTATCCCTGGGCTGTCTCCGCGAGCAGGAAGCTGTCGTCGGCCGCGCGCAATTCGAGGGCGATCTCCTCCATCGCCTCGCGGATTTGCGCCGCCGTCACCAGCGAAGGCACGTCGCCATACAGTTCCTCGTCCACGGGCGGCTCCAGCGGGAGCTCGGCGGGAGGTCCAGCGGGCGCCGCGCCGGAGGCACCCGCGGGCGCGGCCGCGGCCGACCCGCTTCCCTGCTCCGCCTTCGAATCCCCGGAGGGAAGGGCTCCAGGCAAGGGACACTGTTCGTGAAAACGCGTGAAGACTTCCTGGACCTCCTTGATCGACAGCGGCTGGCTGGACGAGAAAAGCAATGCCTTCAGGACTTTCTTAAGGTTGAACGCCATGCCGGGGTGAAAAGTCCCGTTTTGTTTGCGGCCAAGCCGCCACCGAAGCAACCACGAAAACGGCGCGGGAGGCCGGTGGCGCAGGGCGGATTCATTCTCGGCTGCGATTGCCGGGTTTCACCTGTAGGGGCGCAGACTTGCACGTTTGACGGGTTCGACAGGCTCACCGCCAGCAGGCTCGGGGCCCCGAAGTCGATGGGCTGTGCCCTCTCCAAAGGGCGCGACCAGCCTTCGCAAGGCTACGGCACGGCAGGCAAGATCGCGCCCCTACGACGGAGGAATGCGTGTCGGCCCAGCCGAGAATGAATCCGCCCTGCCGGCGGCGCCCCCGGGCTGCGGGAATCCGCGCCGGGCTGTCCGCCCCATCAGTCTTGAAAACCCGCCCGCATCTCACGATCTTCGATCATCAGACGAACCCGCGCCATGCCCCGCCGACCCCCGCTTGACCCGCCCGCTGCCAGCATCCTCAACCTGATCGGCCGCACGCCGATGGTGGAGATCCGGCGGCTCAATCCCAACCCGCGGACCACGATCTATGCGAAGCTGGAGGGCTTCAACCCCACGGGCAGCATCAAGGATCGCATTGCGCTCAAGATGATCGAGCAGGCCGAGCGCGAGGGGGACCTCGTGCCGGGCAAGACCATCGTGGAGCCTACCAGCGGCAACACCGGCATCGGGCTGGCCATGATCGCCGCAGTCAAGGGTTATGCGCTCCTGATCGTGATGAGCGAGGCCGTGTCCATCGAGCGCCGCAAGATGATCCAGGCTTTTGGCGCCCAGGGTGATGCTCACCGAGGCCCGGTTGGGCACGGACGGGGCCATCCTGAAGGCGCGCCAGCTGGTGCGCGATTCCCCGGACAAGTACTTCATGCCGGACCAGTTCTCCAACCATTACAACCGGCTGGCCCATTATGAGACCACGGCGCAGGAGATTCTGGCCCAGGTGGGAGGCAGGCTGGACTACTTCGTCTCGTCGCTGGGGACCAGCGGCACGCTCATGGGAGTGGGCATGGCCCTCAAGGGGAAACTGCCCGGCGTCAAGATCGTCAGCGCCCACCCGGTGCGCGGCCACTACATCCAGGGCCTCAAGAACCTGGAGGAGGCCATCGTGCCGGCCATCTATTCTGCGGAGAATGTGGACCGCCACATCATGATCGAGACGGAGGACGCCTTCGAGCTGGCGCGCCGGCTTGCGCGGGTCGAGGGGATTTTCGCCGGCATGAGCAGCGGGGCCGCCCTCTATGCCGCCCGCAAGATCGCCGAGGAGATCGAGTCCGGCGTGATTGTGACCATCTTCCCGGACCGGGGCGAAAAATACCTGAGCACCGACCTGTTCAACGTGTGAGCCGGTCCCGGCGACCGGCGGGATCCCGGCTGCTGGAAAATGCGCCGGTTTGCGGGCGCGGGCGCCATGACCGCGCGAGCCTCCCGCGGCAGGCCGCTCCGCTCACTCCTTCAGTTCCGCCACGACGAGGATCTCGGTGGTGGAATTGCGCGGCAGGCCGGCCACGGCCACCGCCGCGCGGGCATGCCGGCCGGCGTCGCCAAAAACCTCAACGAAAAGGTCGGACGCCCCGTTGATCACCGCCGCGCTTTCGGAGAAACCGCTCACCGCATTCACAAACCCGCTGACGTAGACGATGCGCTTCACCGCATCGAGGCCTCCGACCGCCGCCTTGATGTTTGCAAGCGTGTTGAGCGCGCAGATCCGGGCCGACTCGTAGCCCGTCTTGACCGTCTGTTCCCTGCCCAACTGGCCGGTATGCGTCATCTCGCCGTTCCACGAGGCGATGGTGCCGGCGCAGTACAGCAGGCTGCCGGACCGCACTGACGGCACGTAGCTGCCGGCCGCCGCGGGCGGCGCGGGAAGCACGAGGCCGATTTCCGCCAGCCTGGCGTCGATGCTCATGGCGGGAATCTATTCGGGATGGCGGCGCGAACTCAAGCGCGGCCGCGCCGTCAACCGTAACGGATTTGTGAAGAACAACGGGGAGCGCCAAGGGCCTTCTTCGCCCCGGGATTCGGAGTCCTCGGGCCGGCGCCCTCGACACGCCAGGCGCCGGAACCAGCGGGCGTTGTTCCTAGATCCGGAGCAGCCGCGCCGCAGTCCCCGCGAGCAACCAGGTTCTCTCCGAGGCGCTCAGGCCGGTCCGGTGGATCTCGGCGAGAATCCCGCGCCAGCCGGGTTCGTTCTCCGTCCCCGGATAGAGCACCAGGGGAAAGTCCGTGCCAAACATCACCTTCTCCGCCGGAACCACGTCGAACACCGTGCGCCAGATCCGGCCGTCGTAGATGAGCGGCGAGGCGGCCGTGTCATAGACGACATTCGCCAGATCCTTCCTGATGTCCGGATCCGCTTCAAGAAGCGGCAGCCCGCCGCCCCAGTGGGCGAGGATGAATGTCGTCCGCGGAAACGCCCGGGCGAGCCGGCGAAAATCATCGAGCGGCGTTTCGACCCGGCCCGGGTACTTCAACGCCTGCGGATCCGTGACGTGGAAATTGACCGGCAGGCCGGACTCGCCGGCCAGCTCGAGCGCCGCCGCCAGGGCCGGATCGTCAATCCGGCAATGCAGCGAATGGGGCGAAAGCTCCCCCAGCCCGCAGAATCCGGCATCGCGGGCCCGCCGGATCTCGTCACACACCGCTGCTCCCGCAGCCGGGTGAAACGTGGCGAACGCAGCAAAACGGTCGGGATGCGCCTTCCGGCACTGCGCGAGGAAACGGTTCTGCCAGGTGCATGTCGCGGGCTTCTCCCAATACCAGCCCATGAGCACCGCTTTTTCCACACCCGCGGCGTCCATTTCGCACAGCAACTGGTCGACGGTGGGGAACGTCTGCACCGGCCGGCCGTCGCGCCGGCGGCGCGTGCAGAGCGTCGCCCAATGGGCCTCGCCCTGAGCCGCCCCCCAGGCCGCGGGATCATTCCCGATCTCGGGCGGATACAGGTGCACGTGTGCGTCGATGATGCGCATGAGAGAAGTGCAGTCGGACCGGATTAGGCGCAAATCCCCGCCAGGCGCAAGCCGCCTCAACGCCTGGCCCGGGGCATCAGTCTCCGCAGCCTCTGCGTGGTCTGGTTTCGGTCCAGCCGCGATGCGGCCAAATCAAGGACGAGCGATTCCCATGCCGCCAGCGGGAGCTTGCGCCTGGGGAGCAGCCCGTTGACTTCAAGAAACACGAGGCATGCGGCGAGCGCGGTGCGCTTGTTGCCGTCAACAAACGGATGGTTCCGGCAGAGATAAAACAAACAGGCGGCAGCGATCTCGGGGCCATTCGACATCAACGGTTCGCCGCCAAGGGTCGCCTGGGGGGCCGCGACCGCCGATTCCAGCAGGCCCGCGTCGCGCAAGCCTTCGCCACCCCCGTCCGCAGCGATGACTTCCGCGTGAATGGCCCTGACCGCCGCCGCCGTGAGGTGTTTCCAGTCCCGGTTCATGCCAGCCGGCGGAACAGCTCCCTGTTTCTGGCGATCGTCCGTCGTGCCGACGCTGCCGCCTCGTCCGGCGCCACCACAGGATGGACGGGCGCCAGACAGATGGTCCCGCCCTCGTGGATGGTCAGGTTGACCTGGTCGCCCACCTTGAGATGGGCGAGATCCATCAGTGCCGCATCGAGCATGATGCCCTGCGAATTGCCGATCTTGGTGATGGTTTTGATCACGGGGTAAAACATAGTTTGACGTCGGGGCCTGTCAAGGCGAACGATCTGCACTCCCCGATCTGGAGGGAACGATCCTAAGGGGGCCTAGCTGCCTTGACGACGTCCCAATGGGGATAAAGCCGTACGGCGGCCAGCTTTCTACAGTTGACAACGTAGATCGACTCGAATCGCGATTTTGTAACGTCGCAGGTAGACCCGACCGCTCTTGTGGTGAATGAGAAGGATGCTGGAACCCGCCAAAAGGGCAGGAACTACGAACGTAGCGAGGTAGATTAAAAGGCAGAGCCGGACGGGGCAGAGCCGGACGGGGTCAGGACTTGGGGTTTGGGATTCCTCGGCTTTGTTGTTAGACTTCGGCTGCGTTACGACCAGTCTTGCGACCAGTCTGAACTATAATGCCAAGATGACTGCCACGACATCCCCTTCCAAGACCGTTGGAGCTTACGAGGCCAAGACCAAACTCGGCGAGCTGCTGGATCTCGTCGAGCGCGGACGTACGATCACGATTACACGCCATGCTCGCAACGTTGCGCGGCTTGTGCCCGCCGACGAGGCAGCCGTGGACCGCTCTGTCTTCGCACGAATCCGGGTGCTTCACGAACGTCTTTCCCTGGGCAAAGGTGAATCCGCTCGCGACCTCATCAACGCCGGCCGCCGTATCTGACATCATCCAGGTTGATCCGGGGGCGTCCGTCGTTCCTACTACCCATTCCCATGTTCGAATCGCTCACGGAACGGCTCGGCCAGGCGCTGCGCAACCTGCGCGGCGTCGGCAAGCTCACGGAGGAAAACATGGCGGAGACCCTCAAGGAGATCCGCACGGCCTTTCTCGCCGCCGACGTCCATTTCAAGGTCGCCCGTGAATTCGTCGAGCGCGTGCGCACGCAGGCCGCCGGGCAGGACGTGCTGAAGTCCGTCACCCCCGGCCAGCAGATCGTCAAGATCATCCATGACGAACTGGTGCAGCTCCTCGGCGAAGGCGCGACCGAGCTGAGCGCGAAGCGTCCCCTCAAGGTGTTGCTGGTCGGCCTCCACGGCTCGGGCAAGACGACCTCCGCGGCCAAGCTCGGCCGCCTGCTGAAGAAGCGCGGCTACCGGCCCTTCCTCGTCGGCTGCGACGTCCAGCGCCCCGCGGCCATCGACCAGCTGGAGATTCTGGCCCGCCAGGAAGAGCTCGATTTCTACGGCGACCGCGTCTCCAGGGACGTGCCGGCGATCGGCGCCGCCGCACTCAAGGCGGCGATGGAAAAAGGCGCGGATGCGATCCTCTTCGACACCGCCGGCCGCCTTCAGATCGACCACGATTTGATCGAGGAGGTGCGCCTCCTGAGCGCCCGCGTCGCCCCGGACGAGGTGCTGCTCGTGGCGGACGGCGCCCTGGGCCAGGAGGCGGTGAATGTCGCAAAGGCCTTTCATGAGGCGCTGGCGCTCACCGGCCTTGTGCTGACGAAGCTGGACGGCGACGCCCGCGGCGGCGCCGCGCTTTCGATAAAGGCCGTCACGGGCGTGCCGATCAAGTTCATCGGCATCGGGGAGAAGCCGGCGGATTTTGACACCTTCCATCCCGACCGGCTGGCGTCGCGCATCCTCGGCATGGGCGACGTCGTCTCGCTCGTGGAGAAGGCCCAGGAGACCATCGATCAGGCCCAGGCCGAGAAGATGGCGGAGAAGTTCCGGAAGGCCGATTTCAACCTCGAGGACTTCCTCGCCCAGATGCAGCAGGTGAAGAAGCTCGGCTCGATGGAGTCGATTCTCGGGATGATGCCCGGCATGAGCGGCGTGAAGATCGACAACGACGCCGAGAAACAGATGGCGCGCACCGAGGCGATCATCAAATCGATGACCATCCAGGAGCGGCGCAATCCGGGCATCCTCAACGGGACCCGCCGCATGCGCATCGCGAACGGCGCCGGCGTCAAGGTCGTCGATGTCAACCGGCTGCTGAAGCAGTTCCAGCAGATCCAGAAAATGATGCGGATGATGAAGGGCACGGGCGCGCGCAAGCTCATGCGCAGGATGGAGGCCATGCGCGGCAAGGGCGGAATGCCGGGGTTGTAGCCCGGATGCGCCCGCCACCGGAGTCGCTCAAGAACCGGACGGACGCCGCCCATTCAGGCGTGGAAGGTCCGGGCCGGCCCCTATCTCCCGATTGACGGCGGCGCAAGTGGCATGGGCATCTTGCCCATGTTGCCTGGCGCGCGTCCATGGGCAAGATGCCCATGCCACAGCTGCGCGCGCCAGACGCCACCGACAATCGGGAGACGCGCCCTCCGGTCCGGCCCGCGCCATGTCGGATTTGACTCGATCGCGGCAGCCGCTAACCTATGAGAAGGTCTTTGTCTCCAGAATGTCCCGAACCCCGCTCAAGCCCCGCCTTCCTCCTTCCTCATCATGAAGAAAATCCCGACCATCATCCTCGCCGCCCTCGCCGTTCTCCCGGCGCTGGTTCGTGCAGACAACGCGCCCGCCCTGGGGGGTCTGCGCTATACGATCGCCGTCACCAAGTTCGAAAACAGAGCCAACTATTCCGGCCAGTTTGCGCTCTCCGACACGTGGTCGGCGCTCCTCACGGAGGCGCTGGCGCGCTCAGGCCACTTCATCGTCATCGCCGAGGCGGACATGCGCAATGCCGCAATGGCAGAGCAGGATTTTGCCAACAGCGGCCGCGCCGCCAAGGGCGACAAGGCGCCGGTGACCGGCAACATGACGCCGGCCCAGCTCCTGGTCAAAGGTGAGATCACCCACTTTGAGGACGGCACCAAGGGCGGCGGCGGCGGGATCGGATTCGGCGGAGTCAGCCTCGGCGTCAGAACGAGCACGGCCGAGATCAACGCCATGATCTACGTCGTCGACTCCACGACCGGCCAGGTGGTCGCCCAGAAAAAGGTGGTCGCCGAGGCCAAGAGCAGCGGCATGGCCGTCGGCTTCACCAACCGGGACTGGAGCGGCAACATGGAAGGCTTCAAGAAGACAAACGTCGGCAAGGCCGTCGAAGATGCGATCAACCAGGCCGTCGCGTTCTGCTCGGCGCAGCTGTCCAGCCTTCATTGGAGCGGCAATGTCATCCTCGTCAAGGGAGCCCAGGTGTACATCAACCGCGGGCAGCGCGAAGGAGTCCCCGAGGGGGCGGTCTTCAAAGTCGGAACCTCGGAAGCCCTGCGCGATCCCGGCACCGGCGAACTCCTGGATATGAGCTTCACGGAAAAGGGCCAGATCCGGGTCGACACCGTCAAGGAGAAGATGTCCATCTGCTCGATCCTCTCCGGCTCCGGCATCGAGACGGGCATGAGCGTGGTGCCGCCGTGAGGTGATTCGCCCCGAAGCCCGGCGCTTCGCCAGCATCCGCGGCCGTCAGGATTCCCCGCCCGGGAAAAGTTCGCATTGAGGTTTCGGCTCCCGGACCCCGAGGAACGGGCCGAATCGTTCCATCCAGTCGTCGAGCTTGCCGGCATAATAGGACGGGTCGTAGGGATCCCGCTGGGGATCGTAATTCGCCACCGCCCGCGCGCGCTGCCAGTCCGCGGTCCGGCCCTTCGCCCTGGCGGTGATGTAATAGCTCACCCGGTCTCCCATCCGCGGCGCCGGATGCATGTGCTGGGCCACCTCCGCCGCCGCCCGGCGGGGTTTGCCTCCCGCGGCCACGAACTGCGCATAGGCCTCGGGATTCTGGCCCAGGATCTCCGACTTCGCGATTTCCTCGATCCTGATTTCCCGCCCGGCGAGACGGCGGCGGTAATCCTCCGCAAGGGACAACGGGGATTCGCCGCCCGCGCCGAGCAGATGGTGGATCAACCGGTCCGTCAGTTTCCGCAGGAAGGGTTCGATGCCGCGCGAGCGCAGCGCCGAGCCGCGCAGGATGATCCGCAGCCCGTCGTACAGGGCGTAGTTCTTCGCCTTGTAACAGAACATCGAGTCATACCGGCCGTCGTATTCCAGCTCGATCCCCGGCGGCAGGACGGCAGACGCCAGCGCCAGCAGTTTCTCCGGGTTGTCGAAATGCTCCGCGCACGACAGGTAGATCCCATCGGTGTCCGCCTCGAGGATCGTGCAGCCGTGGCCGGCCAGCTCGTCGATCAGTTTTTGCAGGAGTTCCCGGCCGAGCCGGGTGACCTCCGCGGCCAGGTCGCCGTCTCCGAAGCGCGCGCCGGAGAACCCGAGGTAGCCGTAGAATGAGTTGATGAGGATCTTGAAGCTGGCCTGGCGCGCCTGGTATTCGGCGCGCAACTCCGCCGTCGCCGCGTTGCGGGCGCGCTGCTTGCATTCGAGCCGGTACTCCCGCAACCGGGTGAGCAGCGGGATGAAGATGCCCAGCGCATCGGCGCGCGGGTTGCGGCCGATCATGACCAGCAGGCTCGGATACAGCGACGCCACGTCGAAGTGCAGCACCTTCCGGAACACGCCCGCCTGGAAACTCCTCGTGTAGCCGCCCTCGAAGGGCCTCACCTCCGGCGGCACCGGACAGCTCTGGCGGGCATGGTAGTATTCCTCGAGGAACAGGAGATCGATCTTGGCCGTCGTGCCGCGCAGCGTCGCCTCCTGCAGGAGCAGCGGGAATGTCTTCACCTGTTCGAAGTAGGTCGGCAGGAGCAAATCCGCCACGCCCTTCGTCTCGCGGAGGTCGTCGCCGAGATAGGCGAGGAACCGCGCCCGATCGGCCCGGAAGACCTCCTGGATGCGGCTGCCCTCGATGTACGTCCGCTCACCCTCCGCCTCGTCGGTGATGCCGAAGTAAATCGCAACGTCCTTCAGGCCGTAGGCCATCATTTCCCGCGTGGTGATGTCGTAGAGCTGGACCAGCAGATAGGTGTCGACCACCGCCCGTCCGGGCAGGTCGCAGCGGGAATAGTCGATCCAGCGCTCGGCGACCTTCAGGCGGCTGTTGCGGAACTCGGCGGTCTGCCCGAAACGCCCCCAGGCGCACGGCACCCGGTGCAGCCTGCACCGGAGGCGCAGGTATTCCAGGTCGAACTTGAAGACGTTGTGTCCCTCGATGACGTCCGGATCCTCCGCAGCGAGGACGTCGTTGAATTCGAGCAGCAGCCGTTTCTCCGCGTGGTCGCTCTCCTCCTCCAGCACAAGCAGCCGCCGGCGGTCGCCAAACTGCAGGCCGATCGCGAGGACCCGGTCGCCGGGATTGCGCGCGTCGCTGAACGCGCCCTCGGCCGCGTGCCCGGTCTCGATGTCGAGTTGGCAGCGCCGGAGCTGGGGGAAGGTCATCTCCCCAAAGAGCCGCCGGCGGCGCTGCAACAGATACTGGTTCTCCAGCGGGCGGATCCAGTCGATCGCCACCCCGTCGGGCGCCTCCCGCACGAACGCGTCAAAGTCCTTCAACGCCCGGGCATGGGCCAGCCAGCGGAAGGGCGCCGCCCCCTTCAGGGGTTCCACCTCAAACCCCGCCACGCCCTGCACCACCGCCGCGTCGCCCAGCCAGGCAAACGGCCGGAACGCCTCCGTCCCCGTCTCACGCCCGCCCCCGCCGGTGGCGAGCGCAAGGTGCGCGACACCATCGCCGTCGATCCAGACGCCGCAAAGCTCGCCCGCGGGAACGGGATCCGGTGGCTGGCCTGGCATTTTCGCCGTCAATGCCCGGAGCATGGACGTTCCCGCCCGCAAGGCAACCGGCGAAAATGCGCGACGGACGGATGATTTTGCGTAACCTTTCGCAGCCCGGCCGGTTTTCCCACCAATTCCCCCATGCTCGTTCTCCGCAACGTCACGAAACGCTATGGCAGCATCACCGCGCTCGACAACGTCTCGCTTGAGATCGCGCCCGGCGAATTCTTCGGGCTCCTCGGCCCCAATGGCGCCGGAAAATCCACGCTCATGTCGCTCGCCTCGGGGCTCCGCGAGCCGGAGGCGGGGACCATCACGCTCGATGGACACCCGGTGTCGGGCGGCGCCGGCGTGGATCGCCGGAAGCTGGGCCTGGTCCCCCAGGCCATCGCGCTGTTTCCCGATCTCACCGCAGAGGAGAATCTCCGCATCTTCGGCGAACTCCAGGGGCTTCGCGGCGCGGCGCTCAAGGCCGCCCTCGACGACGCCCTCGCGGCCGTCCAGCTGACGGACCGCCGCCGGTCGCCCGTCAGGACGTTCTCCGGCGGGATGAAGCGGCGGCTCAACCTCGTGGCCGCGCTCCTCCACCGGCCGAAGCTCCTGCTGTGCGACGAGCCCACCGTCGGCATCGACCCCCAATCGCGCAACGCGATCTTCGATCACCTCCAGCAGCTGAACCGCGCCGGCGTCACCATCATCTACTCGACCCACTACATGGAGGAGGCCGAGCGTCTCTGCTCGCGGATCAGCATCATCGACCACGGCCGGATCCTCGCCCTCGGCACGCTCGACGCGTTGCTCACCCGGCTGCCGTTCGAGGACGAGATCACCTTCCCGGCCGGTCCCGCCACCGCAGCGCTCGCCGCCCGGCTGGCCGCCGCCGGGGAGGTCGCCGCCGTCGACGGCACCCACCGGTTCCGCCCGCGATCCGGCTACCCGCTCTCCGCGTTTTTCGCGCTGACGGAATCGCTCGGCCTCCCGCCGCGCCTCTTCATCAGCCAGCGCCCCACGATCGAGGCGCTGTTCCTCCACCTTACCGGCCGCAAGCTGCGCGATGGGTGAAACGGGGCCGCGCACCGCGGGGTTTCCCATCCAGGATCGCAGATTCAAGAGCCGCCCTCCCCTCATGTCCCAAGTCCTCATCCTCCTTCGCAAAGGCCTGCTCAGCTTCTGGCGCAACAAGGTGGCGGTCTGCATCACCTTCCTTGTGCCCATCGTCCTCATCTACCTTCTCGGCCACGTCTTCGGCCTGTTCGGAAAAGACTCCGGCCCGGCCGGAATTCCCATCGCCGTCGTGAACCTCAGCCAGGAACCGGCCGCCCGGAAGCTCATCGACGCGCTCAAGGCCGAGAAAACGTTCGCCGTGATCACGACCCGGGACCTGGGGAAAGGCGCCTCCCGGCCCCTGACCGAGGCCGACGTGCGCGCCGGGCTGCATGACAATGCGTACCGGTATGCGCTCATCCTGCCCGCGGATCTCCTCCCGGACGACGGTTTCGGCGTGCGCATGAAGTTCCTCTTCAACCCGCGCAACGACATCGAGTCGCAGATGGTGAACGGCCTTCTGCAGAAGACCGTGTTCTCCAACGTTCCGCAACTCCTGGGCCAGTCGTTGCAGAAAAACGCCCGCCGCTTCCTCGGAAACGAGCGATTCGAGCATTTCAACCGGACCATTGCCGATGCGGTGGCCGACAATTTCGGCGGCGACCGCGAGGAGATCTACCGCCGGAACGTCGCGGGCGACTTCGGATTCAGCGACATGAACAACGCGCGCGCGAAACCGGAACCGTCCGCCCAGGCCGTTCCCGCAGGAATTGCCCCGCAGGGGCGGGCGCTCCCGGCCGCTCCTCCGGGCCTCCGCCGCCTCGATCAGCCCGACCAGATATCCCCTTCGCGCGCCGGCCCGCCGGACGTTTTTTCACAGATCGTGAAGATCGAGACCGAGCAGGTGGCGGGCAAGGAGCTGAAGAACCCGATGGCGGCGCGCCTGGTGGGAGGTTACGCGATCATGTTCCTTCTCTTCGCGGTGAGCGGATCGGCCGCGACGCTGTTCGAGGAAAGGGACTCCGGCGTTTTTCAACGGCTGCTGTCATCCCCGGTCCGGCCCGCGCACATCCTTTGGGCCCGGTTCATTTTCGGGGTCATCCTCGGGCTGGCGCAGATCACCGTGCTCTTCTGCGCCGGCCGGGTGTTCTTCGGCCTCGATATTCTCAGCCACATCGGCGCCCTGCTCGCCGTGAGCCTGGGCGCCGCCGCGGCCTGTTCGGCGTTTGGCATGTTGATCGCCGCGATCGCCCCAAGCGCGGCGGCGGCGACCGGCATCGCCACGTTCGTCGTGATCTCCATGAGCGCAGTGGGCGGGGCCTGGTTCCCCGTCACGTTCATGCCGGATTACATCCAGCGGCTGAGCAAACTCACCCTGGTTTACTGGTCGGTGGAAGGGTTTGCCGACGTCCTCTGGGCAGGCAGCTCCCTGCTCGAAGTGCTGCCCAAGGTCGGCATTCTCGCGGGAATGGCCGCCGGCGTCATGGCCGTGGCTGTGATTTGCTTCAACCGCGGGAAACTCTTCGATTAGGAGCCTGTCGGGCTTCGCCCTCCATGCTCCTAAACAAACGGCGGACGCCGTTTGGTGCAGAACGGCGACTTTTCTTCCGATTCAGCGGAGAACTTTTGAACTTTGGTGTGGGCCTTGCGTCAGCGAGGCATGCCCGCCCGTCATGTGACCGTGGACCGCGAGACTCCGATGCTGCTGCCGCCCGATCTGCGCGACTGGTCTGGACCCTGAGCCGAAGCCGACGATGCGCAACCGCTACAGGACGAGCTGAGCCTGGAAGGCGAGCTGGCGCGCCGGCAGGAACGCAAGGCCCGGGTGCAGCCTGCATGCGCTGCCCCGGGCGCCCCTTTTCCGCCGCGCCCTTGTCATGCGACAGGCCGTCGGTATATTGCCCCCCTTCCCATGGAACCAGTCCCCGCTTCTGCGCCGTGCCCGACCGACCCCCCGTTGCGGGGCGTTATTGTTTCCGATTTCGACGGCACGATGACGCGGTGGGATTTCTATGACATCGTGCGCAGGCAGTGGCCGCTTCCTCCGAACGACGATCCGTGGGAGCAGTACGTGGACGGCCGGCTGACCCATTTCGCCGCCCTCGCCGCGATCTTCGGCCGCATCCGGACGGACGAGGCGGCGCTGCTCGGCCTGGTCGACCGCATGGAGCTCGATCCTTCCCTGCCCCGGGCCGTGCGCGCGCTGCACGACCACGGATGGAAGCTCGTCGTCGCTTCCGCCGGGTGCGACTGGTATCTTCTCCACCTGCTGCGCAAGGCGGGGCTCGCGCTCGAAGTCCATGCAAACCCGGGCGAGTTTTCGGCGGGCGCGGGCCTGTGCATGCGCCTCCCGGAGCATTCCCGCTTTTTCAGCGCCTCCACCGGCATCGACAAGGTCGCCGTGGTCAGGGACGCATGGCAGAGGAGCTCCGAGGTTGCGTTTGCGGGGGATGGCCGGCCCGACCTGGAGCCATCCCTGCTCGTGGCCCCGGAGCGCCGCTTCGCCCGCGGCTGGCTGGCGGACGCCCTGCGGCGCCGGGGGGAGGGATTCCATCAATTTGAAGACTGGGCGGAAATCACCCGCGTCTTGATCAACCCTTCCTCCCCATGCTGACCCTCAAACAAGTCACCATTCCCGTTCTGGTCCGCGTAAAAAGAGGCGCGCTCGACCGCGTCGGCATCTATGCGCGGCGCCACCAGTTCACCCGCGTGGTCCTGTCGTTCAGCCAGGATCTCCAGCCGGCGCTGCTGGGGCGCGTGACAGCCAGCCTGGCGGCCGCGAAGATCGAGGTTTTGCAGCAGCTGCCGGTGGCGGTCGCGAGCTTCGAACAAGCCGTGGAATCCTTCCGCCGCCTTCCCGCGACGACCGACGCCGTCATCGGCGTGGGCGGAGGCAAGGCGCTGGATGTCGCAAAATACGTCGCGTTCCTGGCCCGCCTCCCCTACTTCGCACTGCCAACGTCGCTCTCGAACGACGGCTTCTGCAGCCCGCAATCGAGCCTGACCGTGGAAGGCCGCCGCCGTTCGCTGCCGGCGGCCATCCCGTTTGGCGTGATTCTCGACACCGAGGTCTGCCTGCAGGCGCCGGAAATCCTCTGGCTTTCCGGCGTCGGCGATCTTGCGGCGAAACTGACCGCGGTGGCGGACTGGAAGCTCGCCTTTCACGCCCAGGGAACACCGGTCGATGATTTCGCCGCCCTGTTGTCGGACGCGACCGTCTTCCAGTTCATCGCCCGGCCCGTCCGCGACGCCGAGGGGGTCAAGCTCCTGGGCACGGCCCTGATGCTGAACGGCATCGCCATGGCGCTCTGCGGTTCGTCCCGGCCCGCAAGCGGAAGCGAACACCTGATCTCCCATGCCCTTGACGCCCTCAGCGCGCATCCGCGCCTCCACGGACTGCAGGTGGGCGTCGCCACCTACCTCGTCAGCTGCCTGCAGGCACAGAATACTGAACTGATCGCCGGCCTGTTTGACGCGACGGGCTTCTGGCGGGCGATCGCGGCGGATCCGTTCCGCCGCGCCGAATGGACCGAGGCGGCGCGCGCCGCGCCGAAGGTGAAGCAGGAATTCTACACTGTCCTGTCGGCCCGTAATTGCCTGCCGGAAATTGAGCGCCTGCTGGCGGACGATCCGCGCCTCCGGCCGTGCTTCGTCTGACGGTCGCGTCAACTGCGGCGTTGCGTCGCGCGCCGCATTCCGCACATTCGCCGGTTCCGCCATGACTGCCGAGACACCAGACACCGGCGCCCCCGCACCGACCGACTTCATTCGCGACATCGTTGCGGCCCATGTCGCCGGGCGCCGATACCCGGGGATCATCACCCGATTCCCGCCGGAGCCCAACGGCTACCTGCACATCGGCCACGCCAAGTCGATCTGCCTCAACTTCGGCATCGCCCGGGAGAACGGCGGGCAGTGCAACCTGCGGATGGATGACACGAATCCGACCAAGGAGGACGTCGAGTACGTCGACTCCATCATCGCGGACGTGCGGTGGCTGATCGACGGCTGGGCGGATCATTGCCTCGGACTGAAACCGAGGGGCCGCACGCCCGCGTTGCAGCAGATCGACGGCAAACCCGACTTCAATCTCGCCGCCGCGAACCCCGCTTCTTCCGGCGGCCCGGACGCGGAAGCCGCAGAGGTCGAGCCCTTCTACGCAAGCGACTATTTCGGGCCGATCTGCGAATACGCCCTGGTGCTCATCCGGAAGGGGCTCGCGTACGTCTGCGACCTCAGCCCCGAGGAGACCGAGCGCTATCGCGGCTCGCCTGACAGGCCCGGCACCGACAGCCCGTTCCGCGGCCGCACGGTCGAGGAGAACCTGGATCTCTTCCAGCTCATGAAGGCGGGCGAATTTCCCAACGGCGCCCGCACGCTGCGCGCCAGGATCGACATGAGCGCGCCCAACATCTGGCTCCGCGATCCCGTGCTCTACCGGATCCGCCATGCCGGGCACCACCACACCGGCGACGCGTGGTGCATCTACCCGATGTACGATTTCGCGCACTGCCTGAGCGACTACATCGAGGGCATCACCCACAGCATCTGCACCCTGGAATTCGAGGTGCACCGCCCGCTTTACGACTGGATCCTGGCCTCGCTCGACCTGCCCCGGCCGCTCCCCCACCAGTATGAATTCGCGCGGCTGAACGTCGGCTACACGGTCATGAGCAAGCGCAAGCTGCTCCAGTTGGTCCAGGAGAAGATCGTCAAAGGATGGGACGACCCGCGCATGCCGACGATCTGCGGCCTGCGACGCCGCGGTGTTCCCGCGGGCGCGTTGCGCGATTTCGCCTACCACATCGGCGTGACGAAATTCGACAGCCTGACCGACGTGGCCGTGCTCGAACACGCCATCCGCGAGGCGTTGAACCGGACTGCGCTCCGCCGCCTGGCGGTTCTCCGGCCGGTGAAGGTGGTGCTGACGAACCTCCCCGCCGGCAGCGCGATCCCCTGCTCCGCCGTCAACAATCCCGAGGACGCGGCCGCCGGCGCCCGCGAGATCCTGCTCACCCGCGAAGTGTTCATCGAGAACGATGATTTCGTGGAGGCTCCGCCGCCGAAATACTTCCGGCTGAGGCCGGGCGGCGAGGTGCGGCTCAAGTACGCCTGCATCATCAAATGCGACGAGGTCGTCAGGAACGCCGCGGGCAACGTCGTCGAGCTGCGCTGCACGGCCGACCTCGATTCCCGCACCGGCGGCCCGAACGCGGGCCGAAAGGTCAAGGGCACCATCCACTGGGTCAGCGCGGCCCGGGCCGTCGACGCCGAGGTGCGCCTCTACGACCGGTTGTTCACCGTGCCTGAACCCGGGGCGGGCGCGGACTTCAGGCAGTCCCTCAATCCACACTCTATCGAGATCCTGGCCGCGAAGCTCGAACCGTCCCTCCAGGACGCCCCGGCCGGGGAGCGTTATCAGTTCGAACGCCTCGGCTATTTCACCCTCGATCCTGACAGCCGGCCCGGACATCTGGTTTTCAACCGCACGATCACGCTGAGAGACGTCTGGGCCAAAGGAACCCCGGCCCAGGTGTGAATGATGCCGTGATCAATCACCGTGAAGCGGCTTGTTGGCGTCCATCAGTGGTTTCCCGCCAGATCAATCCGGTCTGACGCGTTGAGGCCAACCCGCTTCACCCGAATTGATCTATTCCCTAGGATCCAGTACCTCACCCCATGAACCAACATCGCACAGTACTCCACCCATGAAATCGCATCGCATCGGCATCATCGGAGGCACGGGCCTTTACCAGATCGAGGGGTTCTCCAACCAGAAATGGATCCGCGTCCGGACGCCGTTCGGACCGCCGTCGGACGCGCTTTTGATGGGCACGCTGGCCGGGCGCGAGGTGGTTTTCCTGCCGCGCCATGGCCGCGGGCACCGCATTCTACCCGGCGAGCTCAACCACCGCGCCAACATCTGGGCGATGAAAAAGCTGGGAGTGGCGTGGATCCTCAGCATAAGCGCCGTGGGATCGCTGCAGGAGCGTTACCGGCCGTGCGACATCGTGCTGATCGACCAGTTCATCGACCGGACGAAGCAATCGGCGGGGCATACTTTCTTCGGCCGCGGTCTTGTGGGCCACGTCGCCTTCGCCGACCCGATCTGCGAAGAGCTGCGCCAGCTGCTCCTGGCGGCCACCCGGGCGGTGACGGCGCGCGCTCACGATGGCGGCACCTATGTATGCATGGAAGGCCCCGCCTTCAGCACGCGGGCCGAATCGATGACGAATCACAAGCTGGGCTATGACGTCGTCGGCATGACCAACCTCGGCGAGGCCCGGTGCGCCCGCGAGGCTGAGATCGCCTACGCCACGGCGGCGATGGTCACCGACTACGACAGCTGGAAGACCGACGAGGCCCATGTGACGATCGAGATGGTGGTCGAATACCTCCATCGCAACGCCTCCACGGCCCAGCAGATCGTCCTGCAGACGATTCCGAACATCCCGCTTGAGCCGGCCTGGCCCTGTCACGCCGCCCTGAAGAACGCCATTCTGACCGGTCGCAAGCTGTGGCCGGCCAGCACCCGGAAGGCGCTCGCGCCGATCCTGGCGAAGTATCTCTGACGCCTCCGGGCCGCCGGCAGTCCTGGGAGGGGCCGGCACCAGCCGGGACGGATTGAAGGCAATTCCCCGGGCGCCGGGCAACGGTACGCTCCCTCCGGATGTCGCCAGCCGACCGCCCCGGGGATTTCAGCCGGCGGATCCGAGGTCTTCGAGGAAGCTCTCGCGCATCTGATCCGTGAGCGTGGTCAGGTAGTTCTTCCAGTAGTCGAGTTGAGCCTGCGTCGGAGCCGTGTTGAAGAACGCGAAGTAATGGAGGAACGTCCGCATCGTCGGCGCGAACAGCGCGATCGCCTCCTGCGACTGCGCAAAGCCGATGAGGACCTGCGACCGCGTGGCGGTCCCCTTGTCGAGCTGGCCCACCCAGTCGGAGAGACCGTCCGGATCGGGCTGACGGCCCAGGATGTTCTGGTAGAGGGCCGTGACGTAGGCCGTGTTGTCCATGGCCCCGTAACGGTTCGTGAATTCCGCGCTCGACGCGAAGAGATCGGCCGTGCTCTGCAGCGTGTTGCCCGCGCGGACGTAGTTCACCCAGTTGTCCAACCCCGGCTGATCGGGCACCCGCAGCAGCGCGGACAGGTACAGGCGCGCGACCGGGGCGACGTCCTGCTGGAACTCGTCGGAGCTCATGATCGTGTCCACCAGGCTAGCGTGCGTTGCCGTGCCGGCGGCCAGGGCATCGCCATAGGCGCTCAGCGCCCCGGTGTCAGCGCTGCGGCGCAGGAAACCCTGAAACACCGCCTGCACATAGGCCGCGTCAGAGAGACCGGAGGGATAAGCCTGCGCAAACAGGGTGTCCGTCTGGGCATAGCCCTTCAATAACCCGATCGAACTCTGCAGTTCCGCGGAGGTCGGCATCCGCTGCTTCAGAAGGTAGTACAGCCGGATGACCTCGACCTCGGCGGCGCTGTCCGCCTTGAACTCGTCGGACTCCGAGAAGCCGGTCAGGATGGCGCCGCGGCTCGTGCCCCCGTTGAGTTCCGCAAGCCAGGCGTTCAGCCCCGCGGTGTCGGCCTCGCGTCCGAGGACATTGCGGTAGAGCTGCTGGACAAACCCCGTGTTGTCGAGGCTGCCGAAGGTTTGGAGGAATTCGTCACTGGTGGCGAACTGGTCGGCCGCGTCCGCCAGGGAAAGGGCTCCGGCGTGCAGCGCGGCAGACCAATTCTGGAGGCCGGCGTAGTCGGGAATCCGGTTGAACGCCGCGAGGTACAGCCGGATGACGGGTTCAACCTGCCAGGCCTGGAATTCGGGCGAGCCGATCAGGTCGCCGTACACCTCGGCGCGCGTGCACCCGCCGGCCATCGCCGCGACGAAGGCCGACAGCGCACCCGCGTCGATCTGCCGGCCGAGGACAAGGGGGAAAATCTGCTGAAGGAACGCCTGGTAGCCCGAGTGGATCACGAACAGCGTGATGCTCTGGGAGGGAACGGTCGCCGTGATCGCGCCGCCCGTCACCGCCACGTCGGCCAGGCGGGCGATCGCAGTCTGCCCGGCCGCGTTGATCTGCCAGGCCTCCGCGGTGTCCGCGGCCGCGAAGTTTGCCAGGTTCACCGTCACCGGCGTGCTTCCCTGCTGCTTGTTGATCACCATCACGGTCAACGCGCCGTCGGAGCTGCGCACCGCCGCGAACGCCGAGAGATTGTCCGGGTTTTCCACGTTCGCCGCGACGCTCGTGTTGCCGAAGGTGGAGTTGTTGCCGTCGTAATTCCGGTAGATCTGGTTGGCAAGGTAGGTGACGTAGTACGTCGTCGGATTCGTGCTCGTGTCCTTGGCGACCGTCCAGCGGGTCGCAAGGTCGACCCCTTCGCGGCCATAGATGCCCAGCACGTCCGCCTGCGTCGTGGCTCCGTTGAGATTCGCCTCATCGCCCCAGTTGTATTCCGTGAACCCGATCTGCAGACCCGGACAATACTGCGCCACCATCGCCTTCACCGTTGGAATCCAATTCAGCACCCGGCCGTTGATCCCGATGTCCCCGTACCAGGAGGGATCCTGGAAGTCCGGATCCCAGAGAATGCGCGTCTCGCGGTTGCGGATCTGCTGTCCGGAGAGCGTGTCGTCGCTGCCGTCGGGGGTGCCGTTGTAGGCGTGGACGGTCAGGATGTCGATGAGCTGCGTCCCGGTCTGCTGCTTGTAGGCATTAATGTTCTGGAGCAGCCAGGGATAATAATAGGTCTTGTTGTGGGTGTTGTAATCCGAGTTCGCCGCGCTGTTTCCGTTGGCCTGGTCGAATCCGCTGAAATACATGGCCCACCAGCTCCACTCCTCGGGACCGGCGATCTTCGCCCCCGGATCGGCCGCCCGGATCACCGTGGCATAGGCCACCATCTTGTTGAAGATCTCGTCATACGTCGGGGGGGCCGGGTGGACGTCGCGATGAGTTGAATACCAAATGGACGGTTCGTTGTCGAGAATGTAGTACTTCACGCCCTTCCCGCCCGAGGCCGGCCCCAGGGTGGACACGAAATGCTGCACCCAGGCCTGCTGGATTGCCGGGCTGTTCGCCACGCCGGTGTCGAGTGGATCGTTGCCGGTGATGTTCCCGCCCGTCGCCGCACTGACGCCGTTGCCCGCGTCGGGATTCCAGGGATCGGTCGCGGTCTGCGCGCCGTATTTCTTCACCGAGAACCCCTCGAGCGTGCTGCGGTTGGGACCGAGATTGGCCAGGTAGTCGATCATCGGAATGGTGAACATCGGCTCCGCGCCGTTGTTCGCCGACCGGGTCGCCGCCAAAAAGGCGTCCGCCGATCCGCCGGGCGTGCCGCTGCCGTCCGGGTAGGTTTCGAAATACCAGTCCGCCGCGGCCGAATGCGCGTCGATCTGCCAGTTGTACCGGGTCGTGGAGTTCCCGCCCCAGCGGTTGAGCGGGGCGTTCAACGCCGCCATGTCATTCCCGTCGCCGTAACAGACGCCGTAGATGTCGGGATTGATCGCACGCCGGCTGGCGTTTGCATCCACGCTCACCGAGGTCGCAGGATTCTGCGCCAGGGCCTGCGACGCTCCCAACAGCGCGAACAGGGCCGATTTGACCAGCGGGCGTTTCATTTCAGTCTTCCCCTCTTGATGCAGGTTGCACTCCAGCGCGCTCCAGGACACCCGTTGCCGCTGCCTTGTCAACTGCAGGGCCGCGCCCGGCATGGATCCGCGCCTGATTGATACACGATTTACATCAGCCGGGATCCAGCCGGTCAGCCCGTTGCCGCCCCCATCAGGGGAGCCGTTTGCCGGGGGAGGGACCGCCGCAGGAACGGAAGCCCTGGCGTACCCAGTCCGGCAATACACCATCGGGGCTCGGGCGCCCGCCAGGCCGGCGGTCCCGGTTCCCCGGGCATGCCGGGTGAGCCGGGCCGATCCCCGCCGGGGCTTTTCTTTCGCAAACAGCCTGGTCCGGCGCCCCGGAGCACATCTCCCGATTGTCGGTGACGTCTGGCGCGCGCACCTGTGGCACGGGCATCCTGCCCGTGGACGCGCGCCAGGCAACATGGGCAAGATGCCCATGCCACTTGCGCCACCGTCAATCGGGAGATGCGCCCGGCGCCCCGTTCCCCGGGCAGGATTGCTTTGCACTCGACAGCCCCCCGGCGCATTTTGAGACTTCTGCCACTCTTCTGCGGGCATAGCACAATGGATAGTGCACCGGTCTCCGAAGCCGGTGATCTGGGTTCGATTCCCAGTGCCCGTACCACCTATGAGAAACGCCCGAATGTCGGGTGTTTTTCCGGCAGATATGACTGAGCTTGTCGCCACATTTTGCTCGTTTCAGAGCTTTTTCCGCTACCATCTTCCCCACGTGAGTGCGGTGGCTTGCAGGTTCATTCGTCGCACCAACTGTCATCCGCGTTCATCTTCACCCTGTTTTTGGGACAGTGAGACCACGCCATCATCGGAGCCGCCTCCTTCGGCCCGTGTGCCAGCTGACGGGGTGACGCTGGCCGGTGCCAGCGGCTCTTCGAGGATCACGCCATGCCCCAGTTGTTTGCTCGTCCCCGCACCCCCGACGACAATCCGTTCATCGAATCGGCCTTCAGTACCGTGAAACGCGCGCCCGAATAGCCGCACAGGCCACCCAGTCACCAATGCCTTTCGGCGGAGCGGGCGTGCGGGACGTTTGCGGCTGACCTCAAAGCGCAAAAGTAACCCTCGTCACCAATGCCTTTCGGCGGAGCGGGCGTGCGGGACTTGAAAGTCCGAGAAGTTAAAACCGAGTCGCCGCTTGTCACCAATGCCTTTCGGCGGAGCGGGCGTGCGGGACGGGGAAGCTGAACCACAAGCGCCTATGGCCACTGAGTCACCAATGCCTTTCGGCAGAGCGGGCGTGCGGGACCAGCTACACCCTTGCAAGGCGTGCTGCGATACCCCGGTCACCAATGCCTTTCGGCGGAGCGGGCGTGCGGGACAAATCAAACCAACCATGAATCCTAAAAACGAAAAAGTCACCAATGCCTTTCGGCGGAGCGGGCGTGCGGGACGTTGATTTTGTGGCGGATGTCACGCCGCGGCGCCGGTGTCACCAATGCCTTTCGGCGGAGCGGGCGTGCGGGACGATACGCGCTGAACGGCTGAAGAAGCAACACGAGCGTCACCAATGCCTTTCGGCGGAGCGGGCGTGCGGGACGGGGTAGTCGCCCCTCGCGACTTCTTGGCCGCGAGGTGTCACCAATGCCTTTCGGCGGAGCGGGCGTGCGGGACGAAGGAAACTACGGCACGTTTACGCGTTACCTTGGTAAGTCACCAATGCCTTTCGGCGGAGCGGGCGTGCGGGACTTCGGATGGGTATTACAACTACACGCCAGCGAGGCGCAGTCACCAATGCCTTTCGGCGGAGCGGGCGTGCGGGACCTGAAGCCTGTGAAACACCACAGTTTCACGTTTCCGTCACCAATGCCTTTCGGCGGAGCGGGCGTGCGGGACCGCAAAGACGGGCTTCCCCACGGTGTATCCAAACCAAGGTCACCAATGCCTTTCGGCGGAGCGGGCGTGCGGGACGAAGAAGTTGTCGTCGCACTGAAAGCAGCGTCGTGGCAGTCACCAATGCCTTTCGGCGGAGCGGGCGTGCGGGACATTCTGCACGGCTTTGACGCAACAATTGACCGCATTGAGTCACCAATGCCTTTCGGCGGAGCGGGCGTGCGGGACGGTTCGCCTGTGACCCGATCCAACTCCGGAGGTGGGGGTCACCAATGCCTTTCGGCGGAGCGGGCGTGCGGGACAGTTGTAGTCGCACTGAAGGCCAAATCCTGGAATGAGTCGTCACCAATGCCTTTCGGCGGAGCGGGCGTGCGGGACCACCCCGGTCGTAACCACCACCCTCGAACTCCGGCACTGTCACCAATGCCTTTCGGCGGAGCGGGCGTGCGGGACACAAATTCCTGAAATTGTTTCCCGGTGTCGAATTTGGTCGTCACCAATGCCTTTCGGCGGAGCGGGCGTGCGGGACGTGAACAGCGGTGGTAAGGTCGAGACCCGCGATCGTCACCAATGCCTTTCGGCGGAGCGGGCGTGCGGGACATCTGAATACCGGTGGCGACTGCACCACAATTCTCGGTCACCAATGCCTTTCGGCGGAGCGGGCGTGCGGGACGACGTGAGAATTGACCGCAAATCCGCCGTTGGCATAGATGTCACCAATGCCTTTCGGCGGAGCGGGCGTGCGGGACCTCGCCGTGCGAATGACATACTTGTCAGAGCAAATGAACGTCACCAATGCCTTTCGGCGGAGCGGGCGTGCGGGACGAGTACGTCATCAACTGCCTCAATGCGTTCGGCGAAGGTCACCAATGCCTTTCGGCGGAGCGGGCGTGCGGGACAAGACCGCAAGGTCCCATACTGCTGCAAGCTGAGCCCGTCACCAATGCCTTTCGGCGGAGCGGGCGTGCGGGACGGGAAGCAGTATCTGATCACAGCTCTTGCCATCGCGTCACCAATGCCTTTCGGCGGAGCGGGCGTGCGGGACTGGCACTGGATGCGCTGGCCGCCAAGTGGGGGCTGCCGTCACCAATGCCTTTCGGCGGAGCGGGCGTGCGGGACCGTTCGATCGATCCTCGACAATTTTACGGATCATCCAAGTCACCAATGCCTTTCGGCGGAGCGGGCGTGCGGGACCACGCATGCGGAAGCGGATGACGCCGGGGACGAAATCGTCACCAATGCCTTTCGGCGGAGCGGGCGTGCGGGACGGGTTCTCTCCCGGACCTTCACCCTCAGCCTGTCGAGTCACCAATGCCTTTCGGCGGAGCGGGCGTGCGGGACTATCACCTCCCAACCTGTTGGAGGTCAAGTTCCGTCGTGGCTGCCAGGTCGGCAGCCGGATTTGTCGCTCCGGGCGCGGCCCGGGGATCGGTGGCCGCCAGAGGTTCACGCGGAGCCAAGAGGCGGCACCGGAACTGGTTGCCGAAAAGGTCGGCACCCCGGCCGTTTGCGCAGGGTGGCGCTGCCGACCTCCGGGCGCGGAGGACAAGATCATGCAGCATAGTGGAAATCGCCTGCGAGCAGGCTCCTACATTTTGAATTGGCACGGCAACGGCGAGGTCAGCAGACATACGCAACGACTTTCTCGGAGGTCACCATGGTGCCGGCGCAGCGGATGTCGCGAGCGCAGTTGAGGCAGATCTTGTAGGCGACCAGGCGGTCCTCGGCCTCGTCGATCTCGTCCTTGAGCTCCGACCAGAAGCGGTCGAAGGCGTCGGCTTCGAGGCGGCACTCGAACACGGAATATTGCACGCGCACGCCCCAGTCCTCGCACACTTGGGCGACCTTGTGGAGGCGTTTCTGGTCGGTGATGTCGTAGGCGATGAGGGTGAGCATCTGGTGCTGGCCACAGCGGTGGCCGGTGAGGTCGCTGGCGGTGGGTTTCAGGGCAAAGGATTCCTCCCACCAACCGTAGGGAGGGAGTGTGGATTGCCGGGCGCCGGCGCCGAGACCAGTGGTATTTCCGGCAGGACGAAGCGAGGCGTTGGCTTTGGCATGGTTGCGGTGCAAGGGCGAGGGTGAGAGTGAAAGTGAGGGTGAGAAGGTGGGCGGACGGAGGTCAGAGATTAGAGGTCAAATATCAGAGGAGCAGAAATCAGAGAGCGAAAGGCGGAGAGAAGAAATCAGAGCCCGCGCCGGCGAAGGCCGGCGCCAAGGAATCCACGAAACGGATTCCTGATTCCTAATTCATGAGAAAGGGTTCGAAAACATCGTTCGTGGCGAAGGTGCGCTTGAGGTTCTGAACCTGGCGGCGTAGTTCGCCGCGCAGGCTGGTGCGCGTGCCGTGCTGCTCGCTGGTGAACTCGCGTTCAAGCCGGCGTTCGTAGGCGGTGAAGAACCGGCGGCGGCCGTCGAGGTTGAGGAAGCAGCCGCCGTCGCGGCGCTCGAAGTGTTCGGAGGACTTGAGGACGTCATGGCCGAACAGATCGAGAGCGAGGCCGTCGGCGACCGGGGCGCGGAACGGTTCGATCAGGTCGAGGGCGAGGGAAGGGCGGCGGTCGTCGGGCTCGTGGAGAAAGCCGAGCGCGGGATCGAGCCCGGCGGCGTGGAGCAGGGCCTCGCTTTCCGTGGCGAGGAGGCTGTAGGCGAAGGAGAGCACGGCGTTGGGCGGATCGAGAGGAGGGCGGCGGGAGCGTCCGGGGAACGGCGTGTCCGGCGGGAAGAAGCGCGCGTAGGCGTCGAAATAACAGGCGGCCGCAGCACCTTCGTAGCCGCGGAGAGCGTCGAGCGACGGGGCGTCGAGGCACCGGCGGCGGAGGTGTTCGAGTTCGTCCAGGGCCGCGGCGATGTCAAAGCCGTCTCTATTGGTGGCGAGACGCTGGATCACGCGGCGGCTGTTCTGGATCTTGGCTTCGACGAGGGTGGCGGCGACGGCGAGGGTGAAGCCGGCGTCGGCGACGCGCTGGTGCTGGGTGTGCCGCACGAGGGCGGCGGGGGCGGGCGGCTGGCAGAGTCCGAGGACGGACTGGTTGCGGGCGAGCAGGATGACGGGAATGCTACGGCGCAGGCATTCGCAAAGGGCTGGCGTGGTCAGCGTGACGCGCTCGTCGGCGACGATCTGTTCGACGTCGAAAAGCGGGATGTCGCGCGGAGGCGGCGGTTCGGTGTCGCCGTTGGAGGCGGGCAGTTCGACCCGGAGGCGTTCGCTGACGAGCGAGGCGCGGGTGCCGGGGGTGGTGAGGAAGACGAGGGGCATTGGGGGAAAAACGCTGAAACGCTGAAAAGCTGAAAGGCTGAAGGCGGAAGCGAAATCCTCAGTCGGCGCACTCGTCGTGCTGGGCCGATGGCTTGCCGGAGAAGGGGATGATAACGACGTCGTGGACAGGCCGGGCGAAGGGGCTGCGCGGGCAGGCATACAGCGCGTATTCGAGCATCTGCAGGCCCGGCACAAGGACGCCGCAGCGCGGGCAGCGCTGGATGGGACCGTCCACTGGCTGGGCGGAACTGGCGGCAGGGCGGGCGAGGACGGCCGGAGTCCGGGCCGGGAACGATGGACGGAAGCGCTGGCGCGGCTGGGAGATACTGTCCGGGGCCCGGTGTGAAATCTGGGGACGGGCGGAAGCAGCAGGCGGCGGCAGGCGGAAGTCGGAGGGAAGGACCGTGGTGAACATGCCGCCAGCGTGCGCGCAGGAGCGGCGTGATGCACGCGCACGGACATCCGCGGAGGAGGAATTCGCGGACGCGAATTCCTTTTGCGCGTCGCGCAAGAGGCGCATCTCCGAATCGTCGCTTGGCCGATGTGGCATGGGCATCTTGCCCATGTCTGGGGCTTGCCTCCTGCTGAGGTCAATGGGGCGAAGCTGGCCAGGCCCGACACGGGGATCAAACAACCGACGGCGGCGCTGATCACCTGAGGAGGAATTTGCCGACGCGAATTCCTCAGGGGGCGAGCCGAAAGTGCGGCAGCACCAGGGAACGTATCGGCACCTTCCAGTAGGGGCAGACTGTTCGCAGGCGCGTGCGCAGGATGCTCAGAGTGCGAGTGACGGCGTGTCCGTCGACTTTTGCGACCCAATCGGGCAGACCGCCGGCCGGCGCCGGGCGGGCGATTCGTTGTGCGAGATCGGCGGCGCGCTTCTGATCGTGGTCGGTCAGATTTGCTTGGCCGCCGTGCCAAGCGCGCACGATCCCGGCGAACGATTCGAAGTCGAGGCCCATTGAATGCAGTTCATCTTGCAGGGTGAACAACGTGCGCAGGATTCCAAGTTGGGCTGAGTTCTCCAGTGGGACGGGCCGGCCGTCGAAGAGCGCGGAGTGGCGGGCGTCGTCGAAGGTGACTGTCGGTGGTTCTGCAAGTTCACGCAGTTCGCGGCTGTAGCGTGCGACCAGGCCGGCGAAACCGCCAGGCTGTTGCCGGAGTTCCTCGAATGCGTTGCGCAATGGTACGAAGGGCACATCGGCGAGCGCTATTCGCGCGGCGGCAGAGGAGAGGTTCGAGTCGCTGCCATCGCGTCCGCGCAGGGTGTAGCGGACCGTTTTTTTCGGAGGGAAAAGGAACGGAGGTTCGAGCCGCTGATCAAATGGCGCGTTGACGAGCACGTGGGTCAGGCGGTCGGTCTCGCGGCCAACGAGGGTTAGCGCGGCGTAGAGCAACGCGCCCATGGTCTTGCGGCCGCCGGCGATCGAGGCCACCAGACGGGTGTCAGGGTTGGCCGTGACGCGGCGAACCTCGTCGAGGATGAAATCCGCGGCGGCATCGTTGTCCTCGCGCGTGCGCAGGTCTTCGAGCTTGCGGGCGCGGCCGTCGGTGCCGGCGGGGCCGGTGATGATCCGCGGCTCTTCGAGCACGAGCAGGCGGTCGCCGTCGGACCGGCCGGCGAGGAGTTCGTTGCGCAGGGCTTGCCATGGTGAGCGGCTGGCAAACTGGGGCGAAGGAGCCAGCAACTCGCTGGCAATGCGAGCGGCGCCGACGGTGGTCGTCACGACAATCACGCGGGCCGGGAGCACGGGCGGTTGTTCGCGTGCGAGCGCCCAGACGGTTTCGGTGAGGATGGCGGGCGACTCGCCGGTGACGGCGAGAAGGACAGTTTCGCGGGGGTCGGCGGAAGCAGTCGGCGGCGGTGGCCGAAGAGCGGATTTTGGGCGGGGATGGGGCATGGGGAGACAAAACGCTGAAAGCTGAAACGCGGAAAACTGAAGAACTGAAAGGTGGGAAAAGGTGAGGCGGAAGTTTCAGGTCGAGAGGCGTTACGAGGCGTCCTCCAGGGCGAGTGGAGCGATGTCGGGCAGGGCGGTCGAGCCGGCGATGCCCTGCACACTGCCATAGAGGGCGGCTGTGCAGCCGATAGCGCGGTCGAGCTCCTTTTCGCGGCGCGACCAATGCTTCTGCAGGGCGCGCTTCTCGGCTTCGAGATCTTCGCGCATGGCCTTGAACGCCTCGACAACGCCCTCGACCTGCTGGCGGAATTCCGGGCCGGTCAGATAGGAATAGAGTTGGGCGGTTTTCTCCATCCGGCCGGTCTCGGCCTGGCGCGCGACGGCGAGGCCGACCAGCCACTGGCGGAGCACCTGGGCCAGAGGCAGCGCGCTTGCGTAGTCGCACACCCACACGCCGTCGGCCAGACCGAAGCCGCGTATACCATCGGGCAGCGCCTGGGTGACGAGCACGGCGAGATCGGCCTTCGCGTTGCGCTGGTCCTCCTTGAGCTTGGCGGGCCAGTCGCGGCTCCAGTTCTTCGTGCGCTTCGCCTCCCAGACGAGGACGCCGCAGACTTGGGCGCCGGAGGTGCGCACGGTGTGGTGCAGATCGGCCCCGCGGACGCCGGTGGACACAGCCTCGACAAGGTCGGACGGAAAGGCGGCGGCGATGCGCTGTTCGAGATCGATCTCCAGAACGTCGCCCTGGAGCTGCATGGAGCCCTGCTCGGCCTTTTGTTTGAGGGTGGCGATTTGGGCCTGCATGTCGCCGATGATCTTCTCCTTTTCCGCGAGGCGCAGGTGCTGCTCCTCGGCGGCATTGGTCCGCGCCTGTTCGACCAGTTTCTGTCGCTCGGCATCGAGTTTGCGGGTGAGCTCGAGCTCGAACGTCTGCTTCTGTTCTTCGAGCGCACGGGCCTGTTTGCGGAATTCGAGTTCCTGCGCCCGAGTGGCATCGAGCTGGGTCTTCTGTTGATCCGCGCGGGCCTTGAGGTCGGCGAGCTCGACGCCGAGTTGCTCGCGGGCTTCGCGGGCGGCCGTATCCTTGAGCTTCTGGCGTCCCGCCTCGACCTGGCGCTGCACCTCGGCAGCGACAGATTGCTGGCGCTGTTCGAGTTGGGCGGCCTGGATGGTGAGCGCCTGTTCGCGCGCGGCGAAGACGGTCTGTTGAGCGGCAGCTTTTTCGCGCAATTCGTTTTCAATAGCCTCGCGGTGCTGGCGCAGCACGGCTTCGTCGAGACGGAATGATTGTCCGCAGTGCGGGCATGTGATGAGGGAGTCGGTGGCGGAGGGCATGGTCTGAAAAGCGGAAAGGCTGAAAGGCGGGGCCGGAAAATGGGAAAACGGAAAACCTTGAAAGTGGGAATGGGGCAGAGAAAGCGAGAAAGCGGAAAAGCGGGAAGGCGCAAAGAAGTGGAAACGGACAGGCGGCGGGACGCCAATCGACGGATGTCGGCGGAGGTACGGCGGGCAGATCAGGCGTTTGGCAATTCGCGCGGAAGGGCGACGACGGGCAGCGGCGGCAGGCCGGCGACCAGGAGATTGCGGACGCGATCGAGAAGGGCCTGGGCCTCGGCCGTGTACGGCGGGCGGATGTCGTGCACGGATTCGTTGCGCACAAAAGTGAGATGCATAAGCTGGCTGTCTTCGGAAAAGGCGCGGCCGAGCGGGTGGGCGCTTTCCTGCAGGAGCTGCATGGCGGCGCTGAGGCCAATGGCGACCTCGCCATCTCGAGCGAGTTTTTCGAGGCGCGCATCGGTCTCGCGGGAGCGGGCCAGAGCGCGCACCGCAGCTACGTCGTAGCGCCCGCTGCGCCGGGGTGGCGCGAGGCCGAGATCCTGCGCGAGGGCGAAACGCGCAGCCAGTTCGAGGGCTTTGTAGGCGAGGATGAGACAATCAGCGGCTTCGCCAAGGCAACGCGCTTGGTCAGCCCACGCGAGGACATCGGCGAGCACGAGCAATGACGGCGTGCCGGAGGCCACGTGCTGGGCGCGCTGGGCGAGCAAGGCGCGCAGGTCCTCCCAGTGCCCGGTGGCCGCGCTGACGGCGTCGGCGTAGGCAAACCGTTGCCAGTGGTGCATAAGCTGGCAAAGAGAGTGCGCCTTGGGCAGGGTGGCGGTGTGAGGCCGTAGCAGGCGGGCGGCGGCGAGAAATGCGCCCGCAGCGAAGAGATCCTGAGCCGTGGCAAAATCCCGCTCGCGAAAATAGCCGGCCGGATCGAAGGCGGTCAGCCGCTCCGTGCCGGTGATGACGACGCCGTCGGCGCGATCGCCGGTGGTGAAGACAATGTCGCCGACGCCTTCGTCCAATGCCGCAAGCACGGCGGCGGCGGTCATCTGCTTGGTGCCGCTGGTGGGGTTGAGCACGAGGCGTTCGCCGGACTGGAGTTCCGCGCGGATTGACGCGATCGCCGCGCGCAGCGTGCGACGGCAGCCGTCGAGGTCGTCGGGTTGCGGCAGCGTGAAATAGGGATCCGTGACGCTGGCAGGCGTGAAGGCATCGATGTTTTCGCGCACGAGGTCGGCCATGGCGATCGAGTCGGGTGCGGCGCTGGGCGCGAGCCAGAAGCGGCGCGGAGCGAGCAAGGCGATCGTCTTGCGCAAGCCTTCGGCGAGATTAGAGGTTCGGCCGGCGGTGCCGGTGCCGACGGTGAGTAGGAGGAGGCAGGACATGGGTGGAGGGCGACCGGGAGAAAACAGCTGATAGCTGAGGAGGTCAGCGCGAGGGCGACGACCAGCGGAGATAGTCCGGGAGTCCGGTGCCGGCGAGGCCGGGCTGGGCTGATGCGGGGTTGCCAACGTAAACAGACGTGCCGAGAGCGCGGGCGAAGGCGACAATGTCGCCGAGTTTGGAGGAGTTGTCGGATCGGCCCAGCACAAGGGCGGCGCGCGCAAAGGTGCCTCCGAGGCGGCGGGCACGGTCGTGCAGTTCCGAAAGATGCTCAAGTGGCCGCAAATACTGGTCGTCAGTCTTGCACGAGACTGCGACGAGGCAGACTGCCCGTGGATCGAACGCCACGAAATCGGTTTCGCCCAACGCCGTGTCGCGATCGGTGGCGAGGCCGCGGCGCACCTCCGTAAAGTGGCCGGAGGCGACGAGTGATTGTTCGACGACAAGCTCGAACCAGCCGCCCTGGAGGAGACGCAGGTTGTCCTCCGCTGCATTCCGGCGTTCCTCACTGTTGCCCTCATATGCGGTGGGATTCGGCGCGAGGAAGTAACGACCGGATTCCTCCCAAAGCGCGCCGGCGGCGACTGCGGCCTTTGCCACGAGCAACAGGTCGTCCGGCGGGAAACCGAGTGGTTTTTCGAGCTCGGACCGGATTTTGCCTTTGGGCAGTACCTTCGTGGTTTGCGGGTCAAAGAAACGCTCCGTCTCGCTCGCGATCCACGGTGCCCAACTGGCGGCGGCGTTGCCAGCCTCGGCGGCGAAGGCGCGGTAGGAGGGGGGAGTCTGCTCGAAGTGAAACTGAGCGGGATCGAGTCCAGCCGCCGCCAGGACGGATTCCACCGTGAGGCTGGCGGCAACCTCCTCGAACGGCGCGAGAACCGGGGGCTCGCCCTTGCCCTCGATTACGAACCGTCGCTTCTGCGTATCGCAGTAGAGCACAGGTTCACGCTGGTATTCGGCGGCCATCCAAGCGCCGATGGACATGAGCTTCGTGCCGCCGGTGAGGTTGACGACCGCGCCCGGCCAGAGGGACAGCGCCTCACCGACTTTTCGACGGGTTCTGTCCAACGAGGGAGAGGGCTCGTTGATGACGATTTCGAAGAATTCGGGCGCAAAATCGCGGTAGCGCGGAGTCCGGCCGAGTTCGGCGACCGCGTTCTTGAGGCTCTGGGCGGCCTTGGCGAAGCGCGGGTCGGCGCTTCGGATCTGAATCACTTGGGCCGGGCGTAGTGTTAGCAACGGCAGCAGATTCTGGAGGGTCTGCTCGGAGACGAGGTGGAGCAGGTTCATGACATCAGAAGCAGAGCTCGCCGCGGATGCGGTCGGCGAAGGCGCGGGTGACCTTCGGTTTCTTCGCCCCGGCCGGGCGCTTGAGGACCGGAAGGCCGTGGGCGCCGATCGTCGCGACGGTGGACTCCTCGACGGTGAGGACGGGGGAATTCCCGGTTGCGATGGAACCGCCGCCGGTGACGCACTGCAACCCCTCGACGACAAGCTCGCGCAAGGTGGTGCCCCGCCGGGCGGCGAGGATCCTGGCGCGGCGGAAGAGCGGGTCGGGGAGGTCGATCAGGGTCTTCATGCGATCGGGTTCCAGACGCGGGTGAAGCCGAAGCCCTCGAAGTCCTTGACGTTGGCGGTGGCGAACTCTGTGACGCCATGGTGGCGCAGGGTGAGGGCGAGGCGGGCGTCGTAGATGCGGCGGCGGGCGAACTGCGGGGTGGCGGCGCGGGCCCAAAGCGAGTCCATCAGACCCGAACCGGTGCCGTGGTAGTCGAGCAGTCGCCAATGCGGGTTGGTTCGCAGACTTTGGATGATTCCGACGGCGTTCGGAGGATCGAGGGGGACGGGGGCAGTGGCGGGATTGCGGAGCAGGACGTAGAGTTCCGTGAGCACGAGTTCGCAGATGGTGAAATCCGGGTTGGCGGTCTGCCCGTCGAGGAAGGCGCGTGCGGCGGAGTGCTCGGGCCGGGATACTTCGAGCGCCCAGAACAGAAGGTTGGTGTCGCAGGAAAGCATGGTCAGGCCTCGTAACGGGCGGCTTCTTCGCGGAGTCGTTCGGCGATCAGGCGGGCGGCGCCGGAGCCGAGGTTGGCGTCTTCGCGCCAGTCGGGACTGGCGAAAGGATCGGCGGAGAGGGCAAGGTTGATGGGATCGGGCAAGCGCCAGCCGGTGGCCGGCCGGTCGGCTACGGGGTGGGTGGCGACGATGTATTCGGCGCCGCGGCGAAGGGTTTCGGCGAGGGACCACTCGCGGGCCTCAGCCACGCGCTTGAGGGCGTGGTAGAGGTCGTCGGGGAGTTGGATCTGGGTTTTAACCATGATGGATAGATTACACAGCCATCATTTTGATGTCAAACATGAATGGCGTCGTGACGCGGACCCAATTCCGGCAGTTCTTGTCAACCACAGATTACGCAGATTGCACAGATACAGAAGGTTGCAGTGCAGAGGCAGGCGGACTGTAACGCAATACGTGACAACGTTGGCGAGCTTCGGTGGAAAAAAGCGGGCGGAAGGCTGACAACAGAGGGCGGGGACGCGGCAGGAAAAAGGCGGAAGAGCGGGGTGGCGGGGGTCAACCCAGGAACGGGCGCAGGCGGGAAAGGGGCGGACGCGGGGGTGGTGCGGGAGAGCGGTCCTTACCACAGAGCACGGGCAGGATAGCGGTGGATGGCGGCGTCCGGGGTCACCAGCGGGAGGCCGTTGAGCAAGGCGTAGGAAACGAGCAGGCGGTCGAACGGGTCGCGGTGCAACGCGGGAAGTTTGCCCAGGTTGAATACCGTCTCGTCGTCGAGGGTGACGTAACGCAAATCGTGCCGGTCGAGCGACTGGCGGATGAATTCGGCCGGCGTGGTAACGAGTTGGAGCCGGCCCGCAGCGTGCTTGACCACGATTTCCAGGACGCTGACCTGGTGGACGACGAGTTCGTTGGCAGGGTCCTCCAGGGCGGAGCGGGCGGCGGGAGAGAGCGCGTCGGGCTGGGCGCTCAGCCAGAGGAAGGTGCAGGTGTCGAGGAGGAGCCTCATCACTGGGCAGGGGCGGCGGGTTTGGCGGGGGCCTCCGGAAACACGGGACCGTCATGGAAAGCGTCCTCGAAGGCGGGATCGGGAGAATTGAAATCGGCGGGCACGACGCAGGAGCCGGCGAGTTGTCCCAGGCGGCGTTTCGGTCGCTTGGGGGCGATGCCTGGCAGCGGTCGGATTTCGGCGAAGGGCTTGTTGCGATCGCAAAGGATGATCGTCTCGCCGGCCTTCACGCGGCGGGCGACGGCCGACAGATGGGCCTTGGCCTGGTGGAGATTGAAGTGGGTCATATCATCACAATGAACGGACCAATAAGTTAGTCAACTATCAGGTCCGATCATTCCGAGCCAACAAACAGCCAACAGTTTTGGACATCGAGTTGTTGATCCGCAGAGGGATGCGCGGGTCAGCGCGGAATAGCGTCGGCAGCCGGGCGGGCGGCGGCTTTCCCTTCATCGCAGGGTCTGCCACTCAGCCGGCTTGGATTTTGCTGGAATGTGCTTTTGACAAAGCGCGCGGCGGGCACCGTCCAGAATCGTTGAATCTGGCGCGACGATGAGCAGGCGGAGGCTTTTGCCTAGGCGAATGACTTTGAAGCGGGTCGGGGAGGGAATCCGCTTGGGCACTGCTTGCCCGAGGTACATGGGGGCGCCATTGGCTGTGTCGCTGGCCGCCTTTCGCAATGATATGGCGTCCGATCCCACGCTCTCCGGCGTGAGCGCCAGCGCCCAGTTGCAGCCGAGGCGGCGAACGGCTTGCACGAACTCTGCCAGCGTGGCCGGAGCCCAGTCGCCGATGGGCCAGACGGAGCCGGCGGCGCGGTTGGAACGATAGCCCAGACAACCGAGCAGGAGCCATGCTTTGGTAGCGTGTTGAGCGTGCTCCCAGTTTTCAGCGGTACAGTTGGGGAGTCGTTGGAGTTCGAAGGACGCCCGTGTGTCCGCGGGAAGTGCGGCGCGCCGTCCTCCGGCCTTTCTGCGCTCTTGATAGTCAGAGCTGTTTGGGTCTGCGTGGGGCAGTAGTCGGTCCAATTGAGAACTCGGTTCAGGTGACAAGGAAAGCCGCACTGCGACGCGACTGCCATTGCCGGTGTTACCTGCAGTGCTGCCCCAGACTCGCTCGGTATCAGCGTATCCGAAAAGAATCCGATGCCAATCGCGCAGGTGCCCGCGTAGAGGTGGCACACGAAGCTCAGCGACTGCCTTAGGATCTTTCCCCTGCCATGTGCCTGCGAAGCATGGCGTGAGTAGTGTGAAAGTGAACGGGACGGTTGGGAGTTTCATGGGTTGGGGAGCCAGTCCTTTGGGAACCAGGGTTTGTCCTTCAGCCGCTTGCGGACCTCTTTGAAGTCCGATGTCTTGAGTTTGTCTCGGAGGCGATCGCGCCACGCGGCGTTTTCAGGCTTCTTCAACTTGGGCAGGTCTTGCTGTTGGAAGGCTTGGTGCTGCCCGGGATTCTGAAGACGCTGCAGGACCGCCGGGAATGAGGCGTCGGAGAAGTCGCTCGCGAGAGCGGCAGCACCTCGCGCTTGCTCGCCAGCCTTTGCATCGGCTGCCGCGTTGGCTTGTCGATCGGCGTCCGAAGGCTCGCGGAATCGCCCATAACCGGCGGCAGTCTTTGCGCCTATGCCTGTCTGCGTCAGGCATTCAGCGAGCCAACGTGCTGTGGCATCGAGCAGAGCGGTCGCGTCGGCGGTGCCGGGACGGGCGAAGAAAACAAGACGCCATGTCGTTCCGGCCTCCAGACAGAGGAAGACATTCGGAATGAGATCGGTTTTCGGGGAGCCATTCGTTTCGTGGTGTGGGTTGACGATGTCGAGGCCCATCTCTGGTGGTGATTCAGGAAAACCGCCGACGAAGACGATGTCGCCGGCTTGGTCTGAACCGGAGTCGGAATTGTCGCCAAAGATGCGGCGCGCGAGGTCGCGGCGAGTCGTCGCGATCTGCGGCCGTTCGGCGAAGAGCGCGTCACCGGCTGATTCCCAGCAGGACCACGTGCTCAGCACTCCCTTGAGCGCTGTGCCCGGGATGAGGGGCAGCCCGGTAGTGTGGTCGGCGCAGAGGCCGACGTTTTCGAGGACGCTGGCGCGGCCTAGGTGCACGAGGAGACGGGAATCGGCGATGAGCTTCACGCTCCGCAAGCGACTGCCGTGCTGGCGGCCGAGCGCATCGAGAAACACGTGGCGAGCCCGCGCAGCTTTGGCGATGTGAGATTCGCGCGTACCTTGATAGGTCTCGCGCACTTGTTTCAACGCGTCGGTTTTTGCCTCGGGATCGCCACCGCGAGGAAACGACAGCTTGTCGAGCAGGAGATGCCAAGACTGGCAGGGGCGTTTTTCGAGAGCACGCCGGACAGGCTCTGTGACTGCGACAGGCATGGTGGGTCAGGCAGTAAACCGTTTCAGGTAACTGAGGAACGCCAGGGCTTCAGCGGTGGCGCGGCGGAGTTGCGAAGCATCCGCAGCAGTGGCCAGTTCGTTGACAAGGGCGTCGGCGGTGGTGGCTTTGATGATTTTGACGGAGCATAGGTGCTTCGCGACCTCGTCGAGCACGAGTCTCGCTCCCTTCTGCTTCGGCTGACCCTTTGAGTTGAGCTCCACAGCGAAGGCAGCGGCGGCGAGTAGACCGTCAGTCTTGATGATCATCGGGAAGCCGCTGAGGGAATTGCCTCCCCCTTGACCGGAACCGATTCCAGGCCTCTTCGCTGCGAGGATCGCATTAGCTGCGCGGATTTGGGCGAGCGTCCTCATTTCAGTTCCTCCCGCTTGATGTCGCACAGGCCAAGGCCGGTGGTTTCGTCGCCGCCGATTTGCAGGATCGGCCGCGGGTCGGTTGGAAGGAGCTTCGCCAGCATCTTTGAGATATCGATCTCTGAAGCGACTTGATTGCGCGGTGGAAGGCAGGTGAGAACGCTGTAGAAAAGTGTCTCGCAGGGTAGGTTCTCCTGGTTGAAGAGTGCGCCTCCACCTCCGTCGCCGCCCTTCACCGTGCGGGTGGTGGGGTCGATCGCGATCCGGGTGACGACCTCCGTGCAGGAGGTGACGAAGTGCTGGAAGTTTTCGTCGTGGAGCACGGCGAGACGCGCGCCGAGGTGGGCAGTCCAGAGCGGATCGGAACAGAGGGGCTTCAATGCAGCGACCAGATCGGTCAAGGTGTCTGCGGTTGGCGTAAGGGCGTATTCCTCGAGAACGACCGTGTCTCCGCCTTTAAGATCCGACCCGGCGGCGACATAGTCCTTGGGCACGTCGGGGATCGAGAACGAGCGTCCCGAATCACGCTGGAAACGCCGCAGTGCAGCCGGGCACGTGGTCCATGCAAAACAGCCGGCGACCGAGCGTACGGGGAAGGCGAGGAGCTTCAATTCCTGAATCTGCACACAGCCCGCGTAGGCGGTGATGTCTTTCTGGTGAAGGTCGCCGTCTTCGCCGAAGAGCGTTTTTACATCGGCATCGGTGAGGTCGCCCTCGGCGGCCAGTTCGCGGGCGTGTTGGCGGAGGACGCCTTTGAGGCTCGTAGAGGGAATGACGGGAAAGTTGGTGATGCGCTCGCGCATCAGCGGCAGGTCGATGACATCGACCGAGGAGCCCGAGCCTAAATGGAGAGGCGTCCGGGAGTAGGCAGTGAGGAGATGGCGGGATAATTTTGGCATAGCTGGAGGTGGACGGAGTTTTCAGTCGGTTAGGAGTTCACACGCGAGCGTGCGGATGTCCGGTGATGTTCGGTGGAGTTTGACGGCGAAGGAGCAAAGACCGTAGCCGCAGCCCTTCTCTCCGTAGAAGTCGGAACGTGGACGCCAGTTAAGCAGGCGGGCCAGTTCAGTGCCGGTTGCCGCCGAGTCGCAAAGGAAGTAGAAAACGGAGCCCGCGGGAACGGCAAGCATCGTAGGCTTGGGACGTTGTTCGACAGTGTCCCAACCGGAGACTGTTTGTGGACGTCCGAGACAAGCCGCGATCAATCGCGCCCGACCGGGCAACCGAAGACAGACGAAACCGGCTGGTCGTGCATCGCCGGGAGGATAGGCCTTGGTGTCCACGCACCAGCCAGGGATATAGCCGTGCGTGAAGATCGCTGGCGTGACCAACGACCATGAGAGCAGGCACGGGCCGTCTGCGGAGGTTTCGGGCGGAGGCGGCAGAGATGCGAACGGATTTGCAGGGGTGAGTCGGGCAAGGCGATGTTCGCCACCCAGTAGGAGCCAATCGAGCGCGGCCAATTCCACATCTTCGTCACCATAAGGTTGGTTGAGCCGGGCTTCGCATGCGAACCGCAACCCCGTTTGTGGACGCAACACGGTCGCGGCGTAAAGCCGACGGTCGGCTGCCGCGAATGAGTCTGGATCGATCTGCACGCCGATCCGGTGCTCCGGTTGCCACAGTTCATCCGTGTGCATGGCGTCGAATGATCCTCCTGCGGTCTGAGGTTTCCCTTCAAGATAGGCCCGGTATTGCGGCACGGTCCACCAGCCTCGGGGCGTGCCGTGTTTGTCGGGCGAGGTGATGGGGACAGGGAGGCATGGTAGGGGCGGTGCCTGGTTGTCTGAGCTCCAGTCGGTCGGCAGTTTCGCCGGCGCTGCTGGATCGCGCAGAAGACGAAGGCGGGCGAGCTGGCGTGGATCACCGGGCGAAACTGACGGATGCAATGCGATGTCGAGCGGCACGGGAAGGTAAAGACCGGGAATCGCGGAGGACTTGGAAGTTGCTTCAGTCAGGAACGGCAGAGGTCCCACGGTTTGCAGCGAGCGAAATGACTTCGTCGCGATGTTAATGTCGGTTGTGTGACTCTTTACGTGCCAATTTCCCTTTCGATCCGCAGCGCGAGGGCGGCCGGGAACGGATTTCCCGATGGGCCGCTCGCCGCGGGCCAAGAGGAGACTGGCGCGGAAAGCTTCGTGCAATGTTGAGGGGAATGGCAGGCGCGCTCCGGCGCCGTTGCCTTGGCCGGCGAACATGGGAATAGCGTCCCGACTAAAGAGGATGTCGGATGCTTCAATCAGCAGGGAGTGTGAGGGCATGGTCAGCGGCCGAGGCGGTTGAGGAAGGCCCACGCCATCCAGAAGCGCAGGAAGGCGGCGGGATTGAGAGATGATGGAGTGCAGTCCGTGAGTGCGGTCATCCAGCGGGCCGCATTGTTGCTGGCGTCGGGCGCGCATTGGCGGGCCTGTTGACGAAGCACGTGGGCGAGCTCCGCCGTGACGGCATCGCGCAGGTCCGGCGTCCACTCCTTCATCCAGGGCTCGCCATCGGTCGAACTCGGTGATGCCAGGAGTGGTTTGGCAAGCTGAAGGAAACGGTAGGGGAGCCGGCCGCTTGGGTCGTTGATGCGAGCAGTCAGTTCGTGCCACACCGGAAGAACCTGGCTCGCGAACGGAGCCGCCCACTCAGCAGACTCGCCAGAACGTTTGGCAACGCGCACACAAAGGGCCCCCTTGTCTGGAATTCTTTTTGCCGCATCTTCCGCGCTCCGGGCGGCACGGATCACGTCTTGCATCGGGGAGCGCACGTGACCGATCGAGATGCCGATCGACGCCGAGGCTTGGGGTCCCGGCACGAAGATTGGCCAGTTCGGCCGCTGATGCTCGCCGCTCCCTGAACCTTTCCTGCATCGAACGAAGCCATCCGCAGGAAACTCGAAAAGACTCTCCAATTTGGCTTTCACCTCCCGCGAGCAGCGTTCGTCCGGGGCGAGACCGCGAAAGACCTGCTGGAGCGCCTGCGCGCAATCGACCGCACTATTCGTTGGCAACATGGCGAGTACGTCATCGCCGCCCGAGTAGAGCAGCTGGCCGCCAAATGCTTCGACGATCTGTCCGGCGCAATGGAGGCTGAAGTTCGACAGCGCTTCCGAGAGCGCGGCGTGAAAGCCCGGAGACAGCGGGCGGCGGACTATGTCGGCTTTTACCCCCCCGGCGCATTCTGGTTTCCAGTGGTCGGCGAAGTAGGCGTAGGCCTGCGGAGCAAGGCTCGTCTTCAGGAGCGGCGTCTTGACGCCTCCAAGCCATTTACCGAGGTCGTCGCCGTCCATCGCGAGAATCGCGTAGTAGGACTCGTCGCCCGCATCGTCGTTTTCGATCTTTGCGGCGATGTCCTGAACCGATTCGAATGTTGGGCAGCAACGTCCCAGAAGCTTTTGCCAGCCTAGATTGTCTCCAAGGTAGGTGCGCCACCAAAGGCGCTTGATCACCGTGATCGCGCCGTAGAGCTGAGAGCCTTTGAAGTCGGTGGGATATTTGGAGCGGAGGAGATCCCAAAATGCCTCGTGAGCGCTGCCGCCCAAGACTTCGTTGCGACCGTCGAGGTGATCTTTCGGAGCAGTGGCATCCGCGGCGTCGTTGCGGTTGGACCATGGCGCGAAGCCACGAGACGACTTACGCGCGGCGAGCAGCCAGTCGGTGACCGCGTAGTGCAGCGACCATGCGTAACCTGCTGTTGGAGTTCCGTGGAAAGACTCCCTGTCTTCTGAAGGCATCATCGAGCGCCACGCTTCATGGTGGGCCAGTGGACTGCCCGACCAACCGCCAGCTAACGGCGGAACGGGCTCATTGGCCAAAGCGGCTTCGTGGATGGCTCCCGTCTCCGAATTCCAAGGATGCAGCACGGCGTCGACTTGCGGAAACCGCGACACCTGATGGGCCCATGCGACGTCCCATCCGTGTGCTTGGTCGGCGACAGTCTTTGCGATCTCGGCGTGAACACTGCTGGCGATATCAATCCACGCTGTGCGGACGGCTTTGGTTGCGATCTCGACCGGACCGTCGCCGGCAGCATTGCGCCAATCGCTCGGAACCAGCGCTAGGAATCGATTGGTGGTTGCCGGCGTAAGCAAGTCGTCCGGGTGCGACGCGCGACCGAGTTCGCTGATGACACCTGTTTTCCACCAATGCCAATCAGCGAGCGGAAGGCCGCGGAGATTGGGGTAGATGATCGCGTCGGGACCAAACGAATCAGCAATCGCGAGCGCCCCCTGAGTTGTCAGGTAGCTGAGCAGATAGCTCGCGGACCAGAGATCGATCGTCTTCCGCGCGGCGGCGATGAAGTCCTGCACCGGTCCGAGTTGGAAGAGCAACAGCGCGGGCTTTGCACCTGCGCTCTCGAATGCGGAGGCGATTCCGTTGTGGTGCCAAAGGGTGTGATCAGGGATCCGGGTGTCGGCGACCAGGTAGGCGAGCGCCGCACTCTTCTCGCGGGCACATCGCTCCGGCCAGAGGCGCCATGTGCGCACGAATTTTGTTTTCCACTCATCAGCTCCCGCTGGAATCCCCGCCAGCGCAGAATTGATCCAATCCTCACCCTGTGCGGCAGTGGGCGGGAGCATCGTTGGCTTCAGCGACGCACCTCCGAGCGGGTGCTGAAACGCGCAGCCGTTGTCGCGTTTCCAATCGACGTAGAGCCGGCTGGCCTTAGGGAACGTGAAGCGGTCTGCGGCCGCCGCCTGCCAATCCGGACGACGGTCCCAATCGAGCAGGGCGTCGCTCTCCATGCCAAGCGTGACAAGTGGCGTAGTGCGCGCTTCCTCGTGTCCCGCAATCGCGAACGGCTTGTGCGGCGGGTCGTGCAGGAAGGCGGCGAGCTTGCGTTTCCAGAAGTCGGTGGGCGGGATGACAACGGAGGAGGAGGCATGGGTGTTCATACGCAAATCGATAATCAAATGACGAAGCGTAGGCTTGACGGGACGGCAACGTCAGGCCCGCGGACATCCGCCGATGTCCTTGGAAGCGGAGGGATGTGGGGCGGCGCAAGCACATTGCCGGTCTCGATCTTCGAGGCCCCTGCGGCAGCGGCGTCAACAGCCGCTGTCCTGGCGTGCAGTCGGGAAGGGTGCATGACCAACGCCGCTTGCATCTTGGTGCGGTCCATCGCCAGTGCAACCGGGAAAATAAAAATATTCTTCGCCCTGGTGCACGAGAGGATACCAAGTATCACGCATCCCGAAGCTTAATTACTCACGCAAACGTGTACATCGCAGTGGCCAGCGGCGACGGCGCTGCCCCCGACAAGAACGACCGGGCATTGAGCACCACCGATTGCCCGGGTTGGTACGCGATGTTGACTGCCCCGCCATAAGCCACCGCCGTGCTGCTGAAGCCCGGGTCCGTGCCATCCAAGGTGTACCAAATGGTCGCCCCGGCGTCTGGCGTGACAATTTGCACCGAAACACCCTGCGCGTACGTGCCGGTGCTGATAGATAGACCAATCGGCTTCAGCGCCGTGGCGTAAATGACACACGCAGGCACCGTAACTGACTGCACCCCGCCATACGGGTCGCTCACTTGAAGGGACCCCGTGATCGACGCCCCCACGCCCAACCCCGTCGTGTCAACTGCAATATTGCCACCGTAGTATGTAGCCCCGATGGACGTCAAATTCAACATAGCTGATCGTGTCCCCCTGTGCATCAATGGCGTAAGCCTTGAAATAAGCCGGCTGACCGGGCATGACACCCGGGTCCACCGGCTGCGCATACTGCACAACAGGTGCCGCATTAGCCACCAGCTCCACTTCACCTGTGGCCGTGGCCGTGTAGCCATCGTTGTCCGTTGCCGTGGCGCTGAACAGCCCCACCCCTGCTGAGTGTATCGTGCCGAAGTAGGGTGCCACCTCCACGTAGTAGGAGGAGCCCAAACCTGCAATTGTAGTTGTGGGCACCACAATAATCGACGAGCTCGAGGGGGGCCCCCTTAAAAATTGGGGGCTGGTAGCCTCCCAGAAATTGAACACCACCTCTGCGATACCGTGGCTATCAGGGTCGCCCACAATGGCAGCAAACACAGGCTGCTGTGGGTAAGGCACCTGCGCCCGCAGGGACACGGGGTAATCACAAATTGAAACGGTTGGCGGCACGCCCGGAGGGCCATACAATGGCAGGCTGCCCGTTGCGCTGAGCCCTGCGCTGGCCCATTCTTGGCAAAGCAGCCCTCCCCCAAGCATGCCCTCCCCCTTCCTGACCAAGTCCGACCTCACCGCCTGCCACGACTGCCGGACGAAACTGTCCTTTTCGCTCTGACTGCAATTGACCGGACATGGCGACTAGGTTTTTTCTCCTGTGAAAGTAAAATATCCTTGACTTTCAGTAAAGGTCACTTTACATTCAGACCATGAACAGATCATCCATGCCGGTAGCGGTCGCCTATCGGCGCTATGCCATTCAGCTCGCTCTCGCGATCATCGGTTACGCCATCGTCCTGATCATCTCACTCAAGCTGATACCGTCGGTGACGCGTGGCTGGCTGCAGGTTTTGGTCGCGATCGCACCGGTTGTCCCAGTTATCTTCGTGCTGGTATCGATCGTACGGTTGCTGTCACGCATCGACGAAATGCAACGCCGCATTCACTTGGAGGCTGTGGCGCTGGCCGCGGGCATTACCGCGCTGTTGGCGCTGACCTGCGGATTCCTCGAGAATGCCGGTCTGACCAGGCTGTCCGGTTTCTGGACATTCGCATCGATCGGTATCTTGTGGGCGATCTTTGCGCTAATCCTGCGGCGCAGTTACCGATGAAAAACAAATTGCGCGTGTTGCGCGCCGAGCGCGACTGGACGCAGGCCGATCTGGCGGAACGGCTGAATGTGTCCCGCCAGACTATCAACGCCATCGAAACCGAAAAATACGATCCGAGCCTGCCATTGGCTTTCTCCATCGCTCATATCTTCGAGTTGCCGATCGAGGCGGTTTTTTCCCCAGACAAATGAACTCTAATCCTAAGAAAGATAATATGAACCCCATCCGTTCCCTCACATTCGCCTTCGCACTCGCCGCCGGACTGGCCCAAACTCAAATCGCCAGAGCAGCAGACGTTCCCTCCGATTTCCGCGTCGGAACAATGACCGTACGGCATTATGGCGATCACGGAAGACCGCTGATTCTGATCCCGGGCCTCGCCTGCGGCGGCTGGATGTGGGACGACACCGTCGCCCGCCTGAAAAAGGATCATGTTCTCTACGTGGTCACTCTGGCCGGTTTCGACGGAGTGGCGCCGGTGCAGGGCAGGCTGCTTGCACTCGCGGGCGATTCGCTGCTCGAGCTGATCCGCACGCAGCACCTGGATCGGCCGGTCCTGATCGGCCACAGCCTTGGCGGTACATTGTCGATCCAGTTTGCTGAATCGCACTCCGATTTGATCTCGGGCGTGGTTGCAGTCGACGGCCTTCCAATATTCCCTGGCACGGAAGGTGTCCCGGCTGACCAGCGCGCGAAGATGGGCGAGAACATGCGGACGCAGATGGCCGGTGCGACGCCTGAGCAGTTCGGTGCCCAGCAAATGCAGTTTATGAAGGCTGTCGGAACGCTCAGCGAAGCGCGCGCCGTTGAACTGGCGGGGCACACGTCGCGCAGCGATCCGGCCGCCACTGTGCAGTACATGTCCGAGGATGTGGCCCTGGACCTGCGCCCCGGGTTGGCCTCGATCAGCGTTCCCGTGCTTGAGATCTCGCCCTACAACGCCGCCGATTTTTCCAATCCTGCACGCCCGATTTCGGAACCGCAAAAGACCGCATATTATGGCGCACTATTGCAGGGCACGCCGAAAATCGAGGTGGTATCGATTGCGCCGGCGCGGCACTTTGTGATGTTCGATCAGCCTGAAGTGTTCGCGGCTGCGCTGACCCGTTTTCTTGCGGCGCTGCCAGCCAAATGACTCGACTCGTCCATCTCAGCTGAGAAACCCTCCGGGCGACTTTCCGGTTTGCGACCTCTTCCTCGAACCTCTGTTGGCGTTAAGAATCTCCGCCGGCGATGTGTGCCAGAATCTTCAGAGCGTCGGCGGTGGTCTTCTTAGGCATCGTGAATTCCTCCTCCAAAGGTGGGGACGGTCGGGTTGGCGCCCAATGCGGCTTTGCGGGCGAAGTAAGACAGGCTCCTGCGTCCGGGACCCGGCTTTGGTCATCCGCGATGGATGGTTGCCATACCCGCGGCAACCAGATAGGGTGGTGCTGCCTCCGGAGAACCATCTGCCGCAGGTGAGCAACCCCAACCAAGAGGAAAACCATCATGGGAGACAGATCTCCGAAATCCGTTCATAAACAGGCGGCACAAAAGCAGGCCAAGGCATCCGATGTCGTTCGGAAAAAGCAGCAGGCGTCAGCCGCGAAACAACTGAGCAGCAAGAACCGGTAATCCTTTCCCCGTCGGAAACATCAACGCGCTCCCCGTTTCCGCGGCGGGGACCTCCGTCTGGCTTGGGCTCCTCGCGTAGCGGTGGCCAGGCTGAAAATGAATGTACTCGTGTCTTGATCCTGACCGGGGGTCACCGGTCTCGTGGCTCCCATTGCCGGAGTCCTGCTGTCAATGGGGTGTTTTCGGGCCCGCATCGAAATGAAGCAGCGGCTCCGGCCTTTCATGAGTAAACGAAGCATCGTCGCTGCGAATCGTGATTTCTACGACGCCTTGTGGTCGCGGGCGCATCTTGGACGCCCCAACCGTTTCAACACGTGGCCGCTTATATCAGGTCTGCTTCCGGAAGCGCCGGTGCGTCTGGAAATCGTCCCGGTCTGCGCCCGCGCTTGCCCATTGCCGGCACCCGTTTCCTCGACATCAGCGCGCCGGTGATCGAGCGGCTGAACGCCCGCGGGGGAAGCGCGATCCCGGGCGAAATCACCGCGCTGCCCTATCACGACGGCGAATTCGGCCTGGTCTGCGCCTTTGATGTCATTGAGCACGCCGAAGACGACCAACAGGCGTTCCGGGAACTGAGCCGTGTGCTGCAGGACGGCGCCGTGTTGGTTTTCTCCGTTCCCCTGCATGAGAAATACTGGACCGGTTTCGATGATTGCGTCGGACATGCCCGGCGGTACGAGCCGGCGGCCCTGCTGGCGCGGATTGAGGGCAACGGACTGACGCTGGAAAAAAGCGCTGCATTCGGAATGGCTCCAAGAAACCCGCGACTGCTGAAATTCGGCATGGACGCTCTGGCGAAGCACCGAGGGGGTAACAGGGGGGTAACAGGGACAGGTTGAAAAAACGTGATGGGGGGTAACAGGGACAGGTTGAAAAAACGTGATGGTCAAGTTTTTCAAGCCCTCATCACACCCAGGAGGATTCCCTTGCGTCAGCATTCTCCGATCGGAGGCAATTCCCGTGCAGCAGCATTCCAACCGGGCCGCCATGCGATGAGGGCAGGCAGCGGCATGCGATTCTTCCGGGTGTGTTTGTGGACAAGCCCTGCTTTGAGCTCGGTCCAACAATAACCGGCCGATTCAGTGCAGCAATGCCTGCAACAGTCCCCTTGCTCTCTACCCAAACGCCTGCCGCACTCCACGCAACGCGGCGAGTTCGCCCCAATCGGCGATCGAGGACAAAAGCCGAGGACCGCTGCACCCGCGCCGGCCGGTGCGGGCGCGATAGGCTGCCAGCTGACTCTCCACAAAGGCCCGGCTGCCCAGCACGGCGCCGTCGCTGAAATAGCGCAGCCGGCAGCGCAAGACCGTTGCCAGCGGCAGCCGGCCGCCCGCGGCCACCACCGCCGCGAGAGCTTCCGGGGTGATCGCTGCTTCGTGCTCAGGCGTCCCGGCGGCAGTGCCAAAGAGCATCAGCCGATAAGCGGCCTGGGCTGCGTCCCAGTCCGTCATGCCCATAACAGAAGCCAGATTTCGCCGCGCCACTTCAGACCCCGCCACCGCCTCGGCGTAACCGCAAAACCGGTAGTCCTTTGGATCCTCGGCCAAACCCGCACGCACGCAGTTCAGGTCAATGTAGGCGGCCACCGTCGCCAGCACCCGGCCGCGGGGCTCGATCAGCACCGACTTGAACCGCTCCGCCCAGAGCGTGCCAAACCGCCGGTGCGCGTGGTTGAACCAGATCGAGAACCGCTGCTTCACCAGCTTCATGAACGGAGAGATGTCGCCCATGAGCGCCAGTTGCCGCCGCCGCCAGTTCTGGGCCTCGGGCCCATTGACGGCCAGGGCCTGCTTGATGACCTCCAGTCGGGCGGCCTGGTAACGCGTCGGGTGAGGATACAGCACCCCATAGCGCCGCAAGAGCTCTGCATCGCCCACCGGCACCTTCTGCGGCACCCGCGCCAGCATGTGGAAATGGTTGGAGAGAATGGCGTAGGTGAGGATGTCGACCCCGCAGTAGTCGGCCACCTGCCAGAACTGCCGGCGCAGGATCTCCCTAGCCTGATCGTCAAAGAGCCGCTCGCCGTTCACCGACCGGCTCATGCAATGGTAGACCGCCTCGCCGGTCTCGGCCGCAATCTTGATCCGCGCCTGTCGCATCACCCGCCAATTCTGCCCCCGCCCCCAACTCGTCAACCCCAGTTTTTCCTCCTTTCTTGACCTGTCCCTATCGCCACCCCGCCGGTCTCGGCCGCAATCTTGATCCGCACCTGTCGCATCACCCGCCAATTCTGCCACCGCCCCCAACTCGTCAACCCCAGTTTTTCCTCCTTTCTTGACCTGTCCCTATCGCCACCCCTTTCTTGACCTGTCCCTATCGCCACCTGTCCCTATCGCCACCTGTCCCTATGAGCCAGATTCCAGTTTTTCCTCCTTTCTTGACCTGTCCCTATCGCCACCCCTTTCTTGACCTGTCCCTATCGCCACCTGTCCCTATCGCCACCTGTCCCTATGAGCCAGATTTCGCTCCCCACCCGCGTGGCAATCATCGGAGGAGGCCCGGGCGGCCTCATGGCTTCCTACCAGCTTGAGGAAGAGGCCGACCTACCCTGCGAAATCACGCTTTTTGAAGCGAGCGACCGTTTGGGCGGCAAGGTCCAGACAAGCCGCTTCGACTCAATCCCCTGTTCCTTTGAAGCGGGCGCGGCCGAACTCTACGACTACAGCGGGTCAGGCCCCGATCCCCTGCGCGAACTCGTCGCCGGGCTCGGCCTGGCGACCCTGCCGATGCAGGGGGGAGCCTCGGTGATCCGCAACCGGATAACCCGTCAGGCCGCCGACCTCCGGGGCGTGTGGGGCGAGGTCACGGCGGAGGCGGTGGCGCAATTCACGGCCCATGCCCGCGCCCATATCAGCCCGGCCGATTATTACAACTCCGACTGGACGCACGAAGAGCCGGGCCCCCTTGACCGGCTGAGTTTCCACGACCTGCTGGCGCGCACGCCGGACCGGGATGCGCGAGATTACCTCCGCGTCATGGTCCATAGCGACCTGGCATGCGAGCCCCACCAGACCAACGCCCAATACGGGCTTCAGAATCACCTCATGGATGAGCCCGACTACATGCGCCTCTATTCCATCGAGGGCGGCAACGAGCGGCTCACCCAGGAACTCGCCCGCAGCATCAGCGCGGACATCCGCCTGCAGCGGCCGGTTGTGGAGGTGGAGGGGCTGCCCACCGGCCGCTACCGCGTGACGTCCCGAAACAAGGATCGCCTCGAAGTCGAGGAATTCGACTTCGTGATCGTCGCGCTCCCCAACAATTGGATTCCCTCCATCGCATGGCGCGGCGAAGCCCTCGATCGGGCGATGGCGGACCACCACCAGTTCTACGACCATCCCGCCCACTACCTCCGGGTGACCGCGCTCTTCGACCGGCCCTTCTGGCGCGAAGTCGTCGGAGGTTCATTTTTTATGATCGACGCCTTTGGGGGTTGCTGCCTCTACGACGAGGACACCCGCCTCCCCGCCCCGGGCGGTTGTGGCGTCCTGAGCTGGCTGGTCGGGGGCGAACCGGCCCTCAATCTCGCCAACTTCGACGACCGGCTCGTCGTCGCCCATGTGATGGCCGAGATGCCGCCATGCCTCCAGCATGGCCGGCCGCAGCTGCGCGAAACCCGGGTTCATCGCTGGCTGAACACCGTGAACGCGCTTCCCGGCGGCTTCCCCTCCCGGGAGCCCGAATCGCGCCACCAGCCCGATCCCGCGCGGCATCCCGGCCTGCTCGTCGTCGGCGACTACCTTTTCGACTCCACCCTCAACGGCGTCCTCGACTCGGCCGTGACCGCGGTCGATCTGCTGCTCGGGATGCAGGAGGCTCTTGCCAGCGAAACCCGTCCTCCGCAGGATGGCGCCCCCCTGGTCCCATGACGCCGCCCCTGTCCTGCATCTGCCGCCTGCGTTTTTCAACGGCGGGCACCCAGGCCGCCGCTTTCGCGCTGAAGCTGGAGGATCCCGCGCCCGGCTGGCTGACGGGCGAATTCATTCCCCTCGCCACCCCGCCTCCCCCGGGGCCACCCGACCCGGCCGCGAGTCTGGAGGTCCTCGCGCTGCCGCCGGAACTCAAGGATGACCCCGCCTGGCGCGAAGGCCTCAGGCTCTGGCTCTCCGACCCGGGCCAGCCCTCTCTGCAATCCGCAGACAGCGGGGATCTTCATGTCTCGTGGCGTCCGGGCCGCGCCGTGATCACCGCTCCGGCATCAGCCGTTCCGGCCGCCCTGGAATCCCTGGCTGAATTCGCCCATTTCGAAGGCGAACTGCGGCGCGTCGAACACGAGATCGCCGCCGCATGGCCGTCCGTCGAAGCCGACACTCCGTTTGCCTGCGCAGTGGCTTCCTCGAATCGCGCGCGCCTCGCCGAGGTCGGCCGCCACATGCAGGAGGTCCTCCGGACCCGTGTGCGTTACGCGCGCATCGACCCCCGCCTGCACGGGGCGCCCGCCCACCTGCCCCCGCAGGCCCGTGCAATCGGGGAACGCCTGCGGCACGCGGCGCGATGTTCTGAGCGCTCCGAGGCCGCCGACGGCCAGATGGAGTCCCAGGAGTTCATCTACGAGCTGGCGAGCCAGCGCATCGGCGATTCCCGTCACGCCCGTCAGGCGTCGGTGCTGGAGATCTCCATCATCGTCCTGCTGGTCGCCGAGGTGGCTCTCATGCTCTGGAACCACGTCTGAACGCCGGTCGGGGATCATGTGCCCGGCACCGCGGACAGTTCGTCCGGGTGAAAGAAGCGGGCGAGTTCGATCCGGCCGTTGGCCTCGCTGTCCGATGCATGGGCCACGTTCACCGTCATGTCGGTTCCGAAATCGCCGCGGATCGTGCCTTTGGCCGCCTTGCGCGAGTCGGTCGGCCCGAGCAGGTCGCGCACGCGCTGCACGATGTCGCAGCCCTCCAGGGCCATGACGATCACCGGCCGCGAGCTCATGAAAGCCTCCAGGTTCGGATAAAACGGCCGGTCCGCGACGTGCGCGTAGTGTTCACGCAGGAGCGCCGGCGTGAGCCGCATCATTTTGCAACCGACGATCGCGAAGCCCGCCCGCTCAAAGCGATCGATGACATTCCCGACGTGCCGCTGGCTTATGCAATCGGGTTTGAAGATGATCAATGTTCTTTGCATCACTGCCGCCAGACCATACCAGCGCCCCCCGGCGTGGGAAGCCCGGAGTTGCGCGGGGAACCAGGGGGCCTGCCTCGTGGAGCCGCGACGCCCTCGTCGCGTCACACCCATTTGTCCGCGACGAGGGCGTCGCGGCTCCAAACCATGCCACAACGGGAATGCCTGCGGCGCAGGATCGGGACAATTCACGCCAGCCCCAAGCGGGTCACCTCGCGGGCGCGGCGTAGACGGTTTCGATCGGAGGAAGATTCGACTCCGCCCCCGCGGCCGGAGCCCTTTCGGCGGAATTAAACGTCGCGTAGACAATGCCGATCAGGTTGCCGGCGTTCACGACCGTGCTGTCAGGTTGCTCATTGCTGTAACCCTTGACCTGCCAGCCCCCGACAACGGGAGCGATGATCCGGTGGGCGATCTTCTCGCCAAACCGGTTCACATAAACGGCGATCATTCCGACCCGCAGGCGGGCGGCGTCGATTTTCTTCACTACAACCACTGCGTCCTCACCGAAATAGGGCAGCATCGAACGGCCTTCGATGCGCACAACGCTCAGCTCCGGCCGGTGCTCCGCGATTGCGAGCGCATCCGAGACCGCGTCATTGAACGCCACTCCAGCCCCGCTCCGTTCCCTCGCTCCCACCGTTGTCGCCATCACCGCGAGCACCAATGCGCTCATCGGGAGGATCCTGCGGACTGTGGCGTTTATTTTCACGCGCCCAGTGTATTTGCGGGCGCGTTTTCCGGGTAGTCGGCCTTTCCCTTAAACTCTTGATCCCTGTTACCTTAGTTCGGATATGAACTCCTCCCATCGCCCCGGGATCAGCGTCCCGGATCCGGCGCGCCAAGCCCCCAGTAAAATGCGGGTAAATCCCCCATGCCGGCGAAGAGGGAAGCAAGATCCCGGCAGATGGCGGACGCCAGCGGCAGCTCCGCTCCTCCCTGCTTTCCCGCCGTGTTGAATCCGCTATTCCGGCTCAAGGGCCGCGCGGAGCGCCCGGGCAAGTTCCGGATGCGAGAATCGAAATCCCGTTTCGAGGAGCCGCTGCGGCCTGACCCGCGTGCTCGCAAGGAGCATCCCGTCCGCCCGGTTCAGATTGTATTCTCGTAAAGCTGCTCGTAGGCGGCCGCGGCCTTCTCCCAGCTGAAGTCGCGGCCCATCGCGCGCCTGATGGCGCCGCCCATCCGCTCCGGCTGCGCATAAAGCAAAGACGCCCGCTGCAGCGCCTGCGCAAATTCCCCGGCCGACGGCGCGCACATGATCCCGGTGCCTTCCGCGGGACGTTCGTCAATGTCGATCACCGTGTCCATGAAACCTCCCACCCGGGTCACAATCGGGAGCGTGCCGTATGCCTGGCTGTACATCTGGTTGAGGCCGCAGGGCTCGAAACGCGACGGCATCAGGAAAAAATCCGCGCCCGCCTCGATCAGGTGGCTCGCATCCTCGTCGTGTTTCAGGCTGAGCGCGATCTTTCCCGGGTGCGCATGCGCAAGGTCGTGCAGGGGGTTCTCAAACCTTTTCTCGCCCGTGCCGAGCACGATCAGCCGGCAATCCTGTCCGATGAAGAAATCCTTCGCATCCAGCAGCAGATCCACGCCCTTCTGCTCCGTCAGGCGGCAGATCATGCCGAACACCGGGCCCTTGAAGGCCTCGTCCATGCCCATCCGCTTGAGCAGGGCCGCGCGGCACACGGATTTGCCCGCGAGGTCGTGCGCGTCATATCTCGCCGGCAGCAGGCGGTCCCTGGCCGGGTTCCACACCCGCGTGTCGATGCCGTTGACCAGCCCGACGAGATCGTCGGCCCGCGTTCCCACCACGCCCTCCAGCCCGCGGCCGAACTCCGGCGTCCGGATCTCCTGCGCATAGCGCGGACTGACCGTGGTGACCCGGTCCGCGAACAGGATCCCGCCCTTCATGAGGTTGATCTGGCCGTAGTATTCAAAACCATCGATGCCGAGGAGCTCATCCGGGAGATTGGTGAGCGCAAACGAGCGCATCGGGAAAATCCCCTGGAACGCGATGTTGTGAATCGTGAACACGGTCTTCATCGCGAGCGAGACGCCGCTGTGGCGCTCCTCAAAGCGGACGAGCAGGGGCAGCAGCGCAGCCTGCCAGTCGTGGCTGTGAACAACGTCCGCGCGGATTTCGGCGATCCGCATGACCTCGACGATGGCCTTGCAGAAAAAGATGAACCGGGCGTCGTTGTCCTCGTAATCGCGCTCGCCATTCCCGTAGGGGAAGCGGCGGTCGAAGAATTCCTCCCTCCCGATGAAATAGACCGTGAGGCCCTTCTTCACCGGCAGGACGCGGACCTCGCCCGAACAGATCCGGCCCCCCATTTCAACCCTCAGCCCGAGCCTCTGCTCGGCGCGGATCACGTCCCGGTGATCGAGCGCCGCGCGATAGCCCGGCATGAAGACCGCCACGTCGTGCCCCTTGTCGGCCAGCGTCGAGGCGAGCGAGCCGACGGCGTCGGCCAGCCCGCCCGTCTTCACATACGGGTACAGCTCGCTGGCCGCGTGAACAATTCTCATACGCGAAACCTAGGCGAAGTCCCCCATGCAGGCCAGTCCAAAGCGGCGTCCGGGATGGGAACCTCCTCCGCGTTCTCCATTCCCGAAATCGTTTGCGGTGACCCGGGGCCGGCAATACCCTCTAATCATGAACCTCCGCGGCCGCCTCCTGGCCTTGTTCCGTGCGCCCCACTACGTCCCCCTCGCGGCGCCGGAGATCGCCAAAACCCTGGGGCTGGCGAGGAGGGAACGCGGCGCGCTGGACGCCGAGATCCGCCAGCTGCTCGCCGCCGGCGAGATCGTCCACGTCAAGGAGGACAAGCTCTGCCTGCCCGGCGACGCCAACCTGGTCGCCGGCCGGATCCAGTTCCGCCAGGGCGGCTCCGCCTACGTCATCCTGGAGAGGGGCCCGAGCGAACCCGAGAAGGAGGCGGTGCAGATTCCCGCCGAGAACACCGGGGTCGCCATCCACGGCGACCGTGTCGTCGTGCGCCTGAGCGACGAGCTCAGCCAGCCGCGCGGCGGCCGCCATGGCGGCGAGCCGACGGGCCGCGTCATCCGCATCCTCGAGCGCGTCCACGAGACCCTCACCGGCAACCTGCAGCGCACAAAACTCTTCTTCTACGTCGTTCCGGATGACCCGCGGTTCATCCACGACATCTACGTGCCCGATCCCGCCAAGTCGGGTCTGCGCCCGGCGCCCGCTGTCGGCGACAAGGTCGTGGTCAAGCTGCACGAGTGGAAGCAGCGGCACGTCAATCCCGAGGGAACGGTCGTAGCCCGCCTGGGGCGCACGCACGAACCGCGCGCCGAACTGGCCGCGATCTTCCACAAGTACCGCTTTTCGACCGACTTCCCGGCGGCCGTCCTTCGCGAGGCCTCCGCCCTCCCCGCGCGCGTCGGCGTCGCGGAGCTTTTCGGTCGGCTCGACTTCCGCGCCGTGCCCACCTTCACGATCGATCCCGACGACGCAAAGGATTTCGACGACGCACTGTCCGCCGAAACCCTGCCGAACGGCGACCTGCGCGTCGGCGTCCACATCGCCGACGTCAGCAGCTACGTGAGGCCCGGCACCGCGCTCGACGCGGAGGCGCAGCACCGCGGCAATTCCACGTATCTGGTCGGCGCCGTCGTCCCGATGCTGCCGCCCGAACTCTCCAACGGACTGTGCAGCCTCGTCGAAGGGGAGGACCGCCTGACCAAGGCCGTCCTCCTCACCTACCACAAGGGCCGCCTGTGCAACACCGCCTTTGCCAACACCGTCATCCGCAGCCGCAAGCGCCTGACCTACCATCAGGCCTACGCGCTGCTCAAGGAGGACAGCCTCGACAAGATCCGCCGCATGCCCCTGCCGCCCGCGCGCCAGACGGGCTCGACCGGCCGGGCACTGTCCGATCTGCGGCGCGACGAGCTCGCCGAATTGCAGCGCTGGATCCGCCAGCTCTGGGATGTCGCCCTCCGGCTGCGCCGCGAGCGCATCCGCAACGGCAGCCTCGACCTCGACATGCCCGAGGTGAAGATCTTTGTCGATGAACAGGGCTACGCCGACCGCCTGGAGCGCATCGAACAGGACGAGAGCCACCAGTTGATCGAGGAGTTCATGCTGGCCGCCAACGAAGCGGTCGGGCGCGTCACGCGCGAGCACCGCCTGCCCTCGCTCTACCGCGTCCATGACGACCCGGATGAGGAGAAGCTGCAGGAATACCGCAGGGAGCTGGGGGCATCCGGCGTCACGGTCGGCGATCTCGCCCAGCGCAGCGAGATCTCGCGCCTGCTCAACATCCTCAAATCCCACCCCCAGGGGTATACGCTGCGGACCCAGCTCTTGCGGAGCCTGCGCAAGGCGGTCTACCGCGCCTCGCCGGACGGGCATTACGGCCTCGCCAAACAGGACTACACGCACTTCACCTCACCCATCCGGCGCTACGCCGATCTCGTGGTCCACCGGGTCTTCGATCACTACCTTGTCAAGTACCTCGGCCAGGCCGCGCCGCGCGGCTTTCAGTTCGGCTACAACGTCGCCCGCATGGAAAGCCTGGCGCAGCACCTCAGCCTCACCGAGCAGAACAGCGCGGAGGCCGAGCGCGAATCGCAGAAGGTGAAGCTGCTCGAGTTCTTCGAGCGGGAGGCCCTCCGGAAGAAGAAGACCGTTTTCGCCGCGGTGATCACCGATTTGCGAAACCACGGGCTGTTTGTGGAGCTTCCCGACGCAATGACATCCGGGTTTGTCCACCTCTCAACCCTGCGCGATGATCTTTACCTCCTGAACAACGCGGGCACCGCCCTGGTCGGCCGGCGGTCGAAGCGGCGCCTCGAACTCGGCCAGAAGGTCGGCGTCGTCACCGAACGGGTGGACCGCTTCAAGCGCCAGATCGACTTCCGCCTCAGCGCCTGAGCCTGAAGGCCCGCCGCGCTTCGCCTCACCTGCCTTCCTTCGGCTCGTACTCGATGACCTTCAGCTCGCCGAAGGTGACGCGGGTTTCCGGCCGGTCCCTGCGCACCAGCCCGTGGCTGTCCCGCCCGAAATAGCGTGAAGCGTTCTTCGCCATCGCGGGCAGCGCCCTGCCAAAATCATTGCGGTGCGCGCGAATGCTGAAGCGGGTCTGCCAGAGCATCCTTCTCTGCTTCGTCCTCCAGACCATCTGGAAATCGTACGCCAGCAAAACGACGAAATACCGTCTCTCTTCCACATCGTCGATCACATCCTCCCGATAAGCCGCATTGAAGACCGTTCCCTTGAAACGAGCCACCCTCTGCATTTCGGTCAGGTAGCCGAGCACCTTGGCATTCTCCCAATCCTGTCGCTCCATCACGTTGTCGACGATGCCGCTGAACCGGACGAACTTGGGCGCTTCATCGAAACCCCCGGTCGTTCCCCAATACACCATGATCAGAAGATCGGTCTGACGCGGATCCCCGGCCGGCACGTATTGCTTCGCGGCCAGCGCGGGGGCGATCAGCTTTGCGACGCCGAGGAAGGAAAGCTCGTCGATCGTGAAGTCACGGGCCGGCCCACCCTGGTTCCCCCCGTTCCCAAACGCATAGGTCTCGGGTTTGAATGAACCGTCGGGCAGCATCGGGCGGTTGTAGGCGGGACTTATGGCCGAATACACGGCGACGACACCTTCGTCGTCGCCGGACAGGTCTGCCATCGATGCCAGGATCAGGGTGCCGGCGATCAACACAGGCAGTACCGGCGCCCGCCGCCACCGCGCGCACGGCCTGCAGGATCTTCGCGACTCCGGCGGCATGAAGTTCGGGAGTCTGCAGTCGGAACCGGGCAGGGCGGGTGTTTTCATCGGGATGGTGGAAAGTGGCGACGGTGCTTGGGCCGTCGCAGCATTTCATGTCGCATCAGACGGGCCAGTGGTGAAACCTAATTCGTTACATGTTGCATGAAAATGGTTTATCAAAAAATGGCAAACGGGGCAAGAACTGATCAGACTCCGTCGTTTGTGGCGTGGCCCCAGTTTCGGCGCAACCGAACTGGAAGCGTTGGTTCCGGACAACCAGGCGTGCAGGCGTCAAAAACGGAGAGTTTTGGCCGGGATCATGCGGTTGAAGTGACTCTCGTTCGCAGGGGGGCAGGCGGTTCACTGCGCTGGTGTATTGCTGCGGCTGCATGATCCCGCCTCAGGCCGTTCCCCGGCGCAGGAGTGCACGCAGTTCCCAGCCCCGGGCCGGCTCCACAACCGTGAAGCCGATCTCCTCCGCCCGGGCAAGGGACGCCTGGAAAGCGGCGGTCGACACGTGCCCGCGCGGTTCGACGATCAGCAGCGTGCCGCCGGGCTTCAACGCTGCGCAGACCGCCCGGAGAAAACCTTTCTGATCGGCGACCTCGTGGAGCATGTGAATCACCACCGCGAGATCGAACGTGCCCGCCATATCGTCCACTCCCAGGCCGCCGGCGGTGCAGACGCGCGCATCGATTCTGTCCCCCAGAGCCGCGCGTCCGGCGCGCCGCCGGAGGCCGGCGATCATCCTGGGCTGCAAATCCACGGCCACCACGCGCCCGGTCGGGCCGGCCAGCCGCGCGATTTCGAGCGTGAAAAAACCCATGCCCGGACCGGGTTCGAGCACGCGCATTCCCTCCCGGACCACCGGGGCCAGGCGCGCCGCCGGATCCTCCAACAAGCGGCGCACGGGAGACGCCAACAGAAAACCGATCCACCACGGGCAGGTATGGGTTGACATGGTTCCCGTCGATTCGCGCACCGTCGCCTCCGGACACAAGACGATTCTTTGGGGAGGCCGCCGGAAAGTCTGCGCTTTGAAACCCGGCAGCGCGGCCGGCCGCCTCCCGATCCGGCCGCCGACGTGGGAATCTTCCGCGTATTCAACTCAAAACTACACCTTCGGCGGGAAACCAGGGCCGGGCGCCGTCAGGGGATGCAGCCGCTCCGCAGACAGGCCGCCACCGCCGCGTCGAGGCCCCCCATGAATTGCTCCACGGCTCCGGTATAGCGGGGTTCCTCGCCCAGCCGCCGGTTGATGTCCCCGTGCGAAAAATCCTCCTCCAAAACGGAGGCTTTCATGCCGAACGATGCCGCCCGGGACGCGAACCGGCGGGCTTGCGCGCAGGAATCGTCGCGCCGGGTCGAACACACCAGCAGGATGGGGCGTCCTGCGCCCGCCACGGCAAAAAAAGGAGACGCCGCTCTCCAATACCCGGGATCGTTCCCGAATGCGCGGTCGTAGAAGCGGAAGTGTCTCGCTTCCATGATCGCCACGGCGTCCAGCGCCGCGCTGTCGAGGGAGACGGTGCCCAGCCATGGGGTCGTGACAATCCCTGAGGAAATCGACGGATCCGTGGCCAGGAGGGCCACCAGATGGGCTCCCGCGGAGTGCCCCATGAGGATCACTTTGGTTTTGTCCCCGCCCCAGGAAGCCGCATCTTCCTGGACTGCCGCGAGTGCCCGGGCAACGTCCCTGGCCTGCTCGATCGGGGCGGCCTTGGGCAGCAGCCGGTAATTCGTCGAAACAAAGACGAACCCTCGCGGCCCCCAGCGGGCCACCTTGTTCTTGACGACCGCCTGCGCCGTCTTGTCCCCCAGACACCATGCACCCCCGTGCACCATCAAGATTATCGGCGCTCCTTTTGCCCCCACCGGACTGTAGACGTCGAAACGCTGCCGCTCATCGCCGCCATAGGCGACATCGCGCACGATCCGTATGCCTGCGGGCAAGGGCACCGCCCTCGCGGCCGCCGGATCATCATCCGACATCTCCTTCTCCAGCCGGTCCAGGCGGCGCTCGACGAACCAATCGCGGATCGGGCCGGCAATCGCCGATCGGGGCGTCAGGAGCAGGACGAGGGCAACCCTGGCGGCGGTCGACCCTCCGGTCATCTTTTCCGGGATCATGCGGTTGAAGTGGTTGAAGTGACTCTCGTTCGCAGGGGGGGCGGGCGGTTCAGCGTGATGTTGGAGGGCGGGGTTGCTTCCCCGCACGTCCAATTCCGATGCGCCCACGAAAGGTGCGTTGGATCAGGATTCGACCGGCAGATCCTCGACTCCGTCGATCGCGACCGCCACCGAATCCCCGACCTTCGCGGTGGAGTACCGGAACCTCCTCGCCTTCAGTCCGTTCGCCGTCATGATTTTGTGCTGCGAGTATTCGCCGGAGCGCGGTTTTCCGTCATAATAGGTGTCGCGGATGCACGTTCGGAAAGCGCACCCCGCGCAATAGGGGCTCTCGCCGCATTCTCCCATGACTCCGGCATGGATGCATTCTATCGCGATCCCTATCCTCTTGGCCTGCAGCCTGGACAAGGGTTTGCCCAGCAGGCGTTCAGCCGCATGATTCGCCTGCCGGATCCCCTGCTGTTCGTCCGTCACCAGGACGGGCAGTTCAATCGAGTTCAGGAACTCCCTCATGATGACCCGGGACGGCCCGAGCAAGGCCTCCATGCATTCCGGACAGATGCCGTAAGACACCGCCTCATCCCGGGAGGGATCCTCGGCAAGCACCTTCTGGCACCATGCGCACGCGGTTTTCACGAGTAATTATCGGCACACTGGCGACATCCCGACGATTATCAATCTGCTTTCCGCAGTCGAAGGGGCCCGCGCCCGGAGCGGCCCCACAAAAAGATCTCCGGATCAGCTGCCCGGGCGCAACTGCGGGAAGAGGATCACGTCGCGGATGCTCTCCGCCCCAGTGAGCAGCATGCAGAGCCGGTCGATGCCAACGCCCATCCCGCCGGCCGGGGGCATGCCGTGTTCCAGGGCGAGCAGGAAGTCCTGGTCGATGTTCTGCTTTTCCTCCCCGGCCTGCGCCTCGAACATCTCGCGCTGGACGAAGGGATCATTTTGCTCGGAATAGGCCGGCGCGATCTCCATCCCGCCGATCGTGAGTTCGAACACGTCGAGGGTCGTCGGATCCTCGCGGTTGATCTTGGCAAGCGGACAGAGCTCCTTCGGCAGGTTGAGGACGAACGTCGGCTGGATCAGCTGCGGCTCGACCTTCTTGGAAAAGACCTCGTTGGTGATCTCGAATTCCTCCCAGTGCGGCTCGACTTTCAGGCCGAGTTTCTCCGCCGCGGCCGCTTTCTCCGCCCTGCTCCGGCCGAACCATCCCGGGTCGCCCGTCTCCGCGATGATGAGATCCTTGTACTTCACCTCGCGCCATGCGCCGCCAAGATTGATCACCTGCCCGCTTGGCGCATGCTTGATTTCGAAGGCTCCGAGCACGTCGCGGCAGAGGGTCAGGATCATGTCCTTGATGAGGGTCATCATGCCGCGATGGTCGGAGTAGGCCTGGTAGACCTCGAGCATCGTGAACTCCGGATTGTGCTTCCGCGAGATCCCCTCGTTGCGGAAGTTGCGGCCGATTTCAAACACGCGGTCCCAGCCGCCCACGAGCATGCGTTTCAGGTAAAGTTCGAGCGAGATGCGCAGGAAGAAATCGCAGCCGAGGGCGTTGTGATGCGTGGTGAACGGCCTGGCCGCCGCGCCGCCCGCCACCGACTGCAGGATCGGGGTCTCGATCTCGATGAACTGGCGATCCTCAAGAAAACGGCGGATCGCAGTCACGATCCGGCTGCGTTGGAGAAGCCGCCGGCGCGACTCCTCATTGACGATGACGTCGAGGTAGCGCTGGCGGCAGACCTGCTCCGGATCGGTGAGACCGTGCCATTTCTCCGGCAGCGGGCGCAGCGCCTTCGCCAGGAGCACGCAACTCTGGACCCGCACGGTGATCTCGCCGGACTTCGTCCTGAAGATCGTCCCCTCGGCGCCGATGATGTCGCCCAGATCGAGCTTCCGGAACGCCGCATAGGCCGCCTCGCCCACCACGTCCTTCTTCACGTAGAGCTGGAGGAGACCCTGCTGGTCGAGAATCTTGACGAACTGGCTCTTGCCCATGTCGCGGATGACCAGCAGGCGGCCCGCAACCCTTGCGGAAACGACGTTGTCCTGCCCCTCGACATGGAGTCTGACGGCCTCCGCGGAGAAATGCGTGGGCGAGAACGCCGCGCGGAACGGGTCAATCCCCGTCGTGCGCAGGTCCTGCAGCTTCTTCAGGCGCACGGCATACTGGTCGTGGGTGATCTCGCTCGGAATCTCGCTCATGGAACCGCGCACGGTGCCACGCGGGCGCGGCGCGGGCAATGGGAAACTGCGGGCAGAGCGCAACGGCCCCTTTCGCTCCGGTGGATGCGTGCTTCCGAAATCTGACGATGTGTCGGTCTAGTCACATACTTGCTGGTCGCATCCAGATTCGATTGGGCTAAATCAAGTTTCATGCGACTACTTTGCTTTTTCGGCTCCGGTGTTTCTCAGCCGTCAGAGATGCCGATGTCCACAGAGCTTTCGTGAGGCTGGGGGCGCGGGGATCTGCCTGCTTGATATTCTGGCCAGACCGGCCAGATTCGTGGCGTGAGCAAAACCTGGCAACTTCAAGAGGCGAAGGACCAGTTCAGCGCCGTTGTCGAGCAGGCGCTGACGGACGGATTCCAATTCGTCACCCGCCATGGCAAACCGGCAGTGGTGGTCGTCTCTGTTGAGGAGTTCCGCAAGCTTCAGCCGCCCCGCCAGCCGATTAGCCGCTTTCTGGCCAGATCCCCGCTGCGCGACATCGGTGGCGCACCCGGGCGCCAGCGCGACCTGCCACGCAAGGTGCTGCTGTGAGCTGGCTGCTCGACACCTGCGTCATCTATGAACCAGGGCAAAAGCGGCCTTCGGCCCGCGTGATGGCGTGGCTTGATGAACAACCCGAGGAAATGCTGTATCTCAGTGTTTTGACACTCGGAGAAATCCGTAAAGGTGTCGCACGACTTCCTGCTGGGACGAAACGCCGCCGCCTTGCGCAATGGTTGGAGCACGATCTGCGTGAGCGCTTCGCCGGCCGCATTCTTCCAGTGGACGAAGAAGCTGCCGACCTCTGGGGGCGTCTCCAGGCCGCCGCCGAAGCCCGCGGTCGGCCGCTTCCCACCCTCGATTGCCAGATTGCGGCCACAGCGATGGCTCATGGATTGACGCTCGTTACGCGCAACACAAACGACTTTGACATCACGGGGCTGGAACTATTCGACCCCTGGAGGTGATTCCGCTCTCTCCCCAAGGTGTTGGTGGAGCCTGCGACCCACGCCGCTGAGCACATCTGCGCGCGTGGAAACATCCATGCCTTGGTGGAAGTGGGCAGTGGCCAATATTCCTTTTCCCGCCAATCCAAATCCCCGGCGATCGTCACCCCGCCGTCTGCATCGCATCGCCCTCCGCGCTTGCGCCGGCAGGCAGGCCCCGCCATATTCCTCACCACTTACCCCGTGTCGCATCTCGTTCTGTCAATTATGGTGAGCGCCTGCCTCGGAGCGCTGGTGGGGTTGATCCGCCAGTGGAGCGACCAGAAGTCGTCCCCAGGCGGAGAGGCGGACTTCGGCGGCGTCCGCACCTACACGTTCTGGGCCATCCTCGGCTGCGTCGCCGCCTTCCTCACCCAGAACCACGCCGCCGCCGTGCTGCCCGTCGTGCTCGCGCTGATCGGCCTTCATCTCACCGCGCTGCATCTCAAGAACAGCAGCGGCTCCCACCCGGGCAGCACGACGTTCGCCGCGTCCCTCCTCACCTGCCTGCTCGGGGCGCTCGTCCTGTGGGAGCACACGCAGGCCGCGATCCTGGTGGCCGCCGCGACCGCGATCATGATCGGCCTCAAGCAGCCGATCCACGCCTGGACGCGCGCCTTCACCTCCGATGACATCCGGGCGACGCTGCAGTTCGTCGCCACCACCGGCGTCGTCATGCCGCTGGTGCCGGACCGGAACATCGGTCCGCTCGACGCCTTCAACCCGTATTCAACCTGGCTCATGGTCGTGCTCATTTCCGGCATCGGTTTCGCCGGCTACATCATGATGCGCCTCCTGGGCGCCAAGGCGGGCATCCCGATCACCGGCCTGGTGGGCGGGCTCGCGTCGAGCACGGCCACCACCCTCGCTTTCAGCCGCCGCAGCAGGGACGAGCCGGCGCTCTCCACCAGCTTCGCGCTGGCCGTCATCGTGGCCTGCACGATCATGCTGGCGCGCATCATCGTGGCGGTCGGCGTCATCAATCGCGGGCTTGCGGCTTCGCTGATCGTTCCGTTTGCGCTGATGGCCGCGCCCGGGGTCGCCTACACGCTGTGGGTCTGGCTCTTCGACCGCCCGGCGGACGGCGATGTGGCGACACTCCGCCTGAACAATCCGCTGAGCCTCGCCATCGCCATCAAATTCGGGGTCATCTACGCCGCAGTGGCGTTCCTCGTGAAGGCGGCCCTGCACCTCAACCTGCGGGGCGGTCTGCTGCCCATCAGCTTCCTCTCGGGCCTCACCGACATGGATGCGGTCTCCCTGCTCATGGCGAACAGCCGCAACGACGCAAGTGTCGGGCCGCTGCTCGCCACCCGGGCGGTCATCCTGGCCGCGATCGGCAATTCCGTCCTGAAGGGCTGTTTTGCGCTTTCGCTCGGCTCGCCCCGCCTCCGCCGGCAGGTGGCGCTGGTGCTCGGACTCACGATCGCCGCCGGCGCCGCCGGCCTTTGGCTGGTGCGTTGAGCGGGCGGTCTGATCGGGTGCGCCGCCGCGCCCGCGCGATGCCCGGAGTTGCGCCGCCGCGCCCGCGCGATGCCCGGAGTTGCGCCGCCGCAGACTCTGGTAATACTCGCGTCTTTCATGGCCATCGCCGCAATGCCCGCCGATCCCGCGCCCCGGCCCCCCCCTCCCGGACGGGCCCCGCCGGCCACCGTTGACTGGGGACGCACCCGCTATTCCGACGCCCTGCGCCGGCAGGAGGCGATGGTCGCGCAGCGGCTGGCCGGCGCGATCGGCGATACGCTCGTCTTCACCGAGCACGAGCCCGTGGTCACCCTCGGCGTCCGGCCCGGCGCCGCGGGCCATCTGATATGGGATGCCGCCGAGCTCGCCCACCGTGGTATTGAGCTTGTTGATACGAACCGCGGCGGCGACATCACCTATCACGGCCCCGGGCAGATCGTCGGCTATCCCATCGTCGACCTGAGCCCGCGCCGGGATCTTCACGCCTACCTGCGTTTCCTTGAACAGGTGCTCATCCACGCGCTCGGCAGCCTCGGCCTCGCCGCCGGGCGGCAGCCGGGCAGGACCGGCATCTGGCTCGGCTCCCGCAAGATCGCCGCGATCGGCGTGGCCGTGCGGCGCTGGGTGGCGTACCACGGCTTCGCGCTCAACGTGAACAACGACCTCGGGCCCTTCGCCGGCATCGTGCCCTGCGGCATCGCCGACGGCACCGTGACCTCCCTCCGGCAGGAACTGGGCCGGGCATGCGATCCCGCGGAGGTCAGGCAGGCGCTCGACGCGGAGTTCCGGGAGCAGTTCAGGGTTTTCCTGGCCGGGGGCCGCTAGGGCATCTCCTGGCCGGACGGCCGCCCGGCGGACACGGCGACCGGCTCCTCCAGCAGGATTTCCCCCGGGGCGTGTCTTCAAAACGCGCCCTTCCCCTGTCATCCCGGGCACGGCGGGAAATCTCTTCGGTAACGCAATACGTTACAAAAGGAGGCCGGGAATCGTCGCTGCGCCCGGGATGACAAGACTGTTTCACGATGCATCCTGCGTCCGCCTGGAGCGAAAATCCCCGTGCCCGGAGGTTTTGCCGGCGCCCTGCCGGGATCTTCCTCGCAAAACGGCGCTTCCTGCATTTCCTTCCGGGGAAAATGCACGTCCAGCGCAAACCCGACTGGCTCCGCGCCCGGCTCCCGAACGGTCCGGGCTACGCCGCCGTCCGCCAGCTTGTCGAGGACCGGGGCCTGCACACCGTCTGCCAGAGCGCCCAATGCCCGAACCTCGGCGAATGCTGGTCGCGCGGCACGGCGACGGTGATGATCCTCGGGAACGTCTGCACCCGCTCGTGCGCCTTCTGCGCCATCCAGACCGGCCGCCCCGCGGAGCCGGATCTTGGCGAGCCGGCGCGGGTGGCCGACGCCGTGGCGCGCATGAATCTCCGCCATGTCGTGATCACCAGCGTCGCCCGCGACGAGCTCGCGGACGGCGGCGCGGGCGTCTGGGCCGCCACGATCCGCGCGGTGCGTCACCGCAATCCGCGGACGGCCATCGAAGTCCTCGTGCCCGACTTCAAGGGGCGGCTGCCCGACGTCGACACGGTGCTCGATGCGCGACCGGACATCTTCAACCACAACGTCGAAACGGTGGAGCGGCTCCAGAAGCCCGTTCGGGTCCATGCCCGCTACGACCGCAGCCGCGCGGTCCTGCGCCACGCCAGGGCGCGCGGATTCACCACCAAGACCGGAATCATGCTGGGCCTGGGGGAGCGTCCCGGGGAGATCGAGCAGACGCTGCGCGACCTTGCCGGCGACCGCATCGAGATCCTCACCCTCGGGCAGTACCTCCAGCCCACGGCGCAACACCTCCCCGTGGAGCGCTGGGTGACGCCGGAGGAGTTCCGGCATTGGAAACGGTTCGGCCTCTCGATCGGATTCGGCGTCGTGGAGAGCGGGCCCCTCGTGCGTTCGAGCTATCACGCCGACGAGCAGTCGCAGAAATACACCGGGGCGGAGCACCGGAACACGCAGAACGCCCTGGCGCCGGCGTGAGGGCGCCGGCGGCGCGTTGCAGGGCGGGCTGGCCCTGGCTCGCCGGAGCCTTGGGCGAAGGCGGCCGCCTCCCCGGGGGCCCGGCGCCCCGGCTCAGCGCACCCCGAAGATCTGCTGCAGGACGGTCTCCAGATCGCGCACGGGGACATACCCGGGGCCCCGCCGCCGCACAAGGACCTTTGCGCGGTGTTGGGCCACGGATTCCGGGTCCACATTCAGAATCGTCACCTGGCCGGCGGCCTGCCCGACGACCTCCATCGGGGCGAGCGGGCGCCAGGAGATCGGGATTCCCGTCCAATCGAACTGGATTTCCCACCCGCCGACGGGATCCTCCGGCAGGGGCCCGTGCACGAGGCTGGGATAGCGCTGGACGAAGTCGGGCACCTGGCGCGTCGCGATGCGCAGCGTCACCTGGGGCTTCATCCGGTCGATGTAGTCCTGGACGTCGTTCACCTCCCCCATGCGCCATTGGTCGTAGAAATCAAGGGGGTCGAATCCCATCAGGTTGATGCCGTTCCAGAGGCCGTGTTCGTTGGGGCTGCCGTATCCCCTTTTGTCATACCAACTCGGGAACTCCCGGGTCACCATGAATCCGATCTCGAAATGCAGATGGGCGCGGTCGCGCGGGATCGGCGTGCCGCTTTTCGTGTGCCCCATGATCGCGATCGCCTGGCCGCGCCCCACGTGCGCGCCCTCGACGACGCCCGGCAGCACCCGGGCGAGGTGGGCGTAGAGCGTGTAGACGGCGGGGGTGGCCCCCGGGTGTTCGAGCACGAGGTAACGGCCGTAGTTGCTGTCCCCGGCCCGGTCGCTCACGTGCCGCACGACGCCGTCCATCGCCGCGAACACCTCGTCCGTCGGTTCTCCGCGCCGGTCGCGCCCCACCGGCTTGATGTCGATTCCCTCGTGAAACTGCGCGCCGCCGGACCGGACGCAGCCGTAGCAACCCGAGAGCGGCTCCCCCGATGCGGTGGGCTGGATGAAGGCGCTGAAAGGCTGGCCCTCCTCCCAGGCCTTGTTGGGCGTCGGCCAGGCGATTTCGAGCCGGTCGCGGGCGGGCGCGGCGGCGGCGGCAACGAGAAGAAGGGTGAGGGCGGCGAGGCAGCGCACGGATTTGCGGCATGTCACTGACAGAAAGCCTCCCCGGTGTTCAAACCGATTCGGGCGGGCGGAGGGCGGCGGGCCCCCTGGCGTTCCGCCGCTACCCGAAGGCGTCCATGATCTGCCCGCCCACCGCGTCGGCCACGAGGCGCCCCCGCAGCGTGAGGCGCAGACGCCCCTCTCCGGCCTCCGCCAGGCCTTCCCGCGCCAATCGCCCCGCCAGGGCGTCGATCTCCCCCCAGGGGGCCCCGGGACACAGCGCCCGCAGCCCCGGCAGCGCGACCCCCTCGTTCATCCGCAGCCCGAAGACCAGGCTGTCCTCGACGAGGAGCCGCGGCGTCAGCTCCACACGGTCCGTGAGCGCGCGCCGCCCCGCCTCGATATCCGCCCGCCATTGCCCCAGGTCGGCCGCATTGGAGCCCCTGAGGCCGGCGTACTGCGAGGCCGCCGAGGGCCCGAGCCCGACCCATTCGGCCATGCGCCAAGTATTGAGATTATGGAGACACTCGTGGCCGGCGCGCGCGAAGTTCGAGATTTCGTACTGCGCATACCCCGCCCCGCCGAGCCGTTCCCACGCCTCGGTGTAGAACGCAGCCTCCGTCTCCTCGTCGGCGCGCACGCGCCCCCGCGCAGGCCCCGCGAAGAGGGCGGCGCCCTCCTCGAAGGTCAGGCAGTACGTCGAAAGATGATCGGGCTCGAGCTCCACCGCCGCCTCCAGGTCCGCCCGCCAGGCCGCAAGCGTCTGGCCCGGGATCGCGAAGATCAGGTCGAGGTTGACGCTGGCAAAACCGGCCCCGCGCACCGCCGCATAGGCCCTCAGGACGTGCTCCCGGGTGTGCCGGCGGCCCAGAACCTCCAGCAGCGCCGGCCGGAGGCTCTGCACGCCCAGCGAGATGCGCGTCACTCCGAGGTCCCTCAACACCGCCAGCCGCTGGGGCGTGACCGAGGCGGGGGCCATCTCGACGCTCCACTCCGCGGGACGGCCGCCGCCATGCCGCAGCGTGATCTCACCGAGCTCCGCCAGGGCGCGCGGCGCGAGCATCCCCGGCGTGCCGCCGCCCCAGAACACGGTGTCGGCCGGGCGGCTCCACGCCACCATCCCGGCCTCGCGCGCCACCCCGGCAAGGAACCCGCGCACGGCCTCCGCTGTCGGCGGGATCTGGTAAAATGCGCAGTAATCACAGGCGCGCGCGCAGAAAGGCACATGGACGTAGAGGCCCAGGGGCGGCGGACGCCGAGCTTTTTCTTGCGCTGGAGCGAGTTCGAGCATTACAAGAACCGTTGACGGGCTGCCGCAGCAGCCGCTGACTTCCCTCTCGAAATCCAATGCACATGACACGTCTCTCTCAAGCGAGAAGAATCCTCCCTGGCGCCGCCGCCGCCATCGCCCTGCTCCTCCTCACGGGCTGCAATCTCACGATCACCAACCTCACGCCCGACGTGTTGCGCGAGAACCCCTCGCAGCTGTATACAATCACCGCCCGGGTGACGCCGACCGCGCGCGACCTGGACCACTCCAGCATCCAGGTCAGGGTCGTCATCGACGGCCAGGAACAACAGATGAAGAAGAGCTCCGGGGCGGGCGACCTGTATGACTACGACTATCTGCTCCCCCGGGGACGCGACGAGGCGTCGTATTATTTCCTGGTCCGCTATCGCTTCAACTCGGACACGCCGGACAAGACCTATGAACGGTACTCGGAGATCCATCACTTCAAGGTCGAGCGCCGGTATGCCCTGCCCCTCGAGGCCAGCCGCGGCCCGGTCGGCGCGCGGGTGGGCATCGTCGGCCGCGGCTTCACCCCGCAGGATGTCGTCTACCTCGACGCGACCCCGGCGCGCACGGTCTGCGAATCCTCCAGTTCGCTGAGCTTCTTCGTTCCCGCCGTCGATCCCGGCCGCCTCTACAACCTGGCCATCAGCGGCGGCGGCGCCACGCTTTCGGTAGGGACGTTCCGCGCCGATCCCACCGGGGTGACCGTCTCGCCCACATCGCTGGCGCTGCGCGTTGGCGAGACGCAGACGCTCACCTTCACGATCCCCAACGCCGCCCCGCAGGGCGGCCTCATGCTCGACGTCAGCACGGACATCCCCGAGAGCGTGATCATGCCCGAAGTCAGGATCCCCGAGGGCGCGACCCGCGTCGCCGTGGCCGTCCAGGGCGGCAGGCCGGGCGCCGGCTCCCTTTTCCTGAAGGGCTTCGGCCAGGGCGATCTCACAATCCCGGTGGCCGTCTCGGCCCGCTAGGGCAGGTCCAGCCGGACGGCGACGGGCCGGTGGTCGCTGGCCTCGCCCACCCCGGGCCCGTCGTAGACGCGGGCGCCGTCCCCCGCCACCGCGGACGCCAGCCCCGGCGAGACGAGGATGTAGTCGATTCGCGAGTACGTCTCGTCCCTGCTGCGGCGGAAGGTCCAGTTCTCCCCCCGCGGGTCGGCGGCGTTCGTCGCCAGGGCGATCACCCGGCCCCCCCGCCGGGTCAGCAGGCGCAGGGGCCTGCTGTTCCGGGTGTCGTTGCAGTCGCCCAGGATCACGAAGCGCGCCGCCGCCGGATCCGGGAACCGTTGGAGCACGAGATCGCGGACCGCCGCCGCCTCGCCGGCCCGGAACGCCGCGGCCTCAAGGTCGTCGGGGCGTTCGGTGAAACGGCTGCGCAGGTGGACCGCGAACAGCGTCAGCTCGCCGCCGCCTGCCGCCACGACGACCTCGAGCACCCCGCGCTTCACCCTCGCCCTGCCGCCGAAATAGGGGAAGTCGAGGCCGGCGTGCGTCTGCACGCGCCGGAACGGGATCCGCGAAAGCACCGCGACATGCCGGTCGGCGTCGGCGGCCTCCGCCAGCGCGGCCTGGGGATAGTCCATGCCCTCCGCCCGCAGGTCGCGGCGCAACTCCTCAAGGTAGCCCGCGGGCCCCATCTCCTGGAGGGCCAGGACGTCGGCGTCGAGCGCCCGGATGACGGCGCGCAGGGCGGCCTTGGCCGCCTCCGGCTTGGGGTAGGCCTGGCGGTAGCCGTCGGCGACCCGGCGGCCGGCCGCGACGTAGTTCTCGACGTTGTACGTGGCGACCGTGAGGGACCCTGCGGCGGCGGCGCAGGCCGCCGCCCCCGCCAGCAGGGCGGCCGCCAGGCCGGAGACCGATGTCCGCAGGCGCCCGCGCATCGCCGCGATCCCCGGCCTCCGCCTCATTCCCGCCCCGCCAGCGCCTGCTCCCGCTCCGCCAGGGTCGGATGGGAGAAGTAGAAGGCGCTGTAGAGCGGATGCGGGGCGAGGTCGCTCAGGTTCTTCCGCGCGAGCTTGCGGAGGGCGTCCACGAGCGGCGCGGCGCCCCCCAGCGCCTGCCGGGCAAAGGCGTCCGCCTCGTATTCATGTTTCCGTGACACAAGGTTGAGCAACGGCGAGAACCAGAACGTCACCAGGCCGCCCAGCAGCCCGAACAAAAGGAACGTCGGCGCCAGATCCCCGGCGGGAAAGCTGAAGGCGGCGGCGAACCCGCCGGCGCGGGCCAGCCAGGCGAGGGCGGCGAACCCGCCCAGCTCGAGCCCGGCGGCCACCGCCAGCATCCTCGGGATGTGGCCGCGCTTGTAGTGCCCGATCTCGTGGGCCAGCACCGCCTCCAGCTCCGCGGGCGCGAGCTGGTCCACGAGCGTGTCGTAGAGCACGATGCAGCGGAACCGCCCGAACCCGGTGAAGAAGGCGTTGGCATGGGCCGAGCGCCTGCTGCCATCCATGACCCGGATGGTGCGCGTGGAGAAACCGGTGCGGTCCGCCAGCGCGAGCAGTCGCGCGCGCAGGTCCCCGTCGGCCAGCGGCGTGAGCTTGTTGAACCACGGCAGGATCAGCTTCGGGTAGAGGACCAGCATCAGGAGCTGGAATCCGAAGAACAGGGCAAAGCCCCAGAGCCACCACGCCGCGCCCGCCCGGCGCACGAGCCCGAGCAGGCACCACAACAGGGGAAATCCGATCCCCAGCATGAGCGCCAGCTCCTTGGCCTTGTCCCGCACCCAGAGCCGGAACGTGCCCTGGTTGAAGCCGAATCCCGCCTCCACCCGGAACTGGCCCCACCAGTCGAACGGGAGGCCGGACAGGCCGAGCAGCACGCCCACGGCAAGCAGGTAGCACGCGCCGCTCCAGGCCGCGCGCGGCGCCCACGGGTCGAAGCGCGCCTCCAGCGCCGGCAGGACGCCGCTGAAGATCAGGGCCGCGAGCACCGCCGCCTCCCAGACCTCCTCGATCGATCCGAGCCGGAGCTTCGCCCGGGTGTACGCCACCGCCCGGGCATGGGTCGGACCCTCCATGACGGCTGCAACGGCGCGCGGCGGCCGGCGCAAACTGCGGCGCGCGGCGGAGTCGTTCAAGGCGTTCAGCCCGAGCTGGGCGGCCAGCCGCACGGCGATCAGCAGCGCCACGATCGTGAGGACCATGGCCCCACTTCAACGGCTTTCCCTGCCCGGGCGAAGCAAAAATCTCCCCCCGAAGGGAAAGAATTGAATTCCCGGCGCCGGAACGCATGATCGCCCGGCGTGGAAGCCGATGACAAGACTCCAAAGCCCACCTTCGAAGCAGCCCTTGCGCGCCTCGAATCCATCGTCGATTCCATGGAATCCGGCGATGTGCCGCTGGCCGAGCTGCTGGCGAAATTCGAGGAGGGCAGCCAGCTCCTCAAGCTGTGCGAGGCCCGGCTGAAGGACGCGGAAATCAAGATCGAGCAGCTCAGGAAGCAGAAGGACGGCGTGGCCTTCGTCCCGTTCGAGGCAGACCGCGGCGCCTGACCGGCATCCGCCACGGCTGGCTCTCCGCATCCGGGATGAATTCCTCCTCTTCCGCGCCACCCGCCGCCGCCGGTCCGGCTCCGCGGCTGCTGGACAAGATCCGCGGCCCGACCGACGTGAAGGTCCTGCCGGCGGACCAGCTGCCGCGCCTGGCCGCGGAGCTGCGCGAGGAGATGATCGCCGTGACCTCGCTCAACGGCGGGCATGTCGCGCCCAACCTCGGCGTCGTGGAACTCACGATCGCCCTGCACCGGGTTTTCAACACGCCCGAGGACCAGTTCGTGTTCGATGTCTCCCACCAGGGCTACGCGCACAAGCTCCTGACCGGCCGCAAGGGCGAGGCCTTCCGCCGGTTGCGGCAGTCCGGCGGGGTGAGCGGCTTCCTCTGCCGGGCGGAAAGTCCGCACGACTGCTATGGCGCCGGCCATGCCGGGACCGCCCTGTCGGCCGCGCTGGGGATGGCCACGGCGCGGGACCTGCGCGGCTCGCACGAGCACGTCATCGCCATTTGCGGCGACGGCGCGTTCACCTGCGGCATCACGATGGAGGCGCTGAACAACGTCGTCTCCTGCACGCGGAACCTGATCGTCATCCTCAACGACAACGAGTGGTCCATCGCCCGCAACGTCGGGGCCATGGCGAAGTACCTCAACCGCCTCAGCACCAGCCCCACCTACAACAAGATCCACCACGACCTGGAGAAATTCTTCATCGGGCTCCCGCACGGGCCCGAAATGCACCACCTCTGGATGAAGTGGAAGCGCGAGACGAAGGATTTCTTCGTCGAGTCGAGCCTGTTCGAGAAATTTGGCCTGCGGTACCTCGGCCCCATCGACGGCCACAACATTGACGAGCTCGTCAAGAACCTCGAGTTCGCGAAGAACAGCGACGGGCCGATCCTGCTGCACGTTCTGACCAGGAAGGGGCTCGGGCTCGATGCCGCGCTGAAGGCCCCCGAGAGGTTCCACGGGCTCGGATCGTTCGATCCGGTGACGGGCGAGAGCCGGACGCCGGCTGCCGGCATGGCGCCCCATTTCCAGGAGGTCTTCGGCCGCGCGCTCGTGCGGTTCGCCCGGGCCGACCGGCGGATCGTCGGCATCACCGCCGCGATGCCGAGCGGGACCGGGCTCTCCGCCCTCGCCGCGGAATGCCCGCGGCAGTTCTTCGACGTCGGCATCGCCGAAGAGCACGCCGTGCTTTTCGCGGCGGGCATGGCCGCCAGGGGCCTCAAGCCGGTGTGCGCCATCTATTCGACCTTCCTCCAGCGCGCCTACGATCCCATCATCCACGACGTCTGCCTGCAGAATCTCCCCGTGGTCTTCTGCCTCGACCGCGCCGGGCTCTCCCCCAATGACGGGCCCACCCACCATGGCCTGTTCGACTTCTCCTTCCTCCGGTGCGTGCCCAACGCCGTGATCATGCAGCCCAAGGACGAGGACGAGCTCGTCGACATGCTGCACACCGGCCTGCAGCACAACGGACCCGCGTTCCTCCGCTACCCGCGGGGGGCGGCCTGCGGCGTGCCGCTGAAGGCCGCGCCGTCGGTCCTCCCCATCGGCCGGGCGGAAATCGTGCGGCCCGGCTCGGACATGATGATCTGGGCGCTCGGCCCCATGGTGCGTGACGCGGTTAGGATGGCGGAGAGACTCGCCCGGGAAGAGGGGCTGTCGTGCGGCGTCGTCAACGCCCGTTTCGTCAAGCCGCTCGACCGCACGCTGCTTCTCAGCCAGGCGGCGTGCGTGCCGCTGCTGGTCACGATGGAGGATCACGTCCTCGCCGGCGGCTTTGGCAGCGCCGTCATCGAGGCGCTCCAGGATGCCGGCTGCCCGGCGCCGGTGGAGCGCATCGGATGGCCGGACCGTTTCGTCGAGCACGGCAGCAGTGTCGACGATCTCCGCGCCGGATGCGGCCTCTCCTTCGACGACATGTACCACCGGGTGAAGGCCCGGTGCCGCAGCCCCGCCGCCGCGGTCGTTGCCGCGGACGCCTAGAGCGGCTCAAGTTGAAGTGCAGCTGCGGCGGGCGTGGCGCGCGGGACTCGAACCTGCGACCGACGGCTCAGACCGCCGCCGCCGCCGCCTGCGCGGCCGCGCCGAACAGCTCCCGGCGCAGAGCCGCGTCGCGCTTGCGATCCGTCCGCACCTCGAGCACGCGGAGTCCGGCCTCCGGCAGCGTCGAGACCAGTTCGGCCAGGTGCGCCCGGTCGCGCACGAGCACGTGCCCGGCCCCGTGCGCCGCGCAGAGGCGCCCGAAATCCACATCCTGCGGCATGGCGAAGAATTCCTCGAATGGCGGCTCGAACTTCACCACGGGCAGCATCTCGAAAATCCCGCCGCCGCGGTTGTTGACCAGCACGACCGTCAGGCTCCCGCGGAATCTCGGCCGCAGCAGCAATCCGTTCGCATCGTGAAGGAGCGCCAGATCGCCGGTGAGCGCCACCGCCGGCCGGTTGCCGTGCGCGACCCCAAGCGCGGTCGACAGCGTGCCGTCGATGCCGTTGGCCCCGCGGTTGAAGAAGAGCGGGCATCCGCGGTTGCCCGCCTTCCAGAAAAACTCCACGTCCCGCACCGGCATGCTGCTGGCCACGAACACCGGCGTGTCCGGCGGAAGATTCTCGGAGAGGAGCCGGCTGATGCAGCCTTCAAAAAAGAAATCGAGCCCCGAAAGCCGGGCGTCGAGGCTGGCGCCGGCCGCCCGGTCCGCGCGCAGCCATTCCGCCGCGTAGGGCGTCGGCCCGCGATCCTTCCGCGGGAATCCCGCCGCCAGTTCCCCCGCGCTGCAGCGCAGATGGCGGGTCCGGCCGTGAAGCGGATCGTGGTTCCGGCCGTCGGCCGCTGCGATCCACGTCCCGGCGTCCGCGCCCTCAAGCCACTGGCGAAGCTGCCTGCTCACCGGCCAGTCCCCGAAGCCAAGGACCGCCCCGGGTTTCAGGCGCGCCGCCAGGGCCGGCGAGCGCAACACGGCGTTGTAGTTGACGACCAGCAGCGGGTTTGCCCCCGCGAAACCGCGCAGCGGGTTGAGTCCGTCCGCCAGCACCGGCCAGCCCAATGCGGCGGCGATCCGGGCCACGGCCGCGCAGTACGCCGCCGGATCGGCCGGCTGGGCCGGACCTGCGACGATCACACCGCGCGAAAACTGCCCAAGGTCGGGCACGGCCGGGGGTGGCGCCTGTCTCAGACCAACGCTGCTCTCCGCCACCGGCCCGAGGTGCGCGAAGAACGTCTCCGGGTCGATCTCCGCCCGCAGTTTTTCCGCGAGGCCGTCCTCGACCGGCGGAAGCGGATCCCGGAATGGCGCGTTGAGGTGGACGGGGCCGGCAAACGGATGCCGCGTGCGCTCGAAGGCGAACGCGGCGCTCTGGCGCGCATACTTCAGCAGCCCGAGTTTAGCCTCGGGCACGGCGAGTTCGTGATGGTAATCCACGTGGTCGCCGTAGAGCTTCTGCTGGTCGATCGTCTGCCCGGACCGGCACTCCCGCATCTCGGGCGGCCGGTCAGCCGTGAACACAAGCAACGGCACGCCGCTCTCGTGCGCCTCAATGATCGCAGGAAGGAAATTCGCCGCCGCCGTCCCCGACGTGCACACCAGAGCCGCCGGCCGCCGATGCTGCCGGGCCAGGCCGAGCGCGAAGAACGCCGCCGAACGCTCATCGAGCACCGGGATCGCCTCGATCCGCGGATGCCGCGCGAAAGCGAACGCCAGCGGCGCCGAACGCGAGCCGGGGCAGACGACCGCGTGGCGCAGCCCCAGCCGCGCCAGCGTCTCCACGACGACACTGCACCAAAGGCTGTTCGTGTTGCGGAAATCAAGGGCGGGAGGAGGCATCGGCCGCCCATTCAAGACGATTCCGCGCCGCTGGCCAGTTTTCTTGGGGCGCATCTCCCGATTGTCGGCAGCGTCTGGCGCGCGCAGCTGTGGCACGGGCATCCTGCCCGTGGACGCGCGCCAGCCAACACGGGCAGGATGCCCATGCCACTTGCGACACCGACAATCGGGAGATGCGCCTGTTTTCTCGTCGGCGCCGACAGACAGTTTGACGATTTGCCGCGGCTGTCTTGAACTGCAGTCCGGTCAGTCGGAGGATCTCCGGCCGGTTTGTGCCGACAAGACCCCTCTTTCCTGCTTCATGCCTTCGGGTAACCCTGCTCTCCAATTAATACGCGGCCGGCCCGCCGCCGCCGGGTTGCCTGCCCTTGCCCGGATGTTTCCTGGAGACGCGACGCCTTCGTCGCGTTTCCAGGCATGTACGCGACGAAGGCGTCGCGCCTCTAAAACACAGTCTGCCCAACACGGCCATTTTCGGTGGTGGATTTGCGGGCTCGCGGTCATGGCGGGATTGCTCGCCGGCTGCGCCCACGCCCCGGTGAACGTGCCGCTCGGGCGGAGCGGGCCGACCGCAGGAGACCGGTTCCAACTCCCGCCCGGCCCGTCCGGCGGCAGCGGCGTGATGGTGGCCCTGTTCTTTTCCGGGGGCGGCACCCGGGCGGCGGCCTTCTCCTACGGCGTGCTCCGCGAGCTCGCCGCCACGCGCATCGCCGCCGACCGCCGGGTGATCGATGACGTGACCACGATCAACGCGGTCTCCGGGGGGAGTTTCACCGCGGCGTACTACTGCCTGTATGGCGACCGGATCTTCACCGACTACGAGAACCTCTTTCTCAAACGCGACGTCCAGGGCGCCCTGTTTCTCCGCTGCCTCTCGCCGGTGAACGGCGTGCGGCTTCTCTCGCCCTATTTCGGGCGCAGCGATCTGGCGGCCGAGTATTACGACGAGCTGTTGTTCCACGGCGCCACCTTCGCCGACCTCGCCGGCGCCGCCCCGCCCCGGCCGTTCCTGGTGATCAACGCCACCAATCTCTCCACCAGCACCCCGGTGCAGTTCACCCAGGATCAGTTCGACCTGATCGGTTCCGATCTCGGCCGCTTCCCGATCTCGCGCGCCGTGGCCGCCTCGTCCGCGGTGCCCCTGTTGTTCACGCCGATAACCCTGAAGAACTACGCGGATCGCGCGCCGGCGCCCGATTTTAGTCTGCTCCAGCCGACCGGCGGCTCCGACGTCTTCGCCAACTACCGGGCCGAGCTCACGGAGACCTCCCGCAGTTATCGCGATGTGGCCAGGCAGCCGTACATTCACCTGGTCGACGGGGGCCTCGCGGACAATCTTTCCCTGCGCAACCTGCTCGACGCGGTGACGCTCTCCGGAGGCTGGGAATCCGTGCTCGAACGCCTGCGCAGGGGGGGGATCACCCGGCTGGCGATCATCGCCGTCAACGCCGCGGTGGAGGCCAGGCAGGACTGGGCGCGCATCGAGAAGACGCCCGGCATGCTGTCCGTCGTCGCCGCGCTCAGCAACTCGTCGATCAACCGCACGACCAAGGAGACGGTCGCGCTGGTCGAGGACAACCTTGCCCTCTGGCAGGCGAACCGGGCGGCGCACCGGGTCGGGGCTGATGACGAGCCGAAGATCTATTTCATCCGCGTGGATTTCCATGCGAGCCAGGATCCCGCCGAGCGCGCCTTCTTCGATTCGGTTCCGACCAGCCTCTCCCTGCCTGCGGAAACAACCGACCGGCTGGTTCATGCCGGGGAGCGTCTCCTGCGGGAATCGCCCGCCTACCAGAGCCTCCTCCACGACCTGGCGGTCGAGCGGGCCGCCTGCACCGCTCCTCCGCCCCCGGCGAAGGCGCCCTAGCGCAGGCCCTGCCGCCACCGCCCGCCATCGCCCACCCCGGGATTCGGAGCGGCGGCGCCCCGCCCCCTACTCCACCAGCGCCTCCAGCAGCGCCTTGAACTTCAGCTCCGTCTCGGCGAACTCCCGGTCCGGGTCCGAACCGGCTACGATGCCGCCGCCCGCGTAGACGCGCGCCCGCGCGCCGTCGATCAGCGCCGAGCGGATCCCGACAAGGAACTCGCCGCCGCCGCGGTGGTCGATCCACCCCACGGGACCGCCGTACAGCCCCCGCGGAAACCCCTCGAGCTCGCGGATGTGCGCGCAGGCGGCCTCGCGCGGCGAACCGCCCACCGCCGGCGTGGGGTGAAGCCGCGCCAGGACGTCCAGCAGGCGCACGCCCGGCGGCAGCTCCGCGCTCACCGGCGTGTGCAGGTGCTGCACGTTGGCGAGGCGTTTGAGGCCCGGCCGGTCCGCGTGAACCAGCTTCAGCCCGAGCGGCGCGAGCCTCCGCTCGATCGAGGCCACGACGTGGCGGTGCTCGCGCAGCTCCTTGTCGTCGCCCAACAGCGCGCCGCCCAGCGCCGCGTCCTCGCGGGCGGTGCGCCCGCGCGGCGCCGAGCCGGCCAGCGCCTCCGTCAGCAGCGCCCCCCCCGTCGCGCGTAGCAGCCGCTCCGGGCTCGCGCCGATGAAGCTCTGCCCGCGCCCGTTGGCAAATGAGAACGCATAGCAGTCGGGAAACCGCTGCCGCAGCGCGTTGAGCACCTTCAACGGATGCAGGACGCCCGGCGCCGTCAGCTCCCGGCAGCGGGCCAGCACGATCTTGTCGAACCGCCCCCCGCCAATCATCGCCGCGGCCCGCGCGACCGCCGCGCGATAGTCGCCGGATCCGCCGGCCGAAGCGCGGGCATTCCGCCCGTGGCTCTCACTGTGTGGCATGGGCATCCTGCCCATGTCAGAAGAACTTCCCAATTCTACGGGCAGGATTCCCGTGCCGCTGCCACACCAAGGCCAATCAGCCAGTCCCGCCTTCTCGGGATTGCGACGTACGTGATCGACCGCCCGTGCATAGTCGGCCTCATCACGCACCAGATGGTCGTAGGATTCGGGCTGCCAGAAAGTACCCATGCGTCCCAGAAGGCGGTTCGCCAAATTGGCCGTGTAGGATTTCCAACTGTGCAGAATGCCATCGAGGCTGTGCCCGGCGAACGGTCTCACAATGACATGGACATGATTTGGCATCACGCACCACTCGTGCAGTTCGTAACGCCGGTTGTCGAAATGTCGCAACGCCTCCACCACAACCGCGGCCACCGGCGGCTGGCGAAGAGAGCAGGCGCCTGCGCCGGCATCCAGAAATGCATCGAGTTTTTCCGAATGCAGCTCCAGAAGCCGCTCGTATTCGACGGTTGAGAGCGGCCCGTCGTGCTGCCCGGCGCGCGCTTCGAGGGCAGCACGCTCGACCCGCCAAGCCTCCAGGACCGAGGCAGGCAACGAATCGGCAAGCCGAAACGTCACCGCGTAGATCGCGCCCTCGCGCGTCCAATGGGGAAGATAGGCTCCCTGACGGACCTGGACATCGTACATCGCACGAGCGGCGGAACCGTGAGATCGCGAGCCCACGGGCAGGATGCCCGTGCCACGTGGCATGGGCGTCCCGCCCATGTCAGAACAACTCTCCGGCTGTGGCATGGGCATCCTGCCCATGTCAGAAGAACTCTCTGATTTCACGGGCAGGATGCCCGTGCCACCGGCGCCCGTGCCGTCCTGCCCATAGTCGAACGCCCGGAACTTGCCGTGCGCGCGCCAGACCCTGGCCGCGAGCGCGCCGGGATCGGCGCCCGGCTCCACGAGGAGATTGGCGACGGCGATCGTGCGGTCGCGCGCGCGCGACACCTGCCAGCGCGGCACGAACAGCCGCGCCGCGGGAAACGCCTCGCCGGCCTCAACGTCATCAAAGAATGAATACGCCCCGAGGAAATGGGGCCCGCCGAAGGGCTGCGAAACCTCCCCCACCGCGATGGTCCGCGCGAGCACGTCGTCGATGAACCGCTGCCCGGCCGCGAAGCGGTCCGGCCCGCCCGTCTCGAAGGCCAGGACGGCCTCGGCGCCCGCCACCGCCCAGTCCTCGGCCGGCCGCTCGGCGTAGAAATGAAGCTCGCCCGGCTCAAAGATGGACTCCAGCACCGCCAGCGGATCGAGCGGCGCGACCTCGATGGAGATGCTCGCCAGCCGCGGCCGGCCGTCCCGCTCCGCCGCGGCCCGGCACTGATCGAGGAACGCGCGCAGCGCCTCCGGCGTGGCGTTGGCGGCGGGATCGAGCGGCAGGATGGTCATGGGGGCGGCGGACGGCCCGGCGGTCCGTCCCCACCGGCGGGGCGCGACCGCCGGGCGCGCCGGATTACTGCGCCCTCTGCGGCGGCGCCGGCTTCTCCGGGCGCGGAAACAGCACCAGCCCGGGCTGCAGCCCCGCCCCGGCGAGACCCGCGCCCCACAGGAGCTCGTCGCTCCATCTCGGCGCCGGCGCGTGGCCCAGGGCGGCATAGACCTTCGCCGTGGCGCCCGGCATCACCGGCGCGAGCAGGGAGACCCCCAGCCGCAGCGCCTCGGCCATCGTGGCGAGCGCGGTGCGCAGCAGCGCCTGGTCCGCCGGTTCCGCCGACTTGGCGAGCTTCCAGGGCGCCCGCTTTTCGATGTAGCCGTTGATCGCCTTGATGAAGGCGAGCGTGCGGTCGAGGGCGGCGTGAAACTGGAAGCCCTCGCAAAGGGCGATGGCCTCGCCGCGGGTCCGCTCCCAGAGCGCCTGCAGCTCGCGCTCGGGCTCCCCGGAGGCCTCCGCCGCCGGGACGATCCCGCCCGCATAGCGCCCCGCCATGTTGAGCGTGCGGTTGACGAGGTTGCCGAGATCGTTCGCCAGATCGCTGGCGTAGCGGCTGAGGAAGAGCTCGATCGAGAACTCGCTGTCCTGGCCGACGTTCATCTCGCGGATGAGAAAATAGCGGAAGGCGTCCGCGCCAAAGCGGTCGACGAGGTCGAGCGGATGCACCGTCTCGCCGGTGCTCTTCGACATCTTCTGGCCGCCCTTCTGCAGCCACCAGCCGTGCGCCAGCAGCGCCCGGGGCAGCTCGATCCCCGCCGCGTGGAGCATGATCGGCCAGTAGACGGCGTGGGCCGGTGCCAGGATGTCCTTCCCGATGACGTGGTAGTCGGCCGGCCAATACGCCGGATCGGGGCGCCCGTCCTTCCAGACCGCGCTGACGTAGTTCACCAGGGCGTCGAACCAGACGTAGGTCACGAATCCGGCGTCGAACGGCAGCAGGATGCCCCACGCCAGGCGTTCCCGCGGCCGCGAGATGCACAGGTCGTTCAGCGGCTCCTTGAGGAATTCGAGCACCTGCTTCTGGCGGAACCGGGGAAACACGAAGCCCTCATTGCGCTGGAGGAAGTCGACCAGCCAGTCCTGGTAGGCGCGCAGTTTGAAAAAATAGTTCGGCTCCGCGATCTCGACGACCTCGCCGTAGATCTCGGGCCAGGCGCCGTCCGGCTGCCGGTCCTTCTCCTGCAGGAACTGCTCCTGGCGGGTGCTGTAGAAGCCCCGGTACTCCGCCCGGTAGATCTCGCCCTTGTCGTAGAGGCGCTGGAGCAGCTCCTGCACGACGCGCATATGGCGCGGCTCGGTGGTCCGGATGAAATCGTCGTTGGAGATCTCGAGGCGGCGGCACAGGGTGCGGAATTCCTCCGAGACGCCGTCCACGAACGCGCGGGGCTCGATCCCGCGCCTCCGGGCGCTCATCTGCACCTTCTGGCCGTGCTCGTCCGTGCCGGTGAGGAACCGGACGTCGTCGCCCATCAGCCGCCGGAAACGCGCGATCACGTCGACCAGCACCTTCTCATAGGCATGCCCCAGGTGCGGCGACCCGTTGACGTAGTCGATTGCAGTGGTGATGTAGAACGACTTCATGACGGAGGGGGTTGGAGCGTAGCGGGCAGGGGGAAGATGTCGATACCGCCGTGGCCCGGGCCGGGCCGCCCGGCTCCTCCGCCGGAACCTGGGCTTGACCAACCCTCCGCCCCCCCGTTCTATCGGCGCCACGGAAGCCCAGAGAGATCCAGTGCATGAGCCGTCCCCGCCCCGAATGCCGGCAGCGCAACCTCCCGCCGGAAGCCTGGAGGCCAGCCGGAGGCGGTGCGCGGAAACGCTCCTGCGCATGCACCACCGGACCCATACGGGCCACATCGCCTCCTCCCTGAGCTGCCTGGAGATCCTCGTGGACCTCTGCTTTCACCGGATGCGTGCGGAGGACCGGATTGTGTTGTCGAAGGGGCATGCCGCCGCGGCCCTCTACACGACGTTGTCGCTCTCGGGGCGCCTGCCGGAGGTCTCGCTCGACACGTTCCAGGCCGACGGCACCTGGCTGGCCGCGCATCCGCCCTGCTCGGGCCGGCTGGCGGCGATCCCGTTCGGGACCGGCAGCCTGGGCCACGGGCTGGGGCTGGCGTGCGGCCTGGCGTTCTCCCAGCGGTTCACCGGAAAACGTTTTGCGGTGTACGCGGTCATCTCCGACGGCGACTGCGACGAGGGTTCGACCTGGGAGGCGGCTTTGTTTGCGGCGCATCACCGGCTCTCCAATCTGACGGTGATCATCGACCTCAACGGCCTCCAGGGCATCGGCGCCAGCAGCGAGGTCCTGGGGATGGAGCCGGTGGCGGACAAATGGCGTGCGATGGGGTTCGACGTGGCGGTGGCCGGGGACGGCAATTGTTTCGCCGACCTGGCCGCGGCCCACGCCGCGCTCGCCCGCGGCGGCCGCGCCCGCTGCCTGATCGCCCGCACGACCAAGGGCCACGGCGTATCGTTCATGCAGGGCGCCGTCGCGTGGCACTACCTGCCGATGAACGATGCGCAGTTCGAGCAGGCGCTTGCGGAGACGCGGCGGATCGCGGGCGATTGAGGACCCGGAGGCGCCATGCGCAGGGAATTCGCAGATTGGATCGAGGACTTCGGCCGCCGCGAGCCGCGGCTGGTCTTCCTGACCGGCGACCTCGGGTTCATGGCGCTGGAGAACGTGCAGGCCTCGCTGGGGGCGCGTTTTGTCAACATGGGCGTGTGCGAGCAGAACATGGTGCTCGTTGCGGCGGGCCTCGCGCAGCAGGGCCTCCTGCCGCTGTGCTACAGCATCGCCCCCTTCGCGGTCTTCCGGCCGTATGAACAGATCCGGGTGGACGCGGCGCTGCACAATCTGCCGGTGAAGATCGCAGGCAACGGCGGGGGCTATGGCTACGGGATCATGGGCCCGACCCACCATGCGCTGGAGGACCTGGCGGTGCTCTCCGCGCTCCCGAATTTCCGCTGTTTCGTGCCGGCCGCCGGCGAAGACGTCGCCGGGGCCTGCGGGGCGCTTTTCGCCCATGCCGGGCCCGGCTACCTGCGCCTGGGCTACGGCCGGTGGCCGGCCTCGGAGGCGGCGCTTCCGGAATTCGCGCCGGTCCGGGCCATCCGGCGGGCTGCGGGCCCGGCGCGGCTGACGATCGCAACCCTGGGACCGGTGCTCCTCAACCTCCTGCCCTGCGCCGCGGAGTTTTCCGATATTGATTTATTCGCCGTTTCAGAGCTCCCGTGCCCGGTCGCCGGAGGCGCCCTGGCGGAGAGCGTCCTCCGCACCCGACGGCTCTGGGTGATCGAGGAGCATGCGGCGCGCGGCGGGCTGGGAGAGTTCCTGTGCGCCGCGCTCGCGCGGGAGGGGATCGGATGCCGCCTCCACCACAGCCACGCGGCGGGATACCCCACCGGCACCTACGGCAGCCCGCTTTTTCATCAGAGGCAATCGGCGCTCGACAGCGCCTCCCTGCGCCAGCATCTCGATGGGATCCTCCACGCCGCAACCTGACCGATGATCGACCGCCCCGCAACCGATCCGAACGACGCATTGTGGTCCGACCTCTGGACCGAGGAGGACCGTGAGGAGGCGCGGGCGCTGCCGGGCCCGGTCTGGGTCGTGGGCGGCTCGGGGTTCATCGGCGCGAAACTCTTTTTTTCCCTGGCCCGTCTGCGCCCCGACGTATTTGCGGTCGCGCCGCACGTGGATTCGAGCTGGCGCATGCTCCGCGCCCCAATGGGCAACCGCCTCAATCTCGACATCACCGACTCCCGCGCGGTGGGCGCGGCCGTGTCCCGCCACCGGCCCCGCACCGTGTTCAACCTTGCGGCCTACGGCGCCTACGAGCGCCAGGACGATCCGCTGCGCATCCACCAGGTGAATTACCTCGGCACGTTCCACCTGACGGCCGCATTGCTGGAGACCGGATGCGATGCGTTCGTGCAGGCCGGCACCTCCTCCGAATACGGGCTCAATTCCGCCGCCCCGAAGGAGGACGGCGAGCTGTTGCCCAACAGCGACTACGCGGTGTCCAAGGCGGCCGGCTCCCACCTGATCACCCACCTGGGCCGGGTCAAGGGATTCCCCTGCGCCCACCTGCGCCTCTACTCGGTCTACGGCCCGTGGGAGGAACGCGACCGGCTCGTGTCGCGGCTCATCGAGGCGGGCCTGCAAAAACACCTGCCGCCGTTTGTCGACGCCCGGATCACACGCGACTTCATTTACGTCGACGACTGCACGCGCGCCTTCGTGCGCGCCGCGCTGCAGGCCTGCCGGACCTTTCCCGGGGAGGTGTTCAACATCGCCAGCGGCATCCGCACCTCGATGGCCGAGATTGCCGGGCTGGTGCGGACGCAGTTCGGGATTGAAGAGGCCCCGGTGTTCGGCTCGATGCCCAACCGCAAGTGGGATCTGACGGACTGGTACGGCGATCCCTCCAAGGCCGCGCGCCTCCTGGGCTGGAGCCACCGCATCGCGCTCGCCGACGGCCTGCGCCGGACGGCCGAATGGGAGAAGGCCGCCGCCTCGCGGATCCGTTTTGGCGTTGCGCCGACGAGGCCCGAGAAGATCTCCGCCATCGTCGCCTGCTACCGCGACGAGCAGGCCATCCCGCTCATGCACCAGAGGCTTGGGGCGACCTTCGCCGCCCTTGGGGTCGACTACGAGATCATCTTCGTCAACGACTGCAGCCCGGCCGGGGATGAACCGGTCATCGCCCGGCTCTGCCGCGAAGATCCCCATGTGCTCGGCATCACCCACTCGCGCAATTTCGGTTCGCAGAGCGCGTTTCTCAGCGGCATGGAGGTCTCGACCGGCGATGCCGTCGTGCTGCTGGACGGCGACCTGCAGGACCCGCCCGAATTGATCGCGGACTTCTACCGCAAATGGCGGGAGGGCGTGAACATCGTCTACGGCGTCCGGATCAAGCGGCAGACCGCCTGGCACATGCAGATCCTGTACAAATGCTTCTACCGCCTCTTCCACGGCCTGTCGGAGATTGAGATCCCGGTGGACGCCGGCGATTTCTCCCTCATCGACCGCAGGGCCATGGACCACATCCTGCGCATGCCGGAGCGGGACATCTTTGTGCGCGGGCTGCGGGCGTGGGTGGGGTTCACCCAGGCCGGCGTGCCGTACAACCGGCCGGAGCGGGCCTTTGGCCGCAGCACCAACAATCTCTTCAAGAACATCTGGTGGGCAAAGAAGGCGATCTTCTCCTTCAGCCTGAAGCCGCTCTATTATATCCAGGGGCTCGGCTTCGGCCTGTTCCTCGTGAGCGTGCTCCTCTCGGCCTTCTACCTGATCCATTATTTCTTCCGCCCGCCGGCAGGCGCCCCGGTGTGACGACGATCATCCTGCTCCTGCTCGGGCTCGGCGGCATGCAGCTGTTCTCGCTCAGCATTCTCGGCGACTACCTGGGCAAGGTCCTCGAGGAGACCAAGGGGCGCCCCCGCTTCATCCGCGCCCGGATCCTCCGGGGCAATGAGACGATCGCCCACGAGAAGGAGATGAGCGACTTCATGACCGAAGTCCGCCAGTCGCTGCGCGGCCGTGCTCCCTGAGCCGCCGCGCGCCGCCCAACCGCGTTGCCCGCCCGTGCCGCCATCTTCGAGATCCGAGGCCTTTCGCCCCCCGGGGCACTTGGCGCCGACCACGCCGCTCCGGCGGCTGGTCTATTGCGCCCGTCTCGCGGTCGACCTGCAGACCAACAGCATCGAGCGCGATCTGCGGCGCGAACTCGCCCGCTTGCAGGGCCGGTTGTTGGACGTCGGCTGTGGCAACAGCCCTTTTCGCCATCTGTTGGACCCCCGGAGGACCCAATACGAGGGCCTCAACGTCGAGGAAGCGGCCCATTTCGGCTATACCAATCCCGATGTGCTGCACTACGACGGCCGCACCATGCCTTTCACCGACGCCTCGTTCGACGCCGTGCTTTGCACGGAGGTGCTGGAGCACGTGTCCGATCCCGCTGACACAATCCGGGAGATGCACCGGGTGTTGAAACCAGGCGGAATGCTCCTGGTGACGATTCCGTGGTCGGCTCGCTTCCACTACCAACCCTTCGACTATTGCCGCTATACGCCCAGCCGGTTGCGGCAGCTGTTCGCCCAGTTTGCCGACGTTTCCATCCGGCCGCGGGGCACCGATCTCAGCAGCATCGCCTCGAAGATCGTCGCCGCCTTTGCTCGCAACCTGCTGCAGCTCGGATCCGGCGGCGCCGGTGGCGCGCTGGTGATACCGCTGCGCCTGCTTGCCGCGCTTTTGGCCCTGCCCCTGCTCCCGCCCGCACTGCTGCTCGGTCACTGCGGCCTCCGCTGCGGCCTCGGCTCCAGCGACGACCCGCTGGGTTATACGCTCGTCGCCCGGAAGTAGTTCCATGGCCCATATCGTCGACGAGCGCGGCTACAACCAGATCTACGCCCGCACCGCGGCGCAGCAATTCCGGCTGCACCGCCGGGCAAAGGCCATCGTCGCCGAGATGAAGCTTCCCGCTTCCGCAGGACCGCGCGCCGGGCTCCGCCTGCTCGAGATCGGCTGTGGAACAGGCGAACTCGCCGCCCACATTGCCTCGCTCACCGAGGCGCGGGTCACCGGAGTCGACATTTCTTCGAAGTTCATCGCCGAGGCTTCGGCAGCCCACAAACACGAAAATCTCGATTTTGCCGTTGCCGATCTCACCCGCCCGCCACCCGAATCCGAAACCGGGAAATATCAATGGATCGTCGGCAATGGCATCCTCCATCACCTCTATCCGCGCCTCGATGCCGTGCTGCCCGCGCTGGCCCGCTGGCTCGCGCCGGGCGGCCGTCTCATCTTCTGGGAGCCCAACCTCCACAACCCCTATGTTTTTCTTATTTTTTCATTTCGCCGCCTCCGCCGGCGCGCGCGGCTGGAGCCCGGCGAAATGGCCTTCACGCGGGGCTTCATCGCGCGGCAGTTGACGCAGGCCGGATTTGCGGACGTGAAGGTCGACCGGCGCGATTTCCTGCTCCCGAACGCGCCGCGCTGCCTCGTCCAGCCGCTGGCCCGCGTCGGCGACTGGCTGGAGAAGCTCCCGGGATTCCCGCTCATCGCGCAGTCCCTGTTCATCGTCGCCGGACGGCCGGCGCAAGACAAAGGCCGTGCTTCCGACGCCGGAACGTCATGAGAGCCGCCATTGAGCAGGAAGGCGACGTGCCCGGCGGCGTCCCGGGCCACATCTCCCGATTGACGGCAGCGTCTGGCGCGCGCAGTTGTGGCACGGGCATCTTGCCCGTGGACGCGCGCCAGGCAACATGGGCAGGATGCCCATGCCACTCGCGCCACCGTCAATCGGCGGATGCACCCGGCGCCCCGGAACCCGGCGGAAATCGTTTGGCATGCCGTCCCGGCGGATTACGGTGCCCGTGGCGGCAGCGTCTCCCGGCGGACGGTGACCGCCGGCCATCCCCATGCAGCCATTGACCCGTTACCTCGCTCTCGCGCTCATCCCCCTGCTGGCCTTTCTTGCCGTGGCCATCGCCGGACAGGCGTGGCTGGAGAGGGAGACACGGCGCGTTCAGGCCGATGCGATCGCGGCGCGGCGGGCGCAGTTTGTCGGAGCCCTGGCGATCACGCACCGGGCGCCGGAGACATGGGACGAGGATTTTCAGCGCGAACTGGGCGCCCTGGTCGGCGGCACCGTGACCCTGGAGGCCGACACGGCGAAGCCGGATCTCGCTGCGCCGCTGGCGCCCGGCCTGCTCGCCTTCAATTGTCCCCTGTCCACCGCGCCCGGCCTGCACGCCCGGATCGTCTTCGCGGCCCCGCCGGCCAACCGCCTGATCGTCCTGCACCAGCGGATGTTCGTCACCGTCGTCCTGCTGGCGTTCGTGCTGATCGGCGTGTCCGTCCTTCTCTCCCTTAACCACCGGCCTGTCGATGAATCCGGCGAGCACGCCCCCCTGCCCGGCATCCGTTCCGAAATGCTGGGCGTCGAGCATTTCGCCCGCATTTCCGTCGAACGCAGCGAGGCGCTCAAGCAGGAGTCGGGGGCGCGCCACCGGGCCGAGGAGGATCTGAAGGTCAGTCGCACGCTGCTGGACCACTCGATGCAGGCCCGGGTGCAGCTGGGACGGGAGCTCCACGACAACATCTGCCAGACTCTCTATGCCGTCAGCCTTTCCCTCGAGGCGGTCCGGCGGAACCTCGCCGGCGAGGGTGATCCGGCGGCGGGGCCGCGGCTTGACCAATGCATCGCCGAGTTGCGCCGCCTCAACCATGAAGTCCGTTCCTACCTCAAGGATCTGGAGCCCGACGCCGTCAGGCGCGAGCGGTTCATGGAGACGGTCACGGTGATGCTCGACGCGCAGTCACAAGCCGGCGGCCCGAAGCTCGTGCGGGATTTGGACCCGGAAGCGGTCGATCAGATCGCGCCGGAGCAGGCCGCCGAAATCGTGAACATCCTGCGGGAGGCCGTCAGCAACAGCATCCGCCACGGCCAGGCCGGGACCATTGCGCTTCAGGCGCGGCGGGGCGAAGCGTGCGTGGTCTTCGCGGTGCACGACGACGGACAGGGGTTTGATCCCGCGGCGCCCGGCAGCCACGGCCACGGCCTGGCCAACATGCAGGCCCGGGCCGCGGCGTTGGGCGGCTCCGTGAAGATCACCTCAGCCCCCGGAAAAGGCATCCGGGTCCTGCTCACAGTTCCGGTGCTTTCTGAAACTCAGCGCGAACCAAAGATCTGAATCACTTGAGTTCCCACGAATGCACACAAATCTTCACGAATGGGCGGCCCCGGATATTCGCACCTGCTCGCAGAAACGAGAACCGAGGCCCATGACGGAGATTCTCTCAAACCTTAGGCCTGTCGCATCCTCGGCAGCGCTCGTTGGATTCATCCCATTCGTGTTCATTCGTGTGGATTCGTGGGCGACTCCTCCTCCCTGATCTCCGGCAAACTCAAACGAAAACCCTGACCTTTTCCCACGAGTGCACACAAATCTTCACGAATTCCCCGACCCCAATGCCTGAGATCCTCCTCAAGGATACTGTCCGCAGCTTCAAAGAGGCACTTGGTGGATTGATCCCATTCGTGTTCATTCGTGTGGATTCGTGGGCGACTCCTTCTCCCTGATCTCCGGCAAACGAAAACCCTGACCTTTTCCCACGAATGCATACGAATCTTCACGAATATCCATGAGCGCTTCCTCCCCGCACCCCATCCGCCTGGTCATCATCGACGACAGCCCGCTGATCCGCGCAGGCCTGCGCGCGGTGCTTGAAGGGGTCGCCGCCGTCGAGATCGCGGGCGAAGCCGGCACCGCCGCCCAGGGGATCGCGGCCGTCATGCACCATGCGCCTGACGTCGTGCTGCTCGACCTGCGCCTGCCCGACCGGCCCGGCCTCGCCGTCTGCCGCGAGATCCTGAGGCGCCGGCCGGAGACCCGCATCCTGATCCTCACCTCGGCGACGGATGAACGCGCCGTCCATGAGGCGATGGCCCTCGGCGCCCATGGTTATTTGCTCAAGGAAAACGACGGCGCTTCGCTTGCGGCCGCGATCGTCCGGGTGGCGTCGGGACATTCCGTGGTCGATCCGTCGCTCGCAGACCAGGTGGTCAGGCTGATGAAACGCGGTCAGCAGCCGATGGAGGCGGAGCGCCTGGCCCTGCTTTCACCCCAGGAACAGCGCGTCCTCGCATTGCTCGCGGAAGGGCTCACAAACAAGGGCATAGGCGAGAAAATCGGCCTCACCGAAAAAACGGTAAAAAATTACCTCAGCAATATCTTCGACAAGCTCCATTTGACGAATCGCGCCCAAGGCGCGGCGCTGTACGCCAGCTCCCAGCGGGCGCCGGAATCTGAAAGCCCTCCTTCGGCAGGCCGCTGGTGACCTCGGGTCAACTTTCATAATCTTCACCGCCATAAGTTGTTGAGACGGTCCAGCCCTGTGTGCTGGACCAATCCGCACTCCGGGCGGGAAGACCCCGGCGGGTTCGCCTTTTCCATTTTTCGTGAGGCATTGCGCCAACGCAAATGCTGCTAGGGCCGATCGGCCCTAGTGCCCTAGAGGCTTTTGATAGGCCGTTAGCCTCTTACTCGACAAAGCGCCATCCGGTATCTATATGGACAACCAAAATAGCAGGCGTATGTCTCCATCACCCCAACTGGTTCGTGGTGTTTCCCGCGGTTCCCAGCGGCGGTTTCGCCGCGCGGCGGGGTTTACTTTGATGGAGGTCGCGGTTGCCGGCGCAGTCCTCGCAATTGCCCTCGTGGGTGTTTTTGGGACGTTCCTCACCGGTTACCAGATGACCTCCAAGGCGCGCGCCCGGGATCAGGTTCGCGCGCTGCTTCAATCCTACTGCGATCAATTCCTCCGCGCACAGGTGACAGGACCGCTGTTTCAACCCAATGGAAGTCCCACGGGCTCCGGCATGACGTGGACATCGCCGGAGACCGGCCAGAATTATACCGCCACACCCGACGGAGTCTTTCAGATTCCCCTGGGTGACACCACGACACAAGTCACCGTAACCGCTTCTGTGTCGAACGTGGACCCGACCACAGGCAACCTCTCTTCGATGGTGTCGGAAACGACCGCCGGCAACATGCTCGCCGCCACCTTCACGGCAACCTACACGCTGAACGGCCAGAACCAGAGTGTTTCGCTCACGGTCCTGCGAACCAACGACCCTGCATCCTCGTGACGCCGTCCCCCCATAGCCCGGTTCCCGCCAAGGGCAAGCGCCCCGCCTTCACGCTGGTCGAAGTCATGCTCGCCCTGGTGCTGGGCATGTTGATCCTGGGGGCCATCATGGCCCTGTCGATGATGGCCGGCAAGTTCGCGACGAAGACCGAGCTCATGCAGGATGCGATCATCAATGCGCGGAAGGTGCAGGAATATCTGGACAATGAGATATCCCAGGCGGTGCTGGCGCCGATCCAGCCCTACAACTACGTGCGGTTCAAGTTCTCCAATCCAGATCCCAGCGAGGGGTCGAGTCCTTCCCACTTCTCATGCCTCACGTACCGCATTGTGGTAGGCAGCGAGGCGCAGATCACCACCGCGGCGACGAGCAGCACGGCAAAAAGCCTGACGCTTCTTTGCCAGTCGGACACGGTATTGGAGGTCGGAGACTACGTCATGTCGGTCTATCCCGACACGGGCACGGGGATCAGGATTTCTAGCTTTGACGATCCAAAGCCCGGCACCGTTCGCAACGTCACCGTTTATTTCACGGGGGGGCCGGACACGGGAAACTCGGGCCAGACGGACACGGTCCAGGCTTGGATCGCGTACCCAAATGCTGGATATGCGGATGTGACCGCCGGCACGATGGTCCAGATCCAGCGGGAGCGCGCCTTCCAGGTGATGCCTCCCATCGGCCAGGCGTCGTACAGCGCGCTCACGCTTTACTGGTGGGAGAACACCCAGGGGAATGCGTCGTTCGCGACGCTGGTTCCGCCGACCTTCAAGATATCGACCCAGATCGACCTTGCAAAGCAATACATGTTCAACCCGGTCGTGCTGAGTGATTCGACCGGGCTCGTGGTCACCCCGCTGCCGGCAAATTACACATCCGCAGCGCAACTCGCCGTTGGCTGGTCATTCCGGTACCTTCAATCGAATGCGGCATCGTCCCTGCTGGGAGGCGTGAAGATGCAGGGATCCAACAATTACGTTTGGGAGACCAGCCGCGTTGAAGGTTTGACGTTTGGGCGGACGGGGTCGCCGCCCAACGTGGGAGGGAATTACTATGCGAACGGAAGCGGCGGCCTGGGTACGACCACCGTGGTTCCGACCACCACCGAGGGTTTGACCACCACCGTGGGAACCACAACCGCGGGGACAACGACCGCGGGAACAACGACCGCAGGAACCACCACCGAGGGCACAACCACCGAAGGGACCACCACCGAGGGCACGACGACCGAGGGCACCACGACCAAGGGTACCACTGCAGAGACAACGACTTTGGGCACCACAACCGCGGGCACCACCACCACGGGCACAACGACCAAGGGGACGACTACTGAAGGCACGACCACCGAGGGCACCACGACCAACGGCACCACCACCGCGGGCACCACCACCACGGGCACAACCACCACGGGGACCACAACAACGGGCACCACCACGGCGGGTACGACGACCAACGGTACCACTACCAACGGTACCACCACCGCGGGCACAACCACGGCGGGCACAACCACGGCAGGCACCACCACCAAGGGTACCACCACGGCGGGTACCACGACCGCTGGCACGACCACCGCAGGCACCACAACGGCGGGCACAACAACCGCGGGCACCACGACAGCAGGTTCGACGACCACCGCGGGCACCACCACCGCGGGCACCACGACGGCAGGCACGACCACGGCAGGGACTACGACCGCGGGCACCACGACGGCAGGCACAACCACGGCAGGCACCACAACCAAGGGCACTACCACCAAGGGCACGACAACCGCGGGCACCACGACTGCGGGTTCGACGACCACCGCAGGCACGACCACCAAGGGCACGACCACTGCAGGTTCGACCACGACTGCGGGTACCACGACCAAGGGCACGACCACCGCGGGCACCACAACGGCGGGTACGACAACCGCGGGCACCACGACAGCAGGTTCGACGACCACCGCGGGCACCACCACCAAGGGCACCACGACGGCAGGCACGACCACGGCAGGGACTACGACCGCGGGCACCACGACGGCAGGCACAACCACGGCAGGCACTACAACCAAGGGCACTACAACCAAGGGCACGACCACCGCGGGCACCACGACTGCGGGTTCGACGACCACCGCAGGCACGACCACCAAGGGCACGACCACTGCAGGTTCGACCACGACTGCGGGTACCACGACCAAGGGCACGACCACCGCGGGCACCACAACGGCGGGTACGACAACCGCGGGCACCACGACAGCAGGTTCGACGACCACCGCGGGCACCACCACCAAGGGCACCACGACGGCAGGCACGACCACGGCAGGGACTACGACCGCGGGCACAACCACGGCAGGCACAACCACGGCGGGCACCACAACCGCGGGCACTACAACCAAGGGCACGACCACCGCGGGCACCACGACTGCGGGTTCGACGACCACCGCGGGCACAACAACGGCGGGCACCACAACCGCGGGCACGACCACCGCGGGCACCACGACGGCAGGCACGACCACCAAGGGCACGACCACCGCGGGCACAACCACGGCAGGTACCACGACCGCGGGCACGACGACGGCAGGCACCACGACGGCGGGCACCACCACGGCGGGCACGACAACGGCGGGGACTACGACCGCGGGCACGACCACGGCGGGCACAACGACCAAGGGCACTACGACCGCGGGCACAACCACGGCAGGTACCACGACCGCGGGCACGACGACGGCAGGCACCACGACGGCAGGCACGACAACGGCGGGTACAACGACGGCAGGTACCACGACCGCGGGCACGACGACGGCAGGCACCACGACGGCGGGCACCACCACGGCGGGCACGACAACGGCGGGTACGACCACGGCAGCCACCACCACGGCTGGTACGACCACCAAGGGCACCACCACACACCCGACGACGAGCACTTTTGACTGATTCGTTGAAAGAGGAACCCGACAATGACCTCGATGCCCATGAGATTTGACCGCAGTGGAGTGGCGATCGTCGCCGCGGTCTTTGCTCTGGCCATGGCGATTGCTGCGAAGGGCTCCACCGCTACTGCTGCGGATTCAACCGCGGCCGCCAATCAGACCACGACATCGGATTCGTCCACGGCATCGGATTCGTCCACGGCATCGGGTTCGACCACCACGGCCGGATCCGCCGCCGCCCCGGAGGCGTCCGCATCTGCAGAGGCCTCCGCCGCCGCCGAAACGACAACCGCAAGTTCGACCACAACCAGCGGCACCACGACGAAGGCGTCTACCACCACAACGGTGCCTACAACGAGCACCTTCGACTGACCTCGCTGCAAAGGAACTTGATCATGATCTTGATGCGCATGAGATCCGGCCGCGGAAGCGTTCTGATCGTCGCAATGATCTTTGTGCTGGCCTTTGCAATTGCCGCAGGGTCAGTACTGGCGCTCGCGCTCAGTTCCTATCGGTTGACGATGCGCAACGAAACCCGGGCGCAGGCGCGCGCAGTCGCCGAAAGCGAACTCGAATCCATCTTTTATCAGTTCCGCGATCTGACGATTGCGCAAGGCGTCGATGCAAGCAATGTCCCGGAGAAACTCGCGGACGCCGGGATTGCCGTCAACGCATTGTATCCGTACGACCCTACCCAGGCGACTCCGCCGGCGCCGCTTACCCCGTTCCTGCAAAGCCAGAAGCAGGCCGGCTGGCGCGTCTGGCGTTCGTCAACAATCCCTTTTCCCGCGGTCCAGGGTTGGATGCCGGCCGACCAGATGTCCACCTACGGAACTTCAACAACGGTGGATGTGAAGATTGAGGTCCGGCCGCCCGTCGGCACCATTTTTGCGGATAACGTCGTGGTGCGCGTCGGGCGCCAGATCTCGGTCGCCGCCTATTCGATCTTCCAGCACGCCGTCTTTTATCAGGGCGACCTCGAGTTGTATGCTTCCAAGAACGTGACAATCAACGGCGACGTGGTTGCAAACGGCAACATCTACATGTCGAGCACGCCCTCGGCGCAACTCGTCCTGACCGGGAAGGTCTGCTACCTGGGCGGCGATTATTTCGACACCAACGCAGGCGGCACCCCGGTCTTGACCAAACCCGGGATAATGCAGACCGACCAGGCGGGCGACCTGAGCGCGCTCCCCAGCATACTCGACACCAACCCCCTCTTTGACCCGAGTCCCGTTTGGTCCGGTATTCAGGATGTCAGCGATCTGGCCAACGCCGTGGCAAGTGACCCGACCGCCGACGCCGGCGCCGAGGCTGCGCAATTGCAGACCATGGAGAATCCGGAGAACTTGTTGGGCGGTGCCAACGCGACGGTGATCCAGGCCAATGACCCCTCCTTGTTCCCCGACATCAATTCCGTCTACCGGGCTGCAATCGTACCGCCGCCCGATGCCCCTGCCGTGGTGTCAACCGTGGCGTCCCAACCCGTCGGAGCTGTCGGCGAGTATCCCAGCGGAGTGAGCGGCCTCACCGACGACCCGACGATCTCGGCGCAGCGCATGTACAACCGGGCCGGGCTGATGATTCAGGTCAATCCTGACGGGACCACCGTGATCCTGGTGCCCAGCGATCCCAACAACCTGCAGAGCGGCTATGTTGCGGCGCCATCCGCCTTCAACGATATTTTCACCGAGACGTACACCGACCCTGTGACTGGGAATCCGACGGTGATCAAGCCCGTGTATGATGAACGCGAGCAGACCAACGTCGGGATCACCACAATCGATATCGGCAAGCTCAACACGGCCTTGCAGAACTACCCTGGAACCCTCTCGGCTTTCAACGGAGTTGTTTATGTCTGGCTGGTCGCCGGCAGTTCGACGAACCCAAGTGCACTCCGGCTGGAGAATGGGGCGACCTTGCCGTTCTCCGGGCCGAATCAGTCGACCGGATTGTCGGTCGCGACAAACGGCGGCATCTATATCAAGGGCGATTACAACTTGGCGCCGCTGCCCTCCACCGCCACCAAATCCGATGGCACAAGCGTGGCCGGCGACATGAATCCCGCGATGCTTATGGGGGATGCTATAACCCTGTTGTCCGGAAGCTGGAGCGATGACAACGCCAACGCACTCCTCTCCAGCGGGTTGCGGAATGCCAATCCGAACAACAGCACGACCACCCAGACGATCAATTCCGGTCTGCTGACGGGCAATACGTCGAACGTCAAACACAACCTATAACGGGGGTGTGCAGAACCTGGTCCGGTACCTTGAGAACTGGGATGGCTACAATGTGCAATTCAATGGCTCCCTCGGCCGCCTCTTTGACTCGAAGATGTTCACCGCGCCGTTCGTGTCTCCCTGGAGCAGCGCCGCTGACGATTCGACGAAAAACGTCTACAGGCTTCCCTCCAGCCGCACTTTCGCGTTCAACCACGACATGACCACGCTTCCGCCGCCAGGCTCCCCGGGGCCTGTCCTGACGAGCCGGGGACGTTATTACTTCTGGTGAGCGTCCGACAGCACTGAGGGCGGGGCGCACCTGGAGGTTGGCATTTCCGCCTTGCTCTTCAGGATGTTCAACGGAAGGACCATGAGAACAAGCCGGTGTTTCTCGACGGGCATCGGGCGAAGCCGCGGCCCAGTGCAGACATTTTCTCGCGTCGATAGGGATGCAGGATCCGGCATACCGGCAATTGGTGTAAAACAAGCCGCTCCGCCGCCTTCGCTCTTGGCAGAGACACGCGGGTCCACCAATGTCGGAGGCGCGTTTCCCATGCGTTCACCCGATCTCCTGAACTGCGAGATACCTTCTGGCCGGGTGCAGCCCTCAACCGGCGGTTTCTCCGATCATGCCCGGTGAACCTTCCAACATCGCGACGCCCCCCCCGGCCGGACCTCTGCGCTTCGGGAGCCACGAGCGGCAATTTGTCCTGCTTCGCGCCGCGCGGTTCGTCCGCAATGGCGAACTCAACCCCGGCGATCTCGCCGGCCATCCCTCATTTCCCGACCCTGACGTCACAGCCGTCATTCCGGCCCGCAACGAGGCGGCGACCGTCGCGGCCGTTGTGGAGGAGTGCCTGCGCTATGCGGCAAACGTGATCGTCGTCGAAGGAGGCTCGTCCGACGGCACGGCGGAGGTCGCGGAGAAGGCCGGCGCCCGGATTGTGCGCGATCGGGGCATCGGCAAAGGCGCTGCGCTGCGCCTGGCGGTGGCCCACGTCACAACGCCGGTCTGCGTCTTCATCGACGCCGACGGCTCCCACGATCCGATCGACATCCCGATGCTGACGGCGCCGATCAAGGCGGGCGAGGCCGACCACGTGGGCGGTTCGCGGCTGCTCGGCGGCTCGGACGAACTCCACGGCGGCGGGGATGAATTCCTCCGCCTCGCCGGCTCCGCCTTCATCACCTGCCTGATCAACTACCGGTTCCGCACACGGCTGTCCGACTCGCAGAATGGATTCCGGGCCATCCGCACGGAGATTTTCCGCAAGCTCGACCTGCGCGCGCGGCACACCACCATCGAGATGGAGATGATCATGGCGACCCTTGCCGCCGGATATCGGCTCGCTGAAGTTCCCACTCATGAACGCGCCCGCGTCGCAGGCTATTCGAAGATCGCCCTGTCCCGGCCGCGCACGTGGTTCTCATACGGCTGGACGCTGCTCCGGGGCCTTTGCCGGCGCCGCCACGCAGCAGTCCCGTCCGCCAATTTCAACGATCCCGTTTGACCGCAGAATTCAAAAATGAGATTGCGCCCACGAATACACACGAATCTGCACGAATGGGAGGACGCCTCCGATTTTTGGCCCCGAGCGCCTGCGAGTGGTTCCGGGATTCGTGCGTGTTGGTGTGCATTCGCGGGCAGTCCGGATCGATTCTGTCGGCGTAGGGTCTCCGCCCGCCGGCAGATTGTCGCCCGCTCCGGAATTCGTGCCTATTGGTGTGCATTCGTGGGCGATCCGGATCGATTCTGTCGGCGTACGGTCTCAGTTCGCCGGCGCTCCCGGCCACAAAACATCCGCCATCCATTTTTGTGAAAGCCGTTATCTCAGATGAATCAGGTCCCGTAGGGGCGCAGGCTTGCCCTTTCGACGGGTTCGACAAGCTCACCGCGAGCAAGCTCAGGGCCCCGAGCGTGTCGAGGGGCTGCGTCCCCTTAAAGGGCGCGACCAGCCTTCGCCGAGGCTACGGCACGGCAGACAAGATCGCGCCCCTGCCTTCCGTTGCGGCGGAGCCGCGCCAGGAAATCCGTGGCGTCAACTGCGTTTTCCAGGGGGCGCATCTCCCGATTGACGGTGGCGCAAGTGGCATGGGCATCCTGCCCATGTTGCCTGGCGCGCGTCCACGGGCAGGATGCCCGTGCCACAGCTGCGCGCGCCAGAACGTCACCGACAATCGGGAGATGCGCCCTTTCCCAGGAGAATTGGATTCATCGCTCCTCTCTGTTCCCTTCGTTGTCTTCTGTGAAATTGGGCCACCACCGCATTTTGTGAAAACTACCGGGAACAGCAGATCGATCGCTCCCTTTGATGCCGTGGTCGGCGTGTGGGACGGCCACGACGCCGGAGCCGCCCTCGTGGTCGACGGCCGAGTCGAGCTCGCGCTCAACGAGGAGCGGCTGAGCGGCCGCAAGCTCGATGTCGGCATTCCCGTGCGCTGCATCGCGGCCATGCGCGCGGCCGCCGCCGGCCGCCGCATCGCCTGGGCGCCGACGACCTCCGATCCGGCCAAGACCCTCACCCGCGTATTCCCCTCGCTCAAGGACAACTACTACCGGCTGCGCCGGCGCCTGCCTCCACCCGGCTCGATGTCGGGCATCAAGCAGCGCGCGAAGTATTCGCTCACGCAGCTCTCCACAAACAGGTTCTTCCGGAGCTGGACCCGGCGCTGGTTTGCCCGCGCCCTGGAGGCCCCGTTCGAAACCGTGTTCGTCGTCGACCACCATGAGGCGCACGCCGCCGCCGCCGCGTTCTGGCCGGACTGGTCGGAAAGTGGCACAGGCATCCTGCCCATGCCGGCCCCGGCCACGGGCGCGCCGTCCGTGCCACCCGAGACAGACGTCCTGATCGTGACTCTCGACGGAATCGGGGACGGTGAATCCGGCTCCGTCTGGCGGTGGTCCGAGACCCGCGGATCGCTGGAGAAGATGCTCTCGATCCCCGGGTCCGCCTCGCTCGGCCTGTTCTTCGAGCACGTCACGAACGAGCTGCAGATGCGCCCGCTCGAGGACGAGGGCAAGGTCATGGCGCTCGCCACATTCGCCGCCGAGGTGCCCGCGCAGACGAATCCTTTTCTCGGCTGGTTCTCCCTCGGGCGCGAGGCAAACGGGCTCCCGATTTTGCGCTGCTCGATCGCGCCGACGCGGATGGCGGCGGCGGTGGCCGGCGTCGTCTGGAGCACGCCGCGCGAGCAGGTCTGCCGCATGGCCCAGCAAACGCTGGAGCATTTCGTGCCGCGGTTTTTCGCGCAACTTGCCGAAGCCACCGGGATCGCCTCCTTTGGCTACGCCGGCGGCGTGGCATCCAATATCAAGGTCAACCGGCTGGTGCGGACAACGCCCGGCATCCGGCGCATCGAGATCTGCCCGGCGATGGGCGACGGCGGCCTCGGCCTGGGCGCCGCGCTCATGGTCTGGCACCGCCTGACGGGCCTGCGGCCGCGGCCCTTTGCCGATTTTCGCCTGGGGATCGACCACGGCGACCTCGGCCGGGGCGCCGGGGCCATCGCCGCCGCGACCGGCGCGGCGTGCGAGCGCCCGGCCGACATGGCCGCGGCCGTCGCCGAACGCGTGGCCGCCGGCGGAATCGTGATGTGGGCGCAGGGGCGGATGGAACTGGGGCCCCGCGCGCTTGGCGCCCGAAGCATCGTGGCCCGCGCCGACAGCACCACCGCCCGGGACGATCTGAATCTCCGCCTCAAGCGCCGCGTCTGGTTCCAACCGTTCTGCCCCTCGATCCTCCTCTCCGAGGCGCCCGTGCTGCTTGCGGACTACCGGGACCGCCGCGACGCGAACCTGCACATGACGATGGGATTCCTCACGACGCCCCGCGGCCGCGCGGCGCTCGCGGGCGCGATCGGCCCCGATGGCTCCTGCCGGCCCCAGATGGTGCCCGACAACGAGGCCGATCCGTGGTTCCGCCTGCTTGCCCGGGTGAAGGCGCTCACCGGCGTCGGCGCCGTGATCAACACCAGTCTCAACCTGCACGGCAAACCGATGTCCGACGATGCTGCGGGCATTGTTGAGGCGTGGATCGAGAGCGGCGTGCAGCACCTCGCCCTGGGGTCCGCCCTGCTGACGAAGAGCGGCGCTTCGGGAAAAACGACCGAACCATTGAAGAACACCGATGGACACTGATTCCGCGGATTCCGATCAACGAGACAACCGGGCGGCTCCCCGCTGGCTCCGGCCGCTGTGGTACGGGTTCTGCCTCGCCGCGCTGGGGGCGATGGTCTTCTGGGCCCAGCGCGTCGTTGCCGAACACTCGACAACGGAGCAGCGCGCCATGGTCCCCGTCTCCACCGTGTGGGGCATGCATGCCTGCGTGGGGTTGGGCCTGGCCGCTTTCGCCGGGCTGGTCGCGCCGCTGATCCGTTTGCTGGGCCGCCGGCGTCTGCTGACCGGCCTGGGGCTGGCCGTCCTCTGTTTTTGCGCCTGCGGCCTGGCGCCCCAGACCAACCGCATCTTCTACGACGAGCACATCTACATGCAGATCGGACAGACGATCGCCCACACCGGCCGGGCGGAATACGCCAACTATGCCCAGGTCGAGTACGGGGATTTTACGATGTACGATGGCTGGGTGAACAAACAGCCGAATGGACATCCCTATCTGCTTTCCTGGATGTACCGGCTGTTTGGAGCGTCTGAACCCGTCTCATTCGCGACGATCAGGGTGGTGACGGGGCTCACCGCCGCGGTGCTCTATTTCGCGCTGGTGCTCGCGCCATGGACCCTGCCCACCGGAACGCCGATCGCGGCGGCCCTTTGCTTCAGCTTCACCCCTCTCGTCCTGTGGTGGGGTCGCACGACGGCCGTCGAGCCCACGGCGGCGGCCGCCACGGCCATCGCCTTTTTCGCGGTTTGTGTGCATGCCCGGTGGCGCGACTCCGACACCGGTGAAGGATCACCGTTGACCGCCCTCCTGCTCGCGACGGCGGCCGCGTTCGCCGCCTATTTCCGGCCGGAATCGCTGCTCATTTTTCCCGTGGCCGCAAGCCTGCTCCTGGCCGCGGACCGGCGCTTCCTCGAAGACCGCACCACCTGGGCGGCGCTCGGATTGTCCCTGGCTTTGATCACGCCGCATCTGCTTCACCTGTGGTCGGTCCGCACGGAGGATTGGGGCGCAACCAACGGCCAGCGGTTCGGCCTCGCATTCCTGGCAAAGAACCTGGAAAGCAACGCCGGCTATTTTGTGCAGGGAAAGTGGTTCCCGCTGGCCGGCACATTGCTTGCCCTCGCGGGCCTGGCCTGGCTCGCAATCCTCAATCGAAAGCTCGGATGGGGGGCTGTTCTCTGGTTTATCCTCTCCTGGGGCATTTTCGTGCTCTTCTACGCCGGCGGCTATTACTATGGCGCGAGCTCCCGCTATGCCGTCGTGTCGGCCGCCCCTGTGGCGCTTCTGATGGGGATTGGCGCAGCGGCATCCTGGGCAATGCTGCGCCGCCGGCCGTTTCTGCTGGGCGCGGTCGGGGCGGCGATCGTGATGAACTGGATCTGCGCCATGCATTTCGTTCCCACGCTCGGCCGCGAATCGAACCAGGCGCGCGCGGACATCAGTTTTGCCCGCGAAGCCGCGGCAATGCTGCCCACGGGATCGCTCGTGATCTCGACCGACCCCTGCGTATGGAACATGCTGGGGCGAAATGCCGCGCAGTTCTACAGCGTGGAGAACATGGTGCGGACGGAGATGCGCGAGATGGTGCGGCAGTATCCCGGAGGAATCTACCTTCACTGGGACTACTGGGTGAATTGCGAGGATCGCTTCGCCAAGCCCTGGCGCCAGCTCATCCTTGACACCCATGCCGTGCCCATCGTCCGCAGGAACGCCGAAGCCGTCAAATTCGCCCTGTTCCGGCTCGACACGCCCTACGCACTTGAAACCATGGGCGGCCACTACAAGCCCGACCGCACGCGGATCGACCTGGATGACGTGCTCTCCGAGGCGCCGGCCGGCCCGCCCGGGCCGCACGCACCGGAATCGAAACCGGCGGAGCAGGTGGCCGCTCCGAGAGGCCAGACCCTGCGATGAGCAGACTATACTCCTGGAGCCGTTTCGCCGGCCGCACCGCCGCGGCCGCCGCCGGGATCGAGGGAACTCCAACGAAGCTGACCTTCGTGGTGACCAAGCGCTGCTACTCGCGCTGTGTCTACTGCGAAATCTGGAAGGTGAAGGACGCTCCCGGCGGACTCGACAACGAGCTGTCGCTGGATGAGGTGCGCGCGACCGCGCGGGCAAACCCCTTTCTGCAGTGGATCGATTTCACCGGGGGCGAGCCGACGGACCGGCCGGATTTCGTCCCGGTCGTCCAGGCGTTCGCCGGGGCGTGCCCCGACCTGCTGTTGGTCCATTTTCCGACCAACGGCCTGGCAACGACGCGTATTCACGATACGGTGGTGCAGCTCCGCAAGACCGTGCGCGCGCGGCTGGTCGTTTCCGTTTCCGTCGACGGTCCCCCGGAGCTCAACGACCGGCTGCGCGGCGTCCGCAACGACTTTGCGCACGCCATCGACACATTCGCCGCCGTGCGCGGAGAGATCGGCCCGGAAAACACGTACCTCGGCATGACGCTGCACGGGCACAAGGCCTCCTGCGGCCGCACGACGGCGGAATTGGTCGAGGACACGTTCGCCGCGGTCAATGCCGCGCTGGTCCAGCGCCGGCAGCCCGCCATCGACCGGGGAACCCTTCACCTCAACATTCCCCATTTCTCGCAACACTTCTACGGCAACCGGGCCAGGGAGGCGCAGGACGGGTTCGGCGGAAGCGTCCACCGCGCGGAAATCTCCGCAGCCCTGGCCGCCGCGGCCGCAAGACCCGGGGGGGGCTCGTCGTTCCCGATGCGGGCGATCGAGCGGATCTATCGCGCCGAGGCGCAGAGGTATCTTGCCACCGGCCGCACGCGCATCGTATGCTCGGCCCTGCTTTCGTCCGCCTATCTCTCGGAAAAAGGCAACGTCTATCCTTGCACGATCTGGAACAAACCCTTGGGGAACATCCGCGATTCAGGTTATGCGCTGATGCCGATCCTGGAGAAATCCCGCCGCGAAGGCGTGCGCCGCGCAGTGGCGGCCGGCCGATGCCCCGTTTGCTGGACCCCCTGTGAAGCCTACCCGTCGATCATGGCGTCCCCGCTGCGCTCGGCGCTTGCATTCCTGACCCGGCGCTGATCAACCCACCCCCGACTTTCTATGCGTCTCCCCCGCTTATCGCCGTCCCCGGCTGCCCTCTCCCGCGTGCTTTTCTACGCGGTCGTCGCAGCCGTCCCGTTGAGCGCGTTTCTTGCGTTCTCCGTCCAGCCCCTGGTCGGCAAGCTGCTGCTCCCGGTGCAGGGCGGGGCCGCATCGACGTGGCTGGGCGCCATGGTCTACTTCCAGTCGACCCTCCTCCTCGGCTATGCCTGGGCCGCGTGGCTGCTGCTCCGCACCCCCCGCATCCAGATTGCGGCCACGGGCGGACTGGCATTAGTCGCAGTTGTGTGCAGCCGGCTGGCGTGGGTGAGGGAAAGTCATTGGACCGGACTGGGAGGAATCCTGCTCACGCTCGCTCTTGCGACCCTGCCCGCAATGGTCCTCCTCTTCAGCACCGGGCCGTTGATGCATGGATGGCTGCGGCGCCGGGGCCAGCCGGTGCCCTTCCATCTCTATGCCTTTTCCAATGCCGGCGGCCTTGCGGGCGTCGTGCTGTACCCCTTCATCATTGAGCGGGCGGCCGGCCTTTTTGATCAGACATTCTACTGGCAGGGGTTCCTGTGGGTCCTGGCCGGACTTCTCGCAACTGCGGGCCTGTGCTACCGGCGCCTCGACTCTCCCGATCCGGCCGCCGACCGGACTGCGGAACCGGTTTCGGGCGGCCGCATCGTCCTCTGGATGGGCCTGAGCATGCTGACCTGCGTGGGCATGCTCGGCGCCACCCACCATGTTGCGGCCGAGATCGGCTCAACCCCGCTCGCGTGGGTCGGCCCGTTTGGCGTCTACCTTTTGAGTTTCCTCGTCACGTTCTCCAGTTGGTGGCAGCCCCGCTTCACGCTGGCATGCCTCGGCTGGCTTGCGATCAGCCTGACGGGATTCATGCTCACCAAGGGCGCGAGCAACGCCACGGTCGATGGCCCGGCGGTATTCTGGCTGATGTCGCTGACGGCCGCAGGAAGTTTTTTTGGGAACGGGCTCATCCATGAAACCCGCCCGACGCACCGGTTCTCCCTCTACTACCTCGTGCTCGCCGCAGGAGGCGTGCTGGGGGGATTGTTTGCCAGCCTCGGGGCGCCCCTGCTGTTCTTGCGCCCGTCCGAATTCTATGTCGTTTCCTGCGCGCTGCTGATCCTCGGGCTGGTGCGACTCATCGCGCGCCGCGAGGCGCTGACGGTTGCAGTCGTGATCGTGATCGTGGCCGCGCCCGTCGCCGGCGTGGTGTGCCAGCAAACGCACGAGGAAGCCGCCGGGACTCTTCGCATCCGGAGATTCCGCGACATCTACGGGTACATGATCCTCAAGTCCGTGAAGGATGGCATGGTCCTTTCGAATGAGACCATCACCCACGGCACCCAGATCACCAACAGCCCCGAGGCCCGGCGCCACCCCACGCTCTATTACACCGAGAGCTCGGGCCTGGGCTGTTTGATCAATGGCATCAAGAACGCGCATCCTTCGATGAACATGGCCGTCATCGGGCTCGGAGCGGGCACGCTCGCCGCCTACGCCCGCGCCGCCGATCGAGTCGATTTCTGGGACATTGATCCAAAGGCGATCCGGATGGCCCGGAGTTTCTTCACCTTCGTTTCCGATTCCCCCGCCCAGATCCACATCGACCAGGCCGACGGCCGGAAGGGACTTGAAGCAAGTTCGACGGATTATGATCTGATCGTCGTCGACGCCTATACCGGCGACGGCATCCCCGCGCACCTGCTCACGCGTGAAGCGCTGGCCGTCTATTTCTCACGGCTCGACAAACGGCACGGCCTGGTCGCAATCCACACCACGAATCGCTACAGCAACTTCTTCCCCGTCATTGCGGCGACTGCCCGAACCCTTGATTGGACGGCGTTGAAGGTCGCGACGACCTCTGAAATCCGCGACTGGGATTGCACCGACACGCAGTACGTCTTCCTCTGCCGCCCCTACCAGCTCAGGCAAGTCATCGCTTGGCTGCCCACCGAGGAGGAGGACGGGCGGGTAAAGCGCACATTGACCCAATATGATGCTGCGCCGCCGGACGACGCCATATTCTGGACGGACGACCGAAACGCGGCGCTCGATGCCCTGGACCTGCGGCGTTACCTCGCCGGCAGATGACCCGGATCTGAATGTCGCCGACCCGCCCGGGCCCAGCCGCAATGCCCCGGGAATCCGGCCCATCCCCATTCGCCTGCATGGTTCCCGGCCCAGACCGCAGTCTCCCCAACCGCAGATCATGAACGCAGACAGCGCCGCCGTTTCCACCGCCCCCATCGCCACCGGCAGCGGATATTGCAGCCCGCCGTCTCCGCTTTCCGCCGGGAACCGGCGATCCACGGTCGTGTGGCTGGCGGCCGTCACGACAGGGTGCTGCTTGTTGCGCCTTTGGATCTTCAACGGGCTCCACGGGCATGACGACTGGATGTACCTGCTGCACATCAGGAACTTCCTGAATGGGCACACCGATGACCTCCTGGGGAGCCTCTGGGGGTTGAGGTGGGGAATCTGGGTGCCCATCGCGGTGCTCTTCAAAATCTTCGGGGTTCATTACTGGCTGGCATTCGCCCCCGGCTTTCTCCTGGGGCTGGCCTCCCTTCCGCTCGCCTATTGGATCGCTTTCAAGATCAGCGGTGACATCCGCGTCGCCCGGTGGACCACCCTCGCCCTGATTTTCAATCCGATCGACTGGTTTGTCTCCACAACGATTCGCGGAGACATCGAGATGTCCTTCTTCGGAGGCTTGATTGTGCTGGGGTTGGTCTCAGTCGAGTTTTCCCGAAAGACCAATCCGTCCCGCGCCCTCCTGCTGGCCGTCGCCACAGGAATCGCATGGGGCTTTGCCGCACTCACAAAGGAATGGGCCTTTGTCTATGCCTGGGGCTTCCTCGCCCTGGCTCTCTGGCGGAGCGTTCACGAGCGCCGCATCCCGTGGGTGTATGCGGGCATCCTGTTGGGATTGGTCGCCGTCATGGCCGCCGACGGACTGTTTCTTTATCTGACAACCGGAGTCTTCCAGCAGCGATTCCAGCAATCGTTCGGCTGGTTCGAGCGCGCACGCCTGGATGGGGGATATAAGAGCGACCTGAGCCTGAGCTACGCCTACCTGCCGAGCCTGTTTCTGAATCTGACCAACGCCCTCTCTTTGAACCAGCGCTACGCAAACGGATATCCGTTTTTTGGCTGGTACTTTTATCTTTTCATCGGCGGTCTTGTCTGGGGAATCTGGCGCCTGCGGGGGCGGAGATCGCCCTGGTCCATCCTGCTCTGTTTCATCATCGGGACCATGCTCTGGATGGAATTGGGCTCGATGAGCATGAGCGTCTACATTCCCTATCACAAAGAACCGCGTTATCTGACCATCCTGAGCGTCCCCATCGCCTGCTGGATTGGATGGGCGCTGCATTCCCTGTGGCTGTGGGTGCAACCCTGGCTTCGGGTTGTGCTCGCGATCCTGTTGTTGTCCGTGGCCGCCAACGTCAGCCGGATCATGTGGTCCGAGCACATACTCTACACCGAGGCGCGCGATTTCCTGCCGGCGTTCATCTCCTGGCTCAAGGCGCATCCGGAATCCAGGCTCTGGGCAACGGGTTCCGTCCAGCAGGACATCGACCTGAGATTTGGCTACCGGTTTGCGGATCCGAGTCACCAATGCCGGGGGCAACCCGGATTCGGGACGAATCAGGAAGTCATCTTCCTCGACAAGGCAAAGACGGGAGACCTGATCCTGATCACACCGCTCTGCATAAACGTCCTCGGCTCGCATTACACGCCCGGAAAATGGAATCGAATCATGGAATTCGACGGCCCGCGCTCGCATGCGACGTTGTATCGGATCAACCGGTAGATTCTTTCTATATTTCTCTGAAGTATAGATTTTTTATTTTTAATTCCTGTCCCTGACGATTGCCCCACAACGCCACGCAGCGCCGGTGTGCAGCATCATCCGCGGCAAATCATGAACGCAGACAGCGCCTCCGCGCCCCCTCTCCCCCGCATCGAGAAAGGCGGCTCGCAAAGCCCGCCATCGCCGGTTCCCGCCGGGGTTCAGCGCTCTTCGATTCTGTGGCTGCTCGCGGTCATCAGCGGAGGCTGCCTGCTGCGAATCTGGATCTTCAACGGGATATATGGCCATGATGATTGGCCTTATCTGTTTTACATCAGAGGCTTCTTGAATGGAGACACCGGGGAACTTGTGCTTTCGCCCCACGGCGCGCGTTGGGGGGTCTGGTTGCCCATCGCGGTTCTCTTCAAGCTCTTCGGAGTCCATTACTGGCTGGCATTCGCTCCTGGTTTTATCCAGGGGCTCGCCTCGATCCCTCTCGCATATTGGATCGCTCTCAAGATCAGCGGTGACATCCGCGTGGCCCGGTGGGCCACCGTGGCCCTGGTTTTCAACCCGGTCGACTGGTTTGTCTCCACCACCATTCGCGGAGACATCGAAATGTCCTTCTATGGAGGTTTGATTGTCCTGGGACTCGTCTTGATTGAATCCGCCCGGAGGACCAGCCCGTCCCGGGCCGTCTGGATGGCTGTCGCCACGGGAATTGTCTGGGGCCTTGCCGCGCTCACAAAGGAATGGGCCTACGTCTACGCATGGGGCTTCCTCGCCCTGGTTTTGTGGCAGACCTTTCATGAACGCCGCATCCCGTGGGTGTACGCATTCATCCTGCTTGGATTTGCCGCCGTCCTTTCCCTCGACGGTCTGTTGTTTTATCGGCTCACGGGCGCCTTTCAGCATCGATTCCAGGTGGGCATCAATTTGTACGAACAGATGCGCCAGGTTGGGGGGTTCAACGGCGACCGCAGTCTCAGCTATGCATACTTGCCGAGCCTGCTCCTGGACCTCACCACCCCCTGCTCGACCAGCGGGCGCTTTGTGAACGGCTACCCCATCTATGGCTGGTATTTTTACCTGTTCATCGGCGCCCTCGGTTGGGGCATCTGGCGCTATTGGAGGCGGCCATCACCGTGGACCGGCCTGCTCTGTTTCGTCATTGGGACCCTGCTTTGGGTTGAGTTCGGCTCCATGAGCATGAGCGCCTATATTCCTTACCACAAGGAACCCCGCTATCTGACGATTCTGAGCGTGCCGATCGCCTGCCACATCGGCTGGGCTTTGCACTCCCTGTGGTTGTGGGTCCAGCCCTGGCTCCGGATTCTACTCGCCATCCTGCTTTTCTCCGTGGCTTTCAACGTCAGCCGGGTCATGCATTCCGAACATGTGCTCTACACTGAGGCACGGGACTTCCTGCCCGAATTCATCCCCTGGCTGAAGGCGCATCCGGAATCCAGACTCTGGACTACGAACGCCCTCCAGATGGATCTGGATCTGAGGTTTGGTTATCGGTTCGCGGATTCCGTCCACCGGCACCGGGGACAACCCGGATACGGTTCCATCCAGGATGTTGGCTTCCTGGATCAGGCCGGGCCCGGGGATCTCATTCTGATTACCCCGGCAAGCAAGGAGGTGATCGGCTCGCGTTTCACCCCCGGAAAATGGGAGAAGATCAAGGAATTCGAAGGCCCTCACACGCGCGCAACGCTGTTTCGCATGACCCCGTAGATCTGCTCCCCCGGAATGCTGCCGGCGCCCCGTGTCGGGCACCGTCAATATGCCGTCGCTTCCCGGGCAAACCATGAATGCCGAAATCCCTTTTGCCGTTTCTGCCCCCATCGTCGAAGGCCGTGGGGCCGGGAGCCCGGCATCGCCGCGTCCCGCCGGGATCCGGCGGTCCACGGTTTTCTGGCTGCTCATCGTCATGGGCGGAAGCTCCCTCGCACGACTTTGGATCTTCAACGGGATTCGCGGACATGATGACTGGATGTACCTGTTTTACGTCAGGAGTTTCCTGAACGGGGACGCCAAGGAGACCCTGGAAAGCCTCTGGGGGTTGAGATGGGGCATCTGGTTGCCGATCGCGATTCTCTTCAAGGTGTTCGGGGTCCACTACTGGCTCGCGTTTGTTCCTGTCTTCGTCCTGGGGCTCGCCTCCATTCCAATCGCCTACTGGATTACCCTCAGGATCAGCGGCGACATCTGCGCAGCCCGGTGGGCCACCGTGGTCCTGGCTTTCAATCCGGTCGACTGGTTTGTCTCCACGACGATCCGCGGCGACATCGAGATGTCCTTCTTCGGAGGCTTGATAGTTCTCGGACTGGTTCTGCTCGAATCCTCCCGGAAGAGCAGCCCATCAAGAGCCGTCTGGCTGGCCATCGCCACGGGAACCGTCTGGGGCCTTGGCGCGCTGACGAAAGAATGGGCCTTTGTCTATGCGTGGGGCTTCCTCGCCCTGGTCCTGTGGCAGACCTTTCGCGAACGCCGCGTCCCGTGGGTGTACGCGTATATCCTGCTTGGATTCGCCGCGGTCATGGCCGTCGACGGGCTGTTTCTCTATCTGACCACCGGAGTCTTCCAACAACGTTATCTAGTGAGCATCGGCCTGTTCGATCAGGGCTATCAGGACATGGGACTTCAAGGCGACAGCAGCCGCGGTTATGCGTACCTGCCCAGCCTGCTTTTGAACCTGCCAACCCGCTGCTCGACCTACGGCCGCTTCGTGAACGGCTATCCCCTCTACGGTTGGTACTTCTATCTTTTCGCGGGCGCCCTCGCCTGGGGAATCTGGCGCATATGGAGGGGAAGATCGGCCTGTTCCCTCCTGCTCTGTTTCCTCGTTGGCACCCTCCTGTGGGTGGAGTTCGGCTCGATGAGCATGAGAACCTATTTCCCCTATCACAAGGAGCCGCGCTACCTGACGATCTTGAGCGTGCCGATCGCCTGCTACGTTGGCTGGGCGCTGCGTTCGTTGTGGTTGTGGGTCCAACCCTGGCTGCGAATCCTGCTCGTCGGCCTGCTGCTCGTCGTGGCTTTCACCACCGGCCGGATCATGCATTCCGAACATTTGCTTTACGTTGAGGATCGGGATTTCCTCCCGGAACTTGTCCCCTGGCTGAAAGCGCATCCGGAAACCGATCTTTGGATCACAGGATCAATCCAGCAAGATCTCGACCTCAGGTTCGGCTATCGTTTTGCGGATCCTGTCCACAAGCATCGGGGGCAGCCGGGATACGGCTTCATCCAGGATGTCGGTTTCCTGGACCGTGCGAAACCCGGCGAGTTTATTCTGATCACCCCGGTCTGCAAGGAGGTGATCGGCTCGAAGTACACCCCGGAAAAATGGGAGAAGATCGCAGAGTTTAAAGGCCCGCACACGCCCGCAACATTGTATCGCATGACCCGATAGATTCGTTGACCCTTCCCGCGGACTGTGAAATCCCTCACCGATATCGTGGACTCTTTCCGGCAGAGGCAATCTCACGTGACCCTTGCCGCCTCAATGCAACGCCTCCTTTCCGCGCCGGGGCATTGAAGCCGGACCCGGACCCCCGGCCTTCTGCGCCCAGATCCCGCCACCACCCACAACCCTCAGGACAAAATCGTGATCAGCGTCATCTTCCTATTCTCCATCTTGTGGTTTGGTTTCATCCTCGACGAGGAATTCTCGCTCAGCCGCGGCGACTTCCTGGTGCGCCTCGCTTCCGCCATCATACTTGGCGCTTTCTGGGGCGCCTGGATCGTTTTCCTGCTGTCCTGGGCCTCGGGATTCAGCCTTCACACCGTGACCGGCGGCATGGCGCTGATCCTCGGCTTCAATCTGCTGGCATGGAGGTTCCGCCGCCGGGATCCGGCGTGGTTCGCCTCGCTGTTCGTCTTCGACAAGCGCTTCTGGCAGGCGAGCTTCCTCCCCACCGCCCTGATCACTTTGTATTTCACCGTCTGCGTCTGGGTCAACCGCGACGGCGACATCCTGTTTCGCGGCAACACGCGGGATCTCGCGTTTCATATGGGCACGGTGTCCGCCTTCATGGAACAAAGCGCCTTCCCGCCGCTGAATCCGCAATCTGCCGCGGCCAAGCTGAGCTACCATTTCATGACCGATTTCTTCGCGGCCATCCTGGACAAGGGAGGCTTCTCCCTTTTCTACAGCCTGAAGATCCCGATGGTCCTGTTTGCCTTTTCCCTTTGTTCGCTGACCTGCCACTTTCTCTATTCGGTCCTGAAGACGCGCGCGGCGACGGTGTTTGCAGGGCTCCTCTTTTTCTTCGGCCACATCGGCGTCATCAACCTCCTCTTCAGCCTCGCCGGCCATCCGGTGGGCGAAGGACCGCTGGCTTTGGGCTCATGGAGCAGCATCGAAAACACCCTCGTCTATCCGTACTACAATTTCCTCAACGTCGTCATCGATTTCTTCCAGCCGCAGCTTCCGTTTCTGTTCGGGTTTCCGCTGGCCATGCTCGTTCTCGTGGTTCTCTACCGGAAATTCAGCCAACAAACGACGACCGATCGGAGCACGTATTTCATTCTCGGGATGGTTGCGTTTCTTCCGCTGTTTCACATGCACACCTTCCTGACGATCGCGCCGCTGGTCGGACTGCTGATGTTGTATGAGCCGGAACCTTCCCAGCCACCCGCCATCTCCCGGAACAGATTCGCCGCCCGCCTGTTCCGTCAGACCGTGGGAGAGGCTTCCCCCGCGCCGGGCGACCCGGGCCAGACCTCGCCGGTCCCGTCCCGCACGGAGGGCGATGACTACCAGTCTCCCCACGCCTCGCTCAAGATTCTCGCGATCCTGCTCGCGGCCGTTCCGGTCGCGCTGCAGCTGCGATTCATCTTCTCCCAGGAAAAAGCCCCGGGATTCTCCGGCTTCAACGTCCCCCAACACCTCGGGCCCATGCCGGAAATCCCCGCATTCCTGCACCTCCAGAGATTCTGGTTCTGGATCCGGGCTGCGGGAGTTCCGCTGGTGATCGGCCTGCCCGCGGTGTTCCTCTCATTCCGCATCCGGCGGCAGGACACTGATCAGGACCGGCGGGGAAAAATCGCGTTGCTCGCCCTGCTTGCGGTGGCGGGCTTCTATTTTCTTGTGATCAACTTCTTCCGCTTCACGCCCAACTGGGGCGACAGCAACAAGTTCTTTCTCTATTTGGATCTCGTGCTCTGCCTCTACGCAGGCTGGCTCCTGTCGTTCTTCTGGGAGAAATCCGCCGTGCTGCGCGTCGCGGCCTGCCTGCTCGTGTCATTGGGGGCCATCGTGCCCACAACAATCGAATGGGTGACGCGGTACAGCCGCGAACCGGAGCGCCTCTTCAGCGCCAGCGATCGTCTGGTGGCCGATTGGATCAGGATCAACACGCCACGGGATGCGGTGTTCCTTACGGCCAACTCCACGGTTCACCTCGTTCCGGCGCTCGCCGGACGGCGGGCGGTCAACGGGGCCTACACCCGCGAAACCGGGTTCGCGAGCCAGGACATCGAGGATCTTGTCGCCCGGGCCTATCGGGAATCCGATCCGTCGCTGATCACGCAGACCACGGTCACCCATGTCATGGTGGGGCCGGAGGAAGAAGGCGTCTACCAGGTGAATCGCGAGACGCTGGACCAGTGCCTCAACCGCATCTTTGACTTAACCTCCCGCGGCGCCCGCTATTCGATCTACGAGTCCCACCGGTACAGCGCTGAAGAACTCGAACACCAAAGGAGAATCGCGGGCTCCCGGCCGTTCATTTGGCTGAGTGAATTGAAGCCCGCCTCGGTGGAACAATACGGAACCCTCAGGTTCGACCGGGCCTTCGCTCTGACCCCGTTGAAATTGTTCGAACGGACTTACTCCTTCGGATTGGGGACGCACGCGCCTTCCGACATCCGTTTCGACCTCGGCGGCGCCTATTCGGATTTTGAGTCGGACATCGGCGTGGACGATTCCCAACTGGGTGGAATCGGCAGCGTTGTGTTCCAGGTCTGGCTGGACGACCGGAAGGTGTTCGAGTCGGCGATCATGCACGCCGGGGATCCCCCCAGGCCATCAAGATCGACATCTCCGGCGTGACGGCGCTCAGACTGGTCGTGACGGACGCCGGAGACGGCAACCATTGCGATCACGCCGATTGGGCTGGAGCCCGTTTGTTCAGGAAAAGATAGAGAAGGCGGACGCAGGCCCGCGTCCGGGGCCCTCCCGCCCGGGCACAGCGGGGCCGGGAGCGCAGCCGCCGACTGGTCAATGGCCCCCCCGCCCGGGGTTCCGCCTTCGGCCCCCGAACGGCGGGCCATCATCGGGCACTGCCGGCAGTTCCAGCCTGCCGCGGCACAAAATAGAGGTAGTAATCCTCGAAAAGGGACTGGGAGCCCGTCACCTGGGCCAGGTTCTCAATGCCGTGGGCCTTCATGAAATCATCGGCCAAGGGATGGCCCACGACGAACACCATTTCCCTGCCCTTCGCCTCGTTGGTCGCCCGCCACAGGGATATCTCGTCCCCGATCCCCCCCACCCGCCGGGTATCCCAGTGTGTGAAGCTGCCATACCGCTGTTCATCCGGATAATAGAAGGACCGGTCGAGATACCCGGCCAGCGGCGATCCCAGCCAGTCCGGATCCACCGCGGTGAATGCGTTCTGGAGATGGTGTTCAGAAATGATCTGCGCCGCCTGTTTCCCACACGAGAACGGCATGTAAAAATCGGTTTTGACCGCGTACAGGCCGGTGAACGCCTGAAACGCCAGCATCAATCCAAGCACAATCTCCTCCGCCCGGCCCGTCCACATGGCCAGACGGCCCTCGCGCGGGGGACCGCCAGCCCGGTTCACCCACAAGGCAAACAAAAACGTAAGGAACAGGAATCCTGTGTGCCGGCTGAAGCCCAGGTACTTGACATAGAGAAACGCAAACACCCCGAGCGTTCCCATGAGGTAGAAGAGGAGCGCCCCGGCATCGCGCCGAAGGAAGAAGATCGCCCCGAAAAAGATCGCGAGGGAAAAGGCGAACACCAGTGCGCGCCCAAAAGGCGGCACAAACATGTCCCAGGGCAGGGTCCCGAGGATCGGCGCAGGCCAGGGCAGAGGAAAATGAGTGTAGACAAACGCCCACGAAACACGCCCGAGCCGGGCCGGGTCCCAATCGAATCTCCAGAAGGCGGCGCCATCGTAAAAGGTGTCCAGCCTCGGCAACATCGAATAAACGGCCAGACCCACTCCGAGCGCGAAGCCGAGCCAGGGCAGAACGCGAAACCGCACCGCGCCGGCCTCCTGCTTCTCCCCGCCCTTCAGGGCATCAAAGAGCCAGCTTCCCAACATTGCCGCTCCCATCGCCACGGCGACGATCAGACTGTGCACGCTGGCGAACGCCGCCACGATCAGCGAAATCACAAAAGGCCAGGGCCGCCCGCGCGCCGAGCGGTACAGGATGCAGGCAACGGCCAAACAGAGTATGGCGGGAAGGTAATTCCTGCAGACGATCCCGTACTCATACATCAGGTAATAATTGCAGACAAAGAACGTCTTCAGGACCCGGCTGAAGGGCGCAAACCAGGCAAAAACGAACAGGGTGATTCCAGCGAGCGCCCCGTTGAAAACCTGCATCGCTTCGGGGCGGTGGGTGAGAAAAGTCAAGGGACGCAACATCAGGCTCCAAAGCGGGGGCGCTCCTTCATAATGCGCCTGTTCGAGCAAGGCCGGTAGGTTGGGCTCATCCCGGGCGATGAGCCACGCCTGCATCTCGTCCCGCCAGAGTTCATGATGGCTTGCGCCAATTCCAACGAGCGCGAGAAAAAGCAGGGTGAGCGCCGCCGGGAAACAGAAACGGCTGATATTGCCTGCAGACTCTGTTCTTCCGAGGGAGAAGAAATTCATGGTCGGGAAAGCGCGGCCCGGCGAAAAAGAAGAATCGGTGCGGGACGTAAATGATCAACCACAATCAGCCTGCGGCGTGGGGCATGGGCCGATTGACGGCAGCGCCTGGCGCGCGCAGTTGTGGCACGGGCATCCTGCCCGTGGACGCGCGCCAGGCAACATGGGCAAGATGCCCATGCCACTCGCGCCACCGTCAATCGGGAGATGCGCCCGTTCCCCGATGATCCCGTTTGCCCGCCGGGTTGTCATTGGGTCGCCGAAGTTGCTTGAGGGGCGCCCCTGTGATTCGCTATCAAGAGAGGTTCCTCCATGGTCGAAAACCCCGTTATTTCCATTGTCGTTCCTTGTTTCAACGACGACGGAATCCTTCCGCAGACATTGGCCCGCCTGCACGCCTCCGCCCAAGCCACCGGATTGAGCTACGAGATGGTGTTGGTCGACGATGGCTCCGGGGACCGGACGTGGGAGGTCATCGCCGCCGAGGCAAGGAAGGATAGCCGCGTCCGCGGCGTGCGGCTCAGCCGGAATTTCGGGCACCAAATGGCGCTCACGGCGGGACTGGAGCGGGCGCGTGGTTCTGAAGTGCTGATCATCGACGATGATCTGCAGGATCCTCCGGAGTTGCTGGGCGTGATGCTCGCCAAACGCGCCGAGGGTTTTGACGTTGTCTACGGGCAACGGCGCTCGCGGGCGGGTGAAACGTGGTTCAAGCTGATCACCGCCAAGCTTTTTTATCGGTTGATCAGGTATCTCGCGGAAGTCCCGATTCCCCCCGACACCGGCGATTTCCGCCTGATGAGCCGGCGGGCGGTCGACGCCTTTCTCCTCCTGCCTGAGTCTTCCCGGTTCATCCGCGGAATGGTTGCCTGGCTCGGCTATCCCCAGGTCGGCGTGCTGTACGACCGCCAGCCGCGAACGGTGGGACGAAGCAATTACAGTCTGGGCAAATTGCTCCGATTCTCGGCCGATGCAATCGCGAGCTTCTCAATCAAACCCTTGCGCGTTGCCTCGCTGGCCAGCGCCGGTCTGATCGGCACTGCGCTGCTCATTACGATCTGGGCTATCATCACCTGGCCCTACCACCGCGAGGTGCGGGGCTGGACGAGCCTGATCGTGACGATCCTGTTCGTCGCCGGCGTGCAGACCCTCATTCTCGGAATCATCGGAGAGTACATCGGCCGGCTCTTTGTCGAGGTCAAACGACGCCCCCTTTACCTCGTCCGCCAGGACACCGCCGTGGACAAGAACGGTTAGCCGGAATCCAGGGTCCGACAGGCCGCCCGGCTGCGTTTCAACCCTCCCGTCTCCGCCGAATCGCGGCCCCGCACGCCGGCATTACGGGCCGGCGGCTTCATCGCCATCGGCCGGCCGGCTGGCCTTCCATTCATCCCGATTGCTCATCAGCCAATCCCGGGTCTTGATCAGCCCGTCCTCCAGGCGCACCTTTGGAACCCAGCCGGTCCTTTGGGTCAACCGGGATGAATCCAGGACATTCATCGCGACGTCGAAAACGCGCCCGGGCCGGTGCTCGATGCGGCTCTCGAATCCAATCTCCCGCAACATCGGGGCCATCAGCCCCACCATCTCAAGATTTGACACCCCGACGCCCGAACCGAGGTTGTAGGTTGCTCCGATCTGCCCCCGCTCCAGAACGCTGACGATGCCGGCGGCGATGTCGCTTGCATAGACGTAGTCGCGCACGGCCTTCCCCTCTCCGAAAAGCTTGATCGTCCGGCCGAGCATGGCCGAAGCCATCGCCGTCGCCACGAATCCCTGTCCCGAAAAGGGGCGCTGGCCGGCGCCATAGGCATTCGCCGGGCGGACGCAGATTGCCTTCAATCCATGCGTGGCCGCATACAGATGCGCGTATTTTTCAAGCGTGAGCTTCGTCAGCCCGTAGGGCGATATCGGGGCCGTCGGATGATCCTCCGGAATCGGCAGCGTCCGCGGCGGCCCATAGACTGTTCCCCCTGAAGAAATGAACACCAGGCGGCAATCCCGCTTCGCGGCCTCGATGAACAGGCGCACCGTCGGAGGCAGATTCTGGAGCAGATCGCCCAGCGGATCGTCAAACGACGTGTTGGGAACCGTTGCATAGGCCATGTGGACGACCTCCCCGTGACGGGACAGGAGCCCGGAGACCAGGCCCGGGTCGCCGAAATCCCCCGCGACATAGGAGGCGTATCTAGGCAACGGATACAATGGCCGCGCATGCCGCCCCATCACCGACACCTGCCGCCCGCTTTCGAGGAGCAGGGGCACGAGGTGGTGCCCGATCAGCCCGCCCCCGCCTATGACCAGTGTATTCAGCGACACAGTGTTTCCCCGGTTTCCGCCACAAAAGCCGATCGAGACGCCTGCGTCAGCATCAAAACCCCCTTCAAGGGCGACCCTGGGCCGGTGGCGGCGTCAAGCCGCGGAACCACCGCAGACCAACGGCTGCGGTTTCCACCGCCCCGCCCGGACGTTCACGGCCGCCCGGCGGGCTTCACGGAGCCGAGCGGATCCGTTCCCGGAGCGCCTCAGTGAATACATGGCTGATGACCAGGTGCCCGTCCTCGACCGGACCGTAGGCGTCGCATTTCAGGTGGATCGCGACGTCAGCCAGGTCGCGCAGCCGGCCTCCCTGGAAGCCGACGAGCGCCAGGACACGGCCGCCCCGTGCTTTCGCGAATTCGGCGGCGCGGATGACGTTGGGCGAGTTTCCGCTCGCCGACAGGGCGATCAGCACGTCGTGGGGCTGCAGGAGATTCCCGATCTGCTCCACGAACACGTTCTCGTACCCAAGGTCGTTGGCAAGGGCGGAGAACCAGGCCATGTTGTCGTTCAGGCTGAGCACCCGCAGCCGGGGGCGCCCGGCGGCGGCCGTGTTCTTGCCGAGGTCGGCCGCCATGTGCGAAGCGGTGGCGGCGCTTCCCCCGTTGCCGCACACAAACACCGTGCGGCCGTTCTCATAGGCGTCGAGCAGCACGTCCACTCCGGCGGCGACCGCCGTCAGATCAAGTCCGGCGAGCAGGTCGCCAACCCGGGCCACGTAATCGCGTGCGATGCACAAGGGTGTGGTCATCGGTCAATCTCCCACATAAATGATGCGCGTCCCCTGCCGTTCCAGCCGGAAATCGAGCCGGCGCAGATCCTGCAGGGCGTCGATCACGGCCTGGCGGCGCCCGGGCTCCACGTAAAAGAGGAAAAAACCTCCGCCACCTGCGCCCAGGAGTTTGCCTCCGGCCGCCCCGGCTGCGCAACCGCGCTCGTAGATCCCGTCAAAAAAACCGCTGGAGACGCCTGAGGCCACCTGCCTCTTCAGGAGCCAGCCTTCATGCATCAGGCGCCCGATCGCGGAAATCTCACCCTTCGCCAGCGCGGCGCGCAGCTCGTCGGCCTGATCGCGCATGCGGCTCAGGGTGTCGAAACATCGCGGCTCGGACAGGATGTTCCGCCGCTGCTCCGCGAGAATCTCCACGGCGCTCCGCGTGACCCCCGTATAGAACAGCACCAGCCTTTTTTCCAGTTCGGCGCGGGTCTCGGCGTCGAGAATGATCGGCTCGACGTGCACGCTGCCGTCGTCATTGAACCGGATGTAGTTCATCCCGCCGAACGCCGCCGCGTACTGGTCCTGCTTGCCGATCGGCTCCTTCAGCCGTTCGATCTCCACTTCACACGCATGCGCCGCGCACGTCTCGTGCGAAGGCATGCGGCCCTGCCGCGCCAGCAACGCGTTGATGAGCCCCACGGAAAACGCCGACGAACCGCCCAGTCCGCTGCCAAGCGACGGGATGTCGGCGAAGCTCGTGATCTCGAGGAAATCGCGGTTCTCCGTGATGCGCAGACACTCACGGATCAGGGGATGCCGGATGCCGTCGATGCTCTCGCAGCTCTCGGTCTGCGCGTATTTCAGGAGGTACCGGCGGTCGAAGAACTCATGGAGCGCCAGGTAGACAAACTTGTCGATGGCCGAACTCACAACGGCACCATAGCCGCGTCGGTAGAAATCGGGGAGATCAGAGCCTCCCCCGACAAAACTGATCCGGAAGGGAGTCTTGCTGATGATCATTGCCGGGCAAAACCATGCTCGACGACCGCACGGGCAAAGGCGAGCAGGGAATCGAACTCCCCGTCGGGGGCCGCTGCGGCGCGCACTTGCCCGCGGCAGCCGGGGTTCCCGACCAGGATCGTCCGGATCCCGGCGGCGCGACCCGCCCGCACATCGCAGGCCCTGTCCCCCACGATCACGCAGGCGGCGAGATCCAGGCCCCGTTCGCGGCAGGCGCGGAAGATCATGCCGGGCGCGGGCTTGCGGCAACGACAGGCCCGGCGCAGTTGCGGCACCCCTTCCCCGTGGTGGGTCTCAGGGTGGTGGGGGCAGACATAGATCGCGTCGATCTTTCCGCCCCCGGCGGCGATCTCCGCGCGAAGCCGGTCATGGATCGCCTCGAGCGTTTCCATGGTGCAGAGCCCGCGCGCGACGACCGGCTGGTTCGTCGCCACAATACATCGGATTCCCTGCCGGCCAAGCAGGGCCACCGCCTCTGCGGCTCCGGGCAGCAGTTCCAGCCTCTGCGGCCGGTCGATGAGGCCGGAATCGACGGTCAGCACGCCGTCCCGGTCCAGGAAGACCGTCTCGACCGGCCGCGGCCGCGCGCGCGCCGCCTCCGCAAGCGCGCGCTCGGCGACGTACTCCTCGACGGCCGCGAGCCGCCCGGGGGTGCCCATGTCCTTCACGAACCCCTCTTCCTCGATGAAATGGACGCGCAGCGGCTCGCCCGCGGCGATCGCAGCCGGGAACACGTCGGCCCCGAAATCGGCCGGCCCCCGGACGGGAACCAGGTTCAGTATCCGCCGCGAAAGGACGCAGACGGCCGCATTCGCGATGTTGGGGTAGAGGCGGCCGGGCGTGCGGTCATGGACAAACTCAACGACCCGGCCTGTCTCGTCCGCCACCACAAGATCCGAATCCCAGGGGTGATCGGAGGCCCGTACAAGCAACGTGCCCATGGGGCGGCCGGCTTCGTGGGCCGCGAGCAGGCGTTGGACGTTGAAATCGAGAAAAACGTCGCCGTAGGCGAGCAGGAAGTTGTCATCGAGCCGTCCCGCCACCGCACGCACCGCACCGGCCGTTCCCCCCAACTCCTGCTCGATCGCGACAGTGACCGTGCAGCCCGGGCGGCCGCCGGAATCGCGGTAGTGGTCCGCGATCATGTCCCCCCTGTAGCCGGCAACCAGCAGAAACCGCCGCAGCCCCGCACCGGCCAGGCTGTCGAGGATATGGTCCAGCACAGGCCGTCCGCCCGCGGGAATCAGGGGTTTCGGACAGCCGTGCGCCAGAGGCCCCAGCCGCGTCCCCATGCCGCCGCAGAGGATGACCGCTTGCGTGATGGAGGATGGGGAGGACACGGGGGTGCAATCGACGGCTGACGGGTCAGTCCCTGCGGGCCGCGACCACGCACCGGATGCCCGCCGGAAACCGGCAGAAGCGCCCAAGCCGGCGTTCAAGGCCGAGGAGTGATGCCAACACCAGGCTGCCGTGGGTGCGGCGGAGCTGTTCCGCGACGATCGCGGCCTTTTCTTCAAAGGTCAGGCGCCGCAGACGGCGGTTGCGGCGCTTGACGAGGTAAAACGCCGGAAAAACGAACACGCCCAGATGCGTGCAGCGCACCGGACGGAGCCCGGCTCCCCGGATCAACGCGCGCAGGGCGCCCATCCGGTAGCGCCGGCGGTGCAGCAACACCTCGTCGTAAAGATCGAAACACGCCGGGCAGGCGGGCACTTCAATATGCGCCACCCCCCCCGGCCGCAGGATGCGCGCAATGTTGGCCACCGCCCGGGCGTCATCGTCGACATGTTCGAGCACGTTGAGGGCGGTGACAAGGTCGACGCTGGCCTCCGGGAGCGGACAATCGCACAAGTCGAACTGCAGCAACGGAACGCCCGGCAATGACGCGGCAAGGCGTTCGAGCGGAGGGCGAAGGAAATCCGCGCCGATCACCCGGGCCTGCGGAAGGCGGCGCCGGAAGTCCCGCAGGAGAAAGCCGGAGGAACAGCCGATATCGAGGCACGTCGCCCCAGGAGGGAGTGATTCCCGGTCGACGGTGTCGAACACCAGTTCGCGGGAAGCCCGGTCCATCGGATGATCGCCCGCGCCCCCGGCAGCCTCGTGGAGCCGGATGAGTCCGTCGCTCCAGTTGCCCCGATGATCATGGTAGGCAAGGATCGACGTGGAGGCGGAGCCTGGCAGGATGAACTGGGATCCATCCCACCGGGGCGCCGCGCCGCCGGCGACCAACGGAGGAAACGGATAGTCCCCGCAGGTGATCACGGGGAAAACCCGATGGCCCGGTCGACGATGAACTTCGGCCGCATGCGCACCTCGTCGTAGATGCGCCCGATGTACTCGCCGAGGATGCCCACGCTGATCAGTTGCACGCCTCCGAGAAAAGTGATCAGGATCACCATCGTCGGGTTGCCCCATACGATCGGATATCCGACAAACTTCAGGATCAGGTACGCGGCGGTCAGCAGCAGCGAAAAACCCGCCGTGAGGAAGCCCATGATCGAGCTTAGCCTGAGGGCTGCCGTCGAAAAACAGAGCAGGCCGTTCAACGCAATCCGCATCGAACCGATGGCCGGATAATGCGTCTGGCCGGCAAAGCGCCCCGGCCGGTCGAATTGCACGATCGCCTGTTTGAAGCCGACAAGGGAGACAAGTCCGCGCAGAAACCCGTGGCACTCTTTCAGGCGGTTGATCTCGTCAGCTGCGCGGCGGCTCAGCAGCCGGAAATCGCCCGTGTTCTCCGGAATGTCCACCTCGGCAACGCGCCGGATCAGCCAGTAGGCCGCCCGGGCGCCGATCTTCCGGATCAGCGGCTCGCCCTTGCGGGTCCGCCGCTGCGACAGGACGACATCATATCCCTCCCGCCACCTGGCAACCATGTCTGGAATCAGCTCCGGGGGATCCTGCAGATCGACGTCCATCACGACCACGGCATCTCCTCGCGAGTACTGCAGGCCGGCCAGCGTTGCCATCGGCTGGCCAACCCGCCGGCTGAACGTGAGGAGCTTGACATGCGGGTTGCGTTCCCGCTCGTCGAGAATCACCTGTTCCGTCCGATCAGGCGAGGGGTCAAGGCAGAAGATGATCTCGTAGCCGGATGAGAGGCCCTCCAGAACGGGAACCATGTGGCGGAGAAACTCCGGGACATTCTTCTCCTCCCTGTAAACCGGGACTACGATTGAAAGATCCATGGGCGAACGGAACTGCGCCGGCATTGGCTTGCGGTGAACCGCCTCGGTCCGCCGGAGAGCAGGACGAATATGCGATGAGGTGGGCGGGCCGGACAAGCCTTTTGGCGACTTTCCGGGAACCCGTGCGGCGGGCCGTGGCCCTTCCAGGCGTCATGGGGGCGCGGCGCCCTCTTCGCGGCTTCAGGCCCGGGATGCGCGATGGTCTCCAAGGCCGGAAACCGCTCCTTGCGCCGGGGCGTTCTCCCGCAGCCAGGCCGCCAGGGCCGCCCACGCGCGCCCGCGATGGCTGAGGCGGTTCTTGATGGCGGGCTCCATCTCCGCGAACGTGCGTTCATGACCGTCCGGGACGAACAGCGGATCATAGCCGAAACCCCCGCCGCCGAGGGGCTCCCGGCACAGCCGGCCGTCGCAGCGGCCCTCAAAGACATGCTCCCCGCCTCCGGGGCCGATGAGGACCAGCACGCACATGAAATGCGCCGCACGGCGCACGTCCGGCACCTCGCGCATCACCGCCACCAGCTTCGCCAGGTTTTCGGCGCCGCCGGCCTGGGGACCGGCATAATAGGCCGACTCCACCCCCGGCGCGCCGCCGAGCGCGTCCACGCACAGCCCGCTGTCGTCCGCCAGCGCCCATGCCCCCGCCGGCAGCCGCTCCATCAACGCCCGCGCCTTTTTGCGCGCATTGCCTGCAAATGTGCCGGTGTCCTCGACGACGTGCGGCATGCCGCCGACCGCCGCGGCCGGCAGCACTTCGATCAGCGGAGCGCCTGCAAAACCCGCCACGGTCCCGGCGACGGCGGAAAACTCCTGCGCCTTGTGGGCATTACCCGATGCCAGATAAATCTTCATTGAAAAAGGCCTTTCGAACCCCAAGGGACTCAGAAGCACGAAGCAAGGAGTCCTCTCCCGTCACATCGTGGCTTCTCTGCAGTTCAGTCTTGATGGCGTGCATGTCAGCGGGCCGGTCGCAGGCTGCGTTCCGGCAGGATGCGCCGGGAACCCCCGCATCGCCCGGCGGCCGGGCGCGACACTCCCGCCTTTCATCCCAGGGTGAAGGTCGCCTCGTCCACCTGCATCTTCTGCGGGTAGATGACGCGCCCCCGCATCAGCTGGTCCGGTCCGAACGAGGTGTGACGCACGTCCTGAAGCTGGATCGCATTGGCGAGCTTCTCCGTTCGCAGGCCTTTGAAGGCCGTCTTTGCCTTGTCATCGCCCAGCAGGATTGGCGCGCGGTAGACAAAAAGGTAGTCCAGCTGCCGGGTTTGGATGAGCTCGCTGATCATCTGGGCGCCGCCCTCGATATACACCGCCGTGATGCCCGCCTGGACGCAGAGCCGCCGGAATTCCGGCAGGGGGGCCCGCATTGTCGGCGAGTCGATGTTCCACACCTGCACGCCCATCGCCTGCAGCTTGCGCACGTAGCCCAGCCCGCCGTGCGGCGTGGTCACCACGATCGTGCGGTCCTTGTATTCGTCCGTGTACACCTTCAGCGATCTCTTGTCCACGACCGTGCGGAGCAGCCCGTCGAAAATGAACCGCACGGGGCACCACACCGTTTCCCCCACCCGGCTTGTCAGACTGGGATCGTCGCTGATGACCGTCCCCGCCCCCACCGCAATCGCGGGAAACAACCGCCGCCAGCGGTGGACGTCGGCGCGCGCCAGTTCCCCCGTGATCCATTGTGAATCGTTCGTCCGGGTCGCGATCTTCCCATCCAGCGTGACCGCCGCCTTGGCGGCAATCAACGGCGTCCGCTCCATGATCCAATGATTGAAAATCAGATTCAGGTCGGCGCAATCGTCCGCGAGCACGCCTGTCGTCACCTGCACGCCCGCCTCCCGCAACACCTCGAAACCGTGGCCGGCATGCAGGGGATTGGGATCGACCGCTCCCACCACCACATGGGTGATCCCGGCGGTGACAAGCGCGGCGGTGCATGCGCCGGTGCGGCCTTCGGTGCTGCACGGCTCCAAGGTGACATAAAGGACCGCGCCCGGAAGCGGCGGCCGCCCCAGGTTGTGCAACGCCATGATCTCGGCATGCGCTTCGCCGTCCTTTTCATGGAATCCCTCCGCCACGACCTCCCCTTGCTCGACGATGACGGCGCCCACCATGGGGTTCGGATGCGTCATGCCCCAGCCCCGGCATGCGACATCCAATGCCCGCCGCATGAAGCGCTCGTGAATCATCTGCTCGTGCAGTTCCATGTCGAAATGATCCCTCGTGGCCGGTTGTCAGAGCGTGATGCATCCGGGCCGGGTTACACAACTTGAATCGGGAGACTGTCGGCCCCCGCGCGGTTCAGCCGCGGACGAACGGATTCGTCTCCCGCTCCGCGCCGATCAGCGTGTCGGGGCCATGTCCCGGGTAAACCGCCGTGTCGTCCGGCAGCGAGTAGAGCCGCTCGCGGATCGAGCGCTCCAAAACCGGGAAGCTGCCCCCCGGAAGGTCCGTGCGGCCGATGCTCCCCTGAAACAGCGCGTCGCCGACGAACACCGCCTTCAGCGCCACGATGTAGAACGCCACGCTCCCCGGACTATGCCCGGGCACGTGCCGGGCCTCGACCGGCTCCCCGAGCGCCGTCCATCGCTGCCCCTGTTCCACGAATTCGTCTATTCTCAACGGTGCGAGCCTCACGCCAGGGATCAAGAACATCTCCATGACCTCGGGGGTTTCGATCAGGACCCGGTCATCGCGGTGCGCGCGCACCCGCGCCCCGGTCGCCGCCACGACCTCGGCTCCGCCCTGGGTGTGATCCCAATGCCCGTGCGTCAGCCAGAGCTCGCGGAGGGTGCACCGATCCTTCGCCAGCATCGGCTCAATCTGCTCCAAGATTCCGCCCGGAGCGTCAATGAGCACCGCCTCCTTGAGTTCCGGCGCGCTCAACAGGTAGGCGTTTGTCTCAAGGGGGCCGGCCGGCAGGACATGGAGGAGCATCAACGAAAAAGATGCGCGCCGCCCGCCGCCCCGCAACCGCGAACTTGCGCGCCTTGCCTGCAACAGCCTTCCTCTGGCTGCCTGCCTTGATCTTTTCCAACGAATTCTCACGAATGGGCACGAATCCTCCCATGCCCATGACCGATATCCTCCTCAAAGAAGATGTCTGTCGCATCATTACCTCAAAGCCACCGGGTGCCACATCTGCCAATTGACGGTGGCATCTGGCGCGCGCAGCTGTGGCACGGGCATCTTGCCCGTGGACGCGCGCCAGGCAACATGGGCAAGATGCCCATGCCACTTGTGCCACCGTCAATCGGGAGATGCGCCCAAAGCCACCCACATGCGCGACGGTGTATTGATCAATTTCGGAGCCTCGCCCAAGCTTCAACGGAAACGCCTAGTAAATTGATTCCATTCGTGCCAATTCGTGTGCATTCGTGGGTGCCCGCCCTTTTCACATGACCTCTGCTGACATCCGCCAGAGCTTCCTCGATTTCTTTGCCCGCCACGGCCACACGATCGTGCCATCGTCGTCGTTGCTGCCCGACTCGCCCGGCTTGTTGTTCACCAACGCCGGCATGAACCAGTTTGTGCCGATCTTCCTCGGCGACCGGCAGCCCGACATCTCGAAATGGGCCGGCGCCCGGCCGGCCCTGGACACCCGCGCGGCGGATACGCAGAAGTGCATCCGCGCCGGCGGCAAGCACAACGATCTCGAGGACGTCGGATTCGACACCTACCACCACACGATGTTCGAGATGCTCGGCAACTGGTCCTTCGGCGATTACTTCAAGAAAGAGTCGCTCACCTGGGGCTGGGAGCTGCTTACCAAAGTCTGGGGAATCCCGCCGAAGCGGCTCTTCGCCACGGTCTACCAGCCCGACAAGGCCCGGGGTGATCCCTCCGAGTTCGACCAGGAGGCCAGCGACATCTGGGCGGGAATATTCCGCGCGGCGGATCTCGATCCGGCTGTGCACATCGTCGCCGGCGGAAAGAAGGACAATTTCTGGATGATGGGCGACACAGGCCCCTGCGGGCCGTGCTCGGAGATCCACATCAACCTCTCGCCGACCGATGACGAGGCGGCCGGCCGCGCACTCGTCAACGCCGGCGTGCCGCGCTGCATCGAGATCTGGAATCACGTTTTTATCCAGTTCAACGCCAACGTAGGCGGCTCGTTCTCGCCGCTCGCCGCCAAACACGTCGACACGGGCATGGGCTTCGAACGCGTCGCCGGCATCCACGCCGTCACCAGGGGCTTCACGGACTTCACTCCCGAGCCGTCGAACTATGCCGCCGATGTCTTCGCCCCGTTGTTCCAAAAGGTCGCCGAGCTGTCCGGGAATTCCTACCGTGGCACGGTTCCGACAAAGCGCGAGGGGCTCGGCGAGCAGGAGAACATCGACGTCGCGTTCCGCGTGCTTGCCGACCACGCCCGCTGCGTCTCGTGCGCAATCGCCGATGGAATCCTTCCCTCCAACGAAGGCCGCAACTACGTCGTCCGCCGCATCCTCCGCCGGGGCATCCTGTACGGCAGAAAGGATCTCAAGCTGCCCACCGGTTTCTTCAAGCAACTCGTCTCACCGGTGGTGGAGTCGCTGGGTGGCGTTTTTCCGGAACTGAAGGAACGGCAGGACATCATTCGTCGCGTGATCCGGGCGGAGGAAGAGAGTTTTGGACGGACGATTGACCGGGGACTCGCCGAGTTCAACCAAGTGATCGGCGACGCTTCGATTTATGACTCAAAAAATCTGGCCGGCGAAATCGCATTTAAGCTTTACGACACCTACGGCTTCCCGCTCGACATGACGCAACTCCTGGCGCAGGAGCGCGGATTGACGGTCGACGTGGAAGGCTTCAACAGAGAGATGGAAAAACAACGCGAACGCGGACGCGCCGCACAGAAAAAGGAGATCATCGTGGCAGCCACCGAAGGGGAAGAAACCACCGAACAGCAACCGACCAAGTTCCTGGGCTACACTCAGCTCACGGCCGAGGCCAAGGTCATCGACGTCGTCAAGTCGGACAAGGACGTCTATCTCGTCTTTGACCAGACTCCCTTCTATGCCGAGATGGGCGGCCAGACCGGCGATCACGGAGCGGCCGAGATCGGCGGGCGGGTTTTCGCAATTGTCCACACGGTCAAGGACAACGCCGGCCGCCATCTGCACAAGCTGGCGCCCGCCTGCGCGCTCGACGCCGCGAAGCTCAACCTCATCGGCCAGACTGCCCAACTCGTCGCCTCGCCGATGGCCCGGCGGGCGATCGCGCGCCATCACACCGCCGCCCATTTGATCCACTGGGCGCTGCGCAAGGTGCTCGGCACCCACGTCCGTCAGGCCGGAACCTCCAAGACAAAGGAGCGCCTCCGCTTCGACTTCTCGCACTTCGAGCAGGTCAAGCCCGAGCAGCTCCGCCAGATCGAGCGCCTCGTCAACGACAAGATCCTGGAGAATGCGAAAGTCGAGGCCTATGAGACGGAATTCGACAAGAAGCCGGCCGACACCCTCGCGTTCTTCGGCGAGAAATACGGCTCGACCGTGCGCGTGGTCGACATCGGGGGCTACAGCCGCGAGCTGTGCGGCGGCACCCACGTGGCCACAACGGGGGAAATCGGGCTGGTTAAGATCGTCGCCGAGATGGCGATCGCAGCCGGCACCCGGCGCATCGAGGCCGTGGCGGGCCAGGCAGCGCTCGACCTGATCGAGGAACACGAACGCGAGTTGCACGCCGTGGCGGCACGGCTGCACACCAATCCCGGTGAGGTCGACAAGCGACTGGAGGCTTTGCTTGCGCAGAATGCCGAATTGGAGAAACAGCTTCTGGCGATCCGCCAGAAGGAAGCCGCAGGGCTCGCCGATTCGCTGGCGCTCAAGGCAGTCGTCAAGGACGGCCTCAAATTCGTTTCCGCGGTTGTGACCGTGGAATCTCCGGAGGCCCTGCGCAGCCTCGGATCCCAGGTCCTCGCAAAGCTCGGCGACGGCGTGGTCCAGCTCGGCGCCGCGTTTGGCGGGAAAGCCACGGTCGTCGCATTCTGTTCGCCCGCCGCGATCAAGGCCGGATGCCAGGCGGGGAAGCTTGTCTCCGAACTGTCCGCAAAGCTCGGCGGCAAAGGAGGTGGCAAACCCGATTTTGCCATGGGCGGCGGCAAGGAACCGGCGAAGCTCGCGGACGTGCTACAGGTCTGACCCGGGTTTTCAGCCTGCTGTTTCGAGGAGCCTCGAGAATGACCCCGAGGCGCGAACTGCATCCTGGAGGCGCAACGCCCTCTGGCCGCAATCCGGCTGCGGCGCCGCAGCATCCTCCAGGGCCCGCCAATCCCTGTCGCCCGCCCGGACAAATTCAGGATTTGTCTAAATGGCGCGGGTGCGATCGAATGCGTGCCCACTCGCGGCTTTTCGTCCGACCAAGGGATGCCCATGGAATTTCAACAGCTCGTCCGTCATCGCTACAGTGTTCGCGCCTACAAACCGGCTCCGGTCGAGGACGCCAAGCTCGCCCAGGTCCTTGAGGCAGCTCGCTTGGCGCCGACCGCCGCAAACCGCCAGCCGTTTCAGCTCATTGTCGCCCACGTCAAGGGACGCGAGGCCGAGTTGCAGCGCGTCTACCAGCGGCGGTGGTTCATCCAGGCCCCGTTGGTGATCTGTGCCTGCGGCGTCCCCGATCAGGGGTGGGAGCGCAGCACCGACGGCGTCAATTACACGATGGTGGACGTGACCATCGCCATGGATCACCTGATTCTCGCCGCCGCCGATCTCGGTCTGGGCACCTGCTGGATCGCCGCGTTCAATCCGATCGCGGCGCGGCAGGTATTCGGACTGCCCGAAGGCGTCGAACCCATCGCGCTCACACCGCTTGGCTACCCCGCCGACCAGCCGTCATTGAAAGTGCGCAAGCCGCTGGCCGACCTGGTGCGCTACGAGCGGTGGTAGGAGCCAGCCGCGCGCGGTCATCCAGGGATTCGGACCCCCGGCGGCCCGATGGATATTGCAGTCCGCCCTCCAGAGTCCTGGAGCCTGGGCGCTGCGCTCCGGCGCTCCATCCCCTGATGTAACGCATTACGTTACAAAGTGCACCAACCGGGACGGCGGACGACGCAGCGCGTCAACCTTCCATGCGTTGATGTAACGCATTACGTTACAAAGTGAATCAGCCTGGAGGGCGCTGCGCCGTCAGCGCCGCTCAAGGCTCCAGACTACGTGATGCGCTCCGGATCGCGGGTGCCCTGATGGCGCCGCTACACCGTCGAGGCTACCAGATCGCCGACTTCCTTTGTCCCATAGCCCATCCGGCCGGCGGCGAGGCTCTTCAACTTCCCGCGCACGACCTTGATGACGGCGCCTTCGATGGCGTTGGCCATCGCGGTTTCGCCGAGGAAGTCCATCATCATCGCACCGGCGCAGACCGCCGCGAGAGGATTGATGACATTCTGGTTCGTGTACTTCGGCGCGCTGCCTCCGATCGGCTCGAACATCGACGTGCCCTCGGGGTTGATGTTGCCGCCCGCCGCGATGCCCATGCCGCCCTGGACCATCGCCCCGAGGTCGGTGATGATGTCGCCAAACATGTTGTCGGTCACGATCACGTCGAACCACTCCGGGTTCTTGACGAACCACATCGTCGTCGCGTCGACATGAGCATAGTCGCGCTTGATATTCGGGAAATCCCTGGCGCCGACTTCATGGAACGCGCGTTCCCAAAGATCGAATGCATAGGTCAGCACGTTGGTTTTCCCGCACAGCGTGAGCTGCGCCATCTTCCCCGCTGCGACCTCGTCGGGCTTCAGTCCCCTCCAGGGTTTTCCCCCGCGGCGCTTTCGGGCGCATTCGAAGGCATATCGGAGGCAGCGCTCGACCCCCCGGCGGGTGTTGACGCTCTCCTGGATGGCAATCTCGTTTGGCGTGCCTTTGAAGGTGAAACCCCCTGAGCCGGTGTAGAGCCCCTCGTTGTTCTCCCGGACCACGACAAAATCGATGTCCTCCGGCTTCTTGTCCTTGATCGGGCAGAAGCGGTCGTCATAGAGGCGGACCGGGCGCAAGTTGATGTATTGCTCCAGTTCAAAGCGCATCCGGAGCAGGATGCCCTTTTCCAAAATGCCCGGCTTGACCTGGGGATGCCCGATCGCACCCAGCAGGATCGCCGGGAATTTGCGCATTTCCGCAATGGCGCTGTCCGGCAGCACTTCTCCCGTGCGCAGGAAGCGGTCGCCACCGAAATCATAAGGGGTGTAGTTCAGCTTGACGCCGAAACTGGGGGCCGCGGCATCAAGGACCTTGACCGCCTCCCGCACAACTTCCGGACCCGTGCCGTCGCCACCAATGACTGCAATGTTGTAGCTCTTCATATGAAAATAGCGCCGCTCTGTGTCTGGAGAGACGGCGCGCGGATGGTACCGGTCCGGACGGGTCGATCAAGCCCAGATCGCAGGGGCGGGCGGGCGGCCGTGCAATGAATCGGATATTTGCTTGGATTTGCCCCGACAATTTCGCATTGTCGGCGGTCATAAAAGGATGCCAACGCTCGAAAAAGGACGAAATGACGGTCTATCTGAGTGTGCGTCTTCAACGTTGACCCTGGCGGAAATCGCGGACGTCCGGCGAAAATCTCCCTCGGCAGCGGGTGGCGCGGATCCCCTTTCGCTTTTTGACAAGGTCAGGGCCTTTCAAAGCGCGGCCCAGATCCGGGAGCTGGGGTTGTACCCGTATTTCCGGACCATTTCGTCGGCACAGGACAGCGAAGTGACCATCGGCAGGCGGAAGCTCCTGATGCTGGGCTCGAACAGCTACCTCGGCCTGACCAATCATCCGAAAATCAAGGAAGCGTCCAAGGCGGCGATCGACCGTTATGGAACCGGTTGCGCGGGTTCCCGCTTCCTGAACGGATCGCTCGACATCCATATCGAGTTGGAACAGGCGCTCGGCCGGCTCGTGCACAAGGAAGCCGTGTTGCTTTACAGCACCGGGTTCCAGGTCAATCACGGTGTCATCAGCACGCTGGTCGGCAAGGGAGACTATGTGTTGGCCGACAAGAGCGATCACGCGAGCATCGTCGAGGGTTGCCTGGTCTCGCTGGGCAAGTTTTTGCGATTCGGGCACAAGGACATGGCCGCGTTGGAGAGCCGCCTCCAATCGATTGATCCTGAGGCCGGCAAGCTGATCGTCGTCGACGGCGTATTCAGCATGGAGGGCGACGTCATCCAACTGCCCGAGCTCTGCCGGCTCGCCGAGCGGTATCGCGCGGCGGTGATGGTGGACGACGCGCACGCCATCGGCGTTTTGGGCGAGAAGGGCGCGGGCACATCCAGCCATTTCGGCCTGACCGACAAGGTGCAGCTGGTGATGGGGACATTCAGCAAATCGCTGGCGAGCCTTGGCGGATTCATCGCCTCGGACGCGGCGACGATCGACTACCTGAAGCACAATTCCCGGCCTCTGATATTCAGTGCCAGCATGAGCCCGTCCAATGCCGCTGCGGTGATGGCCGCGCTGGACATCATGCAGTCGGAGCCCGAGCGGATGGCGAAGCTCTGGCACAACACCGAACGCTTGAAAAATGGGCTGGTGTCGCTGGGTTATGATCTGGGCAATTCGACGACGCCGATCCTTCCCGTGCATTGCCGCGACATGATGACCGCGTTCAGATTCTGCAAGCGGCTGGACGAGGAGGGTGTGTTCGTCAATCCGGTGGTGCCGCCTGCAGTGCAGCCAGGCCAGGAATTGATGCGCGTCAGCCTGATGGCGACGCATACGGACAGCCAGATCGATTTCGCGTTGGACAAGTTCGCCAAGGTCGGCAGGGAACTCGGTTTGGTGTGACGGCGTGCGTGCCGCATCCCGGGATCCGCGGCCTGCGACTCGCGCGTGATTCCTCTCCAGCGGGCAAATGAAGGTTCTACTCACCGGGGCAAGCGGGTTCGTCGGCAGCCACATCCTGGATACGCTTTGCGCCCGCGGCATTCCCGCGGTCGCGCTGGTTCGCTCCACCAGCAACCGGCGCTTCATCCAGGCCGGGCGGGCGGATGTGGAGGTGCGCGCCGGCTCCATTGAAGACCCGGGGAGCCTGGCTGCCGCGATGCGGGACGTCACCCATGTGCTGCATTGCGCCGGCTGCACCAAGGCCTTGCGGCGTTTGGAATTCGACAAGGTCAACCATGGTGGCACGCAGAATGTCGTTGAGGCGATCAACCAGCAGGGCGGGCGGGTGCAGCGGCTTGTGCATGTTTCCAGCCTGGCCGCCGGCGGGCCGGGGTTGCCTGACTCGCCGGCGCGGGAGAACGACCTCCCTCACCCCGTCTCCGCATACGGCAGGAGCAAACTCGCCGGAGAGGGGGCCGTGCAGGGGATGTGCCGGGCGGAATACGTGATTTTGCGCCCGACCGCGACCTATGGACCGCGCGACGTCGAGTTTCTGCGGCTGTTCAAGGCGGTCGGGAGGCACATCCGGCCGCTGCCGGACCGCAAGCCATTGAGTTTCATCTTCGTGAAGGACCTTGCCCATGCGGCCGTGACCTGCCTGGCTCATCCGGCCGCTGCCGGAAAGATCTTCAACGTCGCTTCACCCGAGGTTTTGACGGCGCGCGCCTTCATCGCCGAGGTCGCCGCCCAGATGGGAACGTGGACGCTTCCCATGCCGTTGCCAACGGCGGCGCTGTGGCCGCTTGCCTGCCTGCAGGACGCCTTATCCCGGGTCACCCGACGGCCGAGCGTGCTAAGCCTGCAAAAGTACGCCGAATTGCGCGCTCCGGGCTGGGTTTGCGACCCTGCCCGGCTCCAGCAAGACCTGGGTTTCGCGTGCAGCACGACGCTCAAGCAGGGGATCGCCGAAACCCTGGCTTGGTACCGGAAACAAGGATGGGTTTGAACGCCCAATCTGGCCCTGCCCGGAGAAACAGCCCTCACCGCGCATCCTGCGATGCGCCTGGATCTCGATCCTCATCCTCTCTTCGCCTGTGAAGCACTACACCTTTGTTGATTTCGCCACCCAGGGCTATCTCGCGTTGATCGGCCTGCTCGTTCTCTGCCTGCACAGCCGCGCGCCGTCGTTTTGGCCGCTCCTGGTTGCCGCACACGTCATCAGCATCGCAGCGGTTCATACGCTGCTTAACGTCCACGCCGCCCGCCCCGGCAATCGCGCGCTCGACTTCCTGCGTCATTTCTACCCCGTGTTGCTTTACACCGGGTTTTACCGTGAGACAGCCGCATTGAATCACCTGCTCCTGCCCGGGTTCCTCGATCCCTTCTTCATCCGGCTCGAGGCGCATGTATTCGGCTCCCAGCCCAGCCTGGCTTTCATGGACCTGTTTCCATACCTGCAGGTGAGCGAACTCGCCCATGCGGCGTACTTTTCCTACTACGTCATGATCCCCGGCATCGGCCTTGCCCTGTACTTTCGGAACCGACGGCAGTTCTTCCACTACCTTTCGGTCATTTCATTCGTGTTCTATGTCTGTTACCTGGTCTACATTCTGGTCCCCGTCATCGGCCCGTCCGTCTTCTTAAACGAATCCGCGGAGTGTCCCCTGCCGGCCGACCTCCGGCCCGTGCCGCCGCCGACCATTCCGGCTGCGATCACCGTCGGACCGTTCTACCAGATCATGCAATGGATCTATCGCGTTTTCGAGGCGCCGGGGGCCGCGTTTCCCAGCAGCCACGTGGCCGTGGCCATCGCAACGGTCTATTTCTCCTTCCGCTATCTGCGTTCGATCCGCTGGCTGCATCTCGCCGCCGTGATCCTGCTCTGTCTGTCAACGGTCTATTGCCGGTATCATTATGCAATCGATGCCGTTGCCGGTGTCGTGACCGCAGCGCTGCTGATCCCCGTGGGCAACCGCCTCTACCTCAAATTCGCGGGGGTGGATGGAGCGGAATCGCCCGCACCCGGCTCAAACGCACCCGGGCTCTCCTGATCAAACACCGGCTTCAGACTTCCCGCTCGTAGAGCCGATAGGTCTTGTAAACCTGGCCGCCGAATGTCTCGAGCAGCCGCCGCATCATAATGTTGTCCTCGAGAATCCACGAGCCCTCAGCGGTCTTGATTCCCGCCTTGATGCCGACCTTGAAGCCTTCCGTCAGCATCACCGCTTCCAGACCCTGGTTGCGGTACTTCGCCTTCACGCCCAGCGTGATGACCCGGCAGACCGGCGGACATCTCCAGCCGAGCAGGTAGGGCAGGAAGCCCAGCAGCCTCGGCGTGAGCAGGCGGCCCCGCAGCGGTTTGATGGCGATGTTGTAATCAGGCAGTGCCAGCATGAATCCCACCGGCTCGGCCGGCGTTTCCACAACCCACACGAGCCCTTCGACCAGCAGCGCCTTCAGCCGGGCCGCCATGAAATCTATCTCGGCGTCCGTCATGGGAACAAATCCCCAGTTCGCCTCCCAGGCGGCATTGTAGACCTCTTTGACCTTGCCCAGATCGCGCGTGAGCGTCGCCTTCCGGATCGGCGTGAACGTCAGCTCCGGATGCCGCTTCCGCGTCTTCTCCGCGATGCGCGCCAGGCGATCAAGCGGGCATTTCGCCACGTCCATCTGGTAAGCAAGGAGATCCTTTGCCTTGCGGAATCCCTCCGCCTTCACCAACCCCTCGTAATAGCTGGGGTTGTAGGTCATCATGAATACCGGCGACGAGTCGAATCCGTCCACCAACAAGCCGCATTCATCGTTGGTGGTGGGATTCATCGGACCCAGCAGCCGGCGCATGCCCCGCTCGCGGGCCCAGGTGAATGCCGCGTTGAACAACAGCCGGCTGACTTCCGCTTCATCAAGGCATTCGAAAAACCCGAAGAACGCCGCGTTGTCGTTCTGGATCCGGTTGTAGTTCTGATCGATCACTGCGGCGATGCGACCCACGTCTTCGCCGCCGCGCACCGCCACCCATAGCGCCATCTCCGCGTGCTGGAAAAGCGGATTCTCGCCGGTGAAAACCTTCTGCAGATCGTCAAGCAGCGGGGCCACCCAGTGCGGATCATCGCGGTAGATCCGATATGCAACCTTCAAGAAGCGGAGCACCGGTTTTGCAGTGCGCGCCAGCGGAACGATCTGGATTTCGGAGCTCATAGGGAAAACAGTCAGAGATCACACGTGCCACGACCATCCAGGCGTCGGAAGCGCGCTCGCACGCGGTGGCAAAGGGGCCGCCGCCTGCGGGCTGGCTTCCTGTGCCATTCACCAGACGGTTTGAGTTCCTGCGAGGAAGGTCATGTTTCTCTTTTGCATGGAATCTGGAGGGTGCGGCTGGCGCCGTCAATGGTGGCGCGCCGGCTTGCACCGCGTTTCTCCCGCCGGATTCCTCACAAGCTTGCTTGCCGGACGATTCCGGCGAATCCTAACATAATATGGTAGGCGTTCTCCAATCTTCCCCCCTGCCTGCCGCGCCAGACATCGCGCTGATGATTGGAGCCTATCTGATTGGCGGCTTGTCGCCGGGTTACTGGCTGGTCCGATGGCGCAAGGGCGTCGACGTTCGGACGACGGGCAGCGGAGGGACAGGGGCGACGAATGTGGGCCGGGTTTTGGGCCGGAGAGGCTATTCAATCGTGTTGGTGGTCGATCTATTCAAGGGTGCCCTTGTCGGAGGGACTGCCCAGGCCCTCGGGACGCCGCCGGTCTGGGCTTTCTCCGCAGCACTTTTGGTGGTGGCAGGTCATGTCTGGCCAATCTGGCTTGGATTCCGCGGGGGAAAGGGCGTCGGACCTTTCGTCGGATCATGGCTGATACTTGCTCCGCTGGCGCTTATGCCCAGCCTGGCGCTGGGTTTGGCCCTGTTGGCGTGGTGGCGCCGTTTCTCCCTGGCCGGACTCTGCAGCCTGGTCGTGTTTCCCGCCGCCGCCTGGTGGGCAACCAGAGGCCGGTCAGCCGCCGAAGCCAGAATTGCGGTCGCGGCGGCCTGCGCGACAATTTCGCTTCTCCTCTGGTCCCATCGTGCTAATATCCGCGGTTTTGTCGCCGATTTTCAGAAGAGACCGGCGGCTCCCCCTTCCGGAGCATCGACAAACTCCCGATAACCCCATGTCGAACGATACGCCGTCAACGACCGAACTCATTTTCAGGATCGCATCTGAGGATTGGGAGTTTGAGCAGATCCATCGGCTCAACTACCGCACGTTTGTCGAGGAGATCCCGCAGCACGCTCCCAATCCCGAGGGGCGCCTGGTTGATCGCTTCCACGGGGAGAACACCTATGTCATCTGCCTGCAGGGGCGCCGCCTCGCCGGCATGCTTGCCCTGCGCGCGAAGCGCCCTTTTTCGCTCGACGGCAAACTCCCCAACCTCGACGCTTATCTTCCCAAAGGTCGCGCCCCGGTCGAGGTGCGCCTGCTCGCGGTGGAACCTGAATTCCGGAAGACGGCGGTTTTCAGCCAGCTCTTTGAATTCGTCGTGCGCCACTGCCTCACCGAGGGCTATGACATCGCCATCATCTCGGGGACAACGCGCCAGGCAAAATTGTACCGCCACCTCGGCTTTTCCCCATTCGGTCCGCAGGTCGGGACGGACCAGGCCTTGTATCAGCCGATGTATCTTACCATCGAGGCCTTCGGCCAGACGGTCGAGCGCAGCCCCATGCTCCGCAGCAGCTTCAACGACTCCACCCCACCGGACCACCAAGTCTTCAATTTCCTCCCTGGCCCCGTCACTCCGGTCCTGGAGGTCCGCGCAGTTTTCAACGGCACCGCAGTGTCCCACCGCGGACAGATGTTCCTGACTCGCATGGCGGAGGTGCGCTCCGCCCTCTGCCGGCTCACCAATGGATCTTCCGTCCAGGTGCTGCTTGGCTCGGGCTCGCTGGCCAACGAGGTGGTGGCCGCCCAGCTTTCCCTGCTCGACACCACGGGCCTGGTTCTTTCCAACGGGGAGTTTGGCGAGCGCCTTGCGGCGAACTCGCGCCGGGCGGGTCTGCGTTTCGACTGGATGCGGCTGCCCTGGGGACAGCTGTTTGACATCGCCCAGGTGCGCCACTTCGCCGAGCGCCTGCCTCGTGGCGGGTGGATCTGGTTTGTTCACCACGAGACATCGACGGGCGTGATGAACCCTCTGTCCGAACTCAAGGCGCTCTCTTCCCAGCTCGGTCTGCACTTGTGTGCTGATTGCATCAGCTCCATCGGCGCCCTGCCGGTCGACCTGGGTGGCGTCTACCTGGCCACCACCACAAGCGGCAAGGGACTCGGGAGTTATCCCGGGCTTTCGATGGTCTTTCACGATTATCAGCCGCGGCCGGCGGACGACCGGTTGCCGGGCTACCTCGATCTCGGCCATTGGGCCAAGTACCAGAGCGTGCCGCACACGCATTCCTCCAACCTGGTGTTCGCGCTCTCCGAGGCCGTGCGCCGGGCCACACCGGAGCGCATGGTGCAGATAGCTGAAAATGCCGCATGGCTGCGGCGCGAACTGCGGCTGAGGGGGTTTGCGTTGGTCGCGCCCGAGCACGTCGCCAGCCCGGCCATCGTCACCATGGTTCTGGACGAGGGCATGTCGACCGCAGAGCTCGGCGAAGAACTCGAAATACGCGGCTACTGGCTGAACTACCGGAGCAATTATCTGGTGGAAAGGAACTGGATCCAGGCAAGCCTCCTCGGCAATCCAGACCGGGCCAGCCTGGAGAAGCTGCTGCATGTCCTCCGCACCGTCTGCACGCGATACAGCCAGCAGAGGAGCGCTGCGCCGGATGCGGTGAAACGCTAGCCCAAGGGGGGGCATCGAACCTTCGGGCGGGCGGGCGCGGTTCGATAGGGGCACAGGCTGCGCGCCTGACAGGCTGGGCACATCTCCCGATTGTCGGTGGCGCAAGTGGCATGGGCATCTTGCCCATGTGCGTCCACGGGCAGGATGCCCGTGCGCGCGCCAGACGCTGCCGTCAATCGACAGACGCGCCCTGACAGGCTGTCCGCGTGAAATTGCTCTTGGCAATCCGTCGATTGTGCCCTTATTTCGGCCCTTTTGGTACGGTAGGTTACCCAAGTGGCCAACGGGGATTGACTGTAAATCAATTGGGCATCGCCCTTCGATGGTTCGAATCCATCACCTACCACCAGTCTTTTTCCCGGGGGTGGAAACAAGGCTCCGCGGAGGCAGGGATTTCACCCGGCGATCGGCGGTCCCCGGAAGGCGAAAGAGATCCCGCCGCAGGTCGAAGACGCGACACGCCGGTTTCACGAAAGCTCTCGCAGGCACAATCCCCTCCCACCTGGCAACAAGATCCCTGTATATTTGCGTTTGCGCAATTCCTGCCTATAGAATCAATCCATCATGAAAAGCCCGATCCGAACCCTCCTGCTCACCGCCTGCGCCCTCGGACTGCTCGCCTCCACACGGGCGGCCGTCGAGACTTACAAGATCGATCCCGTCCATTCCTCCGTGGGCTTCACCATCCGCCATTTCTTTTCCAACGTCCCCGGCGTGTTCACGAGGTTCAGCGGCACCATCGTTGTGGACCGCGACAATCTGGAGAACAGCACGGTCGAAGCGACCATCGAGGTCCCCAGCATCGACACCCGCGTTGAACAGCGAGACACCCATCTCAAGTCGGCTGACTTCTTTGATGCGGCCAGCTTCCCCATCATCGTTTTCAAGAGCAAATCGTGGAAAAAGACGGGGGATGGCGCCTATGATGTAACGGGCGACCTCACGATCAAAGGCGTGACAAAGGAGATTGTGCTGAAGACAAAATCCCTTGGCTTCGGCCCCGGCATGAAGGGCGCAATGCTCTCCGGCTGGGAAGCCACGACCGTGATTAAAAAGGCCGACTTCAACGTTAACGGCCCCGCGATGCTGGGCAAGGCGCTTGGCGATGACGTCGCGGTGACGATTACGGTCGAGGCCGACCTGGCGAAGATCTGAGTGCCGCGAAGAACGGTCCCGCCCATCCTCTCCGGCAACCTGGAGGACCATGCTGCCGGCATGTGCTTTTTCTCCGCCGCTCCGGTTGACACCCCTTCGGCTGGTGCCCTAGCCTCGGCTTGATGGCCAAGCCCGCCTACATGCTGGAATTCGAGAAGCCGCTGCGTGAACTGGGGAAGCGCCTCGAACAAGCTCACCAGCAGTCGATCGAGGGCCACCAGGATCTTTCTGGCGAAATCGCTTCGTTGGAGCAGCAGATCGAGGCGACGCGGAAGAAGATCTACTCCTCGCTCACCCCCTGGCAGCGGGTGCAGATCGCGCGCCATCCCCAGCGGCCTTACGCCCTCGATTACATCCACGCCATCTTCTCCGGCTTCCAGGAATTTCACGGCGACCGCCACTTCCACGATGATCAGGCCCTGATCGGCGGGCTGGCTTTCCTCGACGGTCGGGCAGCCATGATCCTGGCCCAGCAGAAAGGGCGCGAAACCAAGGAGAAGATTTCGCGCAACTTCGGCATGCCGCAGCCCGAAGGCTACCGGAAGGCGCTGCGCCTTATGAAGATGGCAGAGAAGTTCGGGCTGCCGGTCATTGTGTTCGTTGACACCCCCGGAGCATACCCCGGGATCGGGGCGGAGGAACGCCACGTCGCCGAGGCCATTGCCGTCAATTTGCGCGAGATGGCCATGCTCAGGGTTCCGACGCTGGCGGTGGTGATCGGCGAAGGCGGTTCCGGCGGCGCGCTCGGCATCGGCGTCACCGACCGCGTGCTGATCCTCGAGAACAGCTACTACTCCGTCATCTCCCCGGAAGGCTGCGCGGCAATCCTTTGGAAGAACGCCTCCGCCGCGGGGCGCGCGGCCGACGCCCTGCGCCTGAACGCACAGAACCTCGTAGAGTCGGGGATTGTCGAGGAAGTCATCCCCGAGCCCGTGGGCGGCGCGCACAACGATCCCCGGCAGACCATCGCTTCTGTCGAGGCCGCCCTCAAGAGACACCTGGCCGAATTGCAGGCCCTGCCTCTGGATGAATTGCTCAACAAGCGCTACGAACGCTACCGGCATCTGGGCGTGTACGAGGAGGCCGGCGTCATGAAGAGCTAGTCCGCATTCCCCGCAACCCCAGTCTTCACGAAGATCCTTTTTTCGCTGGCGGCTCCTGTGCGGGCGGCGGCCCGGAGCATGCGGGCTGGAAGCAATTCGCCCTTCGGAAGAGGGGCCATTTGATCGCACACGGCCAGGCAATGAAGGCCGTCCCAGGGTTCCCGCGCCGTGAACGCCAACGAACGGTTCAGCCGGATTTTCGCACCATCAGCAGCTCGCACCGTACTGCGCGTTTCGCGGCGGCATCATACTCGACAACCACGCCCGAAAGACGGACGTCCCCTTCGGCCACGGGGAACCGCCGGGGCATGCCGTCCAGGAACTTCGCGATCACCGGCTCGATGACACGCCCGAGCACGCTGGCATAAGGCCCTGTCATCCCGGCATCGCACAGGAACGCCGTGCCTTTCGGCAGCACGCACGCATCCGCAGTCGGCACATGGGTGTGCGTGCCGATCACGGCCGCCGCGCGCCCGTCGAGGTACCAGCCGAGGGCCTGCTTTTCCGAAGTCGCCTCGGCATGGATCTCGACGAACACGGCATCAGCCCGCCCTGCGAGGAGGGCCAGCATGCGATCGCTCGCAAGAAAAGGGCACTCCGACTTCATATTGAGGTACTGGCGGCCGAGCACGGTGAACACCGCCAGCCGAAACCCGCCTTTTTCCAGGATTAAATGGTCCCGCCCCGGACATGCGGCGGGCAGGTTGGCGGGCCTGCAGATCCGGTCGAGATGGGCGATCTCCGTCTCGAAACCCTTCTGATCCCATATGTGGTCGCCCAAAGTCACCGCATCGACCCCGGCGTCGAAAAGCGTCCTGGCCACCGCTCCAGTTAGGCCGGCGCCAGCAGCTGCGTTCTCCCCGTTGGCGATCACGAAATCGAGCTCGAGCTCGTTGCGCAGGCGCGTCAGGCGCTCGCCCAGAATCTCCCGCCCCGGCCGCCCCACCACGTCACCAATGAACAACAATCTCGGCATGGTCGGACTGTTGTCCCTCGCCCGCCACAGGTCGAGCCCTGAAACACTGCGGAGCGGACGGGGGCGCATCTTTGTCCGGCAGGAGAATGGCCGTGACAACGGCCAAACCTGTGGAAAAATGCAGCTTGGATGCCTGACGACATCACGCTTTTCCCTGGCGGTGAGATACTCGTGTTGGAAGACGACGCCCCGCTGCGCAAACGGATCTCCTCGTACCTGCGCGGCCTCGGCGCCGAGGTGACCGAGGCGGCCTGCCTCGCCGAGGCGCGCCGCCTCCTGCAGGAACTGCGCTTCGCATTCGCCCTGGTCGACCTGCACCTGCCGGACGGCGAAGTGCTGGAGCTGTTGCGCGAAAACGCGTTTTCGGAAAACACCGCCATCGTTGTGATGACTGCGTTTGGCGGGGTGCGCAAGGCGGTCGAGGCAATGCGCCTTGGCGCCAGCGACTATCTGGCCAAGCCGTTTGAACCCGAGGAATTGCCACTGGTGTTCCACCGCTGCCGCCGCACGCAAAACGCGGCGCGGCGCGATGAACATCGCGCAAGCGAGGCGGCCGGCGAAGCCGACCTGTTCTTCTTCGGGCAAAGCCTGGCAACGGTGCAAGCGCAGCTCGCACGAATCGTGGCGACGGATGAGCGCCTCGTGCGCCGCTTGCCGCCTGTTTTGATCGAGGGCGAAACCGGCACGGGCAAGAGCGTCCTCGCGCGCTGGCTGCACCGGCACGGGCCGCGCGCCGGACGCCCGCTGATCACCGTCAATTGCGCCGCGTTGCCAGACGCCCTGGCGGAGTCCGAGCTGTTCGGCCATGAACGCGGCGCCTTTACAGATGCAAAACGCGCAAGCCTCGGGCTCTTCGAGGCCGCGGACGGCGGCACACTCTTCCTCGACGAAATCGGATCCCTCTCTGCGATCACCCAGGCCAAGGTCCTGGCGGCCGTGGACGAGGGCTCCATCCGCCGGCTGGGGGGCACGCGCGAAATCGTGGTGGACGTCCGGCTCATCGCCGCCAGCAATCGGGTCCTTCACGAGCTCGTGCGGGCGGGGGCCTTTCGCGAGGACCTCTATCACCGCCTGGATCTCCTGCGCATCGCGCTGCCACCGCTGCGCGAACGGGGCACCGACATCCTGGAACTGGCCCGCCACCTGCTCGCGCGGATCGCCCTCCGCCACCGGCTCACAGGACTGACCATCACCCCCGCCGGCGAGGCGCGTCTCCAGGCGCAACCGTGGCGCGGCAACGTGCGCGAACTGGCGCACGAGATCGAACGGGCTGTCATCTTTGGTGCGGGGGCACCGCTCGACTTCGCCCATCTCGACGGGGCCGCACTCCCCGCCGGCAAATGGCGCAACCCGGCCTGGCGGCTCCCGGAGAACGGCTTTTCCCTCGATGCCGTCACCAGTGAGCTCATCGCCGAGGCTTTGCGGGAAACCGGCAACAACGTCTCCGCGGCCGCACGCCGGCTCGGTGTGACGCGCGAGTTCCTCCGGTACCGCATCGAAGAGGCCAGGAAGCCCGGCGCCCCGCTGGTTGACTGCCCCAAATCACAGACGTGACGCCTTCATGCCCTTGGTTGTGCAGGCCCATGTCCGCAGCTTGTGCGGGTGCCGGCCTTCCCGCCCCGTCCGCTGGCCATCAATGGATTACGTCATGCTCCCGGAACCTGGCACGCACTGCGCATCCACGGCGGACAGTCGTTCTCTCAACTCCAGACGCAATCGGAGGAATCCCAAAGACCATGTCTCCTTATCTTGCCGCCCTGATATTGGCTGTGCGCGGGCGCCGCGGATTTCTACCATCTCCGACGACGGACTGACTTCAGCGTGATGCTCCCGGAAAAAACCTTTCGCCCCGCGTCGAACCTCTTGGTCTGGTTCGGACTCGCTGCGCTCGCTGGCGGGGCGGTTGGCCCGCCCCTGGCGCAGCCCCCGCTGCCCGGCCCCGCTCCCATGGCCATGCAACCATCGCAGACTGCTCCACGGGTCAGCCCGCTGAAGTCACCTTCGACCGGCGGACCGGCCGCCACCGGATGCCTTGACCTGGCTTTCTTCCCTCCCGCTCCTCCACCTCTTGACGTTGTTCCATCAACTGCCGACTCCCATGTGCAGAAGCCCGATGTGCCGCAGGAGCTCATCGCTCTCGTCAACGAACCTTTCTATGCGCCCCTGAGAGCCCGGCTCACCTCGCCTGATCCGCGTGGCCGGCTTGGCGGCTGGCAGAAACAGGTGATCGAAACCTACAAGGCAAACAGGGCCGCGCAGCAGATTGAGCTGCAGGCGCGCCTTTACACCCTGAGGGAATCCGAGCCGGCCGCCCGCCTGCAGGCGTTGGAAGCATTTGCCCGGGAACAGACGCCCCAGTTGGTCGAACTGGAACAGGCCGCCGAGAATCTCCGCAGCGAATTTGCCCGGGCCGGCGGTGCCGGTGCTTCGCCCTGCCAGGAGAACCCCTCCGACTCCGGGTCGTCTCCCCCGGGGACGCTGGCCGGCGACGCGGCTGTCCTGCGGTCCGCCGTCTTTTACAACCCTGACCTTTCCCCCGCCCAACGCCGCCTCGTCCGTGAGATCCTCGTAGAACTCGACGATCCGGGGCGCGGAACCGGTCCCCCAGGCGGGGGGCGTGGCTGGATGTTCTTTCCGCCGGATACGGCGCGCGTGCATCTTCCCTTTCCACTGCCCGTGGAGCTGGCCGGGAAGATTGCGGATTTTCAGGTGGCAAGGGACGCGTTGAAACGCGAGCTGCGGGGCGCGCTGTGCGGTTCCGATACAACATCGTCCCCGGCAAGTCGGTCTCATGCCCTGCAGACTCTTGCCCGCGACCAAGCTCCGCGCATCGCCGCCATGGAGATGCTGGCGGAGGAAATCCGCCGCGGCCTCCAGGGGTTGGTCCCGGATCCGCTGGGCGTCCCGCGGCTGGCGCCGTTGCCCGCCGGACTCGATGGACGGATTGTCGCGTACCGCAGGGCGAAACTCGATCTGCAGAAGGAACTCCTCACCCAGGTGCGCGGAATCACCGCCCGGAGCGCAGGTGCCGATGCCCAGACCCTGCAGGACAACCTCCAGAAGGCCATCGCCGCGTTCACCCGGAACAACGCCGCGCGGTATGCGGCGCTGGAGAAGGAGAAGGAGGGCATCCGGATGGATCTCGCCCGCCTCGGCGCCGGAAGGGCTGGAGAGCCCGCGCGAAGCCAGCCGGCAGACAGGCTCATCAAGGAATTCGCGGACTCATTCCAGCAGTATGAGCAGTGGAGGCTCTTCTACGAATACCGCATCGCCGTCTTCGAGCCAGGACTCACCCCCGAGCAGCGCCGCCTGTTGTTCGACGCCGGCATCGAGAAACTCGTCCCGCCGCTGCAGGGCGACGGCCTGAAACCTTTCTGATGACTTCGACCTATCCCCGACTCGCGCCCGCGACTCTGGTCGCCGGAGGGCTGCTCGTCGCCATCTTCGCCGGATCGGTCATGCAGTTCCGCTCCGAACTGAGCGCCGAGATCCGGGAGAAGATCATCGATCGCGATGCCGCGGTGCTCTTCCCGGTCGCGCTGGCCCACCTGGCGGCAAGTCAGGCCGGCGCCGCCCGGCAGACCGCGGATCCCGCGGAGATCCTCGCCCCGGTGTTGCGCAGCGCGCGCCAGCAGGGCATGCTCGCCGTCACGATCTTCGACGCCGAGGGCAACACGCTCGAGGCCGTTCCATCGACGCTCCTGCTCGACGACCTGTCGCCCACAGACTTTCCCCAACTGCTCCAAAAAGACCACCTGAGCCATTACTATCCCGACTTCCCGCTGGACCGTTACTTTTCGGAGGCCGGCGGTCCGGCCGGACCGCGCCAGGCTCCCGTGCTCGAAGTGCTGCTGCGGCTGCACGGGCAGGACCCCACGAAGGTCCTCGGATTCGCCCAATACTACATCGACGCCCGTCCGCTCGCAAAGGAACTCGCCGCCATCGACCGGCGCGTCAACGGGCAGACCGCCGCCACCCTCGGAATCGGCGGGGGGCTGATCGCCCTGGTGGTGGCCGTCGCCTACTTCCGGTTGCAACACGCCCAGCGCATCATTGCTGAACGCAGCGAGGGACTCGCACGCGCGAATTTCGAGCTCACCCTGTCGGCAAAAGCCTCCGCGGTCGGACAGATCACCTCGCATCTGATTCACGGGCTGCAAGGCTCGGTCGCCGGCCTCCGCGCGGTCGTCGCCGGCCGCGCGCCGAATGCTCCGGCCCCCGATTGGGACAGCGCGGCCGGGTACACTGAGCGCATGCAGAACATGATTCAGGACACCATCGCCCTGCTCGGCGATGTGGCCACGCAGAACTCATATGAACTCACCGGGCAGGAACTCGCCGCGATCATCCGCCAACGCGGCGCGCCGGTCGCCGGGAAGAAGGGGGTCGTCATGTCCGATGAAGGGACCTTCAGCCGGAATCTCGACAGCCACCGCGGAAGCATGCTCTGCCTCATCACCAGCAATCTGGTGCAGAATGCGGTCGAAGCCACGCCAGCCGGCCGCCGGGTCGTCATCCGCTTCGGCGAGAGCGCGAACGCCTTGACCATCACCGTCGTGGACGAGGGCCGCGGCATCCCGGAGGAGTTGCGCGCGCACCTGTTTGAGCCCGGCCGGACCGGCCGTGCCGGCGGTTCGGGCCTGGGGCTGGCAATCAGCCGGCTTCTCGCACGCCAGATCGGCGCAACGCTCACCCTCGATTCCACCGGCCGGGACGGCACTTCATTCACGGTCACCCTTCCCTTCAGCGCCGGGAATTGACCGGGGGTCCGTTGCCCGGCCGCGGATGCCCGCCTGCATTCCACGCGTTTGTTTCCTTGGCATCAGGCCTTCCGCCCCGTCAGATTCATCCCTTCCTCATGGCTGAAACGCTGCCCATTTTCGCCGAACCGCGATGGTTCGCATGCCACACCAAGCCGCGATGCGAGAAGAAATTCGCCGCCCTGCTTGCGGCGGAGGAGTTTCACCACTACCTGCCGCTCGTGCCGAGCGTGCGGCGCTATCGCGACCAGACGAAGCGCTTCACCAAGCCGCTCTTTCCGAGCTATGTCTTTGCCGAGATTCCGCCGGAGACCAAAAATCGCGTCTACCAGCAGGACCTGCTCGTGCGCGCAATCTGGGTTGAAGACCAGGCCGGATTCCTGCGCCAGCTCGAAGATGTCAAGTCGGTGGTGGCCTCAGGCCTCGAGCTGAGCCTGCATTCGCTGCTCAAGAAAGGCACCCGGGTGAAGGTCGCCGGGGGGCCGCTCCATGGAATCGAGGGCATCGTCGACGATCCGGCGAACCCGAAGGGCGTCGTCATCGCCGTCGACGTTCTGCAGCAGGGGCTTCTCGTGCGGATGCCGATGGATCACCTGCAGATCCTCCCGTAGACGCTTTCGGTCTTCGCCCGGGGGTTCGCCGGTCGCGGCTGCGCGACCGAAATCCAGGCTAGGCGGCCGCGATCTTGTGAATCCGCTCCCGGTAGGTCGATGGAGCCTCGCCGGCCACCTTGCGAAACACCCGGTTGAACTGCGACAGCGACTGAAACCCCGCCGCAAAGGCCACCTCGCTCACCCGCTTGTGCGGGTCGAGCAGCATGTTCTTCACCTTCTCGACCCGGATCCGGGCGAGGTAATCCGTGAAGGTGAGCCCGGTCGCCTGCTTGAACATCTTGCAGAAATAGAACGCGCTCATGTTGACCGCCTTCGCCACCTCGCCCAGCGAAAGATCCTCATCGTGATGGTCCGCGATGAAGGCCCGCGCCCGCGCGATCTGGGGCAATTCCGCCTTTTCTTCCTGCACGATGAGCTGGTTGCTGATCGACGCCAGATGCTGGGAAAATATCGTCAGCAAACGCAGGATCGATTCGTACTGGGCCTTCGTCAGGACGCGCGTCTGGAAATACGCCTCCTCCGCCTGCTTCAGGTCCGTTTCAACGCCCCAGCTGATCAACTGCCGCGCCACGCGGGAAAACTCCCGGCTTGTCGGCCGATGAGTCAAAACCTGCCCTGTCTGCAGAAAGGCGATCAGGTCTTCACCGACCCGGATCGGGACCGCGGAGTCGCAGAGGCCGGCGAAACACCTGAGCGTCCCGGCCTCCACGCCGGCTGCCTCCTCCACATTCCGCTGCAGCTGGAGACAGGCGGCACAGCTCTGGTTGCTTGTCGCCATCAGGGCGCAAAACGGGCTTTCATTTTGCTCCCCCCGGTGGGGCAGATCGTAGGCTTCCACCGCCCGAAGATTCAACGGAAGGCCCGTGGCATCCCGGAAAGCGCGCGCGTAGTCGCCGTAGATCTCCGACCGCGCCAGCTGGCTGACGATCGCGCGACTGCGTCTGGAGAGACTTTCAGCAGGATCCGACATTGCTTCGTGCAGTGAACGATTCCTGCAGGCGGCGCGCAATGTCCAATAGCGATTTGGGCTCGATCATCGTCGACGCCCGCAACAAAATTCGCACAGTTCTCGACAAGACGTGCGCAGACGATTGTACTGCAGCGCGTTAGCGTCCCTTAGATTCTTTTAACCGGACGCGGCAAATGGCTAATAAAAATCCGGACTCTGAACCCCAGGTCGGGCGGGTGGTTAGAAAACGCCGCGCGCATGCCCGATCCGCGAGCCGTGCGCGCCTCGACAGGGGCTCTGCACCCGCGTCTGCAGCCGGCTTCGATCCGCTTTCCGCCTTCCCGCCCGCGCCGCCACCTCAGGACGATGCGTGCCTCCTGGAGCCCCGCGAGGTGTTGTTCGGCGGACAGCCTTATGTTGTACGCCCCTTGAAGCCGGCCGACGAAGACCGGATGATCTCCTTCTTCAATTCGCACACCGCGGAGACCATCCGCCAGCGCTATGGGTACACGATCTCACACATGACTCATGAGCGTGCGCAGCGACTGGTGTGCGTGGATCAGTCGCACAATGTGGCGCTCGGGGTGTTCGAACGCGCTCCCGACGGTAGCGATATCCTGCACGCGATTGGCCGATACATGCTCGACGCCGGCGGGCGATCGGCCGAGATGGCGTTTGTCGTCCGGGAAACCAAGCGCAATCTGGGCATCTGCACCGCGCTGTTGCGCCAGCTCCTGCAAATCGCGCGCGCCCGCGGCATGAGCTATCTCTTCGCCCAAGTCCAGGCCGACAATGCCCCCATGCTGGCGGTCTTCCGCCGCCACGGTTGCCGGACGCGGCCAATCCCCGGCGCCGACACGACGGAAGTGTTCGTGCCGACGGCGCAACCCTAACCCGGGTGTTTCCAAACCGCCCCTGATCTTCTTCCTGGTGATCATGGTTTGTCCCGGCTTGGTCGCCCGGCGTCATCTGATGGGCCCGTTGCGAGACTCGTCAGAGCTTGGATTTCGATCCAAAGCCCCGCGCATTGGCTGCGACCTCAACGCCACGAACTCGTTGACCGACATGGAAGGGTGAACGGATGGATCGACTGCGGACCTACAGACGATTCCGCACACCCCCCAATAGACTTGCCCAGAATCCATCGGCAATCATCGTTATTCTTCCGCATGATTTTCCACAATTATCGAGATAGAGCGCACGAATTTCAGGTCTGGATGCTGCTGATTGTTGGGTGGCCCTGTCTGGCGCTGGGAGCCGGATTGCGCCTCGAATGTGAAATTGGTGGAGAAATGCTGCCGCTGGCTACAGTATCAAAGGATTCCTTGCTGGTCCGCCGCGGCGAAGCGTTGGTGCCCGCTCCTGAAGCCGCGATCTGGCATCTTACCGGCGACTTGGTTGAGAACGCCCGCCTCGTGCGTTGGGCGCCCCGACACAAGCTGAAGGCCCGGCCACTAGCTGAATACAACGGGTTTCAACGGGTCATCGAGACCGAGATCGTCGTGGATGCCAAAAAGAATGTGCTGGACGCTGAGTTCACGCTCAGCGACTGGCCCGATGCCCAATCGGCAGATTCTGCAGTCGTCGCTGTATGGCTGATCAACGGCAAACCGGCCAAAGTCCAAGTGCGCCCGCTGGAATCACCAATCAACAACGGGTTCGCCGGGGAATTTCACCTACTACTCTCACCGGCCGAAGCGCAGGGACAGCCCGCCCTTTTGCTCTGGGAGAAAGATGCGTTTCTTCCGCCGCTTCCGGAGTATTCAAATGGACCCACCCAACGTGCTTTCCTATCCGTTCTGACCGACGATGTCAGCGGGCTGAGAGACGCTCTCACTGCAGGGGCCAAGTTGAATAAGAAATCCCGCACGTGAGCCAGCTTGACCCACTTTGCGGCGATGGCAAACGCATCGGGAGCGCTTGAATTCCTGATCCAGCAGAACCCTGCGGCCGCCACTGCGAACGCCAAATTCGATGGCGACACACCGCTCGCCTGGGCTGCCCTGACCGGTCGCGTAGCCGCGGCTCAGGTTCTGCTAAAGGCCGGAGTGTCGCCGGTACCGCATCGCGGCGAAACAGGACCAATGGCAAGTGCGGTCTTCGTCGGACATACCGAAATCGTGCAATTGCTTTTGAAGGCCGGAGCGCCTCCCCACACTGGAGTTGGGCCCGACCCGCTCGACAGTGCAATTGGCGGCGGCTATGCGGATATTGCCAAAATTCTGTTGAAGGCGGGCTGCTCACACGATTTCAAATCCTTAGAAAGCCAATGGAATATGGTGGTTAATGCGCGCGAGGGTTGTGAACCAATCGTCCGATTCGACCTCGATCATGGAGTCAACCCCGATTCTGTGAAATTCGTACCAGGACCGCGCAAGGCAGTGACCGTTCAGACTCGATCCGGTCCTGTTGAAGTACCGGCGGAGGAACCGCCGGCAAAACCTCCCGCATCAGGCGTGACAGCGCTCATGGAGGCAGCGGGAACCGACTCGGTCGAAACTGCCGCGGCACTGCTCGCCCACGGGGCCGATCCAAATCTGGAAACGTCGGAGGGAGTGACGGCCCTTCATTTCGCGGCGGCTGCAAATTCTGCCGCCATGGTGCGTTTGCTTCTGGCCCATCATGCGGATAGCTCGATTCGGAACAACGCCGGACTATCGCCGCTGGATGAAGCCTTGCAGGATGACGCCAAGGAAGCATCTGATGCCCTCGCGCAGGCCGGAGCCCGCGTCGACCTGCACTCCGCCAATGCCCAGAAACTGCTCGAAGGTGCACTGCGGGAGGATGTCGCGGACGTCGTCTCCGCAGCAATTTCCGATGGCTGGAACCCCAACGTCAAGATTGGGGATATCTGTCCGGCGCTGGTTCTGGCCCGTTACTTTGGGGCGAAAGCTTGCGAAGCGGTATTGCTGACCGCCGGTGCTGCTGAGACTGACGAGCATTCGTTTCACTTCGCCAAAACCAGCGAGCTCGATACGGCGTTGAAACCGATCAAGTGCGAGATGCCTGGCAACGTGCGATTGCATTCCGCATCCGAAACCGTGCGCGTTGAAATCATACTGAATGAAGAAGGGCGGCCCCTATTCATTCATGCGCTGGATTCCCCTGATCGCCACCTGACCATCGCCACTTTGCACGCTCTGGAGACCTGGGTCTTCAACAAACCAACCAGGGTCGGAAAGCCAGTTCAAGTGCGGTTGGTCATGCCCATTCAATACAAAACCGCCAAGGACCGCCCAAATGGCGGACTGGAGCATTGTGCACCGGAGATTCTGTGCCGTGCCACACCCGCCTACCCGCTCGCCTCGGTGCCCCAAAAGACCGTGGGCAAGGTAACTCTTGGTTTTTTGGTCAGGGCGGATGGCACGATCAGTGACGTAACGGTGGTCTCGTCGTCCGATCCAGCATTCGAGGATTGCGCCCTCCAGGCGCTTAAAGGCTATCGATTTGGCCCCAGGACTATTGCGGGGCAACAGGTAGATGACAGAATGATGCTTACAATCGACATTGTTCCTCCACGGTGAGGTGGGCAGGGCCGATTTACGAAGGGATTTGAAGTTTGGGTGGCGGTATTGACGGCGGCGACGCCACGCCAGCCTGGGTTCTCCCTAGTGTAGTGATTTGCAATTGACGCTACCGAAATTCAGGACTCCAGACGTTGATTTGGAACGACTTAATTTGTAACGCCAACAGTGAGACACTACACTAGAAACGCGACGCCCTCGTCGCATTTCCGAGTGGCGTGCGCGGCGGGGATGCCGTGTCTCCAAGACACAGCCTGCACCGCTGAACTGTTCTCAGTACGCAATGCTCCGGCTAAAAACGCAGGACGTCCGCCAGTTCGTCACTGGCTCGGGAAACCACCGACCGGACCCTGGCTTGCCGTGCATTCCAGATGAGGCTCAGCGGCCGGTCGAGTCCTCTTAGGAAAGGAGCCCCGATCGCAGTCAGATGCTCCCGCCCTGAGGACGACTCAACCAACTGCGGCAGAACTGCAACCGCCCTGGTGTGCAACATCGCCGTCACGATCGCCGGGAGCGACGAACAGAGCAGATCCACCTTCAGGTTCATCTTCTGCTCCGCTGCCACAGCACGAAGCTTCGCCAGCAACTGCCCTTCGCCTTCAAGCGCTATCAGCGGCAAACCAAGCGCCTCCCGCCATCCGGCGTTCGGCCGGCCCTCAGCCCAGGCCCGGGGCACGAAAAGGCGGTAGGTCAACTTTCCCAACGGCCGAGCACACACATCTTTTGTCACCGCATCGGTGCGCACGATCCCGAAATCGAGCGTTTCATCCTGAACACGTCGCACGGCCTCCTCCGTTCGAAGATTTCTCAGGCTGAGGAGTGCTCCGCGCAGGCGCCGCTTGATTTCCGGGGCTTTGGGGAGAACCAGCCATTGAATCAGCGCCTCGCCGGTGCCCAAGCTCAGTTCCACCGGGCTGCTGCCCTGCCTGCTTCTGAAGTCTGCCAATGCAGAAAGTGCTTCGCGGGCCAGACCAGCCAGTCTCAGCCCTTCAGCCGTCAGCACCACCTTGCGACCGCTCTTTGCCGTCAACTTGGTTTCGAAAAAACTTTCCAATTCGCGAAGTTGGCGGCTGAATTGACTTTGCTTCGTCGGATCGCCCTCCGCCGCCTTGGAGATGCCGCCTGCAGCGGCCACCTCGCAAAGCGTGCGCAGCCGTTCGAGGGACATTCCGGCATGGGCAAATAGCTCCTGATACATACCTTCACGAACATGTCGAAGAAATCACCCGTGCCGTCAGCTCCTGAACAACCCCGCATCGGTCATCCCGCTCGTCTTCTCACCGCCCTCTGCCAGTCTTCTTTCCCATGAATCCCACGCGCCTCGTCCTCGAAAACATCGGTCAGATCAAGAAGGCGGACATCCCATTCGGCGACCTCACGGTGTTGGTCGGCCCGCAGGCCACGGGCAAAAGCATCGCCCTGCAGTTCCTCAAGCTGGTCATCGACGATCTCGCCGTCCGCCGCCGGCTCAGCCAGTACACAATCGAATGGGATCGCGAGCTCCGGACCTTCCTCGACGTGTATCTCGGCGAGGGAATGCAGGCGGTCTGGCGGGACTCCGAGAGCCGGATCACGGCGGACGACAAATCCCTCGATCTCGGCAAATTCATCAACCGGCCGGTCGGCCGGCAAAGCCCCGATTCCACGCTTTTCTTTGTCCCGGCGCAACGGGTTATCACGATGCGCGACGGGTGGCCGCGACCGTTCAGCGATTACGAACCGAGCGATCCGTTTTGTGTCCGGGACTTCAGCGACGAGCTGCGCGTGCTGGTGGGCAGCGACCTTGGAAAACAGGAAACGCTCTTCCCCAAGTCAAATCGATTGAAGGCGTCAATCAGGACCGTGCTGAACGATGCGGTTTTTCACGGTTACGGGCTCCGGGTGGACAAGGGGCGTCCGCAGCGACGCTTGGTGCTTGGAGGAACAGCGGCGGGCGGGGGGCTGCCGTTCATGGTGTGGTCGGCCGGTCAGCGGGAATTTGTTCCGCTCCTGCTTGGACTCTACTGGTTGATGCCCGCGGCCAAGGTCAAACGGCGCGGCGCCCTGCAATGGGTTGTCATCGAGGAACCCGAAATGGGGCTCCACCCGAAGGCAATCAACGCCACGATGCTCCTGGTCCTCGAACTGCTCTGGCGCGGCTACAAGGTCTGCCTTTCCACGCATTCCCCCCAGGTGCTCGACATCGTGTGGGCGGTGCAGGCGATCCGCGATCACGGCGGGAATGCAGGCGACGTCCTGGACCTTTTTGACTGTGCCCATTCGCCCGACATCCAGGACGTGGCTGCCGCAGCGCTCACGAAACGCTATTCGGTCGTGAACTTCGACCAGCTCACCGGCGCCACGCAGGATATCTCAAAACTCAACGCCGCCTCTGAAAACGAGGCGGAATCGGGTTGGGGCGGACTGACCGGGTTCTCCGGTCGGGTTGGTAATGTCGTCGCGCGCGTTGTCGCCAATGGAACAGTTGCGCCGGTCGAACGCGTGGCGGAGGACGGTCCGCAATGAGCCGCCTGTCAGATGCCGCCGCCGCGATCCCGATGCTCACCGGCTTCTGCCATCCGGGACTCCAGGCGCTCACCGGCGCCGACGCGGCCCATGTCTCTGCCGCGCAACCGCGCACGATCACACATACCCTTGCCCTGGATCAGGCCCTGCAACCGGCCGCACCAGGCGCATGCCGTTGGGACTATGGCGTCGGGAAGTTCGTCAATCCCGCCACCGAAGAGCTTGTCTGGGTCGAAGTCCATCCAGCCAGCGGCGGCAGCAGTCTCCACGAGATTCGCGCAAAGGCATGCTGGCTGAAGACCTGGCTTTCCGGTGCCGGCCGTGCGCTCGACTACAAGCCGAAACGATTGGTCTGGGTGGCAAGCGGCCGCTCCTCGTTCAGCCGCACTGATCCGAAATTGCGCGCCCTCAACGAGCTCGGCATCCAGTTCGTCGGCGGACACCTTTCCGTCTGATCCCGCCGCCCCGAAAGGATAAGCCATGTCCATCCGCATCTTCGAACTCGCCCAGGAACTGGGTCTTCCTCCCGATTCGGTGCAGCAGTGGCTGGAGCAGCACGGCGACCCCCGGCATACTGATCCGTTCGCGTTACTCGATGACCGTCTGGCTGCCGGGATTCGTGGGGAGATTGCGCGAGCTCCCGCAGCCAACACGACTGTTACTGGGTTTCAAGGATCCCAAGAAGATTGAACAGCTCATGCCAAGATGAACACACCGTCCCTAGGAACTTTGGAGCAAATTGCCTTGCGATCGATCTGGTCGGACGAAGCTGGAGATTTCACGCCATGGCTCGCACGGCTTGAGAATCTCGCGTTGCTCGGCGACACGCTCGGCATCGATCTCGAACCCGAAGAGGAGGAGGCTGCTGTAGGATCGTTCGCAGCCGATATCCTCTGCAAGGACACGTCCGATGGCAGCTGGGTGGTCGTCGAGAACCAGATTGAGAAGACTGATCACCGTCATCTCGGCCAGACGCTCACCTATGCCGCCGGCCTTGGTGCGAAGACGGTGATCTGGATCGCGTCAAAGTTCACCGATGAGCACCGCGCCGCGCTCGATTGGCTCAACGAAAACACCAAGGACGACATCTCCTTTTTCGGGCTCGAAATCGAACTGTGGCGAATTGGTGAATCCGCACCCGCGCCAAAGTTCAATATCGTCTCGAAACCAAACGATTGGTCAAAGGCGGTCAGAAAACAGGCTGATTCGCCGGCAACGAGCACTACGCCGCACAAGCAGCTTCAGTTCGAATTTTGGACAGCGTTTCGTGAGTACCTGATCACGAACACGAAACTTAAACCGCATCGCGCAGCTCCGCAGCACTGGCTAAACCTCCCGGTGGGACGCTCCGGAATTCAGCTAAGCGCCGTCGTCTCTGCATGGAACAGCACTACCGAGAGCTACGGCACGCCTGAAGTGCGAGCCGAACTTGCACTCACATCTCTAGACGCCAAACGGCAGTTTGCGCTGCTGGAGCAACGAAAGGAGGAATTCCAGAAATCCGTCGACCTACCTCTCTACTGGCACAATCCGGCGGAGCGAAAACAATGTCGGATTTACGTCCGGACTGAGATCGATTTTACGAACCGCGAGACCTGGCCCCGGTGCTTCGAATGGCTCCGGCGTTACCTCGAACGGTTTGCCGGAGTTTTTGGCCCTGTTGTGCGAGAACTCTAGATCATGGCTGCTGCGGCCGAACCGGAGTTCGGAAAGACTTTCTGCACTCAAATACTAGGCTCCACGGCATTATTGTTCGATAATCACGGTTCGAACGACAGTTCCGCGAACAGCATGAACCTCACCCGATCCATCGAGCATTCCGGTTGCCTGCGAAAAAACGATTGGACAACGCTGCTGGCCTGATTCTTGTATTGATCTCACGGACCTGCCCAAAGGAACGCCCGCTGGCTGTGCCATGCTCGCTCTCGACGCCCTCCTGACCTTGGCGGTGTTCGTGTTCTTCACCTGGGTTCTCCGCTCCCACGTGGCCTCGAATGACCCGTTCTTCATCTGGCTCTGGGGCGCAATCACCGCCTCATGCCTGACGGCGCTGTTCTGGCTCGCGCTGCAAATGTTCCGCGTGGTGCTGCGGGCGCAACTCGATGCGAAGAACCGACAGGCCGGGCTCCGCCGTTAAACCGGATATTCCGTGCTGCAACTGACCCGGCGACACAGGCTCTGTTTTGGAGGCGCTGACGCCAGCCTCCCGGCGGGTCGGCTCATTCCATCCCGTAGACCAGGACTTTGAAGCTGCCAGGAACCATCTTGGGCCACCGGCGTGGTGCGCCCGGCGCCGGCTCCGGCGCCGCCTCAAACCTGGCGGAGGCCAGGTAGATCTTGTGCGTCTGCGGATCGAGCGCCATCGTGCGGGCCCGGGGCTCGGTCTGCAAGGTCTGGACAAGGGTGAGCGATTCCGGGGATGCTTCCTTCGCGATCGTCACTGTTCCCGAGCCGCAGGACGCGAACGCAAGCTGAGTCCCGGAGTCGAATGCATTCGCGTCGACCCCCTGTCCGATCGGAACCGAGGCGACAACCTTCCCGCTGGTGCTGTCCATCATGACCATCATCTTGTTGCCACAACCGAGAAAGAGCCGGTGGTGCGCCACGTCGATCGCCATGCCAGACGCCTCCTCGCCCGGCGCGATTGACCACGTCGCCACGATTTGGTGGGTTTTTGCGTCGATGACGGCGACCTCGTTCTTGTCTTCAATGTTGTCGTAGACGCGCCCCGCCTGTGGGTCGGCCGCAGCGAACTCCGGTTTGCCGGGCAGCGGGATTGTCGCGATGACATCCCCGGAAACGGCCTCGAACACGGTCGCGGAATGCCCGCGGCCGTTGAACATGTAAACCTCCCGGCGCCCCGGTTCGAAGAGCATTCCATCGGGATTCTCACCGGTGTCCACTTTTGACAGGGTCTTCAGCGTCACGAGATCGACGATGCCCGCCTTGTTCTCGCGCCCATTGCTGGTGAACCCGCGCCCCAGGTCGGAGGCCACCGCCAATCCGTGGACGCCTGGTGTGTCAGCGATCTCGCCGACGACCGCATCCTTATCAATGTCGATCACGACCACCTCGTTGCCATGGCTCACGTAGAGCCGGCGCCCCGCCGCATCAATGGACAGGTAATCCCAACCGCCCTCCCCATCAACGGGAATCTCCCGCAGAAAATGATAGGGACCATTTGCAGGCTCGGCCGTGGCGACGCCGCCGAAGCCGAACCCGAAGGCGCAGAAGACAAGAACGTATCGGTGAAGCGAATTCATAGGTAAGGAATCTGAGGTGCCCGCACGCACCGGCCTGGAATCCGCCGAGTGCGGGAGCAGAGCCCGGATCGAACTCATAGCGCATTTCCGACGGTTTGCGAGCTTTGGCCCGATTCGGACGGTCCCGGAGCAGATACCCTGTCTCCGCCATTGACAGGCTCCCCGCCCGGTATTCCGATTCACCTTTCGTGCGTATTTGAACCGTGCTCTTTCGCACGCACACAACTTACTCATCAACATGCCTGCAAAAGCAAAATCCAAGAAATCCGCTCCGGTGGCCATGAAATCCGCGGCCGGCAAGACTCCCAAATACGTCTACCTCTTCGGCAAGAAGACGGATGGCGACGGCTCGATGAAGCCTCTCCTCGGCGGAAAGGGCGCCGGTCTGGCTGAGATGACCAGGATCGGCCTGCCGGTGCCTCCGGGATGTACGATCACCACCGAGGTCTGCACCTATTATTACGCCAACAAGCGCACCTACCCCGCGGCGCTCGACGCGCAGGTCAGGACGGGCGTCGCAACGATCGAGGAGCAGACCGGCATGAAGTTCGGCGACCTCGTCAATCCGCTGCTCGTCTCCGTCCGCTCCGGCGCGCGCGAATCGATGCCGGGCATGATGGATACGATCCTCAACCTCGGCCTCAACGACCAGACGACCCTCGCGCTCGCCAAGAAGACGTCCAATGAGCGTTTCGCCTGGGACTGCTACCGCCGCTTCGTCCAGATGTACGGCGACGTCGTGCTCGGCGTGCAGAAGCGACAGGGCGAGGAACACGAGCCCTTCGAATCAGTCATCGGCGGCCTCAAGAAGGAGCGTTACGGCAACGCTGAGATGGAGGATACCAAGCTCAACGCGGACGATCTGAAGGAGCTCGTCCTCCGCTTCAAGGCGCTGGTGAAGGAACGCACGGGACACGACTTCCCGGTCAATCCGTGGGATCAGCTGCAGGGCGCGATTGGCGCCGTGTTCGGCTCCTGGATGAACGACCGCGCCGTTGTCTACCGCCAGAAATACAACATCCCGTCGGAATGGGGCACCGCGGTGAACATCCAGGCCATGGTTTACGGCAACACCGGCGACCGGTCCGGTTCCGGCGTGGCTTTCACCCGCAATCCCGCGAACGGCAACAAGGAGTTCTATGGCGAGTTCCTGATCAACGCGCAGGGCGAGGACGTCGTCGCCGGGGTGCGCACGCCCGAGCCCGTGATCCAGCTCAAGAACCACATACCGGCGGCCTACAAGGAGCTTGAGCGCATCCGCGCCACCCTCGAGAAGCATTTCAGGGACGTGCAGGACTTCGAGTTCACAATCCAGGACGAGAAGGTCTACATGCTCCAGACGCGCAACGGAAAGCGCACCGCCATGGCCGCGCTCAAGTTCTCCGTCGACATGGTCAGGGAAAAGCTCATCGACTGGCAGACCGCCATCCTCCGCAACCCGGCGGACCAGCTCGACCAGCTCCTCGCCCCCGTCTTCGAGGCCTCCGAGCTGAAGAAGGCCGTCGCGATCGCCAGCGGGCTGCCCGCCGGCCCCGGCGCGGCTTGCGGCAAGGTCTACCTCAACGCCGAGCGCTGCGTCGAGGCCGCCCACAAGGGCGAGAAGGTCCTGCTCGCCCGCACCGAGACCTCGCCCGAGGATCTCCGCGGCATGATCGCCGCCGAGGGCATCCTCACCGCGCGGGGTGGCGTTTCCTCCCACGCGGCCCTCGTCGCCCGCCAGATGGGCAAGGTCTGCGTCGCGGGCGCCGCCGACCTTGAGATCGATTACAACGCCAGGGTCATCAAGATCAACAGCGAGGTCATCAAGGAGGGCGACTTTCTTTCGATCGACGGCACCGCCGGCAAGGTCTACGCCGGCCAGATCAGGACCGCTCCCTCGGAGATCATCGCGGGCCTGCTCCACAACGACAAGGCCGCGCGCCAGACCGAGAAGTTCAGGAATTACCAGCAGTTGATGAAGTGGTGCTCTCAGGCCACCCGGCTCCAGGTGTGGACCAACGCCGACTCGCCAGCCCAGGCCCGGAACGCCATCGCGTTCGGCGCCGTCGGCATCGGCCTTTGCCGCACCGAGCACATGTTCTTCGAAGGCGACCGCATCGACGCCATGCGCGAGATGATCCTCGCCGAGACTGTCGAGGCGCGCAAGGCCGCCCTCGCGAAGATTCTCCCCTACCAGCGCGACGACTTCGCCGGGATCTTCCGCGCGCTGAAGGGCTATCCGGTCACGATCCGCTTCCTCGATCCCCCGCTGCATGAGTTCCTGCCCCACCAGGCCGACCAGCAGGCGGATCTCGCAAAGAAGATCGGCGTGCCCGTCGAAAAGATCGAGGCCCGCGTCCATCAGCTGCACGAGTTCAATCCCATGCTCGGCTTCCGGGGCTGCCGCCTCGGCATCGGCTACCCCGAGATCTCCGAGATGCAGTCGCGCGCGGTGTTCGAGGCCGCCGCCCTCGTCCAGAAGGAGGGCATCAAGGTCAAGCCCGAGGTCATGATCCCGCTCGTCGGCTTCAAGAAGGAGCTCGACCTGCAGGTGGCGATCGTGCACCGCGTCGCCCGCGAGGTCATGGCAGAGAAGAAGGTGAAGATCCATTACTGGGTCGGCACCATGATCGAGATCCCGCGCGGCGCCCTCACCGCCGACGAGATCGCGCAGACCGCGCAGTTCTTCAGCTTTGGCACGAACGACCTCACGCAGACCTGCCTCGGCATGTCCCGCGACGACTCCGGATCGTTCCTGAAGCCCTACGCGGACCTCGAGATCATCAAGCGGAACCCCTTCGCCACGATCGACCAGACCGGCGTCGGACAGCTCATGCAGATCGCCGTGACGAAGGGCCGCCAGACCCGGCCCGACCTCCAGCTCGGCATCTGCGGCGAGCACGGCGGCGATCCCGACTCGGTGAAGTTCTGCCACAAGCTCGGCCTCACCTACGTCTCCTGCTCGCCGTTCCGCGTGCCGGTCGCCCGCCTCGCCGCCGCCCAGGCTGCGGTCATCGAGGCCAAGGCCGCCGCGAAGAAATAACCTCCCATTCGCAGGGGCGCAGCCTTGCCTGCGCCCCCTTTGACTCCCAGCCCCGCGCTTTCCCCGGCGCGGGGCTTTTTTGGGCAAAGACTGCGCCTTCATGGACTGCCAAGCAGCCCTCCCGGTGGACCGACAGCCTGGAGAGCTCAGGCGCCACATCTGCCCATTGACGGTGGCGCGAATGGCATGGGCGACCTGCCCGCCGTCTCGTCCTCCGTAGCCTTGGCGAAGGAGGAAGCCTCCGGCGAATGCCGGGTCTTGCCCCTGTTGCCTGGCGCGCGTCCACGGGCAGGATGCCCGTGCGCGCGCCAGACGCTGCCGTCAATCGGCAGATGCACCCGGGCTCCGGTACCGCCCGTGATTCTGTTTGTTTGTCTCGTGCGTTCCCCTAGCCTGTCCCACAAGTCCGGATGCTCCATGGAGCCGCGGCTCCTCCGTCGCGTTCATCCGAAAGTCCGCGGCGAAGCGGTCGATGCTTCAGATTCCTCCCCGTGCACTCCCCTGTCCACCCATGTCTTTCCCTGGCGCTGGGCGCCGGTCTTTCACTCGTGATCCCCCATCTCATCGCTTCCGAGGCGGCCGCCGTTGGCCGCGCTGACGCCAATCCTCCTCTTCTCGCCGGGGTCGTCGCCCGCGCGGACGCCGCACTCGCCCGCGCCGACCTCGCCGCCTACCGCGGCTGGATCATATTCCTCCGCTGCGAAGCCGCGACGGCGGCGGCGCGCCGCGGCGGCGCAAGTCAGGAGGCTGCGGAAAAAACCCGCCGGCTCGACGAATGGGTCGCGCGCATCACCGCAGATCCCAATCTGCTGGCTGCGCTCCGCGGCGTCCAGGAATGGGCCTACGAATCCCGCGCCGATGGATCCGGCCAGCCGTTCAAGATGGCGATCCCGACGGATTACGATCCGGCCCATCCCGCGCCGCTGTCCGTCTACATGCATGGCTATTCCGGAAACCATCTTGAACATGCGACAGGGATGGCCTCCCACCCCGGCTCGTTCGATCTTTCCGTCCTCGGCCGGGGGCGCGCCGGAGGCTACCGGGCGTTGTCCGAGGCCGACGTGATGGACGTCATTGACTACGTGCAGGCCCATTGGGCCATCGACCCCGACCGCATCCATCTCAATGGCGGCAGCATGGGTGGTGGCGGCACTTATCGCCTGGGTTCGCGATATCCGCACCGCTTCGCCTCCGGCCGCCCGACCTGCGGCTACGCCAGCCATCTTCCAACGGGTAATCTCATCACCTTCCCGATCTATGCCACGCACAGCGCCGATGATTGGACCGTGTCCGTTCTCAGCGACCGGGGACCGCTCGCCCGGCTGCGCGAGCGCGGCGGCCAGGTGATCTACGACGAGACCAACGGCTACGGCCATGCCGTCTGGGACTACAAGGAAGGCAACGAGCGCGGCGCGGCCTGGGAACTGCTCCAAGTCCGTCCGCCATCCCGGTCCGTGCGGAGAATCGACTACACCGCCCTCGACGGCGGCGCGGTGCGCGGCTGGTGGGGCGAGGTCGCCGAATGGGGCGCCGAACCCAGACCGGCCCGGTTCGTCCTCACCGCGGGCAGCCACAATTATCTTTTCGCCGAACTGACCAACATCGCCCGCCTGCGCCTTCGCCTTGCGGAGTCGCCCTTCGATCCGGCCCAACCGCTCCAGGTGTCCGTTAATGGCGCAGTGCCCATTGCGCTGCCCGCCCCGCTGCCCGGGTCGGTCATCCTCGCGACCGACGGGAAGCGCTGGCGGTTCGAATTGAAACCCGATCCGGCGCCTTTCCGCCTGCACACGCAGGGCAGTGCGCTTCTGCTATACCAAGGCGAGCCTCTCCTCATCGTCTACGGCACCCGGGGCGGCGACGCCGAGCGCAAGGCGATGCAAGCCGCCGCTGAATCCGCGAGCAAGAGCCCGGACCCCGCCTGGCTGGACGACACGGGTGACGCCGGCACCGATGGCGTTCCCCACAGCCACAATCTCTACGGCCTGCTGAACACCAGGGCGGACATCGCGGTCACTGACGCCGATATTGCGCGGTGCAACCTCGTGCTCATCGGCACCGCGGCGCAAAACGCCGTCGTAGCCCGCCTCGCCGGACGTCTTCCGGTGCAGCTCGCCAACGACGCGGTGACCTGCGATGATGGCGTGAGGTTTCCGGGGACGCATCTCGCCCTGGGATTGGTGCACTTCAATCCCCTCGCTCCGGATCGCCTGGTGTTCTGGGTCGCCTCGCATGACCCTGCAACCTACGCGGCGAATTCCGTGATTCCGACCGAGATGGGCGGCGGCAACAGCACGATCAGGGACTCCAACCGGGTCGCCGGCGCCGGCTGCTATGGCGCCGATCTGCTCGTCAAGGACGCCTCTGGTTCCACACTCGTCGCCGCGCGCTGCTTTGACAGCCGCTGGCGCTGGACGCCGGAACGAGCCCATTCGCCGCTTGTTCCGGCTTCGCTCAAGACCCACCGGGATTTTTCGATGGCCGTCGCGGCGGCGATCCGCCGTGCCGCCGGCGCCGACTTCGCAATGATCGGCTCGTATGGCGATCCTGCCGACGCGCCCATCACCCCCGGCGTGACCCGCGTTTCCGACGTGACTCCGCTGTTTTATCACAGCCCCGTCGGCGTCGCCGAAATGTCCGGCGCGGAATTGACGGAGATCGCCCGTCGCTTCGCCATCCCCGGAGCCCCCCCGCTGCTGCTCTGCCCGGCGCGGGAGGTCGAAGTCGCCGGCCTCCAGCCCGGGCAGATCTATCGCGTCGCGTTTCCAGTCAGCGTCCTCTGGCGCTTCAGCGCGACGGCGCAAATGGCACCGCGCAACTACCGGCAGACGGACCTCGTGGTTGCCGAGGCCCTGGAACATTTTCCGGCGGAGGCAGGCGAGTAGCCCGGGTGCGCTTCGGGGATGCGACGCCCCTGTCGCAAAGGATCGAAGGACGGCTGGAATTCCCGACCGGGTTATGCTAGTCGAATGGCAATCTTCGGGAGATTCCCCATGACCGAAACCCCTACCGACAATCTGGAATCGCTGGACCGGGCGATGCGCCAGGCCGACCTCCGCCAGGAACTCGATGAACACAGCTTCTATTATGCGGCGACAACCATCGAGAAGGGAATCCCTCCCGGCGAGACCACCGCGTTGTCCGAGGCCAAGCGCCGGCTGATTGACGAGGTCGTCGCCGTGGCGCCCCTCGCCGCCCATGTTGTCCGCGGCTCGCGCATCGCCTGCGCGGATGTCAGCGATGAATTCGCTCGCGAGGGCCCTACCACCTGTTTCCGGGTCCATGAGATCCTGCGCAAGACGCGCCGCCATCCAGAGGCGCGGATTCTCCTCAACGGGGTCACCGTTCCGCGCGAGGAACTGCTCAGGATGTACCGGATGCTCACCCCCAACACCAACCTCGAGCCGCTCTCCCCCTACACCCTGTACTCGCTGCCGCGCATCCTCCTGGTCGCGCTGGTGGGCGGCCTCGTGGCCGGCAGTTGGGCGGGCCGGGAACATTCACCGGAGATGCGGATGGACTTCCTGGCGGCTGCCATCGGCGCCGGGGTGGTGGCCGCAACCCTGTCGCTGCTCGGGCAATTTGCATTGAGCCGCAATGTGACGCGCACGGCGCCCTGGAATGCCGCCCTCTACAATGACTTGAACCTGATCCTGTACCGGAGGGATCCGGCGCTGTTGTATCTGGCCCGCCCCGAATTCATGGAGCGGAACCACCTCATCAAGGGCGGAATCAACGGCCGCCGGTACCATGAACGGGCGCAGGCCATCGAAAGCGGCGCCTACGTGGAGGTGCTTCAACGCCACCGGGACCAAATCCTTGCGCACAAGGCGCCGGGTTAGCCCTGCGTTTCCTCCCGGGGCTCGCGCAGCAGGTTTTGCCTTCATCCGACGCGCCGCGCTGGCCAATGCCCTGCGCCGGCTGCAGCAGGCGCGGATTCCGGTCGAAGGCGCGTCCGACCACGGGGTTCAGCGAGGCCCGGTATCTCCGCGATCCGGACCGCAACGGAGTCGAGTCGTACCGCGACCGGCCGCGCGAGGAATGGCCCCGTTTGACCGATGGAGACGTTGCCCTGTTCACCCACCCTCTCGACATCGCCGCCCTTCTCGCCGAGGCTGGAGAAACAGCGGGTGAAACTGCCCGCCGCACTCTGACGTCTTCACTCTCCGATGGGCGCAAATAAACGAATCCTGGCGCTCCTGGCATCCTCTGCGCCGTGCAGGAGCGCCGGGCAGCTCCGACCTGCGCCGCGCCTGCGCACGCGCCGATGAGAACCCTGCTCTTTCCCGACCTTCACGAGCCTTCCGCTGCAACGACAGCCGCGATCGACCGGATCATCGAATGCGATGCCCCCGACCGCGTCGTGTTCCTTGGGGATTATTTTGATGCCACGAACGACACGCCGGCCGACGCCGCCCGCACCGCGCAATGGCTCAAGGCAAGCCTCTCCGACCCCCGGCGCACGCACCTGATCGGCAACCATGACGCGAGCTACCTCTGGGTCTGCGAGGCGACGTTGTGTCCGGGCTTCACCTGGGGAAAGGAGAAGGCGATCCGCCTTGTCCTGGGGACGAATGCGGCCCGTTCATTCGCGTTCCATGCCTGGGTCGACGGCTGGCTCCTCACCCATGCCGGGCTTTCTTCCTCCTGGGTGCCCGCAGGATTGCATCCGGACGTTCTCGACCGCTGGCTCGCCGCCGAGGCACATACGGCCCGCATGTTGTTCGCAGCCGGCAAGACCCATTGGTTCATCTCGGTGGGCACCAAGCGCGGCGGGCGATCACCGGCCGGCGGCATCCTCTGGTGCGACTTCGGCGAATTCGCCGCGGTGCCGGGAGTCCGCCAAATCTTCGGCCACACGCCCGGGGTCCAGCCGCGATGGATCGGGAATGATCAACTCTGCCTCGACACCAATCTCAGCCGCGGCCCGCGCCATTATGCAATCATCGAGGACGGGGCGATCGAAGTCCGTCCTCTTCCAGCCGGCTAGCCCGACAGGCTGCTGCTAATTGCCAGATGTGGCGAATAATGGTCGAGCGATTTGACCTGTTCGTCCCGGAACCTGCGCCCAGTCCGATCGAGCAACTGAAGATGCGGGGACGGAAGCGGCAGCGGGCGTCGGCAGGAAGGAAGGCCAAAGCAGATCCAGCAAAACCACCGCCTGGAATTCCCACGCCGATAATACCCGGCCCGCCTCACGGGTTGAGCAGATGGTCCGCTGCGAGGACGAGGAAAAGGTAGTCGGTGGTCCCGCCGCCCAGGACGTATTCGGTCTGCTGCCATAGGTAGGGCCATTCGAGCATCTCGGGGAAATCCGGCCGGATCAGGGCGGTGCCCGAAACGATCCCGCCGGGAACGTATGTCCAGTCCGCCCTGTTGAAACCGTAGGCAACCGTGACCGACCGGCCGCCCACGCCCGAAACGAACGACGCGGTGTTGGCGCCGGGGTGGCAGCCGAGCATGAAATTCATGGCGTCAAACAAGGGCTTCGCCGAAAAGATGTCAGGACACGCGGCGTGCAGGTAATACTGTTCCATGCCGAAATGCTGGATCTCCCAGCCCGCGCCCCAGACGTTGGGCTCGTAAGGCACGCCGTAGGGAGTCTTGAGCGCCTGCCGGGCGACTCCCTCGCTGTAGACCTTCAGCGCGTCCCGGATCTGCCGCCGGTAACCGGCGTCGTCGACGAAGGCGAGTGAGCGGGCCGCCAGCCACGCGACGGGCGCGAACTCCTCATTCCCGCCGCCGTCCGCTTCGCCGGCAACACCCCGGCTGATGGCCCCGCCATGGCTGACAAGAAAATCGGCATATTTCCGGTCCTTCGTGGTCAGGAAGAGCTCGACCGCGGCATTCACGCGCTGGAGCGGATTCGATTCCTTCGTCCCACCCCAGAGCTTCCGTGCGATGTCCAGACAGTCCTGCGCAAGACCGTCGTTGAAGCCGCGCAGGGCCCGCGACGCCGCGGCCAGGTGGGCGGCAACGAGCAGTTCGCGCCCCGGGTTGTCCTCGGTGAACACCCAGCGGTCGTCCGCCGAGCCGGATCGTCCAATGGGCGGAACCGCGGCAGCGGGGGTGCGCGGGTCAAACACCCGGCCGTCGGTCATGTTGACGGGGTCGTTCATGCGGGTGTACTGCTCCAGGGTCGGCTCGATGATCCCGCGGTACAACCGGCCCATTGACTTGTAGCCGCCCACGATCGACAGGGCGCCGTGCTCGATCTGCTGCAGGATGTCGGGCTTGCCGTCGGGCTTGTGGAGCTCGACCTCGTGGTGGAGCTGGTCGACCGTGGTCTCGTCGTAGGTGACGTGAAACTCCTCGTAGGCAAGCGCAAGCCCGCAGATGGTCTCGGACTGGGATTCGACGCGAAGGTCGTAATCGCCGGCGTCGTGCCAGCCGCCCTGATCCAAGCCCGGCACATGATCGCCGGGCTGGAATTTGGTGAGCGTGGACGGCCCCTGCTCATAGCCGTCGAAATGGTTGTGGTTGACCGGCGCCATCCGCGCATCGTCAAGGTGACACGCCCCGTGCCAGATCTGGTAGCGGTCGCTCACCCTCATGTGACACATCTGAACCGGCAGGAAGTATTCCAGCGTGGGCTGCCAGACGTGCCGCTTGAACACGTCCGGGTCGATCGGAAACGGCGCGGTGCGAAAGTCGCCATACTCCACCATGTAGATCCCGGGCGCCTCCGCCGCGGTGAAATCGAACTGGAAATAGTGGTACCTCAGGAAGCGTCCCCAGTCCTTCGGGGCGGCTTCGAGCATCTTCTCCAATCCGCCGTTCTCCGAAACCCGCCAGAGCACCGCGGGCGGGCGGCGGCCGTCGCGCACATCCGTCTCGATGACGGCAGTCTTCGGTTCGCGGGGATGGTAGCCCACCTGGGAAACCTGCACGACCGGCGGTGAAATCCATCCGGGAATCGCATGGGGCGTGACGAGCCATTCGATGGCGTTTTTCGCAGCGCCCCGCGGCACGAGCGCCCGCACGATGAACCAGCCATTGTTATGCCGCGCCCGTCCGTCGATCAACTGGAGATCTCCGCCGGCGACATCAAGGATCGTCAGCCGTTGCTCCTCCGATTCCGGCGCGACCGTCAGCTTTCTTCCCGTGGCAAGCGGGACGGCCTGATAATCCTGGTTTCCATCGCGGGCGCCCGGGCCGTTGTCCTGCCGCGGGAAAAGGCCGCACTGGCTGTCGAGCAGGTATGACCTGCCAAAGAGGATGCCCGGGAAAAGCTCCAGGTTGAATCCGACCTTGCCGACCCAGGCTTCCGGCAACGGCTTGTCGAGGTCGACGATGATCCGAAACGCCGCGCCATCCGGCCGTATCCTGACCACGTATCCGAGTTGCAGGTCCGGATATGCGACCGGATTGAAGCCCTTCTCCCTCTCCGGATCGGGATATTCCATGCGCGCGCTGATCTCCTGTGCCTGCCGGTCGACCACCCTCGGGCCGACCTTGGGCACAGGACTCCATTGACCGGGAGTCGGCTCGAGGCGCAGGTCCCCGTTGGTTGCGACGCGCCGGCCATTCTGGATCACCCCCACGCCGCCCTGATGGCCCTCGGGGTAGAAATCATGCGCGAGCATGACGTTGAGCCCCGGCATCTCCAGATATTCCTCCGCATTGATCGTCAGCACATCCGGAGCCTTCGGCTCCTCCGCGTTGCTGGCGGCACCCGCCCGGAACGCGAGCGACAAACCCAAGAGGCACGACATGCAAAAAAAACGTTTGGACATAAGAAAACCTCCGTAAGGCGCTGCCTTCAACACTCGGCACGTCCGACCATCGCTCAAGGAGTAAAATGCATCCCGCCCGGGAAAACTCCAGGCTCCAGGCTGCGGGCCCCGCGTCTTTTCGGGTTCAGACCCGTCACCGCCGGAGCGCGGCCTTGAGCTTCCGCCAGCGCGCGAGGCGTTCGGCGATCGCTGCCTCGGCTCCGGCCGTCTTCGGCTTGTAGAGCGCGAGCGGTTTCTGCAGGTACTCCTGGCCGGAAATCGCCTCCGGATACTCGTGACTGTAAAGGTAGCCCTGCCCCTGCCCCATCCGCTTCGACGCCTGGCCGCCCTTGTCCCTGAGCGCCACCGGCACCTGCTGGACGGGCTGATCCGCAAGGGCCGCCTTCGCCGCCCCGAGCGCCTCGGTCGCCGAGTTGCTCTTCGGCGCGGTGGCGATGTAGAGCGTGGCGTGCGCGAGCGTCAGTTCGGCTTCGGGCAGGCCGATGAAATCGACCGCCTGATGCGCCGCCACGGCCACTGAAATTGCCTGCGGGTCGGCCAGCCCGATGTCCTCCGAAGCGAGGATGACGAGCCGGCGTGCGATGAACCGCGGGTCCTCGCCTCCCTCCAGCATCTTGGCCAGCCAGTACATCGCGGCGTCGGGATCGCAACCGCGGCAGCTTTTGATGAACGCTGAGATCGTGTCGTAGTGCTCGTCCTCGTCCGCGTCGTACCGGATGCGGCGCTCGCGCGCGAAGGTCTCCAGCTCGGCCATGCTGATCGCCGCCCCCTCGGGCAGGCTGAGCACGATGACTTCGAGGGCGTTGAGCGCCCGGCGCAAATCGCCGTCGCAGAGCCCGGCAAGATCGAGCAGCACCTTGTCGGCAGCCGTGCAGTGGCGGGCGCCCAGCCCGCGCTCCGCGTCGCCCAGGGCGCGCTTGAGCACGGTCACCAGGTGGGCCGGCGTGAGCGGATCGAGCCGGAAAAGATGGCTGCGGCTGAGGAGGGGCGGATTGACATAGAATCCCGGATTGTGGGTCGTCGCTCCGATCAGGCGGACGCTGCCTTCCTCGACATCGGGCAGCAGCAGGTCCTGCTGGGATTTGTTGAAGCGATGCAGTTCGTCGATGAAGAGGATCGTGGCCGCTTCGGGCCGGCGCCGGGCCACGGCGAGGATGTCCCGCAACTCAGCCACGTTGGACATGACGGCGTTGACGCGCACGAAGCGGCTCTTCGTCTCGATGGCGATCACCTCGGCGAGGGACGTCTTGCCGGTGCCTGGAGGGCCGTAGAAGATCAGGCTGCCGAACCGGTTGGCCGCCACGAGGCGCGCCAGCAACCCGCCCGGATGGAGGATGTGTTCCTGCCCCACCATTTCGGCCAGCGCGCGCGGGCGCATCCGCGCGGCGAGCGGCTGTGCCGCAGTCGGCTTGCCTGCAGGCCCGGGGGCAACCGGCCCGAGTTCAGGCCGGTCCGTTTCATCCGCCGCAAACAGGTCGCTCTGCTCGCCCTCGCTCATCGATCACCCACTTTGCAGGAAACCGGCAGGATGGAAAGGCTAAGCCGGCTGTCTTTCTCGCAGGAGAGCAAACGTAGGGGCGCAGATTTCCCCGCGATCACCTGCAGGGGCGCAGACTCGCTGCGCCCTTGAGTCTTGGGTCGCAGCAAGACTGCGCCCCTACAGGATTGGTTTGCCGTCGCTCATCGCCGGCTGATCTTGCAGGATTCCGGTCCGTTGGGAAGCATGGAGCCGGAGGCGGAGTGGTGCGGACTGTGTCTTTGGAGACGCGACGCCCCCGTCGCGTTGTCGACAGACACGCGAAGGTGACGCGCGGCTGCCGGCTGTGGAGACGCGACGTCCTCGTCGCGTTTTCGACAGACGTACGCGACGGGGGCGTCGCGTCTCCAGGTTCTTGCCTTTGAGTTCTGCATCGCCCTCATTGGTCGGAGGCGGCGTGATGGCGGAAACGAGGTCTCCAGCCGCCGTGGTGCGGGATCCCCTCTGAAAAACGCCTCGCGTCAAATCTGTTTTAGCCACGAATGGCCCTCGATCGAACGCCCAACAAAAAGCCCGGGCGTTTTCCTATGGCAGATTGGAGGAAAAATTCTCAACAAGCTGCCCGGGGGAAAGAATTGGTTCGATTATTGGAATCCGGCCGGTAGGAGACCTCGACATGACAACCGCGGAACTTCCTGTCGCCCTGACGATCGCCGGCTCGGACAGCGGGGCGGGGGCCGGCATCCAGGCGGATCTGCTCACCTTCGCGGCGCACGGGGTTTTCGGCACCACCGCGATCGCCTGCCTGACGGCGCAGAATCCCGACGGGGTCACGGCGATCGAGGTCCTGCCCCCCTCGTTTGTGCTGGAACAGATCCTCCAGGTGCAGCGCTGCTTCCGGATTCGCGCGCTGAAGACCGGCATGCTCCGCACCGCGGCCGTTGTGGCGGCCGTGTCGGACTTCCTCCGCTCCGCGCAGGGGATTCCCGCGGTCGTTGACCCGGTGATGGTGGCGACGAGCGGGGCGGCGCTGCTCGAACCGGAGGCGCTCGCCGCCGTGCGCGGGCTGCTTTTGCCCCGGGCGGCGCTCGTCACGCCCAACCTCGACGAGGTCGCCGTCCTGCTCGGCGGGAGACCGGCCACCCCAGCCGCGATGGTCGCGGCGGCGCGGGAGCTGGCGGAATCCTACGGGGTCGCCTTCCTCGTCAAGGGAGGCCACCTGGCCGGGGACGCGCTGACGGACGTCCTGGCCCTGCCCGGCGGGGGCGTCCGGGCCTACACCTCGCGTCGTATTCAGGGCGTTGATACTCATGGGAGCGGCTGCACGCTGTCGGCGGCGATCACCGCCAACCTCGCGCGGGGATTGGAGCTGGGGGACGCCGTGGACGCGGCGCGCGCCTACCTGCTGCGCGGGATGGAGCATGCCGTCCGGATCGGCCCGCGGCGGTTCATCAATCACCGCCCATGAGCCATGAATCCCGGCGGCTTCGGCTATCGCGCTCCCCTGCTGTGGTTGCTGCTGCCGTTCATGGCCGGGCTCACGGTCGGCCGCCTGGCCGGCCTCCCGGCTCCGCCCCTGCTGGGCGCGGCGGCGGCGGCCGCCCTTGTCGCCCTGGCCTGCTGCCGGCGTGAGGGGGCTGCGGCCCGCCGGATCTGGCCGGCCGCCATCGGCGGAACCGTCGCCCTGGCCGCCGCCGCATTTTTCCACCTGCGGCTCAACCGCCCGACCGGCTGGGATGGTCTGCCGCCCCGGGAGGCCCGGCTCACGCTCGAGGTGACGCAGGCATTCCCGCCCGGCGCCAGGCAGGACCGCGCCAGCGGCTTCGCGGTGGTCACGGATGCCGCGACGCACCTCCGCGGGCTGATCGGGCAGCGCCTCTTCTTCTCACTCGCGCTTCCGCCCGGGGCCGACCCGCCGCTGCGTTCGGCCAGGATTGCGGCAATCGGGGTGATCGAGCTGCTGCCGCGCCGGCCTGCCGGGAACAGCTTTGCCTCCTATCTGGCCGACTCGGGGGTGGCCTTCAGATTCAGCCGCGGGCAGATGCTCGCCGGGGTGGCCCCGCCTTCCCGCTATCAGCGTTTCTGCCATCTAGCGGAGCGCCGGTTCGAACGCATCCTGGACGCCGGCATCCCGGATCAACCCGCCCTGGCTGCAATCTACCGCGCCATGATGATGGGACAGAAGCAGGAGATGAGCGAGGAACAGCGGGCGCTCTTCCTGCACAGCGGCACGATGCATCTGTTCGCCATCAGCGGCCTGAACATCACCGCCATCGCCCTCAGCGTGCAAATCCTCCTTTCCCTGTTGCGGGTGCCGCGGCTGGCTGCCGCCGCGGCCGGCCTGGCCGCCCTTTGGCTCTACGTCGACATCACGGGGGCAAGTCCGTCGGCGGTGCGCGCATTCATCATGTGCTCCCTCCTGATCCTGTCGTTCTCGATCCGGCGCCCCGGCAATCCGCTCGCAGCGCTCACCGCTTCCGCGCTGCTCATCCTGATGCTCGACCCGGCGCAGCTTTTTGGCGCGAGCTTCCAGATGTCCTACGGAATCGTCGCCGTGCTGCTGCTGCTGGGCGGACCGCTGGCCGAGGCCCTGCTCCCGCGATGGCCCCTGTTCACGGCGCTTCCCGAATCGACGTGGCGGTGGCACCATCGATGGGCCGACAGGGCGTGGCGGACCCTGCTCGGAGCGATCGGCATCGGCCTGGCCTCGTCGCTCGTGAGCACGATCTCGGGCATCCAGTTCTTCGGGCTGTTCACTCCGGGCTCGCTGGCCGTCAACCTGGTGGTGATCCCGATATCGACGTTTGTCATCGGCGCCGGGTTCATCTCCCTGCTCTGCGGGTTCGCCGGCCTGGCGGCGGGCAGCATCGTGTTCAACCACGCCGCCGTCCTTCTGCTGTGGCTCATGGACCGGCTGCTGCGGACGGCCATGGCGGTGCCCGGCGTCTATGAGGCCGCCTCGTTTCGCGCCGGCTGGATGGGTCCCGCCTGTCTTGCGATCCTGCTGGCCGCCTGCCTGGCCGGATACGCCTGGCATTGGCGGCGAAAACGGGGCGGCTACTGGGCGCCCTTTGCCCTGACGGCGTGCATGATCGCACTCGGCGTAAGGTTGGGGATCTAGAGCATCTCCGCTCCAGGCAAATGCAGAGTGTATCGTGGAATGGCTTTGCATTCCGGGTGCGGCCACGATTCGCGGTCTCATTTGGTAACGTATTACGTGACAAATTGGATACCCCTCCGTGCTCGGAATTGCAGTGGGAAGGCACGTTTTTAAGACACCTCCAGGGGAACACCCTGCTGGGGAGTTTTCCGATATGCCCGCGATGCGTCTATCCATCCAGAAAATGCCCCAGGCATTCGGCGACGATCCCCTGCCGCCGTTCCAGGATTGCGTCGTCACACCGTTGCGCCTGTTGTGGGATCCCTTCTCCTCCCACAATGAAAAGCGCGTACGAACTCGCCATGGAACGCCTGCAGGCGTCGGACCCCGACACGACCCGGCCGCTCACGCCCGAGCAGAAGGCGGCGCTGGCCGAGGTCGACCGCATCTACCAGGGCAGGATCGCCGAGCGCGAGATCTTCCTGAAGCAGCAGCTCGACGCGATGCTGGCGGCAAGCAAGTGGGACGAGGTGGAGAAGATCAAGAAACAGCTCACCGGCGAGAGAGCCCGCCTTGAAGAGGAGAAGGAGGACGAAAAGCAAAGGCTGCGCTCAGGTTTTGGCAGCGCCAAAACCTAGGCGAACTCGAACTCGCCCAGAAGCACGCAGTGGTCGGATGCGTTGGTCAGCTGCACGGCGTGGCCGACGGCCTTCAGCTGGCTGTTGAAAAAGATATGGTCGAGCACATAGGGCCGGCGGCGCCAGGTCACCTGGCCGGTCTGCACGGTCCGGTAGCCGATGCGGCCGAACTGCTCGACGAGCGAATCGTGGTTGCTGACGTTGAAATCGCCGCCCACGAGCGTGGGGCCCCTCGACGCGCGAAGCTGATCGGCAACAAACTGCCGCTGGATGAAATGGGTTTCGCTGTCGGTGTTGAGCATGAAGAACGCCAGCAGGTGCGTGTTGAAGATCTGCAGCGGGCGGCCTTTGATCACCGTCATTGCCCCGATCAAGAGGCGGTCCGTGGGCGTCTTGCGCTCGCCCTGAAAGTCGAACTCCACCGGCGGCGACGGCAGGTCGCAGCGGACCGCATCGGTCAACGGCGTCTTGGACAGGATGGCCAGCCCGATCCCGAAAGGCAGTTCGCGGGGATCGGCCTTGGGATAGGAGAAGAACGCGTCGCAGGCCGGAAACGCCGCGCGCAAGCGCGTGAAGTTCGGGGGCGGATCCTGTTGAACACCTCCGGGGAGCGCCTGCTCGACCTCCTGCAGCAGGACGATGTCGGCATCATGCCTGCGGATCTCGGCGATCGTCAGGTCGAGGTTGACCGGCGCCGTGTCGGGATTCCTGTCGTCCCAGCTCTGCCCGAACTGCATGTTGAATTGCAGTACTTTGAACGCACACATGAATGGGAGGCCTTACAGGAGGGAAAAGGGTGCCACAAACGGAGGAATGCCGGTTTGAGAACGAGGCGCAACGCGCGGCAAGCCAATACCAAAGTTCTCCGTCAAAATCATGACTGACAGGTTATTAAAATGCTTCCCCTCAACGGTGTGTTCGCAAGCCAATTCTCCATAAAAAACATGGGAATTCGGATCACTCCGGCTCGGCCGTGCCTTCCACCACCCACGGTCCCGCCTCGGGCACCTGTCTGCGGAATTCGGCGAGCGCCGCGCCCAGGTGTTGGGCATAGCGGAAATGCGCCCCCATGCCGGTGCGGAGTTCCGCCTCGTAGATGAATTTGTCGGCCTGCGTGCTGTGCTCGAACGGCGTCTGTGCTCCGAGGAGAAGCGAATAGACGTATGCCGGGGAGCCGCGCCACAGCAATTCGCGCGTCAGGGTGAGCTGGTCGGCCAGAAGCGCGGCATGGGGCGCGCGCGGCACTTCGGGGGGAAGGAAGAACCCGGCCTGGATCAGCGGCGTGTGGCGGTAACCGGTCCGGTGGCGGTTGAGGTCGCGCAGTTCCGCGATGGCAAGGTTGTTCCATGCGAAGGTCACGCGCATCCGGCGGATCGCCGGACCGCATTGCCCGTAGCGGTTGGCCCGGTGGGAGAGCGCCTCGGCCACCGGCTGCAGTTCAGGCAGCCACGGCGGCGTCTCCCGGTCGACCTTGACCCAGACCGCATCGGCGAGGGGTTCAGCCGACAGCCGGTCGATCCCGAGGCGGAGAGACGCGGCGAGCTCCTGGCGCGCCTGCTCCTGGAAGGACAATTCGGCGCCGCTGTGGCGCATCAGCCGCGGCGACAGCTTGACCAGTTCCTCGCGGATCGCAGCCGCGGCTGCGCGGGCCTCGGGATGCGGAAGCGAGTCCAGGTGCTTCACGGTTTGCGCCCACATCCGCGCCGTCTGCACGAGCGCCAGGTTGGTGCGGGTCGCCAGGGGAATAAAGTAACGGGCGCGATCGAGGGCGTAGTTCTTCCGGATCCGGGCGACGACGGCCGGCGCCGCGCCCTTGGGAGGGCGCACGCGCTCCGGATCGGCATCGGCGAGGGAGTCGAGCCGCGCATATTCGGCCTGGTAGGCGGCGAAGGCCCGGATCATGACCTCGCGCCAGCGCGCCGCGAGATCGTCGGGGATTCCGAGCTCGGCGGCAGGCGGCAGGCTCGACGCATCCATCGCGATGTAGCGCGTGCTTGATTCCTGGCCGTCCGCCATCGTCGAGATCTCAAACAGCTTGTAGGCGAGCCACATCGAGACGCCGTCGACGGCGATGGCCAGACCGCCCGTGAGGCCGCCGATCGACGCATGCCCGTAATCGACGAACTTGAGGATACGGTCGATCGATTCGTCCGGGCGGGCGACATCAACGCGTTCGAGGATCTTCGCCAGGCCCTCGTTGCTGCGCGAATAACGCGCCAGCACGGAGGCGAGGAGTTCCGGAGTAACGCGGGGGAGTTCGGCGGCGGTCGGAGGCGGGACGACGGCGAGTCCAGTGACTTTCATTCGGAAGTTCCTACTTGAACCACAAAGCCCCAAAGACACGAAGAAAAAACAAGTGGAGCCTGCCGATCGAGGGCGATTCGCATACACGCCCGATGTGGGCGCAGGCAAGACTGCGCCCCTACGGGCTAATACACGAAGAAAAAGCCCGCCCAGCTTGCGAACCGGCCTGACAGCAGGGACGGACCGCTGGGCCGTCGTTTCTGCCTGGCGCGCCCAGCTCTGCTGGCCGGCACAGCGCCCTGCCAATGGCGTCAATAGAATCTGGGCGCTATGGAGACGCGACGCCCTCGTCGCGTTTTCGGGAGGCGTACGCAACGGGGGCGTCGCGTCTCCATGAGCCCTCCGGGCTATGCGCACAGCGCTCACGCTGCCTCGCGCGCAACCGCCCGTGATCCTCAGCGCGCCACCAGCCAGGCGCCCAACGGCCCTTGATAGAAGCCCAGCACAACCGAACCAGCGGCCAAAAGAATCATCGCAACACCGAGCGGGAGGCCCACCGGAGTGAGCACCGGACCCGGTGATTCGGAAGCCGCCGAGTCTGCCGGCGGCCGTGACGGGAAGAACGCCGCCCGGATCCAGCCGAAGTAGTAATAGATCGAGATCACGACGCCGACGATCGCGGCGGCCAGCAGTCCATACAGCCCGGCTTTAAATGCGAAGACAAAGACAAGCAGCTTGCCGACGAATCCGGCCAGCGGCGGGATTCCAGCCAGCGAGCCCAGGCCGACGGCGAGCACCGCGCCGAGAAACGGCCGCTCCCGAGCCAGGTTTGCATAATGTTCAAGGTCCTGGTCGGCATCGTCGGCGCCGGAGACGTGCGCCATCACCGCAAACACCGCGAATGACGCGAGCAGGTAGGCCAGAAGATAAAAATACACTGCGCCCACGGCGGGCGGCTCGCGATACGCGGCGATGACTCCCACCAGCAGATAACCGGCATGGGATACGCCGGAAAACCCCATCAGGCGCTTGACGTTCCCCTGGGTGAGCGCAGCGAGATTTCCGAAGAGGATCGTCACAACTGCCATGGCCGAGAGCACCGGGATCAGCAGGGCCTGGAGCGGGCTGAAGACATTGAGCGCAAGAACCAGCAGCACGGCAAACCCGGCCGCCTTGGAGCCGACGGCGAGGAACGCGGTAACGGGCGTGGGCGCGCCCTGGTAGACGTCGGGAATCCAGATCTGAAACGGGACGGCCCCGATCTTGAACGCGACACCTGCCAGGACGAGCAGGGCGCCCGCGTTCGCGAGGAAGTTTTGGGGATTGGCTGCAAGGAAACCGCGCAGGGCGCCGAAGTTCATCGCGTCCGCGGTCGCGCCGGGCAGGGCGCGGTTGCCCGCCACGCCATAGAGCAGCACGATGCCGAAGAGCAGGACCGCCGAGCTGAGCGCGCTCAGGATCAGGTACTTCAGGCCGCCCTCGAGCGAGGCTGCGCTCGTCCGGAAATAGCCCACGAGGATGAAGAACCCGACCGTCACCGTCTCAAGCGCGACGAAGAACATGACGAAGTTGTTGCTCTGCGCGAGGAGCATCAGCGCCGCCGTGACGACGATCACAAGGTGGTAGAACTCCGCCCTGGGCACCGGCCGCCGCTCAAGGGTGACCGTGGCCAGGAGGCAGACGAGAATCGCGGTGAGCACGAAGAACACCCGCATGAACTGCCCGCCCTCGGAATGATGGAGCATGAGGGCAAAGGTGTCCTGGTTGAGAAACGCGCTGTGAAAGTCGGCGAGCAGGCCGACGAGCACGATCACGAGGCCGCCGATGGCGATGGCCGGAATCTCCGCCCGGAAGGCCTTGGGCAGCGTCAGCTCGAGCACGAGGACCAGGAGCGCAAGCCCGGCCAGGAGCAACTCCGGCAGAATCGCCAGCCAGAGGTTGGAGGCGGCGATGTCTTGAAGGGAAGAGAGCGTGGCGGCAACAGGCATGGGCGGATTACCGGGGAACGACCACAGATTCGCAGCGGGGAAGCGCAGTCTGGAGCGCCTGGTTGACGGAGTCGGAGATCGAGCGGGGCCAGAAGCCGATCAACAGCAGCACCGCGAGGAGGATGAGGGCCGGCAGGCGTTCGCTCCACCGCAGGTCGGCCGGCGGACTGGCCCCGGCGACCTTCGCGAACGCGGGCGTGGGCGGCCCGAAGAAGACCTTCGCCGCGGCGCGCAACCCGTAGACCGCGGAGATCACGATGCCGGCCACGGCGGCCGCTGTGAACCCCGGCGAGAACTTCCACAGCGCAACGAAGATCGCAAGTTCGCCCCAGAAATTCGCGAACCCCGGCAGGCCGATGCCGGCGAGGATCGCAGCCGTGAAAAACGCCGCGAGCACAGGCGCCTGCTGCGCAAGCCCGCCCATCTCGGCCATGTCAAACGTCTGCGTCCGGCGGTGGATGCTGGTCGCCAGCAGGAACAACAATGCAACCGACAGGCCGTGGCCCACCATCAGCATCACGACACCTCCGGCTCCGATCAGGGACAGGGTGGCGACGCCGAGAAACGCATAGCCCATGTGCATGACCGAGCTGTAGCCGACCATCTGCTTGAGGTCGCGCTGGGCCATGGTGACGAAGCCGATCACGAGCACGTTGCCGAGGGCCAGCCACGCCAGCACGCAGGTCCACGTGGTGTGGACGTCCGGGAGCCACGGCAGGGGAATGACGACCGCCGCGGTTCCTCCGGCCGGCAGGAGCGGCAGCGCGATCTGGATGAGTCCGTACAGGCCGAACTTCTTGAGCACGCCGGCATGGAGCATCGCGGCCGAGCTCGGCGCGGCGCCATACCCGAGCGGCGCCCACGTGTGGAACGGCCACAACGAAACCAGAATGCCGAAACCGAACATCAGCAGGCCGAAGATGTTCCTCTGCACACCCGCCGCCATCGGCGCCCCGGCGAGCGCCATGCGGAGATTGATCAGGTCGAAGCTTCCCACGCCGCTTTTTTGGTAAATCGCGATCAATCCAATCAGGGACAGCATCGCCCCGACGGTCAGATACACCGCCATCGTCATCGCGGCGTAGCGGTTCTCGCCCTCGCTGCGGGTGCCCCAGACGCCCACCATGATGAACGTCGGGATCAGGGCGAGCTCGTGGAAGAAATAGAGGAAGAAAATGTTGATTGAAGCGAACGCGCCCATCAGGCCGCCCTGCATGATCAGCAGGAGCATCAGGTAAAACCTGAGCCGTTCCGCGCCGGATTGCAGGGCGTAGAGGCCCGCCGCGAATCCCACGACGCCCGCGAGCACAAAGAGCGGGAGCGAGATGCCGTTGAGCCCGAGCGTCAGGTGAATCCCCATGTTCTCGAGCCCGAGGGCGTGAATGCTGTAAAACGCGAAGCCCAGATGCCCCGCAGGAACGGCATCGCAGGCCGGGAACCGGCTCCACAACCACAACGCAACGGCCGCGGGCACGGCGAATCCGACTGCCGCAACGTTCCGGACCATCCGCCCGGGCAATCTGATGGCGATCGCAACGGCCGCGGCCAGGGGCGCCGCGATGGCGAGGATCAAAAGACTGGCATTGGGGTCGTTCACGTTGGTCTCAGAAAACGCCGGCGGCATAGGCCCAGAGGACCGCCACTCCGACAAGGATCCAATAAACGTACACGTGCAGTTTTCCTCCGTGGAGCAGGCGCGCACCCATGCCGAGGTAGCCCACCACGGTGGAACCGCCCCGAATGATCCAGCCGGCGACCAGGACTTGGTCGACGACGTCGAGCAGCAGCGCGAATCGCTGCTGGACCTTGGCGACATAGTAGCCGTACAGGCGGTCGAACGACTCCTTGAGGAACGTCAGCCCGCTGAACACCACCGGAACGCTGGCCTGCAGGCGGTCCACGGCCGCCGGCTTGTAATAGCCCAGCGCAAAGCTTGCGCCGATGAACATGGCGCCCGTGCCAATGGTGATCATCATCCAATGCGCGGGGCCTTCGGGCTCGGGCACGAACGAAAACACGCCTCTGAATGCGCCGCCGAGCAGGTGGTCGTGGAAGAATCCGTAGCCGCCAAGCGCCGCGCCAACAGCCAGCACGACCAGCGGCACGACCATGACCGCGCTGCTTTCGTGGGCATGCGCAGCGGATTCCGAACGCGCCTCGCCGAAGAACGTGATCCGCCAGAGCCGCGTCATGTAGACAGCGGTCAGCACCGCCGTAAAAACGAGAATCCAGAAGACCGTCGCGTTTCTCTCGTGGGCGAGGAAAAGGATGGCGTCCTTGGAGAAGAAACCGGCGAAGAACGGCATCCCGATGATCGCGAACACGCCAACCGTGAACGTGGCGAAGGTCCACGGCATCTTCTTCGCCAGCCCACCCATCTTGAAAATATCCTGCTCGTGATGGCAGGCGTGGATGATCGAGCCCGAGCCGAGGAAAAGCAGCGCCTTGAAGAAGCCATGGGTCATCAGGTGGAACATCGCGGCGGCAGCGCCAGTGGCGAGGATCACGTCTTTAATCACCATCCCGGCGGTCCCGTCATGTTCCGCAAAGCCGCCGCGCATTGCCCCCAGTCCGAACGCCGCGACCATGTAGCCGAGCTGCGAGAGCGTCGAATAGGCCAGCACCCTTTTGATATCGGACTGCACGATCGCGCAAACCGCGGCGTAAAGTGCCGTAAACGTTCCGATACACATGATCACCGTTAGCGCATCCGGCACCATCAGCACCTGGATCCGGCAAAGCATGTAGATGCCGGCCGCAACCATCGTGGCGGCGTGGATCAGGGCGGAGACCGGCGTCGGGCCTTCCATCGCATCGGGCAGCCAGACGTGCAGCGGGATCTGCGCCGACTTGCCGACCGCGCCGCAGAAGAGCAGCAGCGGGATCGCGCGGCTAAAGACAAGCCCGCCGGAGACGGAGCGCGTCGCGAGTTCGGTCAGGTTGACGGTGTGATTCAGCCAGTAGCACATCACAATCCCCAGCAGGAATCCAAAGTCGCCCACGCGGTTGACGATGAAGGCTTTTTTCGCGGCGTCCGCCGCCGACTGGCGTTCGTACCAGTGGCCGATGAGCAGGTAGGAGCTGAAGCCGACGAGCTCCCAGAAGACGAAAATCATGAACAGATTGTCGGCAAGCACGATTCCGCACATCGAGAACATGAAGACCGACAGTCCGGCGAAATAGCGGCCGCGGGCCGGATCGTCGCGCATGTAGCCAAGGCTGAATACGTGGATGAAGAAACCAACGAAGCTCACCACGAAAAGCATGAGCGCCGCGAGATCGTCGAACTTGATTCCAAACGACACCGCGAAGCCGCCGAAGCGCAGCCATTCGATCGACGCCGGAAAGTCGCGCAGGCCGCGGAAAATCAGGTGCCCCGCCACCGCGAGGACGCCCGCCGCCGCGCCGACGGAGACATACGACGCCAGCGCCCCCCTGCGCCGCAGGAACAGAGCGATCACCGCCGCCGAAAACAGCGGGATCAGCAGGACCAGGGAGGCGAGTTGGGCGGGGGGCATGAGAAGGAAGGAGCGAGAAGCCAGAACGAGGAGCGAGGAGTGAGGAGTCGGATCGGGTTGTGGATGGCGGATTACGGATGGTCAGGCGGTGGTCAGGTGATAATCGGATAAAGAATGCTCGATTCTCGCTTCTCGATGCTCGCTCCTATGTTCAGTGTTTCAGCTCCGTCAGTTCCTCGAACTGCACCGTGCCGCGCAACCGGAACAGGGCGACGATGATTGCGAGGCCGACCGCGACTTCCGCGGCTGCGACCGTGATGATGAAAAAAACGAAGATGTTGCCGTCCATCGTGCCGTTGAAGCGCGAGAAGGCCACCGCCGCGAGGGTCGATGCGCTGAGCATCAGCTCCAGGCACATGAAGACGACCAGGGTATTCCGGCGCAGCAGCACGCCGAAGAACCCGATGGCGAACAGCAGCGCGCTGAGCAGCACGTAGTGATTCAGGCCCACATCAGCCGGCAGCTGGCCGGCAGCCAGCAAGGAGTCAGAATTCAGGAGATGATTCATGGCGTTCATCATGCGTTCAGGCCTTTCCTCCCGAAATCCGGCTCCCAGCCTCAAGATTCTGACTCCCGACTCCTGAATCCTGACTCCTGGCTCCTGGCTCCTGCTCGTGTTTCTTGCTCAACACCGCGACGCCGAGCATGGCGATCAAAAGCAGAAAACCCGTCATCTCCACCGGCAGCAGATACGTCGTGAACAGCAGGCTGCCATAGTCCTTCAGGCCGCCGACGGCGTCGGGCCCGGTCGCGGGGGCAGCCATTGCGAACCGGCCGTGTTTCGCCAGCGAAAGAACGCCCGTGGTCAGCAGCGCCAGCGCCAGCAGCCCCGACACGGAGGCGACCGTCCTGTACGGCTTCCGTGGGTCGCCTCCCTTGACGTCGACGAGCATGATCACGAAGAGGAACAGCACCGCGACTGCGCCGGCATACACGAGCACCTGCAGCACGGCCAGGAAGTAGGCGTCGAGCAGCACGAACAGCGCCGCCATCCCCATGAAACTCAGGAGCAGGCACAGCCCGGCGTTGACCGCGTTTCGGTTGACCACCACGCCGGCCGCGGCCAGCACGGTGAGAAAGGCAAAGAGGTAAAACGGGAATTCGGCCATGGGTTTGGGTTGTGGGGAAAGGTCAATGCGCCGCGGAACCGGCAGCCGCCGCTTTTTTCTTGTCCCATTTGAAGTGCCGGTCCGGGAGCGTCCCGCCGAGTTGATAGAGTTTTTCCTTGTTGTTGACCAGCTCGGCGCGCGAGCAGCCCGAGAGCGAATAGACATTCTGGAGGACGATCGCCTCCTCGGGGCAGACCTCCTCGCACAGGCCGCAATAGATGCAGCGCAGCATGTTGATCTCGAACTCCCGCGGCGCCTTCTCGACGTGGGCGTTGGAGGCGCCGGCCGGAATTTCGCCCGGGAGGATGCGGATGGCCTTGGGCGGGCAGACGAACTCGCAGAGCTGGCAGGAGACGCATTTCTCCCGGCCGTTGGGATCCTTCACCAGCGTCGGCACGCCGCGGTATCCCGGCGATATCACCGGCCGCTGTTCGGGATATTCGAGCGTGACCCTCCGGCCGAAGAAATGCCGCAACGTGATCATCAGCCCGCCGAACACCTGCGGGAGGTAGGTGCGCTCGGCGAAACTGAGGGGCTTGCGTTCGACCTGGATGACGGCCATGGGGGGAAAACATCAGCTCATTTTAACCACAGAGGCGCGGAGAACCTGGAGCGGATCCGCCGCGGCCGAATGCAGGGGCGCGAACTTGTCGCGCCTTTCAGACGGGCGCAGCAAATCTGCGCCCCCACGGGATTCACCAGCCTGACTGCATGGGAGAATGCTCCCAAGGAAGAACGATTTTGAGAGATAGGTCAGACAGAGGAAGGATGGTTTGGATCGGTGGTTCATTACTCTGTGTGCTCTGTGTCTCCGTGGTTAACTTTTTTGAAGCAGGGCGATCACGATCGCATACACGACGATGTTGGCGAGGGCGAGCGGGAGCAGGCGGCGCCAGCCGATGCGCATCACCTGGTCGTAGCGGAAGCGCGGGACCGTCCACCGCACCCACATGAAAAAGAAGATCATGAAGAGCACCTTCGCGAGAAAGACGGCGATCGAGAGGACGCCCTGGGCGATGGCAATGGCGGCGCTGAAATGGCCGGCGGACTGCACCAGACCCAGCCAGCCGAAAAGCGTGCCGATCGGCAGCCAAGGCAACGGATTCCAGCCGCCGAAGAAAAGCAGGACGAACACGCCCGAGCCGACGGTCATGTGCGCGTACTCGGCCACGAAAAAGAGGGACCATTTGAAGGACCCGTATTCCGTGTGAAATCCGCCCACGAGATCGGCCTCCGATTCGATCATGTCGAACGGCAGCCGGTTGGTCTCGGCGAAGAGCGCCACGAGGAAGATCAGGGCCGACACCGGCATCAGGAAGATGAACCATACGCCTCCCCAACTTGCCGCCGACAATCCCTGCCAGGTTCCGCTCTGAAACGCCACGACGCGCGCGAGGCTGAGCGAACCCGCCGTGCCCGGCGCGTTCACCCAGAGGAAGACGGGCAGCACCGAGAGCGTCAGCGAAAGCTCGTACGAGACCAGTTGCGCGGAGGCGCGCACGCTGCCGAGGAACGGGTACTTCGAGTTGGAGGCCCAGCCCGCGAGAATCATCGAGTAGATTCCGAGCGACGCGATGGCAAGGACTGCGAGCAGGCCGACGTCGACGTTGGCCAGCATGAGCGGCACGATCCGCCCGGCATCGTCGAAGTAGGCGCCAAAGGGCACAACCACCACCGTGGTAAACGCGGGGATGATCGCGACCGCCGGGGCGATCATAAAATAGAACTTGTTCACGTGCCCCGGCAGCGGATCCTCCTTGAAGAGCAGCTTGCCGCCGTCGGCCAGGAGGTTGAACACGCCGAGGCGCTGGAGGCTGCGCCCGACCCAGGGGATCCAGGCAAACCACGGCACCATGACGCGGTTGGGGCCAAAGCGGCCCTGCAGCCACGCGGAGACCTTGCGTTCCGCCATCGAGCACGCCCCGGCGATCGGGAAGATTACACAGATCACCGCCAGGCCCTTGATGAGACCCTGGACGACCGGGTGCAGGCTGTTCCAGAGATCGATCATTGCGGAGAGTAGTGAGCAGCGGGTAGCGAGTAGCGAGCAGGTTTGGAACGGCGGACCAGTCGTCGTGAGAATCGCGGCAAGCTTGATCGGAATGTTTGATTCAGTTTGGACATGCTCACTGCTCGCTCCTCGATACTCGCTACTGTCTTGGTTTGAAATGCAGCGTTTCACCCTCGGGGAAGGGCAGGTTCGCAAGATCTCCGGCATCGAGCAACAATCCCGTGGCGGGCAGGCTTCCCCAGGTGATTCCGGCCAGCGTCCCGACCTCGGCGGCGAGCATCGTCCACAGCCCGTCGAGATCGCCCGCTGCGGGGCGCCGCCAGCAGCCTGGAGGAGGGCGCTCAACGTCGCGCGATCATCCGCAACCCCCGCCGGGCCCGGGATGGCCTGTGCGAACTTCTGGAGGCGGAACTGCTGGTTGACGAACGTGCCGGCCTTTTCGAAAACGGTGAGCGTCGGAATGACCACCTTTGCCGCGGCGCTTGTGGCGTTGGCATGGGTGCCCAAATAGACGATCGCGATCCTGGCGAGCTGCGCCTCCCCCAGGCCGGCGGCCGCCAGATCCTCGCCGATCGAGACGACGGTCTTTATCTCGCCGGCGTCGATTCGTGCGGCGAGTTCGGCCAGACCGCCGACACGGATGTCCCCTGGAGCGGCGGCGCCCCCGCCGCTGTCGACACGCGACGGGCCTCCTTCGCCGAGGCTTCGGAGGCCAGGAGGCATCGCGTCTCCAATCTCTGGAAGCGTGCTGATCAGCCCCGTCACGAGGGCGCCGCGAACGTTCGGATTGCGGTCGGCGGAGATCAGCAAACCGTCGCCCTCCCCCACCCGGCCGACCAGCCAGGTTGACGCCCCAAGCACATCGGCGAGTTTCTTCGCGAGGAATTGTTCCTCCACGCTGCTGCGCCCCGAGCCGACGATGGCAACGCCGCCGGCGGCGAACAGGGCTCCGGCCTGCGCAAGGGCTTCGGCGGCCGGGACGACCGCCCCTCCGGCCGAATGCTCCCGCAGCCGGTCATCCGCCGAGACCAGTTTGTAAAGCAGCCGGCCGCTGTCCCCCATCCAGACATCGTTGACCTCGTCGTTGCGGCGCGGGGTGATGCGGTAGATGACGCCTTCGCGGCTCCAGACCTCGGTGTTCACGCCGACCGAGGACTCGGTGCAGATGCCCGGCGTGGCCTTGAGGAACCAGACGCGCATCTTGAAACGGAAATCGGTGCTGGTCAGCGCCCCGACCGGGCAGATGTCGACGGTGTTGAGCGAGTAGTTGTTTTCGAGCTTCCGGCCGGGATAACACGTGAGCGTGCTGTGACTGCCCCGGTCGATGAAACCGAGCACGTCGTCATGGACGATTTCCTTGCAGAAACGGATGCATCGCGAGCAGAGGATGCAACGCTCGTCGTCGAGCATCACGCGCGGGCCGAGCAGCGTGCGCTTGGGCTTGACGTTCTTCTGCTCGATGAAACGCGAGTAGCCCCGGCCGTACCCCGCGGCCTGCTCCTGCAGCTTGCATTCGCCGGCCTGGTCGCAGATCGGGCAGTCGAGCGGATGGTTGATGAGCAGGAACTCCATCACGCCCTCGCGGCATTCCTTGACCAGCGGGGTGTTGGTGCGGATGTGAAGCCCGGGCGCAGCGTTGGTGAAACAGGCGATGACCGGCTTCGGCGCCCAGTTGATCTTCGCCCTGCCGGTCGCCGGATCCTGCACCGGCTGTTTCGTGCCGGGATCGATCGCCGGAGCGCCCGTTTCGACGAGGCACATGCGACAGTTCCCGGCGACGGTCAGCTTGGGGTGGTAGCAGAAATGGGGGATCTCGATGCCCAGCAGGCGCGCCGCCTCGATCATGTTCGTGCCCTTCGGCACGGCAATCTCCCGGCCGTCGATGTTGACGGTGATCAGGTCGGATTTGGCGGGTGGGATCATTGCGGAAGGAGTCAGGAGCGAGGAGTCAGGAGCCAGGAGTTTCGATTGCCCGCGAATAGGCAGTGAGCAGGCGGCTGACTTCCTCAAGTTGGATCATAAGCTGCCGCGGATCGCCAAAACCAAGATCGTGTGAAAGAACCAGGTAATAGCGGCATTCTTCCAGCGAGCCTTGGGCCGTATTCATGAAACGACGTTTGTCGGCGACACCCGCTTTCTTGAAGCCCTCGGCGATGTTGGCCGGAATAGACACCGCGGCTCGGCGCAATTGTGAGGTCAGCCCGTATGTCTCTTTGGCCGGGAATCCCTCCGTGAGCCGGTAGACTGCCAGCACCCAAGCGTGGGCCTTCTGCCACACGATCAGGTCCTCGAAAGTCCGGGCCGGGGCGCGTGCGCTCCTGGCTCCTGGCTCCTGACTCCTGACTCCTTTTTCGATTGCGATCATCAGACGAGCGGCAGCGCCTCCGTCGCCGTTGAATTCCCAGCAGCCTCCGCGCAGCCGGCGAACTCGTCGCCGAACTTCTGCACGAAACTCTGCGTGGGCCACGCGCACGCCTCGCCGAACGGACAGATGGTCCGGCCGGCGATCTGGTCGGCGACGCTCTTGAGAAGCTCTCCGTCCCCGGGGCGCGCCCCGCCGTGGACCATGCGGGCGGTGATCTTCTTCATCCACAGCGAACCCTCGCGGCAGGGCGTGCACTGCCCGCAGCTCTCGTGCGCATAGAAGGCGTTGAGATTGGCCAGCGCGGCCACGATGTCGACCGAGTCGTCCATCACGATGACGCCGCCGGAGCCGCCCATGGTGCCGCAGGCCGCCAGCGAGTCGAAATCCATGGGGATGTCCTCGACGCCCCAGTCGACCGTCGTCCCGTCGCGCTGCCTGACCTTGAAGCGCTCGCCAAAACGGAGGACCTTCGACGAGGAGCCGCCGGGGATGACCGCCTTGAACTGGCGGCCCGGCCGCGGCCCCCCGCAGACCTCGTTGAGGAGCCCCCCCAGGGTGATCCTGCCGGATTCGAACTCGAAACAGCCCGGTCGCCGGACGTGGCCGCTCACGCAGAGCAGCCGCGTGCCGGTGTTGTTCGGCGTGCCGATGCGGGCGAACGCCTCCCCGCCCATCGCCGCGATGTGCTTCACGTGGCAAAGGGTCTCCACGTTGTTGACGATGGTGGGGCACTGGTAAAGGCCGAGCACGGCGGGGAAGAACGGGGGCTTGATGCGCGGATACGGACGCTTCCCCTCGAGCGACTCGATCAGGCCCGTCTCCTCGCCGCAGATGTAGGCGCCGGCGCCGCGATGCACATGGATCTCGCACGAATAGCCGGTGCCCAGGATGTCCGCCCCGACGAAATTCCGCGCCCGCGCCCCGGCGATGGCCTTCTCGAGAATGCGCGCCCCCAGGGGAAACTCGCCGCGGATGTAGATGTAGGCCTGCCGCACCCGGTTGGCCCAGCAGGCGATCATGATGCCCTCGATGAGCTGGTGCGGATCCTGGTGGATGATGTAGCGGTCCTTGAACGTGCCCGGTTCGGATTCGTCGGCGTTGACGATGAGGTAGACGGGCTTGCCGCTCCTGCGATCGACCAGCGTCCATTTGACGCCGCAGGGAAAGCCGGCGCCGCCGCGGCCGCGCAACCCCGATTTCTTGACCTCATCGATCAGCTCCTCGGGCTTTCGCGCCACCGATCGCCGCAACGCCTCGTACCCGCCATGCGCAAGATAGCACGACAGGTCGGTCGTATAGCCCGGCTCATCGATGTGCTCAAAGACGAGCCGGCGTTCGGCGGGATGGGGCATTGAAGTGAGAGTGAAAGTGAGCGTGAGGGGGGACGACGCGAGCGGCTGGACCGGGTCAGGTCTGGTCGGCGTTTTCGCGCAGGAAGCGCGCGTAGTCGCCGTGCGGAATCGGTTGCAGATCGAAGAGCGGGCGCTGGTAGATGTACGACCAGGCGGTGACCGCGCGCCCGTCGCTCATCGCGACCTGCACGAGATCGCGGCGAAACTCGCTCGTGTCGGGCGACGCCGGGTCAAATCCCTCGTATTGGTCGAGGCGCAGGAACACCGCCTGCGGCGCGAACACGCGGTAGACCTCGCCCGTGACCTCCGTTCCCTGCGGGTCGGGCACCAGCACGGGGAATCCCGTCGCCTGGTAGAGCCGGCCCCGGACCACGCCATGTCCCACCAGTTCGGCGCTGTCGGCCAGCAACCGGTGGGCGGCGTTGCCCGCGGCGCGGCGCAGCGTGCCGTAGGTGAAGAGGAGGTCGGGAATCAGGGAGCGTTTCATGGAGGCAGGGGCGGAGGGTTCACTTCCCGGCGTTGGCCGCCGCCCCGGCTTTGATTTGTGCGCAGAGTTCGCGCGCCCGGGCCACATCGACCCGCTCGTGGAGCTCATCGTCGATCATGACGACCGGACCCGAACCGCAGCTCGCGAGGCATTCCACGAACTCGATCGCCACCTCCCCATCCGCGGAGGTCTCCCCCGAAGCGCACCCGAACTGCCGCCGGAACTCCTCGTAGACCGCAAAGCCGCCGGTCAACGCGCAGGAAAGCGTGCGGCAGACCTTGACATGCCGGCGCCCGGCCGGCTTTTGCCGGAACATCGGGTAGAAGGTCACCAGCTCGTAGACGTTCACCGGCTGCAGATCGAGCTTCGCGGCAATCCATTCGACCGCCTCCGCCGGGACGCACCCCTGATCTTCCTGCACCAGATGCAACAAGGGCAGCGCCGCACTTCGCTTCACGGGATAGTGCGTGATGACCTCGTCGATCTTCTGCAGCGTTTCAGGCGTGAGGTTCATTAGAAAATTGCCCCGCAATTCTCTCACCGGTCGCATTCCCCCATCACGAAATCGAACGAGCCGAGGATCGACACGATGTCGGCGAGCAACGCGCCGACGCACACCTTCGGCAGGATGCTGAGATTGCAGAACGAAGGGCTCCGGATCTTCAGCCGCCACGGAACCCCGCCGCCTTTCGAAACCACGAAAAAGCCGAGCGCGCCCTTGGGATTCTCCGCCTCGAAATAGACTTCGCCCGGAGGCATCTGCGGCCCCTCCGTGACGAGCATGAAATCCTGGATCAGCTCCTCCATGCTGGTGAGGATCTTGTCCTTCCGCGGGGCGAAGATGCGCTGCGCATCCTCCGCATACCAGGCGCCGCCCGGGAAGTTTTTGATCGCCTGCCGGATGATGCGCACGGACTGCCTCATCTCCTCGCCGCGGCACAGGTAGCGGTCGAAACAGTCGCCCTTGCTGCCGACCGGCACGTCGAACTCGTACTGTTCATAGCCGCAGTAAGGCCGGTCCCTGCGCAGGTCCAGCGGGACGCCGCTGCCCCGCAGGTTGGGGCCCGTCAGTCCGTAGGCAATCGCGTCATTCCTGCTGATCACACCGATGCCCTCCGTGCGATCGAGGAAGATCCGGTTCCGCGTCAACAGCGCGAGCGTTTCCTCCAGAATCGGCAGGAACTGGTCGCAGAAGGCCCCCACCCGGCCGAGCCAGCCGTCGGGAATGTCGCGCGCAGCGCCCCCGATGCGGGTGTAGCTCGTCGTGAACCGCGCCCCGGTCAGCTCCTCGAACAGCCGGTAGAGTTTCTCGCGCTCGGTGAACGTGTAGAGGAACACCGTCCAGGCCCCCACATCGATGCCAAAGGCGCCGAGGCCCATGAGGTGCGAGGAAATGCGCGCAAGCTCCGAGATGACCACGCGCGTCGCCTGGCAGCGCGGCGGCATTTCCAGGCCGGCCAGGCGTTCGACGGCGATGGCATACGCGACGTTGTTCGCGAGAGGCGCGAGATAATCCAGCCGGTCCGTGTAGGGCACGAACTGGTTGTACGTCATGTTCTCGGCGATCTTCTCGTCCCCGCGGTGCAGATATCCGACCACCGGATCGGCCCGGGTGACCATTTCACCGTCGAGCTCCATCTGCAGGCGCAGGACGCCGTGCGTCGACGGGTGCGATGGCCCCATGCTGATCGACATCTTCTCCGGCTGGAACTCCGGCGGCGGCGGGGCGGCGGCCGTTCTGGCGGCATTGTCCGGGAAAGTGTAGTCAGTGGCCATTTCTGGGGCTCAAAGCTTCAGCCTTCATTTGGTTTTTCGCGCCTCTCGCTCCAGCTCTGGTCCTTCGCCCGGGGCTCGGCCTGCTCCAGCGTGCCGCCCGTCGCGGCGACGAACGGCCCGCCCATGTACGGCGCCGGCCTGACCGCCGCGCCGGTCTCCGCGGCGACCGCGGCATCGGACAAGTTCGCATCAAGTCCGGCGAGCGGGAATTCCTTGCGCAGCGGATGATAGGGGTAGCCGTCCCACATCAGGATGCGGCGCAGGTCCGGGTGGCCGTCAAACGCAATGCCAAACATGTCAAACGCCTCGCGCTCGTGCCAGTTCGCGCCCGGCCACAAGCCGGTTGCGCTGGGCATCGCCGGATGGGCGTCGTCGCCGCAATCGGCAGCGATGCGCACGTACGCGTGGCCGGTCGTGGATAGCAGGTGCCAGACAACGGTGAACCGCGGGGATTTCGCGGCGCTCCAGTCGATCGCCGTCACATCGGCCAGCAAGTCATAGCCCGCCTCGTCGCGCAGGCTCCGCAGCACGTCGAGCACCTGCGCGGCCGGCGCGTTGAACGCCGGCCAGTCGAGGCTCGGACGCCCCGTGACCGACGGGAATCTCCCGGCGAGAAAGGTCGCGATGTCGGCGGTGGCGGTCATCGGCGGGAGGGGTTCACGCCTTGAAGAGTCGCTGCGCAGCCGGCTCGCGCCGCACCTTCGCCTGCAGCAGGACAAGCGCGTCGAGCAGGGCTTCCGGCCGCGGCGGGCATCCGCTGAGGTAAACGTCCACCGGCAGGATCCGGTCAACTCCCTGGAGCACGGCGTAGCTGCGGTACATGCCGCCCGTACTGGCGCAGGCCCCCATCGCGATGACCCATTTTGGCGCGGGCATCTGGTCGTAGAGGCGGCGCACCTGGGGCGCCATCTTGTACGTCACCGTGCCCGCCACGATCATGCAATCCGCCTGCCGCGGAGAGAAGCGCATCACCTCCGCGCCAAACCGGGCGATGTCAAAGCGCGCAGCCGCCACGGCCATCAACTCGATGGCGCAGCAGGCCAGCCCCATCGGCATGGGCCACATCGAATTCGTGCGGATCCAGTTGATCACCGCGTCGAGCCGGGAAACGACCACGTCCCCCTCGATCCTGTTGTCATAGGCGATTTCTGTGCTCGGGGAAACCATGGCGGCTCGCGAAAAAGCGAATCACGCTAGCACCCCCCCTCAATCGCGCAAGTAGCTTTTGATGATGCGACCCATCAGATCCATTTACAGCAATTTTTGCGCATCCCGTGGCAAATTCCGCGGAGCCCCGGCGCCCGGCGGTTCCAAGGGCGTCTCCCGGTCCAGGGCGCTCGTTCCCTTGGGCCGTCCCCGGGGTCGGGGCGGCGGGGGCCGCACCGGCGGGGTTTTTCCGGCCGGGGGAGCGTCCGTTTGCGGGCGGATCTGCCGATCGACGGTGGCGCGAGTGGCATGGGCATCCTGCCCATGTTGCCTGGCGCGCGTCCACGGGCAGGATGCCCGTGCACAGCTGCGCGCGCCAGACGCCGCCGTCAATCGGGCAGGTGCGCCCTCCGTTTGCCCTGGTCGGAATAACCCCTTGACCCTTGCATTGCCTTTCCGCTCAATCGGGCCTCTTAGCCACGCAGTCCGACGCGTCATCCGGCGCGCCGGCTGGGTCCCGGAGAGGTGACGGAGTGGTCGAACGTGCATGATTGGAAATCATGTGTACTCGCAAGGGTACCGAGGGTTCGAATCCCTCCCTCTCCGCCATTTTTCTCCTCTGAAGAGGAAAAACCCACTGCTAGGTTGCCCGGTTGACGTGGCAACCTAAGCATGACCCAACCATCATTTGCCGTCAACCGGTTCGAAAACCGGAACGGCGTGTTCTCGTTCCGCGTCGATGGCCACCTCAACGGCGTCCGCATCCGTCGCAACTTCAAGACCCAGGAGGAGGCTGCCGCCGAAAAGGCCGCACTCGAACTCAAGGCGCTGCAAATCATCTCGAATCTCCGGTCAGTCACGACCTGCTTGACCGAAGATCAGGTGCGCGAAGCCGAGGCTGTCTTTCGGCGGCTGGCCGACCATGGGCGCCCGCTCTCGTTTTATGTCGATTTCGCACTGGCGAACCACCGCGATCCGACGCACCAAAAGCCGTTGGACGAAGCTGTTGCGGCCTATCTGGCCGTAAAGGCCGCCGAGCACGAGCAGATGCTGATTTCGCCTTCTCAGCTCACGACGATTAAACGGCACATGGCGGCGCTGAAAAAACATTTCCCGCGTATCACGGTCGGAGAGCTGACGGCGGCGCGTCTGACGCAATACTTCCAGCGCGGCAAACCCTGCCTCAAGACCTACAACAACCGGCGCGGGCTGGTCTCCACGTTCCTCAGGTTCACGGAGAATCAGGAATGGATCGCGACAAATCCCATCAAGAAAGTCCCCTACTACCGGATTGCCCGCCGTCGCGGATCGGCCAAGACGCTCACCGCGGCGCAGGCGCAGGAATTGATGACCTACGTCGAAGACTTCCAAGGTGGCCAGCTGGTGCCGTTCTTCGCCCTGTGCCTCTTCGCCGGCATACGGCCCTGTGTCCGCACCGGCGAAATCCTTCGGATAAAGCCCGAGCACGTCCTGCTCGATACGGGCGTGATTCGCATCGAACCCGAGGTTTCCAAGGTAAAGGAACTGCGCTCAGTGGCAATTCAGCCGAACCTCGCGGCATGGCTCCATGCGTATCCACTTAAGAGATTCCCTATCATCGTGCCGAACCTGCAGAAATACCGGGCGAGAATCGCGGAACGCTTCGGGCTCACGCATGATGTGATGCGGCACACGTTCATCTCGATGTTCGTCGCGAAATTCCGCTCGATGGGGGAAGCGGCGCTCCAGGCGGGTAATTCCGAGAGCATCATCCGCAAGCACTACCTCGACTTGAAGAGCGCGACGGAAGCCGAGCAGTTCTTTGGCATCCTGCCGCAGGGCAAGGCGGCGGCGGTCGTAACGCCGTTTATCGCGGCGCAGGCGAAGCCAGCCGCGTGAGTTGACCGGAAACCAAGGGTATGGAAATGACACCCTCACCCAAAATGACACCCTCACCCATCATCGACACCCAGCTCACGGACATCGTCGGCCTGCGCCACAGCGGGATCTTCCCGAAGGGCAAGGAGCCGTCGATCCGCACGCTTCGCTCGTGGACCAAGCTTCGGATTATTCCTTCTCACAAAGTCGGCCATTTCGTCTATTATGATTGCTCCGAGGTTGCGGTTCACATCCGGACGAAACTGAAGGTGCCGGCCCGGAGCTGACCGCCCGCTTCGCCCGCCCGACGCCGCGCTGGTCCAATCGCCAGCGCGGCGTTCTTGTTTTTGGGCGACGCGACACGCGCCGTGTCGCATGCAAATTGATCCGGTGCGAAATAGGATCAGCACGGAGGAATCACGCTGTCTCCATTCCCGGAAATCAGCCGCGCCAACGGATCGTTTCAGTCGCACATCCCACCGTTGCCACCACGCGGAAACCGGCGGCATGAATCACGAATGGGGCGGTCAATGTGGATAACGCGCCCACTCTTCCCCCGCCCTCGATAACCGCGCCTCCCCTGCCGCGGTCAAGCTGGAGAGCGAAGCGGAGCTTGACGGCGGCGGAACAATCGAGGCGTTAAGGGCGGTGAGCTAGATGACCTTTGAGCCAATCAATTTTGGGTGCGGTGCGGTCGCGCGATCCCACTGGCGAGGCGCCCATGTCAGACGAGACTCGTTCCAAAACAAAAGACCATGAAGGCCAGGCATGGGCATAGTTTATATTGTTGCAATTAAGGCTAGTATAGCTAGTCATGAGTGAATCTTGGTAAACCAGAACAGGGGTTTACCATGAGGCAGCCATGACCAAGAAAACTAGCCAAGGCCGACCAAAGATAAACCAACGCCTCCTCGACGCACCCACCGGAGCGGTGCTGACACTTGCTTGGCTGAAAGCCCGTGGCATCTCGTCCAAACTCGCCAACTATTATGCGACTTCCGGTTGGCTGCATCGGGTGGGCGACGGGGCCTTTACTCTGAAATCAGGCACCCCTGACTGGCTCGGAGCTGTTTTCGGACTCCAACACAAACCGACGCCGTTGCATCCCGGCGGCCAGACCGCCTTGGAACTCGTCGGCCTGGCGCATTTTCTCCCACTCGGGGATCAGGCTCCCATCTATCTCTTCGATCGCTCAGGCGAGAGGCTGCCAGAATGGTTCAAGCGCCTGCCGTGGGCCGGTCGCGTGCAGCATGTCCGCACGAACTTCCTGCCGCCGGACCTCGGGTTGCGCGAACATCAGGCGGGAAGCTTTTCGGTGCGAGTGTCCGATCCGGAGCGCGCCATCCTCGAATTCCTTCTTCATCTGACGACCGATCAAGCCGGCTACGAGCACGCCAGTCTCCTGTTTGAAAGCCTTGGCACCCTGCGGCCGTCTCTAATTCAGGCGCTGCTGGAAAAGTGTTCGTCGGTAAAGGTGAAGCGCCTGTTTTTGCACCTGGCGGAGAAACACGGACACCCGTGGTTGCTAAAATTGGAAGTCGCGAAGGTTTCGCTGGGCAGCGGCAAGCGGGTTCTCTTTCCCGGCGGTCGTCTCGACCCCAAATACCTGATTACGGTGCCCGCGGCAGCCGAAACACCCATTGATGCCCCATGAAAGGCAGCGCCTTCTTTCCGCAGGCCGACCTGCTCGTGCAGGTCTTGCCATTCGTGCACGCTGAAGTGTGCTTTGCACTCAAAGGCGGCACGGCGATCAACTTTTTCGTGCGCGACTTTCCACGTCTGTCTGTCGACATCGACTTGGTTTACCTGCCGGTGGAAGACAGGCAGGCCAGTCTGCGCGGCATCGATGCCGCGTTGCAGTGCGTCGCCGCGAAAATCCGGCGCGCACTGCCGGGGGTCCAGGTGAGGGAACAGAAGCTCCCGGCAGAAAAACTCGTCGTCAAGATGGCCGTTCGTGCGCCAGGCGGGGCGGAAATCAAGATAGAACCGAACACGGTGCTGCGAGGCGTACTGCACCCTGCGGCGGATCGGACGCTGACGCCGAAGGCGGTCGAGATGTTCGGCCGGTCGGTGACGATGCGGGTCGCCTCATTGCCGGATTTGTATGGGGGCAAGATGTGCGCGGCACTCGACCGGCAGCATCCGCGCGATCTCTTCGATGTCCACGGGCTCTTTCAAAACGAGGGGATCACGGATGACATCCGGCGGGCCTTCGTCGTGTTTTTGGCGAGCCACGACCGGCCGATGAGCGAACTGCTCAGGCCGAACCTGAAGGATCTGAAACAAGTGTATGCCGACCAATTCACCGGCATGACACTCGTGCCTGTGCCAGTCGCCGTGCTGGAGGCGACGCGCGAACAGTTGATCGCGCGCATCAATGCAGACCTGACTGCTGCCGAACGAGAATTCCTGCTGTCACTAAAGCGACTGCAGCCAAAGTGGGAATTGCTCGGGCTGCCGGGGGTCGAGCGATTGCCGGGGCTGCAGTGGAAGCTCTACAATTTGCGGAAGATGGACCCGGCGAAACGGAAACTAGCCGAAGACCAACTTCGACAGAGACTCGGACTGTAGCGAGAACGCCGGATGATCGCAGGGCGCTATCGGCAGTCGCATCGGTGTCGCGTCATGAGCCAGGGTGATCCTATTTCCACGTAGGCGCGGGGTCGCCCACAACCGGCGGCCGGCGCGGAGTCTTGGGGACGCGACGGGCGGAGCCGGGCCGGGAGCCGAGGCGTGATTGGCAGGTGGCAGCCAGTGGAGGCGGACGGCGGGCGAAAACGAAGAGCGTCCCCATGTCTCCGTGCGCGTGCCGCACGCTCTGCGAGGTCCACAAGGGCACGCCGAAACAGGGCAGCGCGGCGTGTCTTCGTGGAGGTCGGGAATAGGCGCAGCTGCCGGGCGGCCGACTGCCCCTATTCCCTCCAGGACGCAGGTCTGCGCCGGTTGCCGCTGCGCATCATGCGACACGGGCTGCGTCGCACTTACGTAAATCCAAACCTTACGCGTCTTGCGTAAGGGGTTCAGTGTCTCACTGAAAAAGTAACGTGGCCACGTTACGCAAGTCACTGCCGCCAAGTCGGACTAATCCGTCATGATTCGACCGCGCATCCAGTTCAGTCTCGTGAATGCGAGGCGTATTTCCGCGAGCATCTGAGCGCGGGTGATCAAAATTCCCAAGGAAAAAAAGTCGCCGGGGAGTGGTTCGATCCCGTGCGGAAGAATTGGGACTACAAGACACGGTAATCGGGGTCAGCACTCCTCGCCTTTAGTGAAGGCCAAAATCCAGCGAGCGGCCAGAAACTTGGCCAGCGGATGAATACAGTTCGCCAAGCGCGGGCAAAGATACGGTCGCCTATCGACGCATCTTTTCTGACTTCGCGATCGCTCGGGCCAAGCGCTGTCGGTCATAGCGCTTCATCAAGGTGATCGTATTTCGGCCCTGCAAAACGAGGCCGTCCAGCGAACCATGCTGGACCTGGAAAGATCCATGGAGACCTGCGTCCGGAAGTCCAGCTAGAACGCCGAACGAGTGACCGATAACATCGTGACAGCGTGCTTCCGCCACGACACGAGCAGCGAAGTTGTAAATGATTACTTAGTCCAACAGACGCACGGACGTCCTTCACCAAAAGCAAGAGCTAGCAAGGGTGTGTCGCGTGCCTCTAACAGTGATTCGGAACCGCGAACGGGAGACCTGTGGTTAGAGTTGCTGCAACGACGAAAATATCCAATGCTCAGCCGCAAGTCTGCTGCCGCTCTTCGCCGGAGTGACGGTCTAAAACTTAAGATGCCCCTTGCCGAGATCTGGGAAAAGTCCCCTGAACAGTCGCGAAACAAGACTGTGCAGCAAATCCTCGTCTTTGCCGGCAATAACCAACCGAGGGATGGAAAAGCAACCTGGGCCGAGTGCCGCGATTACCTCGCACACATTGAAGCGAAAACCGAATGCGATGAGATCCCCCGTGGATAAGTACCTCATCTAGGACGACCCTGATGCATCCGAATATGGCTGACGCGGCACTCAAACAGGATCCGGGCCATTCGCGTACTGACGGCACGGCCGCATCGCCTTCGAACACCGATCGCAGTGCAGAGAACCGTCGGCTCGACGGCAATGCCGTAGCAGGGCCGTTGCCTACCGAGACTATCTTCATCCCGTTGGAGGCCCGCGGAAAACTATTGTCCAGCTTTTCGATCTCAGTCCGATTGGAGCATATTTTTGAGTCCTTGGGCCTTCGGCTGGTTAGCGACCTGCACGGCCGGACTATTTCCGAATTTCGCCGCTGCCGAAACTGTGGAAAGAAGTCGCTCGACGAATTGCAGGAGTTGGTGGGTCTAATACAACATCAGCATCATGCGACGGGAGCGGGTAGTCAGATCGGGGCAGTCGTACAGGAAGAGACCGTTTCCGTCGCTGCTGGCGCGTTCTTTGTTCCCGTGAAGCTGAGAGAGGTAGAAATCGCCGATTTGCCCATGTCGGTACGCCTTGACGGAGCGCTCCAACAGAAAAGTGTGCGATGCTTGGGTGATTTGCACGGCGTTCGCATTAACGAGCTCAAAGCGATTGGCAATTGCGGCAGAAAGACAGTTTCAGAGCTCATTCTGCTGATTGAGCGAACTGCGGCTGGCGAATTCTCATCGGCGATCGAGATTGCATGGGATCCTGCCGGCCTGGTGCGAACGATCGATGAACTTGTCGCGGCTTTGTCAGACAGAAATGAGGAGATCCTGATTTTGCGATTGGGAGGGAAAAACGACGACGTACTTACCTTGGAAGAGGTGGGAGCAAAGTTCGGCCTTACGCGCGAGCGCGTCCGTCAGATTGTTGTGCTCTGCGTTCATCGAATCCTCAAGCACGGCAGCAGACGTCTGAGATGCTTTCTTGAGTACGTCGAAGCATTCTGCTCCGAAAAGGTCTGTCCCTTGACCACCGCGCTGGTCAAACAGTGGCTTCAGCAGTCTCCCGCAGCTGGCAAGTTTCGCGCAGCCTTTTATGTTCGCCTGATCGGCGAGCTAAAACCAACTATCCCTGCATGGCCTGTGGGACATGAACCGTCTGCAAGGCGAGCAGAATCTACCGACAATATTGAGCGCGAATTGGAATCGTTGTTGCGCGAGGGATTTCAGGCAAGGACGCTTTCTGACGTTTTGCAGCAACTCCGGACTAGAGCGGCTACTCGTAAAGTTAATGCAATAGAGTTTCTTTCGACGCTCCAGAATTCCCGGCTTTTCAAAGTTGAGTTCCCTCAGCCTAATGCGCCAATCGTGCGGCTCGCGAGGCGATCAGTTTTGGACGTTGCGACGGTGATTCTTCAATCAAGCGACGCACCGTTGACGTCAGCAGAAATTCTGGCGCGCGCCAATTCACTGGTCGGCACGGATGTCGCGCGTTGGAGTCAGCTGACTTTTGCCAATGCGTTCATCGAAGATAAAGGATTCTATCTGCTCGGACCTCGGTCCTACGGATTGCGCAAGCATTTTTCGGTGCCTGAACAGAAGTGGGAAATGATCAGGACGGAGTTCTTGAGGATGTTGACACAGGAGAACCGTCCGGTCTCGACGGTGGAGGTTGTCAGCTCCGGTCTCTTCAAATGGGCGGAGAAAGCTAACGCCTACGAGCTTGCATGCATTCTTCGTAAAGACAGCCGTGTTATTGATCTGGGGAGGTTTCTGTTTGCATTGGCGAAGTGGGGCATCGAAGAACGAGAATACATCAAGGACCTTATCCCGAAGGTTTTGCAGGAGGCAGGAAGACCGCTGACCGGCAACGAATTGTTGGCGCGCCTCCAACAGCTCCGGTCGGCGTCCCCGACAAGCATTTCAGGTTCGCTTCGCAAACATCCTGAGATTCGCAACTACGGCTTCGGCCTCTATGGCCTGAAATCTTGGGGCGATTCTGTCAAAAGCCGTATTGTTGCAGACGCAGCTATTGTGGAGCGCGTTATTCAACGCGCAGCGCCTCCACTGACATTTGCGCGTCTCTGCTCGATTCTCGAGGTTCCGCCTGTCGGCGAGCTGTCGGAAAGGCTCTGGCAAAACTGCGCCAAGTTATCCGAAATCGTCCGCATTCCCGAGGAGCGATCCGACACAAGCTTACTCATTCACGAGTCGTGTGGGTTGGAGCGTGCGTTGGTAGCGACTGCGCGCGAGATCAAAAGCCCAATGGCACTTTACGAGTTCCAGTGGGCGCTAAATGACCGTTTCGGCGCACTCTTCGCAACGAAATCGCTCGATGAATTGCGGCGTAGCCTGGAACAAAGCCCAATGTTTCTTCGGAACGCTGCCGACGAATTCATTCTGGATATTAATGTGGACCAGCTAGGATTGGACGGGGCTGCAATCCGCCAAGCCTGTGCAGAGATCTTGTCGGAATCGAACGAAATTGTCGGTTGCGAAGACTTGTTGGAGCGACTCGAAGCGGTTGGCAAGTCGTGGGAAGAACTCTCACCCGACATTCTCGCCTCGCTACTGCGCGAGGGAACGACATTCCAAGAGGTGGGCTACGACAGATTCCGAGTGCGAACATGCAAGCGCTGAGCAAACCGCAAAAGATCTTGGCAGTGATGTACGAGCTGTGTCACGGCGAAGCCACTGCATTGCAGTACGAGGACATAGTGGTTGCCGCATTCAAGCATTACCCGGAGGATTTCCAATTGCGCGGTTACCCCCAGTATCCCGACTCATCTGATGTACATAAGCCGCTCTACGAAATGAAGCAGCAGGGGCTCCTACGGTCTGCCAACAAGACATTCGAGCTGACGGCGAGAGGTCTAGAGGTCGCATCGCGATTGGTGCATTCGGAGCGCGAGTATAAGGACCGACTGACGAAGATCGAGGAAGGCGAGATTATCCGAATCACTAACTCTGCTGCGTTCCGCTTGTTTCAGGAGGGACGCAAAGAGGGGATACTTGACACGGATTTTTACGAATATCTTGGCGTGACGGTGCGTACGTCACGCGCAAACTGCACCGGTCGCCTGAGCAACGTTGAGTACGCTATCGCCGCGCACGAGCAAAAGAGGGCCGACAGTTTGTCGCCGGTGCTCCGTGCGCTTCATAGCTTCCTCCTCTCGAAGTTCAGAATTGAAATCGAATCAAGAAAATAGCCATGGCAATCAAAGTCCAGAAGTTCATTATAGACGATGCGGTTCTCGACCTCATCGGAAATGAGTTCAAATTCGACCACGCTAAAGGTCTGGCGGAGTGGTTGAAAAACTCTTGTGACGCCTACCTTCGAGACAAATCCCCTGATGATGAACAGGTTATGATTGTCCGATTGACTGAGGACGGCTCATCACGTCTGACCCGGATCGAATGCATCGACTTCGTAGGCATGACAAAGCTTCAGATTGACGACGCGTTTAAGCGCTTCTTCGATCCGCAGGCCGCAAAGAAGGGAGCAAAAGACGCTCAACTCAAGACGTTGGGCGGCCATGGCAATGGCGGAAAGTTCTACATGCGCCAAATGTTCAAGACATCTCGGGCGATTTCGTACCGTAACGGCAGGCTCAATGTTTTTGGATTTAACACGAAGGGAGAGTACGGCTTCGAGGACGGCTTCGAAGATAAGCGGATGACGTTGCAGGCGGCTCTGAAAGAAGCCGGCATCGAGAAGATCGAATTCCCGCCGGCTATTGGTAAGGCACTGCAGGCTGCTGAAACCGGTTTCACCGTTGTTGTCGGAGAACAGCCGGAGAGGACTAAAGGCACTGCGAACCGGAACGGGCTTGTTGAGCGGCTCGTATTTCATCCCCAAGCACGGCGGCTTATCGAGCGGAAACCGATTTTCCTTCTGCTGAACGACGAAACATCAGCTTCGCAATTGGTCGCACCAAAACTGTCGCCCAAGGAGGGGTTCGAAGAATCGTTACTTATTGATATCCCTGAGGAATTGGATTGGGACGAGAAACAAGTGCAGTTCAAGGGCGGTAGGTATTCTTGGCCAGGACGTTCTGGTGCTAAAAACTTCTGCTGAGCCGCTACGGGGCAATCTCTCGACGCTTAACACTATCGATTTCATTGGGGAGATCGGAGTTGTGGGCACCTATCGCATACATGAGCTCGGGGCGACGCGGTTTTCAAGCCAAGTCGAGTTTATCTACGGCGAATGCGAGTGCCCCATCCTCGAAGACCCAGACTACGACTCGGTTCGGAACGACCGTCAGAAGTTGCTCGAAAACGAGCGCAGTCTGGCACTGCTGGACTGGGTTCGAAGGCAGGTTGAATCTTTTGCCGAGCGGATGGAGACGAAGAATGTGCAGGAGAAGAAGAAACAGGACCTGAAGAACACATCACAGTTAAACGAGATTCTCAATAAGTGGAAGAACCGCTTCATGAGCCAAATCTGGGCGGAGGTATTTGCCGGCAAAGGTCCAGCGGGTTCGAGCGGCACGGGGGCTGGTGGAGCTCGCGGAGGCGGAAGTGGCGGCGGCGACGGAAATGACAAGGCCGGCGGCGGCCAGGAAGGCGGAAGCGAAACCAAGCGGAAGCCTCGCTTTCCGCAAGTGCTCATCTCCGGCCAACACAGCGACCCGCTTGACCCATTGTCTTCAGAGCCTTTTCGCTGCGACCCGCGCCAACCGGCCGTTTATCAACGCATCAAAGATGTCGATGCCGGCCTTTACTGGATAAACACGTCGAGACCCTTGGCAGAGAAGATCCTTAAGGACTTCACAGCCGACTCCGCTCGATGGCGCGAGTATCTGTTTCAACGCTACGTGGAAATCATACTAAAGGAGTCCATTTTCCAGTTCGGCCGGACGAAGCCCAGTTTCACTTCTGACGATGTGGTCGCCCTCATGGACGACATGACCAACCGGATCCATGACCAGGCCGCCCAAGATCTGAGCGCGTTCTTGTTTGAGGAAATGTTCACGGCAAACTAGACTGGTATGGAAACTGTTTTTAGCGTGGTTGACCTGTTTGCCGGAGTTGGCGGGTTTTCGCTCGGTTTCCTCAAGGCGAACGAACAAGCTTCGAGGTTCCGATTTGACTTGCGACTACTGGTGGATTGTGACCCCACCGCCGCCGAGACCTTCAAGCTGAATTTTCCAAGGGTTCCATATTGGCCGAAGGACCTAAACCAAGTTCAAGGCCGCGACATCCTGAAGATTCTGAAGCTGAAGACCGGCGAGCTGGACTTTCTAGTCGGGGGGCCGCCCTGCCAAGGCTTCTCGCCTAACGGCAAACGCTGGCTAGAGGACAACCGAAACAGGTTGATCGCCAATTTTATCGAACTCGCGCGCGAAATTCAGCCGAAGTGCGCGATAATAGAGAATGTGCCGACAGCTCTTTCCGCGTACGGACAGATCTTCAATGAAGAGGTTCAGGAAGCGTTTAAAGGGTATGTCGCAAGGTCTGCCGTGTTGAACGCTTCGCAGTTCGGACTACCGCAGATTCGCAAGCGTGCGTTTATCGTGGCGCTTCGCGAGGATTTGGGCATTTGCGAGTTTGAGTTCCCGAAGGGCGGTTACGACTCAATCGACATTGGCAATGATTCTCACAAGAAGGCTAAAGCGCATCAGCGATTCGTTTCTGTCAGTGACGCCATTGGCGATCTGCCGTCCCTGAGAGCCGGGCAGAGTGTAGATGGGCAGCCCTATCCAAACGGAGCTGAAAGTCCCTACCAGGAAGAGAGGCGTAAAGGCTCGATTGCTATCTTCAATCATGCTGCGCGCGCGCACTCGAAGGAGTTCCTCAAGAAGATCGGGCCCATTCGACCGGGCAAAGGGAACTCCGATCTGCCAGACGGCGAGCGGTTCTCCGACAACTACTTTAGCCAGGCCTACGCTAGGCTTCATTCCAAGGGTATCGCGTTCACTATTACCGCCAATTTCCGCAATCCTGGTTCGGGCCGCTTCACACACTATCGCGACAAACGCTCAATCACTGTCCGCGAAGCGGCGCGCCTTCAGTCTTTCGACGACCGGTTCATCTTTCACGGCTTCGAAACGGATCAGGAGCGTCATGTGGGGAACGCTGTGCCACCCATACTGGCAGAAGCGGTTGCGCGACACTTTGGGGCACTGGTCCGTTCCGCCTGATGCCCCGTCGCACGGACACCGTTTCGGCAGAAAAGCGCTCTGCGATCATGCGCGCCGTCCGGAGTCGTGGGAATAAGGCGACGGAATTGGCCCTGGTCCGTTTGCTGCGTCAACGAAAAATCACGGGGTGGAGGCGCAATCGGCCGATATTTGGCAAACCAGATTTCGTCTTTCTCAGACTTAGGTTAGCGCTATTTGTGTCACGGGTCACTTCAAAACCGGCCAGTGCGGGTCGGTTCAAAACCGGCCACTCTGAGGGTGGGTTTGGCATAGGATTTTGCGGGGTGAGGGCAAGCGTGGAAGCGGAGCGCGGCCGGCTTTGCCCGGCGTGACCGCCGAGCGGAGGCGAGGCGCACGCGCCACCCCACCGGAAGGTGGCGCGAGGTTACGCCGGGAGGGTTTGCATGGCGGCGATCGTGCCGCGCGGAGTGTTTTCATTCGGTGGCCTTGGTGTCGGTGAGTTTGGTTTTGCTGAGGCTGGTGTCCTTGAGCCGGTAGCTTTTGCCGGAGATGGCGATGAGGTGGGCGTGATGCAGGAAGCGGTCGAGGATGGCGCTGGCGGTGGGGACGTCCTGCAGCAGCTTGCCCCAGTCTTCGAGTGGCCGGTTGGAGGTCATGATGGTCGAGCGGTTCTCGTGACGGCGGACGATGATCTCCAGGAGGTACTCGCCGGCATGCTTGGGCAGCGCCTTCAGCCCCATGTCATCGATAATGAGCAGATCGGGTTTGAGGTATTGGCGCAGAAGCCGGTCGCGCTGCGGCAGGGCCTCCTCTTCGAGGAAGTCGCGCACCAGGTCGAAGATCGAGCGGTAGCGCACGAGAAAGCCTTGCTTGATCGCTTCGTAGCCAATGGCCTGGGCGAGGAAGGTCTTGCCGACGCCCGGAGGGCCCACGAAGAGCACGTCCTGGGTTTGGCGGATGAACTGACCGGCGGCCAGGTCGTAGATCTCCTTGCGGGGAATGGAAGGATTGAAGCGCCAGTCGAAGTCATCGAGCGGCCGCAGCGCATGGAACTCCGCCAGCCGCAGTCGCTGGTCGAGCTGGCGCTGATGGCGCACGGACAACTCGTCCTGGAGGATTAGTTCGAGGAACTCCAGATGGGTGAGCCGGTTGGCACTCGCCTCCTGGAGGCGCACTTCGATGGACTTGCCCAGCCCGGAGAGCCGGAGCTGGCGCAGCGTGGTGAGCAGGGGTTGGTTCATGGAGAGGAAAAAACGCCGAGGCGGTACGCCTGCAGATCGCGGATCAGGGGATGGACCTGGAGGAAATCGACCTGCACGACGGCTTCGCCCTCCTCGGCGAGCCGGCGCAGGTCGCGCAGGCGGAAGGCGCCGCGGTGCAGCGCGATTCCCGCGGCCCGCTCGATGCGATCGCAGGGATGCTGGCGGGCAAGCTGCAGCAGACCCTGCAGGACGCGCAGCTGGTAAGGACCGCGGTTTTTCAGCATCGCCTCGGCCCAGGCGCCGGTGTTGGTTCCAAGCAACCGGCAGCGCTGCAGCAGATAGTCGGCGCCGCGCTCGACTGGATGGCGCTTGTGGGCGTGGAGGTGTTCGTCGGCGGTGACGAAGCGGCCGGCCTCGGCGCGGACGTGAGTGCCGACCAGTTCCATGCGCGCATTGAACAGGCGGATGAGCCTCGACTCGGCTCGCACCCAGAGCTGCCGGCCGACGTACTCCGGCGGTGCGGAGTAATAGGCCTTCTGGTACTCGATGTAGCCGTCGCGGTGAACGCTGCGCTGCACCTCGACAAAGCAGGGGAAGATCGAGGCGGGCAACGGCAGCAGCGCCGGCCGTTCGACTGACTCGAAGCGTTTACCGACCTGCTGGCGTACAGTGCCGTGGATCCGGGTGTCGGCCACCGTGCGTTCCCACTCGGAAAGAAAACGGTTCTGCTCGGCCAGACTGCCGAAGCTGCGGCCCTTGAGGGCGTTGTTCTGGGCGAACTTGATCTCGGACTCGATCTTGCCCTTGTGACGGGGCATGGCCGGCTTGGTCGGCAGGACCGTCGTGCCGTAGTGGGCGGCGAAATCGCGCAGCTTGGGATTGAGCTCGGGATCGTACCAGTCGGCCGTGAGCACGCCGGCTTTCAGGTTGTCGATGACGACCGTCCGGGTGACGCCGCCAAAGTACCGGAAGGCGTTCTCCACACAGCGCAGGAATGTCTCGGTGTCCTGGCGCCAGACCGCTTCGCTATAGCCTTTGCGGGAATGGCTCAGAACCGCGCGAAACAAATGCGGCCGGCGGCGTTTGCCGTCGACCTCGACCCAGGCGCCCTGGCCGAAGTCGACCTGCATCTCATCGCCGGGCTGGCACTCCATCCGACGAAACGGCGGGGTGATCGTCTGGCCCAATTGCCGCACAAACCGTTTGACCGACTGGTAACTGCCGGTGAACCCGTGCTCGGCGGTCAGATCCTGGAAGAGCCGCCGACCCGACAGCCCGGCGTGCAGGCCCGTCTCAATCACGGCCCGCAAAGGTTCGCACAGGCTCGGCCGGCCAGCCGCGGATCCGGGGGTCAGAATGGCTGGTTTTGGTTCGGCGGGCCCGTCCGAGCCGGGGGTCGAAATGGCTGGTTTTAAATCAGCCGCCTCTCCAGAGCCGGGGGTCGAAATGGCCGGTTTCGCCGCAGCCAAACGCACATACTTGCCCACGGTGTCGCGGTGGATGCCCAGTTCCCGGGCGATCCGCCGCCGGGACCACCCATGGGCCCGCAGCGCCAGAATTGCTTGTTGATCGTTCACTTTGAGCAGGTTCATCGCGCCCTTGGTGCCGCGGTCGCGGCACTGGACGCAATCTTACCCCTCAAAGTGGCCTATTTTGATTCGACCCGTCGTGGCCGGTTTTGACCGACCCATGACACTATTTGTGGACGGATGTTTCTGGCACGGCTGTTCAAAGCACTGTCGCATGCCAAAGACCAATAGCGATTACTGGCGGCTTAAGATCGCACGCAACAAAAGACGGGATGCATTGATCACTCACGCGCTTCAACATGCAGGTTGGCATGTGATTAGGGTTTGGGAACACGAGCTTGTGGCACGCAATGAAACGCGGCTCATCAGACGAATTCGGCGGGCGGTGGACAGCGGGACCAAGCGGGACCGGAAAGGCCGGGAGATCACGCCTGCACCGCAGCGGGCCGAACTGGTTCCCGCGTACCGTGCGAGCGGGCTCAGGATAGAGCAGTTCGCGAAGCAGGACGGAATCAATCGGCTGACGCTGGCGAAGTGGACCTATTTGGAGGGCCGCCGACCGGCGGCTCCCGCAGTGCGGTTTGCGGAGATGCGGCTGGAATTTCCGCGATGACCAATCAAGACGACTTGGAGACAAACATTGGACGGCCAAAACCATGGCAATTTCCCGTCGACAACTAGGCTATTTCGGAAGACTATAATTCAGCTTTCTTTGATCACACCTAAGCGCCTCCTCCTCCATGATCCAATATGCTCCGACCGAGAAATGCATGTGGGAAGATCTCCCGCCGGAACGTGCCAACGCACCCACGGAGGACGAGATCAACGAAAAGTACACAAAACGTGAACTTCGGATCGTAACGGAAACAAATCGTGAACAGTTGCCGAACTTTGTGGCAGCATTGAAACGAATCGGCTGGATCAAACTGCAGCCGTTTTATCAGCGGCGGAGACGATGGGATGACGTACGGAAATCCAAGCTCATCGAATCGTTCATCATGAACATTCCGGTGCCTCCTTGTTTTCTCTACGAATCCGAGTTGGCCCGGTACGAGGTGATGGACGGGCAGCAGCGAATCTCAGCAATCTGGGATTTCTACGACAATCGTTTCAAATTGAAGGGCCTCGAACAATGGCCAGAGCTGAATGGCCGCATTTACGATAAACTTCCGTCCGAGATCAAGAAGGGTCTCGATAGGCGCTCTATCTCCTATATCGTTCTACTTAAGGAGTCTGCGACCAGTTCGGACGACGAAGTGTTGCTTCGCCAGCAGGTTTTCGAGCGATTGAATACTGGCGGAGTGGAACTGGAAAATCAAGAGATCAGGCATTGTATCTACCACAACCCGTTCGACGAACTGCTGGTCGAACTATCCCGGCATGCCGCGATGCGCGCGGCGTGGAAGTTGCCGCCGTACAGTGTCGAAGAAGACAACAATCCGCCCGACCAGCTACTGACCTACTCCCATTACAGCAAGATGCGGGATATCGAGTTTGTCTTGCGCTTTTTCGCGCTGCGTCACGTCGAACATTACCGCGGCGGTATGCAGAATTTTTTGGACTACTACATGGTGAGAAGTCGCCGGTTCTCTGCGGCTGACATCGCCGAACTGCGGGAGATCTTCAACCGCACCATCGACCTCGCCCACCAAATCTACGCCGAAAATCTCTTCGCTCCCTGGAATACGAAACGCAATCAGTGGTCCGGAACTCCACAGGTAGCCTTTGCAGATTCCATAATGGTCGGCTTGAGCAGTAGTTTGGAAAAATCCGTCCAGCTTCTTGCTCGGCGGGACGAAATAGTCGAGGCCACCCGGCAACTCGTCATAGCCAGCCCGCGCGGTACATTCACCGGCCAAAGAAATACGAAAGACGCCATCCGCGACAGAATCGGTGCGTACACGGCAATGCTTGCTCCTTTCGTTTCGTAACGTTCCTTCCCAATGTTCTCTGGGCTTGTTGGTCAGTTCCGGAAGGATATTGATGGGGTCAAGGCCGTGGCGCGGTGGCAAGAGAACCTTCGTGTCAGCATTCACCTTTCTGGACCCGGCCCCACGCCGATTGTGCTGTTGGACAACAATGCGCTCCAGACGCTCCGAGCCCATGCCCCGACCAAACTGACTTGGCAGGTCTTTGATCACTATGCCGCCATCACCCGCCTCTATGCGCTGTATGAAAAGGCGATCTGCGATTTGGTCGACAATTATCTCGGCTATCTGCCGAAGAATTGGGTTCTCCCGGTTTTCGTGTGGGTAAGGCTGGGTGAAGGCGGTAGAATGGGGAATGGGCGAGATTCATGATTCAAGCATCGAGAGACATTACGCCGGGCTGTTAGGCGTTGTCGCTCCATGGGAGGTCAGCGAGGTGACACGAGAGCCGAGTCTGCAGCGGGTGACCATTCGGGTGGCATGGCCAGGAAGGACGCGGCCGGTGTGCCCGGCTTGCGGCCAGGTGGGGGCGCTGCACGACAAACGCGAACGACGTTGGCGGCATCTGGATGTGATGGGACACGAAGTGCAACTGGTGTGCGCGGTGCCCCGTTGTGCTTGTGAGCAGGATGGGATCTTGCAGGTGAAGGTCCCGTGGGCGGAGGCGGGTTCGCGCTTCACCGCAGCCTTTGAAGCCCATGCCGTGAAGGTGATCGAGGCCAGCCGGTCGCTGACGCAGGCTGCCGATTTGCTTGGCTTGGACTGGGACAGCGTGCAGCGGATCTTGGAACGCGCGGTCGCGCGGGGATTGCAGCGGCGCACGACGGAGCATGTACGTTATGTCGGGTTGGATGAAAAGAGCTTTGGTCGCGGTCAAGACTACGTGTCGTTGATGACCGACTTGAAGGGACAACGCGTGCTGGAAGTGGTGGCGGGGCGGGATACCGAGCAGGCGGTGACGTTGTGGGAAAGCCTGCCGGAGCCCCAACGCTCGCAGATCGCGGCGGCGGCGATGGACATGGGGGCCGATTTTGCGGCGGCAACTCGCCAAGCAGCGCCGCAAGCGCAGATCGTCCACGACAAGTTTCATGTGTCCAAGTTGCTCAACGAAGCCGTTGACAAGGTCCGCAAAGAGGAACACCGCCGGCTCCTGGCCGAGGGCGATCAAAGCCTCAAGGACACCAAATTCCTGTGGCTGCAAGGAGCCGCGGTCACAGGCGACCGAGCCCTGCGCTTTGAGGAGCTGTGTGAACGGGATCTGAAGACGGCTCGCGCATGGGCGCACAAGGAGACCTTCGTCGAGTTCTGGGCGCAACCGGACCAAGCCAGTGGCCTGGACTTCTTCACCCGCTGGTTCCGCACCGTCCGCCGATCCAAACTCGAACCGCTGAAGAAGGTGGCTCTCACCTTCAAGGATCATCTGCTCGGACTGCTCAACTACTTCATGCATCCGATCACCAATGCCTTGACCGAGGGCTTCAACTCTCGGATCCAAGCCATCAAGGCTGACGCCCGCGGCTTCCGGCGCTTCGCCAACTACCGCGTCCGCATCCTGTTTTTCTGCGGCAAACTCGATCTCAGCATCCATCTGCCATCAGCTCAAACCCACACGATTTCCTGAAGAACCAAAAATTGCCCTGGCTACAGCCTATTGCACGAGCACGTGCGCATTCAACATCGCATCGGGGTAGGCCACATCCTCACAAAATGGAGCAGTTCCCCGACATCGCTCTATTCTAACCTCGCCGAAAAGGATCTGGCGGCCGGCCTCGCCGATGGACTGCGCGGGACACCATACAAGCTACTGAGTGACGCCTTCTTGGTCGATTCTGACAATTTTCGGGCCGGGCCCCTTAATCGCCTTTTCCGAAGCCTCGGCTTTGACGATGCCTTCGCGTGGGTCAAAAAGGACTCCAGCGTTTTGGCGTTTTTCCAGACCAACCTATCCGGGGCTGAGACACCCGAGAGTTTCCTTGATGGTTTCGTACGGGCGAGAAACGAAGCGGCACACGGCAGCATCTCGAATCTGGCAAGCATGAACGAAATCGCGAACTTTGCCGATTTCACCGTCTTAATCCTCGAAGCATTCGCCGCGTTGCTTCGCACGAACCTGATTCGGTCCGGCCTGCCCACCGGAAACTCAGTTGAGATTGGTCGCATTCTCCACGTCTGGTCTGATAACGTGACGGGAGTCGATGCCGTGGCGAACTATGCGATCAAACGAAACGAAAGGCTCTATGCCGGCGCGAAGACGATTGTTCCAGTGACCGTCGTCTCGTTGCGGATTGGCGCGGTCGAACACGAGGTGATTAACTTGACGCCCGGAACCCAATTCGGACTTCGCTGCGATGAACGTATTCCGCTCGGCGCCTCTTTGTTTAGATGGAACCTATGAACTGAAATGGAATCCAGATCCAAATGCCGACACGCAGAAGTTGGTGGGAACCCCCACAAGAAGCTGGCCTGAGCCATATCGTTCGAAAGATTCCCAGTGGTGCAGGTCCGCTTACCGCAGGTTCCGATCAGCTCTAGGCGATTATCTGGAGCGGTGATAGATCGGACCGTTTGATCAGCCCCCGCTGTATCGCCCGTCATATGGAGGTAACATCCGTGGCAGATGTTTCTCCAGAAACGCCTCTAGTTTAGGCAGCTTGTCCGAGTTGAGGTTGGAAAAGAGCGAGCTGGCATCAATCTTCAGCTCCGTGACCACCTTCCGGCCGTTCTTGGTCGTGACAACGGCGAGCAACTGATCAAGGAAGTGAAGGAGCTTTCGCTCTTCCATCCGACCTTCGGCCGCCGACCGGCGCAGATCCTCCAAATAGGCGGGCAGCAGCCGGGTGAGGATGATCACGTGGCGGACGTTTTGCCGGCCGGTCTGTTTCAAGTCCGCGACGTTGGCGATTTTGGCCTGCAGCAGCGCGATTGGCCCCGGCACCTGCACCCGTACTTGTTTTTCGCCCAAGGCCAGAGTGTAGGCCGGCTCGCGCAATTCCTCATTGCTAACGCCGTGAACATAGCGCAGCACTTCGATCAGCATGGGCGAACCGTTCGCGTCCTTGGCGATCACCACGCCTACTTCGTTGCTGGGCGGGCGCAGGGGGAAGAACTGGGGTTTCGTACCGGCCAGTTTCCCGAGGGAGGACAGAGTCTCGCGATCGCCGAGCACATCGGCATCGCGTGAGACGAACGGAGCCAGATCGGCAGTTCGGTCCTGATAGTAGAGCGCCCAGAGATTGACCGCCTGGCCACCGACCAAGAGCACCGGATCTTTGGTCGCCAGCATCGGCGCAAAGTCCGCTGGCGGACGCGGCTCGGAGTCAGAGGGCAGCGGCAGCATGGGCGCGGTCGAAATCGATCAGGCGGACGGCCTGGCTGGACGAAACGAGCGAATTCCGGTTCTGGATGGCCATTGGCGTTGCGAGCTGAAGATCCAAAACAACTTGGTCGAACTCGCGTTGAGCGCGTTTGAAACGGGACACTTGCGCAGGCGTCTTGAATCGCGCGGGCATCCGCGGGGCCATCCGCCAAACGAGGGAGCGCAGCGCTTCCGTCTGTCCCGGCATCGCCGCCCGGCGTTTGACCAGGTCGCGGGCCGCTTCACGCAGCAAGGCCATGACCGTGGTGCCCTCACGCCGGGCGATCTCCGCGAGCGCGGCCAGCACGGCCTCGTGCTCGGCGAGGCTTTGTCGGCGCTTTGACTTCGCAAGTTGGTTGGGCATACAAAAGGTTGATTCAACCTAAATGCAATCCGTCGGGGATTGCAAGGCCCTCCATGCCCACGTCGCGATGACTTTAGGTTGCCAGAAGGTTGCCAAAACGGTTCTCCCGGTTTTCGTGTGGGTAAGGCTGGGTGAAGGCGGTAGAATGGGGAATGGGCGAGATTCATGATTCAAGCATCGAGAGACATTACGCCGGGCTGTTAGGCGTTGTCGCTCCATGGGAGGTCAGCGAGGTGACACGAGAGCCGAGTCTGCAGCGGGTGACCATTCGGGTGGCATGGCCAGGAAGGACGCGGCCGGTGTGCCCGGCTTGCGGCCAGGTGGGGGCGCTGCACGACAAACGCGAACGACGTTGGCGGCATCTGGATGTGATGGGACACGAAGTGCAACTGGTGTGCGCGGTGCCCCGTTGTGCTTGTGAGCAGGATGGGATCTTGCAGGTGAAGGTCCCGTGGGCGGAGGCGGGTTCGCGCTTCACCGCAGCCTTTGAAGCCCATGCCGTGAAGGTGATCGAGGCCAGCCGGTCGCTGACGCAGGCTGCCGATTTGCTTGGCTTGGACTGGGACAGCGTGCAGCGGATCTTGGAACGCGCGGTCGCGCGGGGATTGCAGCGGCGCACGACGGAGCATGTACGTTATGTCGGGTTGGATGAAAAGAGCTTTGGTCGCGGTCAAGACTACGTGTCGTTGATGACCGACTTGAAGGGACAACGCGTGCTGGAAGTGGTGGCGGGGCGGGATACCGAGCAGGCGGTGACGTTGTGGGAAAGCCTGCCGGAGCCCCAACGCTCGCAGATCGCGGCGGCGGCGATGGACATGGGGGCCGATTTTGCGGCGGCAACTCGCCAAGCAGCGCCGCAAGCGCAGATCGTCCACGACAAGTTTCATGTGTCCAAGTTGCTCAACGAAGCCGTTGACAAGGTCCGCAAAGAGGAACACCGCCGGCTCCTGGCCGAGGGCGATCAAAGCCTCAAGGACACCAAATTCCTGTGGCTGCAAGGAGCCGCGGTCACAGGCGACCGAGCCCTGCGCTTTGAGGAGCTGTGTGAACGGGATCTGAAGACGGCTCGCGCATGGGCGCACAAGGAGACCTTCGTCGAGTTCTGGGCGCAACCGGACCAAGCCAGTGGCCTGGACTTCTTCACCCGCTGGTTCCGCACCGTCCGCCGATCCAAACTCGAACCGCTGAAGAAGGTGGCTCTCACCTTCAAGGATCATCTGCTCGGACTGCTCAACTACTTCATGCATCCGATCACCAATGCCTTGACCGAGGGCTTCAACTCTCGGATCCAAGCCATCAAGGCTGACGCCCGCGGCTTCCGGCGCTTCGCCAACTACCGCGTCCGCATCCTGTTTTTCTGCGGCAAACTCGATCTCAGCATCCATCTGCCATCAGCTCAAACCCACACGATTTCCTGAAGAACCCAAAAAACGTGTTTTTGCCTTCACTTTCTTCAATTTCCTTATATCTTATTTCTCGTTCCAAAACATTAACAATCAACTAAGTCCGCGTTTTCGAGCGACTTAGCTTGGGTGTGGCGAATCGGGTTCGAATCCCTCCCTCTCCGCCATTTTCGGCGGAACCGCCGAAAATGGAGGCCTCACGCAACGTGGGGCAGGAGCGAAGCAACGAGGGAGGGATAGGGGCAAACCGCCGCGCCAGCGGAGGTTTGGGGCGAAGCCCTGAGCGAAGCGAGTCAATCCCTCCCTCTCCGCCAGCCTTCGCCAGGCCTTCGGCTGGCAGGCCATCCGTGAGCCGACCACTACCACCGTAAGCAGGGCACCTCCCGGCAGAACCGAGGCGAAGGCTGCGCGCCGTAGGCTTGGCGGAGGCGAGCATTACACACAATATGGGCGGCACCCCCTATGCACTGTATATGCCTGATCGAAGGCGTCTACGATCGGACCCAACATTACGTCGGCGCCATCTCCTTTGAGCGGATGTGGTATTCTCACGAGGTCGGCCACTCCGTCTATTACGACTGTGCCGAGGTGGCCGTTCACATCCGGACGAAACTGAAGGCGCTGGCGCGGGGCTGACCGCCCGCTTCGCCCTCCCGCCGCCGCGCTGGTCCAGCCGCCCGCGCGGCGTTGTTGTTTTTGGGCATGCTCCGGCGACACCTCTTGCACTACACCGAGCCACCACCGCTCATTTGACAGCAAAACTCAGGAAACATCTGGTGTGTTATTCGATTCACAACTTTTCCCCGCACAGATAAAAAGGAAATATAACGCAGAAAAACAAAGCGGTTTGTAGCCACAAAACAAAGTTGACGTATTCGATAAAACATAGTTGTCTTCTGCCGCAAAACAAAGTCAATGCCAACACCCCAACAAGTCCTCGCTGTCACTCTGCAACGGGTGCGCGACCGAGCGACCGGCGAAGTCGTCCGCGGGCCGGATATTTCCCGGCCCGATCGTTTGCTGCTGACCAAGCGTGGCTTCCTCGTCGAAGTCATCAAGGGCTGGTACGCACTGACTACCCCCCAAGCGGAGTCGGGGGACACGACCTTTTGGCACGCGCATTTCTGGGGTTTCGCCAGCGCTTACCTTGGTCACCGCTTTGGCACTGACTACAGCCTGTCCGCCGAGCACTCGCTCGATCTATGGAGCGGAAACACCCAGACACCGGCACAGCTGATCGTCATCGCCGGGAAGGGTGGCACGTCCACCGTGCAACTGCCAAACCGCACGTCGTTGCTGATCTATGCCGACAAGAAAAACCTGCCCAAGCCCACGGACATCCGGCAAGGCGTGCAGGTCATGCCCCTGGCTCTCGCCTTGGTGCGGGTTAGCCCGGGCTTTTTCCGGCATTCCGCCACCAGCGCGGAGATCGTCCTGCGCCTCGTCCGCCCGGAAGATCTCAGCCGCGTCCTGTTGGGCGAGGCGGGTTCCCCCGCTGTGGCCGGCCGGCTGGTCGGCGCCTTTCGGCACTGCGGCCTGACGGAGCAGGCCGACCGCCTCGCCGCGGACCTGACCGCCGCCGATCTCGAGTTCGATGAAACCAACCCGTTCGCCGCTCCGCCGCGACTGCCCGTCGGGCTACTCTTCACCTCGCCTTATGTGGGCCGGCTGAAAGCCCTCTGGCAGCACATGCGTCCGGTCGTGAACGAACTCTTTCCGGCGGCGCCCGGCGCTCCCCAGGCCGACGCCTATCTCAGTCGCGTGGCCGAAATCTACACGCACGACGCGTACCACTCCCTTTCCATCGAGGGTTATCAGGTCACGCCGGAATTGATCGCGCGGATCGCCGCCGGCGAATGGAATCCGGAAACGGACGGAGCCGATCAGGGGCAAGTGAACGCGATGGCCGCGAAAGGCTATCACGAGAGTTTCCAAGCAGTCATGACGAGCCTGCGGGAAATCCTCGGCGGCCAGTCCGCGCCCGCGATCATCAACCGCGACTTGGCAGCCTGGTATCGCGCGCTCTTCAGCCCGTTTGTCCAGGCGGGGCTGCTCCCCGCTTACGCTCTTGCCGGCTACCGCAACCGGCCGGTCTTCATCCGGGGCTCGGAACACGTGCCGCCTCCTCACGAGTCAGTGCCGGAACTGCTGGAGACCCTCTTTGCGCTCCTGGCCGCCGAATCATCTGCCGGGGTCCAGGCGGTCCTCGGGAATTTCCTCTTCGTCTATATCCATCCCTACTCGGACGGGAACGGCCGCATCGGCCGGTTCATCATGAACACCCTGCTGGCGTCCGGCGGCTACCCTTGGACCGTCATCCGCGTGGAGCACCGGAAAGACTATATGACGGCGTTGGAAAACGCTTCAGTCCGCCAAGACATTGGCGATTTCACCCGCTTCGTCGCCGCGGAAATGGCGACCTCCGCTGCACTTAAAGGGCCAAAGACGTGATTACGCTCGGAGAATAGTGGTCAGTTCGTTCCGCCGCCTTTGATCTACCCGCGATCGAACTTCACGGCGTGCGGGCCGCGTACCCGCACGCTCCGGGCAAATTGGCTACTACAACACCGGGAATCGAATTCGGCATAGCCTGTGGACTCGCAACGCTCACTCGTGCCCTAAGCCAATGAAGCTTGGCTTTGATTTGGTCCAGCTCATTGTGCCGAGCATTCCGCGGAAATGGGTCGGCTCGTTGAACAGCTCGTAGAAGGCGACCGTGTGGTTGCCGTGGTAGTGCCGGGCGATGGTCCGCCAGAAGTCGAGCGTCTCTGCGACGCTGGTGTCGTACATCGGCGACTGGAACAGCCCGCTCTTCAGATTTCCGATCGAATGCCAGTCGATGATCACATAGATGCCCAGGTCCGTGCACCAGTTGATGGCCTGATCCAGCAGTTCGAGACAGCCGTCCGGCGTCCGGCTGCGCCACGCGACTGGATGCACCGGGATCCTCACCAGATTGGCTCCCATGTCCTTCACCGCCGCGAACAACTCCGGCCCCCAGCGCCCCTGCCCGGCCAGCTTGTCGGGATCCCCGACCGCCACGCCGCGGAAAAGCACGGTCTCGCCCGCCGGATTCACCAAATGATTCCCCTTGACGGAAATGCGCGGAAGCAACGCGGCCCGGGGATTCTGCCGGGGCATCCGCCAGCGTCCCGACTGCCACCACGGTTTCGGCGCGGAGCCAACCGGAGCGGAATTGGCCGGGGAAGGGCCCGCCGGAGCGGGCTGGCCGGCCGCGACGAGACAGCCGGCAAGCAGGGCAAGGAACAGCCATCCGAACAGGTGATTTTTCATGGGGAAGAGTGTTTCCGTCCTTGTTTCATCCGGCTCATCCGGAGGCCAGGGTCAGATCCGCGCGCCTGACTTCCTTGACAGGCCAGCGGGTGACGGTGATGCCCTTGGCCGACCGGTTGCTGACGGGCAGGCGCCTGAGGTCGAAGTCGAACTCGCGCACCCGCGCGCGGCAGCGGCCGTCGAGCGAGATGTGGAGCGACGGCGCGATCTCCTTCTCGCCCGGGGTGACCTCGAGGTAGACGACCCGCGAGCCGGGCGACCTGACGAGCGGATAGAGTTTGTCGCGCGTCACGCCGCCGATCTGGAATTTCTTCGCGAACGCCTTCCCGCCCGCCTTGTCCTGATAGACCATCGTGTAGAACGCCTTGTCGCCATCCTTGGGAAAAACCGCGCAATGGAGGATGTCGGGGCCCATGAAGACCTTGTCCCCCACGCGGGCGACCCTGCATCGAACCGTCGCCCATGATGCAGAGGACGTTGTCGAGGATGGAGCATTCCTGCACAAAATCGTGCTGCCGCCAGTTGAGGCCGATGAAGCCCTCCTCGCGGTTGACGTAGAGCCGCTGGTTGGCGGAGACGACCTCGGCCGCGCTGATCTGCTCGATCTCGTCGTACTCGGTGCGGCGCTTGCGCCCCTTGCCGTATTTTTCCTGCAGCATCTCGAACCACCGGATCGCGTACGGCGTAAGGTTCTTCAGGTCGTGCTTCACCAGCCTGATCCCCTCCTCGATCCTCTTGATCTCCTCGTCGGCCTGGAAGCGGTTGTAGGCGGAGATGCGCTTGATGCGAATCTCGGTCAGGCGGACGATGTCGTCATCCGTCACCTCGCGCCGCAGCCTGCTGAGGAACGGCTTCAGGCCTTCGCGGATCTCCGCCAGGACGCTTTCCCAGGTCTTCGACTTCTCGATGCGGCGGTAGATGCGCTCCTCGATGAAGATGCGTTCCAGCGAGTCCCAGTGCCACTGCTGATCGAGCTCGCCGAGCTTGATCTCGAGCTCCTGCTGGAGCAGCGCCCGGGTGCGGTCGACGCTGCGCTTCAGGATTTCACGGACCCCCAGGAACACCGGCTTGTCGTTCTCGATCACGCACGCGGCCGGCGCGATCGCGACCTGGCAGTCGGTGAAGACATAGAGCTGCTGGATGACCTGCTCGGGCTCGCTGCCCTGGGGAAGGTGGACGAGGATCTCCACCTGGTCGGCCGTGTTGTCGTCGACGTGCTTGATCTTGATCCGGCCCTTGGCGTTGGCCGCCAGGATGGAATCGATCAGCGACGCCGTGCTGGTGCCGAATGGAATCTCGGTGATCGCGAGCAGATACTTGCTCCGCACCTCGATCCGCGCGCGGACCTTCACCCTCCCGCCGCGCCCGCCGTCGTTGTACTCTGAAAAGTCCGCAATGCCGCCGGTCGGAAAATCGGGGACGATGCGAAACGTCTTCCCCTGCAGGTGATTGATGGCCGCGCGGCAGAGGTCGTTGAAGTTGTGGGGGAGGATCCGGGTCGCAAGGCCGACGGCGATGCCCTCGGCGCCCTCAGCCAGCACGAGCGGGAACTTCACAGGCAGCGTGACCGGCTCCTTTGCGCGGCCGTCGTAGCTGAGCTGCCACACCGTGGTCTTCGGATTGAACACAACCTCCCGGGCAAACGGGGTGAGGCGCGCCTCGATGTAGCGCGACGCGGCGGCGCCGTCCCCCGTAAGGACATTGCCGAAGTTCCCCTGGGGTTCGATCAGGAGGCCGCGCTGCGCCACGCCCACGAGCGCCGCCTCGATCGACGCGTCGCCGTGGGGATGGAAACGCATGGTTGCGCCGACGACATTGGCCACCTTGTGGAAACGCCCGTCGTCCATTTCCCAGAGGGTGTGCAGGATCCGGCGCTGGACGGGCTTCAGACCGTCGTCGATATGCGGGACGGCGCGATCGAGGATGACGTAGCTGGCGTAGTCGAGAAACCAGGTGCGATAGCTCTGCGCAAGCGGCGCCTCCCCGGGGGTTTTGACTTCGGGTTTTTGATTTGCGCCCGGAGCCGCCGGGCCGGGCGGGCCTGGGTCTTGGGTCCTGGGTTCCGGGTTTTGAGGCTTGGGTTTTGGAATTTTGCCCGCGGCGCCCTTCTCCGCCCTGTCAGCGGGTGCTTCGTTGCCGTTCAGATTCAGCTCAATCTGCGTGGTGTCTTTCTTCCGTCTGGTCATGATCAAAATGATTCAGGGCCGTTGCAGGATGCGCAGGGCCTCCTCGATGTCGGGATCGCGCCCGGACCTCAGATCCGCCAGCGTGATCGCCGCCGGCTCGACGTCCGGGATGACTCCGTTGCCGTTGAGCCGGCTGCCCTTTGCCGTCCGCAAATCGCAGTCGCTGTACTCGAGCATGCCGCCGCCCGGCAGCGAGCGCATCCGGGCGCCCAGGACATCCCCCGCCGTCTTGCGGCCGACGATGGTGCCACGGTGCTGTTCCTGCATTGTCGCGGCGAAAATCTCCGCCGCGCTCGCCGACGGGTGGTCGACCAGCACGACCAGCCGCCCATGGTAACGCGCGGAGCCGAGCGTCATCGCATGCAGGTTCCGGCGGCGGCCGGACCGGTCGACTGATACGGCATAGGCGAAGCTCCGATCGAAAAACTCCCCGACCATAAAATCCAGGGCCAGCAGCACGCCGCCGGGGTTCTGCCGAAGGTCCACCACCACGCCGGGCGCATCCCGGCGCCGCTTCAGTTCCCCGCACAGCCAGCGCATGCTCGACCAGTCGAACTCATCGAATCTCAGGAAGACGAGGCCGCCGGGGAGCACGCGCGCGACCTCGCGCGCGACCGAGACGCGCCTTGCGGTGAGCGCAAGGGCCACGGGCTGATCACGGCCGTCGAGGAACTCCCACCGGACCCGCTCTCCGCCGCGCAGCGACGGGAGGCTGAATCTGTCGCCCAGCGGCTGCCCGTCGCGGGAGAGCACGATCCAGCCCGGCTTCACGCCCGCCGCTTCCGCCGGGCTTCCGGGCAGCACTTCGGAGACCACCCAGCGCCGGTCGATGCGCAGGATCCGGAACCCCGTCATCGCCCGCTCCTGGGCATGCCAGTCCCTTGCCTCGGCGGGGGTGAGTGCGCCGGTGTGGCCGTCGCCCAGCAGCCCGAGCATCCCGTTGACCACGCCATAAAGGGCGGTCTCGTCGCCCGCCGCCGCGGCCTCCGGCCCGTGGGCCAGTGCGGCGGCCCGCCAGTCCACGCCGTGGAAACCCGCGTCATAATAACGCCTGTCGACCGTCACCCACACAGTGTCAAAGAGCCGGAGATTGCGCTCCTCCCGGGCCGCCTGTTCCGGCGGGAGGCCCGCCGGATTCACGCGCGGCGCGGGCGAAACCGGCGCGACGCAACCCGCCAGCAGGACCGGCACGAGCACCGCAAGCGCGGCCAGCGCGGAGAGCCCGCGGTTTCGGAGCGCCCTCGCACTCACCCCGCGATGAAGCCGCGGCCCCCCGGCCGCGGACATGCGGGCGAAACGCGACGAGGGCGTCGCGCCCCCGCGAAACAGCCGGACCAGGGTTACGCCCCATCTTCCCCAGGTTTTCATTCGCTGCACGCGGTTCACCGGCGGGCTTCCCAACGGCGCCTCCGCTCAGGCTCCCACCAGGTCCTTCTCGACCTTGAGGTGATCGATGATGAACTCCTGCCGCTCCGGCGTGTTCTTGCCCATGAAGAACGAGAGCAGTTCGTCGCTGCTGTGAAGGTGGGCGAGCGTCACGGGCTCGAGCCGGATGCTGGCGCCGATCAAATCCTTGAACTCCTCGGGCGAGACCTCGCCCAGCCCCTTGAAGCGCGTGATCTCCGCGCCGGCTCCAAAACGCGCCACCGCCGCCCGCTTCTCCGCCTCCGAATAACAGTAGACCGTCTCCTTCTTGTTGCGCACGCGGAAGAGCGGCGTCTCGAGGATGAAGAGGTGGCCGCTCGCGATGAGCTCCGGGAAAAACTGGAGGAAAAACGAGATCAGCAGCAGGCGGATGTGCATGCCGTCGACGTCGGCATCGGTGGCGATCACGATGCGGGCGTAGCGCAGTCCGTCGAGCCCCTCCTCGATGTTGAGCGCCGACTGGAGAAGGTGGAACTCCTCGTTCTCATAGATCACCTTCTTGGAGAGCCCGTACGTGTTGAGCGGCTTGCCCTTGAGCGCAAAGATCGCCTGCGTCTGCACGTCGCGGCAGGCGGTGAGCGAGCCGGACGCGGAATCGCCCTCGACGATGAAGAGGGTGCTCTCCTCGGCCCGCTCGGCCCGGTCGCCGAGGTGAAGGCGGCAGTCGCGCAGTTTGCGGTTGTGGAGGGACGCCTTCCTGGCGCGTTCGCGGGCGAGGGTGCGGATCCCGGCGAGTTCCCTGCGCTCCCGTTCGTTGTCCTCGATCTTGCGCCTGAGGGCGTCAGCGGCCTCGCGATTGCGCTGCAGCCAGGCGTCGAGCGCCTGCTGGACAAACGTGCCGATGAACTGGCGGACCTGCGGGCCGCCCGGCGCCATGTCGGCGGACCCGAGCCTGGTCTTCGTCTGCGATTCGAACACCGGCTCGACGACGCGCACCGAAATCGCGGCGACAATCGACTGGCGCACGTCGGCGGCATCGAAGTCCTTCTTGAAGAAGTTGCGCAGCACCTCGACCACCGCCTCGCGAAACGCCTGCTGGTGGGTGCCGCCCATCGTGGTGTGCTGGCCGTTGACGAAGGAGTAGTATTCCTCGCCATAGTGCGAGCCGTGGGTGAGCGCGATCTCGATGTCCTCCCCCTCGATGTGGATGATGGGGTACAGGATGTCCCCGCTGAGGTTCTTCTCGAGCAGGTCCTTCAGGCCGTGCTCCGATTTGAACGGCTTGCCGTTGAAGGTCAGCGTCAGGCCGCGGTTGAGGAATGCGTATTTCCAGAGCAGATCCTCGATGAACTCGGAGTGAAATCTGAAGTCCTGTCCAAACAGCTCCCCGTCCGGCGTGAACTCGATGAGCGTGCCGTTGCGCTCGTCGCTCTTCGCGATCTTGAAGTCCTTCCTCAACCTGCCGCGCTCGAATTCGACCACCTTCGTCTGGCCGTCGCGGATCGCCTGGGCGCGGTAGGAGGCCGAGAGGGCGTTGACCGCCTTCTGGCCGATGCCGTTCAGCCCGACGGCCTTCTTGAAGGACTCGGAGTCGTACTTCGCGCCGGTGTTGATGACCGACACGCATTCGAGGACCTTGCCCAGCGGGATGCCGCGCCCGTAGTCGCGCACCCGCATCGTGCGTTCGTTGAGCTCCACCTCGATCTTCCTGCCGCAGCCCATGGTGAACTCGTCGACCGCATTGTCGATCGTCTCCTTCAGAAGCACATAGATGCCGTCCTCGGCGTGGCTGCCGTTGCCGAGGCGGCCGATGTACATGCCCGGGCGCAGCCGGATGTGCTCGGTCGAGGACAGGGTCTTGATGCTTGCTTCGGTGTAGCTGTTGTTGGCCATGAGTTCGGTGCCTGGAAAAACAGACGGCGGCGGGCAGGCAGTGACAAGCGCAATCCGGGCGGCGGCAGGTCGGCAGGCGCGGTGCATCCCCTCCTCCGCAATGTCGGGGCGGGACCCGGCATCTGCCGGAGCTTGCTCCTGCGCAAGGCGTCTTGCCGCCGCCCGTGCCACAACTGCGCGCGCCAGTCGTCGCCGTCAATCGGAAGATGCGCCCGGAGAAATCCGCCGGGGCCACTTGTCATTCCTCCCCGGATCGATTTCGTGAGTTGATGCGCCACGCCGTCTTTTCCGATGTGTTCATGGTCCTGCTGCTCGGAGCAGCGGCCACGATGTCAGCAGGAGCCAGCGCCGATGACGCCATGAATTCCACCCATCCTTCCACCGGAGCAGCCTGCGCCGTCTCGGGCGACACGTCCGCCTGCGGTCTCCCCTCCAGGGCCGTCATCGACATGAGCGAGGCCCGGGTGCGGCACACCGACGCCGAATGGCGGGCTTTGCTGACGCCCGAACAATATCGTGTTGCGCGGCGGCAGGGCACCGAAGCGGCCTTTCGCAACGCCTATTGGGACAACCACGAAGACGGGGTCTATTTCTCCGTCTGCAGCGACACCCCGCTGTTCGACAGCCGCGACAAGTTCGACAGCGGCACCGGATGGCCCAGCTTCACCAAGCCGATTGAACCCAGATTCGTGACCGAGGTCACCGATACGAGTTTTGGCATGACCCGCACCGAGGTGAGCTGTTCGGTGGACGGCGCGCACCTCGGCCATATCTTTGACGACGGTCCCGCCCTTACCGGGCTGCGCTATTGCATCAACTCCGCCTCGCTGCGTTTCATGCCCCGGAAAGAATATGAGGCGTGGCTCATGCAGCATGCCGCGCCGCGCAATTGATCAGCCTCCCGGTAGGGACGGACCGCCAGGCCGTCCATCCTGCACGGCGCGCCCGGCGGTCGCGCCCTACCGATGCCTTTGATCAGAATTGCAGACTTCGCCAAACTTACGCTCGTGGGGATGCCCCGTTCGCCGGTTGACGCGACAGCGAGGTTCGACCAAGGCTTTCCGACATGGCCGACGTCACCCTCACCTATTACCTCGAAGTGCTTTCGTCCTGGTGCCATTGGGCCGAGCCTGCCTGGGCGGATCTCAAGGCCCGCTATTCCGGTCGCGTCAAGTTCGAATGGAAGATCGCGCTGATGAATCCCGGCGATTTCCCGGTGTCGCGCGCCCAGTGCGAGTGGTTCTACCGCCGCAGCGGCACGATCATGCGCTCGCCGTACATGCTCAATCCCGGCTGGCTCGAGCCGGAACGCCACGGCCTCTACCATGCCCCCAACCTGGTTGCAGAGGCAGGACGCGATCTCGGGTTCTCCGACGACCGCCTGCGACTTGCGCTCACCCGCGCCGGCACCCGGGAAGGGCGCAAGATAGGAGCCATGGCCGAAGCCGTCGCCGCAGCGGCCTCTGCCACCGGGCTGGATCCGGTCCGGCTCCGCGCCCGGGCGGAATCGCCGGAGGTGCGCGCGCGGGTCGAGGCGTCGACGGCGGAGTTCCATGCCCATCAGATCACGCAACGCCCGGCGTTCGTGCTCACGGACGTGATCGGCGACAAGGCGGTGTTCTCGGGCCTGGTGCGCGCCGAGCCGGTCGCGGTCGCGATCGAGGCGATGCTCTCCGATACGGCGGCATACGCCTCCCACGCCGCGCACTTCGGCGGTCCCCCGGAGGCCTGAACCGGGACAACCGCCGTCATTGCCAACGCGGCGAAACAGACGGCCGAAGAACTCAGGAAGCTGCCTCGAATAAAGAATGAACGGTGCCCGCCGGCAGTCGGGACGCACCCTGTCATCCCCACCTGAACCATGGAACTCAAATGGCGGCTCGCTCACGCGCGGGGCTACCTCGGCCTCGGAATGATCGACGATGCCGCGGCTGAGCTGGACCAGGTGCCTCCCGGGATGGCCCAGGAGACGGAGGTGCTGGTCCTGCGCGCCCTTGTTCTGCAGGAGCAGGCGAAATGGCCCGCGCTGACGGACGTTGCCCACGAGCTCGTGCAGCGCCGGCCGATGGAGCCGGGCTGGTGGGTTTCCTGGGCCTATGCGACCCGGCGGTGCCGGTCGCTCGCAGCGGCCGAGGCGATCCTGCTCGATGGCGAGCGCCTGCATCCTGCGGAGGCGGTCATCCAGTTCAATCTCGGCTGTTATGCCTGCCTGCGCGGCGGCCTCGTCGAGGCGCGCCGCCGGGTCGATCGTGCGATCGCCCTCGATTCTTCCTTTAAGGAGACGGCCTCAAACGATCCCGACCTGACGCCGCTGCTGCGCGGCGGGGCCTGACACCGCGGATGAAATCCTGCTTTCAGGTGACGTCGTGCTGTAGAAGATCTGCGCATCAGGTAAACGCAGAGGATATCATGAAATGGTTTTGTCATCCCGGGCGCAGCGAGAATTCTCGGTCTCATCTCGTAACGTAATGCGTTACAAATCAGATTCCCCGTTGTATTCAGAATGACAAAGGGAGGGCGCGTTTAGAGGACACACCCGAGGGGAAACCCTGCTGAGGAGTCTTTCGCCATGCCCGATTTGCGTCCCTCTATCCAAGAATGCTCCAGCCCGCGCTCCTCATGGTGCGTCACCGGTTCCCGGCGCCGGCTGAAGTTGGCACTACGCAAGGCGCGCCGGGCACCGTCAGGGCCGGCCGCGATGCTCCTGCGTGCAATCCCCTTTGCAGCCGTTGGGAAAGGCCGATGGGATGTTCTCACCGGGATGGGGCGGTTTCAGAACGGCGCGAAAAAACGTTCACGGGCTGCCGGTGTCGATCGTCAGCTGGTATTCGGGAATCAACGCCAGCGACTGCAATTCGGCCACCTGCTCTTCCCCGGAGAACCGGGGACGATACCGGGTTTCAAGGAAGATGGGGGCATCCTTGCGCAACGGAAGAATCTGGAGCTCAAGCGGGCCGCCCTGCAGCTCCTGCCTGAAGCGATCCAACCCGACATTCCAGGAGGGCCCGCTGAAGAAATCGTCCTCCAGCAGGCGTCCGTTCGCGTAGAGTCGCGCCACGTCCGCCACATACTTGACCTCGAGAAAAACCTCGCCCAGATCCGCTGGGAAGTCATGCGGCACGGCAATCTGCCACTTGGCGGCATTCGCGAATGCGCTGTCGTCGGGAGCTTCCGCAACGGAATTGCTCCGCCAGGAAACGGGCGGACCGAGCCTGACCGGACCGACGGCCCCGGCTTCCTGCACCCTGGTGAAATGGAGCGGGAGCGTCCGCTCCGGAACTGTCGCCATAAAGCTGCTGCGCCCGGCGGTCGCCGGGCCGGCAACGATCGTCCGGCTCCCCCGCATGCCGTGTGACACCTCCGGCAGGAGCTGGAAGTTGAACTTCGGGCTTCCGATTGACCGCAGAAAGACATGCGTTTCATCCGCGAAAAACTGCTGCGGCGTGATCAAGAGATGTTCCCGTCCTTCGATCCGCACCTTCCACGCGTTCTCCGCCTCGTCTTCGGAGAGGAGGATGACGCGGACCTCACCCCCGCGCTTCGTTTGCAGGACGATTTCCGGATTCAGCCCGGGCGCGAGACCCGTCACCCGCCAGATGCCGTCCTCCTTCACGACGCGGCCTTCATTCGCCCGGATTTCCGCCGCCGTCGTCCCGTCGAAGGCAAACTCCGCCGCGATGCCGGGGATGGCGAAGAATACATAGGTGTCGATCCCGCCAGCCGTCAGCCTGGTGAATAGCTGCGCCGTGCTGTACTTCAGCCTGACGCCGTCCAGATCGAAATTGAACGGCCAGGCGAAATAGGCCCCGGAGGGAACGGTGACGGGCCGATGAGGGATGTTCAGCACCTCGTTGGAAAGCTTGACCGAAACCTGCACTCCCGCCCATGCCGGCAGCGAATAATGGCGCAGGTAATTGTTCCAAAAGACAAACCCGCCGGCGCCGTTGGTGCGCACGGAGAACCGCGGGACGGAGAAATTCGCCGGTCCCTGTGGCCTAACCTCCGGGGGACGCACGGCCAGGGGCGCAAGCCGGTCCCCGAAATCATTCAGGAAATAGTTCCAGAGCTTGAGCCGCCGGAATGAGGTTCGCTCCTGGCCAAACTCCCCCAGCGGCGCATCGAAGTCGTAGGATTTCACCGGCACATCGTTCGGGTAGCCTGTCGCCTGCGATTCCTGGAGCGTCGTCTGCCTGCCCTCCGGATTCTCGCCGCCCTGGAACATGTAATACCCATAAAGATTGACCCCGGATCCAAGCATCACGGGGACCATCGCGGCCACGTCGTCCGCTTCGATCACGGGCCGGCGGTGGTAGGTGCCCTCCATTCCGCCGCCCATCTCGGCCGTCAGAAAGGGAGTGTCCCCATCGGCGGGCAACGGGGCGGCCGCCGCGTCTCCGCTCCTTTGCCCCATCATTCCCATGTCGCCGGTCACCCGGCTGCCGAACCGGAAGCCATACACTTCGCTGGGCGGCAGTTGCTCCCGTGACGCGTCCCACGGTGCATCCATATAGCCTCCGTAGACCGGCAGCACCGCGCCCTCCGGCACCACCGCGTTGTCCCAGCCCGTGACGATATACAGCGGCACGTCCAGACCGGCCTGGATGGCCAGCCGTTTGAGCGCGAGGATGTGGTCCTCCCCGGCGCGGGGCCCCCGGGCGGCATATTCGTTTTCCAGCTGGACGCCGAGGATGGGACCGCCGTCCTTCCACAACAGCCCCCGCACCTGCCGGCCGATCTGTTCGAAATACTTCTGCACATACGACAGGTACGCGGGCGAATTCTGGCGCAATTCACCGTCCGTCACGTTTCTCCCCAGCCAGTCCGGGAAACCTCCATTCCTGACTTCACCATGCACCCACGGGCCGATGCGCAATTGCACCACTATTCCGTGCTTCGCGCACAACTCGATGAAACGCCGCAGGTCCCGGCGGCCCGACCAGTCGAAACGGCCCTCGATTTCCTCATGATGGATCCAGATCACATAAGTGGAGACAATCTGCACGCCGCCCGCCTTCATCTTGAGGATTTCCTGCTCCCATCGCTGCTCCGGTACGCGCGTATAATGGAATTCGCCCATCACCGGAAGCCACGGCGTTCCGTTCCGCAGGAGGAAGCGGCTGTTCAAGGCAATGGATCGGCCGTCCGGGGCCGCGAAGGGTCCCCCGGGATAGGAACCGGGCACGGGCGATGGCGCGGAATCCGTGGCGTCGACTACCAGCGGTTGCGGCGCCGGTTGCGCCCAACCGGTGAAAGCAAGGCCCAGTCCGGCAAGATAAAGGCAAAGGCTCCAGCCAATGCGTGAAAAACGGCCACATCGCATTTGATCAAATTATCCCGCGGGTGGATCGGATTCAAGACCCGGCGATGAGACCAGCGGCCGGCAACGCGCTACCGGTCGGGAGGAGACCGACAGGCTCAAGCCGGGAGCAAAGCGAAGCGTTCGACGAAGAAGCCCCCCGGAGCCTGACGCTTGCGCGTCAGCGATCCGTCCCGGCACGCCCTGTTGCGATTGAGATCTAGCCGACCTTTGGCAGGTGGCGCAGGGCCTCGGCGATCTTCTCCTCCGGATGCTCGTAGTCCTCGAGGTCGCCGGCGAGATGGGCGTCGTACGCCGACATGTCGAAATGGCCGTGTCCGCTAAAGTTGAATACGATGCATTTCCCGTCGTCCTTTTTCGCCTCGTCAATCGCCGCCCGAATGGCGTGTGAAGTCTCCGGCGCGGGGATGAAACCCTCGGTGCGGGCGAACTGCAGCGCGGCATCAAACACGACCGTTTGCGAGTAGGCCTTCGCCTCGATGATTCCAAGCTTGGCCAGATGGGAGACGATCGGGGCCATGCCATGATACCGCAGGCCGCCGGCATGAATGCCCTCCGGAACGAATGTGTGCCCGAGTGTGTACATCTTGAGCAATGGCGTGAGCTTCGCGGTGTCGCCAAAATCGTACGCGTGGATCCCCTTTGTGATAGTGGGGCAGGCTGAGGGTTCCACCGCCAGGAAGCGCAGCTTCGGATTGGCGAGCTTCTCCGGCAGGAACGGCACACTGAAGCCGCCGAAGTTGCTGCCGCCGCCGATGCAGCCGATGAGCACGTCGGGGGTTTCACCGATCAGCTCGAGCTGGCGCTTGGTCTCGAGGCCGATGACGGTTTGATGCAAGATCACGTGGTTGAGCACGCTGCCAAGGGTGTACTTGGTGTCGGCGTGCGTGGCGGCGTCTTCCACGGCCTCGGATATGGCCATGCCCAGGCTCCCGGGCGTTTCCGGATTGGCTGCAAGAATCGCGCGGCCGGCATTGGTGCGCTCGGAGGGGGATGGATACACCTCGCTGCCCCAGATGTGCATCATCGAGCGGCGATACGGTTTCTGGTGGTAGCTCGACTTCACCATGTAGATCGTGCAGCCGAGGCCAAAAAGCTGGCACGCAAACGCCAGCGAGGAACCCCACTGCCCGGCACCCGTCTCCGTGCTCAGGCGGCGCACGCCTTCCTTCTTGTTGTAGTAGGCCTGGGCGAGCGCGGTGTTGAGCTTGTGACTGCCGGCGGGGCTCACGCTCTCATTTTTGAAATAGATCCGGCAGGAGGTTTTGAGGGCCTTTTCGAGCCGGACGGCGCGGATGAGCGGCGTGGGACGCCAGATCTTGTAGAGCGCGCGAACCTCCTCCGGGATGGGAATCCAGCGTTCCGGACTCATCTCCTGCTCGATGAGTCCCATGGGGAAGATCGGGGCCAGATCCGCGGGCGTCAGCGGCTGGCCAGTTCCGGGATGCAGAGGCGGCGGGAGCGGCTTGGGGAGATCGGCAAGAACATTGTACCAAGACGCGGGGATTTCGCTCAGGGGCAGGTTGACACGTTCGTTGTCCATAGGATGTGGCTCAATCGTTAGGAGAATCCGCCGGCGGATGCCATACAATTTCGGAGGCGCCCGCTACCCGAAGGCCCTGCAAAAGGCCGTGGGTCGCCAGCCGCATTCATCCCACCGCGGCGGACGCCGCAGCCAAAGTTGGAAGGTTAAGCTTCCGCGAGGCCGCCCACAGCGAACGGCCTCGCGGGAGTGGCTGATGTCGGCTTCGCCTCGGCACGGCGCTCCACGAAAATCGTCGCGACCTGTGACGAAGTGGACAGACAGCAAAAGAACCCCAACCGTTGTCGCGGTCGTCTGACGACCTTCGAGCGCTGTATTGTCGACGGTCGCTGCAAATGCAGGCTGCGTCTGTGAATCAATGTACGAGGCAAGCATGCCTTATCACAGATCAATTCTGGACAACGGCGAGATATTGTCGCACGCATGAACTGTTGCGTCCCGCCGCGAAACCTCCAATTCATTCTTCCCCCGCCATGATCAAATTCTTGCAGCTCGGTTTTCTTCCCGCCAGCCAGAGCGCCCCCCTGGCGCTGCTCGTGCTCCGCCTGTGGCTCGGTCTTGCGATGCTGATCCAGCACGGCTGGGGCAAGTTGACTGGCTTCGCGCAGATGGCCGATCAATTCCCCGATCCGCTCGGCATCGGTGCGCACGCCAGCCTAGCGCTCTCCGCGCTGGCCGAGGCGCTATGCTCGGCGATGCTGGTCCTCGGGCTGTTCACGCGGGTTGCTGCCCTCGCTCTCATCATCAACTTCAGCGTGGCATTTTTGCTCGTCCACGGCAATGCGGTGACCGGCGCGCACAGCGAGGAACTGGCGTTCGTTTACCTCGGCGGTTATGTGGCGCTGTTCCTTGCCGGCGGCGGGTACGCGAGCCTCGACGCGAGCATAAGCAAAACACCGGCCTGAGCCGGTGGTGATTCCCGCGGCCCAGGCAGGCGCGCCCTACCCGCAGCCGCGGTTTTGCCGGTATCTGTTTGGACAAACGGATATTCTGCGATCGACGGGCAAAAGGACAAAAAACAGAAAGGCCCGAGCCTCCTGTTCGGAGCGCTCGGGCCATGACCCGGCAACGACCTACTCTCGCGGGACCTAACGTCCTACTACCATTGGCGGCTGAGGGCTTAACGGCCGTGTTCGGGATGGGAACGGGTGGGACCCCTCGCCTATGATCACCGGGAAGTGAAGCCCCGCCGCTGAGGCGGGGCAATAATTGGAAAGTACGGGTACTGCAAGGAGGTAAAATAAACGCCCGGAACAATAGAAGGCTGTATAAACCGGCAGGGTCATTAGTAGCAGTAAGCTGAACGCGTTACCGCGCTTGCACTTCTGCCCTATCAACCAGGTGGTCTACCTGGACCCTGCACCGTCTTGCGACGGATTGAGACCTAATCTTGGAACGGGCTTGGCGCTTAGATGCTTTCAGCGCTTATCCCTTCCGGACATAGCTACCCGGCGCTGCCGCTGACGCGACAACCGGAACACCAGAGGTCCGTCATTCTCGGTCCTCTCGTACTAGAGAATGAACCCCTCAAGTCTCAAACGCCCACAGCGGATAGAGGACCGAACTGTCTCACGACGTTCTGAACCCAACTCGCGTACCACTTTAATCGGCGAACAGCCGAACCCTTGGGACCTTCTCCAGCCCCAGGATGTGATGAGTCGACATCGAGGTGCCAAACCGCGCCGTCGCTATGAACGCTTGGGCGCGATCAGCCTGTTATCCCTAGCGTACCTTTTGTCCTATGAGCGATGGCGATTCCACATTCAACCACCGGATCACTTGAGCCTGCTTTCGCAACTGATCGACTTGTAGGTCTCACAGTAAAGCTCCCTTGTACTCATGCGCTCTTTAGCCCGATTACCGACCGGGCTGAGGGAACCTTCGCAAACCTCCGTTACTCTTTGGGAGGATTCCGCCCCAGAAAAACTGACCCGCTATCACTGTCCCACGGCCGGTTAACGGCGCGAGGTTAGACACCTAACTTACAAAGAGTGGTATTTCATATTTCGACTCAGCCCCACCCTGGAGCGGGGCTTCGGAGTCTCCCACCTATTCTACGCATTGAAAATCAAGTGCCAATAACAGCTTACAGTAAAGGTGCATAGGGTCTTTCCGTCCTGCTGCGGGTAGGCGGCATCTTCACCGCCACTACAATTTCACTGGGCCTCTCTCCGAGACAGTCATCAACTCGTTACACGATTCGTGCGGGTCGGAACTTACCCGACAAGGAATTTCGCTACCTTAGGACCGTTATAGTTACGGCCGACATTCACGGGGGCTTAGACCCGGAGCTTGCACCCCAGGTTTTCACCTTTCCGCATTGGTCACGTGTCACTCCCTATACGTCGTCTTGCGACTTAGCAGAGAGCTGTGTTTTTGCTAAACAGTCGGTTGATGCGCTTAGTTGCAGCCCCTCGCGGGGCACCCCTTATAGCTAACATACGGGGTCAATTTGCCGAGTTCCTTAGAGAGATTTAACCCACGCGCCTTAGAATACTCATCTATCCCACCTGTGTCGGTTTACGGTACGGGCACCCTGCTGGCTAACCACGAAGCTTTTCCTGGAAGCAGAGCATCACACGCATTGAATCAGCCGTGGCTTCAACTATCCGTCACCTTTCAGCCTTGATGTCCGGTCTTTTATCCCCGGACAGCCTACGGGCTTGGAAGAGGATCAACACCTCTCGCATGCTAGCTTTCTCCGTCACTTCGTGGGTCAAACGTCAACAAGGTGGTACTGGAATATTGAACCAGTTGTGCATCGACTATTCCTTACGGCCTCGTCTTAGCTCCCGACTAACCCTGGGCGGACGAGCCTGCCCCAGGAAACCTTGGGATTGAGGCGAGCCGGATTTTGACCGGCTTTATCGTTACTTATGTCTGCATTCTCACTTCCGAGCGCTCCATGGTCGGTTGCCCCTTCCACTTCGTTGCACTCAGAACGCTTTCCTACCACTCCGGCTTGCGCCGAAGTCCATAGCTTCGGTATACGGCTTGAGTCCCGATCATTTTCGGCGCAACTCCGCTCGATGGGTCAGCTGTTACGCACTGTTTAAATGATGGCTGCCTCTAAGCCAACATCCCCATTGTCTGAGCAGAATCACATCCTTATTCACTGAGCCGTATTTTGGGACCTTAACCGATGGTTTGGACTATTCTCCTCTCGACTATGAAGTTTATCCCCCACAGTCTGACTGCCGGATTTCACCCCGTGGTATTCGGAGTTTAATTAAGTTCAGTACCCCGGTAGGGGCCCTAGCTTATTTAGTGCTCTACCTCCACGGGTCAGCATCCGACGCTATACCCAAATATATTTCGGAAAGAACCAGCTATCAGGGGGTTTGATTAGTCTTTCGCTCCTAACCACAGCTCATCCGACACTTTCTCAAGAGTGACCGGTTCGGACCTCCACCTCGTTTTACCGGGGTTTCATCCTGGCCATGGTTAGATCACCTCCCCTTCGGGTCTATTGCCGGCAACTAGGCGCCCTGTTGGGACTCGCTTTCGCTGCGCCTGCGCCGCTGGGCGGCTTAGGCTTGCTACCGACAATAACTCGCAGACTCATTATACAAAAGGCAGGCCGTCACCCCACAAGGGGGCTCCGACTGACTTGTTAGCCGTTGATTTCAGTTGCTATTTCACTCCCCTAACAGGGGTGCTTTTCACCTTTCCCTCGCGGTACTAGTTCGCTGTCGGTCGTCATCGAGTATTTAGCCTTACGCCGTGGTCGGCGCGGGTTCACACCGGGTTTCACGTGTCCGGTGCTACTCAGGATACCACTAGGTCGGCTTTCGTTTTCGATTACGGGGCTATCACCCTCTATGGCCCGACTTTCCAGACGGTTCTTCTAACTACGGCCTTCCACATCGTGGTCCTACAACCCCAGCAGGATAAATCCCGCTGGTTTAGGCTCTTCCGCTTTCGCTCGCCACTACTGACGGAATCGATTCTCTTTCTTTTCCTGCGGATACTGAGATGTTTCACTTCTCCGCGTCTTGCTCTGCCGGTCCTATGAATTCAGACCGGAGTGACACCGAATTACCGGTGCCGGGTTTCCCCATTCGGATATCTCCGGATCAAAGCGTGTGTGCCGCTCCCCGAAGCTTTTCGCAGCTTGCTGCGTCCTTCATCGCCTGATGACGCCAAGGCATCCATCAACGGCTGTAACTGGTTTATACAGACGCTCTATTATTCTAGGCGTTTATTTTACCCACTTACAGACCTGAACTTTCAAAGAACAAAAGTGATTTGCCGCCTCGGACCGCACCCCTCCTGCGCCCTGGGGACAGGCATAGGACCCATACGTCATATGGGACTTATGCTCAAAAATGATGGTGGGCCCAGATGGACTTGAACCATCGACCCCGCGCTTATCAAGCGCGTGCTCTAACCAACTGAGCTATGAGCCCACGGTTGAAAAGCCGCATTCGGGAATCGGGCGTTGCGCCCTCCTTCGCCAGGCCTACAGAAAACATCTTTCACCATGCGAAAGGCTGGCCGCGCCATCCGAAGCCTCGAAGAGGCAAAGGATGGTGGAGCCGGCCGGATTTGAACCGGCGACCCCCTGCTTGCAAAGCAGGTGCTCTGCCAGCTGAGCTACGACCCCGAGATTGGGTGCAGTGACTGAAAAAGAACGGCATTCTCAAAATTTACTTTGTGCGATCAACCGGAACCCAGACTCGCGGATTTCAGATCTCAAATTTGAGATCTCAAATCCCCTCGTCCTTCGACCATAGGCGCGGCGGCGTATGCCGCCTTGCCTTCTCCTTAGAAAGGAGGTGATCCAACCGCAGGTTCCCCTACGGTTACCTTGTTACGACTTCGTCCCAATCACCAGCCTCACCTTAGGGCGTCGCTTCCATTGCTGGTTGGCAAACGCACTTCGGGCGAAACCGGCTTTCATGACGTGACGGGCGGTGTGTACAAGGCCCGGGAACGTATTCACGGCGCCGTAGCTGATGCGCCATTACTAGCGATTCCAGCTTCATGAAGTCGAGTTGCAGACTTCAATCTGAACTGAGCTCGGTTTTGAGGATTTGCTCCACCTTGCGGTATTGCGTCCCTCTGTGCCGAGCATTGTAGCACGTGTGCAGCCCAGGCCGTAAGGGCCATCCTGACTTGACGTCATCCCCACCTTCCCACCCTCAAAGAGGGTTTGTCTCCCTAGAGTGCCCGGCTTGACCCGTTGGCAACTAAGGACAGGGGTTGCGCTCGTTGCGCGACTTAACGCAACATCTCACGACACGAGCTGACGACAGCCATGCAGCACCTGTGCACCGGTCCCGAAGGAAAGGCGCCTTTCAGCGCCGGTCCAGTGCATGTCAAGGCCTGGTAAGGTTCTTCGCGTTGCATCGAATTGAGCCACATGCTCCACCGCTTGTGCGGGCCCCCGTCAATTCCTTTGAGTTTTAGCCTTGCGGCCGTAGTCCTCAGGCGGCACACTTAACGCGTTAGCTTGGGCCCTGGAGGGGTCGAATCCGCCAAGACCTAGTGTGCACCGTTTAGGGCGTGGACTACAGGGGTATCTAATCCCTTTTGCTCCCCACGCTTTCGTGCCTGAGCGTCAGCAATTGTCCAGGTAGCCGCCTTCGCCTCTGGTGTTCCTCACGATATCTACGCATTTCACTGCTACACCGTGAATTCCGCTACCCTCTCCAATGCTCTAGCCAAGCAGTTTCAGGCGCAATTCCGAGGTTAAGCCTCGGGCTTTCACACCTGACACACCTGGCCGCCTGCGCACCCTTTACGCCCAGTGAATCCGAATAACGCTTGCAGTCTCTGTATTACCGCGGCTGCTGGCACAGAGTTAGCCACTGCTTCCTCTCCGGGTTAAGTCAGGCTTTGAACGATTAATTCAAAGCGGTTCTTCCCCGGTGACAGGGGTTTACAATCCGAAGACCTTCGTCCCCCACGCGGCGTCGCACCATCAGGCTTGCGCCCATTGTGAATGATTCGAAACTGCTGCCACCCGTAGGTGTCTGGACCGTGTCTCAGTTCCAGTGTGGCCGATCATCCTCTCAGACCGGCTACCCGTCTTTGCCTTGGTGAGCCGTTACCTCGCCAACTAGCTGATAGGCCGCGAACTCCTCTGCGAACGCCAGGCCTTGCGGTCCCCGGCTTTAGTATGGCAACCATGAGGTCACCAACCACATGCGGTATTAGTTCGCCTTTCGGCGGGCTATTCCCCATTCGCAGGTAAATTGTTCACGTGTTACGCACCCGTTCGCCACTAGCTTTCGATCCGGTTGCCCTTCACGAAAACCCGTTCGACTTGCATGTCTTAACCACGCCGCCAGCGTTCATTCTGAGCCAGGATCAAACTCTCCGAAAAGAGAGTTCAGAACCTGTTGATTCATGAACTACGCTGCGCGTAAGATTTCTCTCACACGCGTATTTCTAAATATTTAAGGTTGATTGGGGGTCCCAATCAATCGCACAAAGTAAATCTCAAAGAACGCTTCCCTCCGAGGGAAAGATTTCCACTAAGACAACCCTCCTTTTCTCCGTCAATACTTTTTCCGTTGAGAACGGATAGTCTGCTGAAAAGGAACAGTCGCTTCGGTGTCGGTCACTTCTTTCGTCCCCGCATTTCTTCGCGGGGACGTTGGAAGAAGGGACGGCGACAATGGAAACCTGCGCCCTCGAATCAAGCCCTTTTTGATCCCGGACCGCGTTTTTCCGTGGATCGTTTGTGCCAAACGAGTTACGACGATTTTTTCCGCCCATCGGCTGCCCGAGCCCCGGCGCGGACCCCGCCGCCGGACCGCCCGGGTCGGCGGCCGGTCCCGGTGTATCTGAGTCTTCACTACGCGGCGGGACGGCCGCCGCGCGGGACGGGCCCGCCCGGCCCCCAGGGCGGCCTCACCGCTGGAAACGCCGCGCCAGTTCCCCGCTATTGAGTTCAAGATACGTCGGATTGCCAGCCGGATTGGTCATCGGCTGCCGACAGGCAAACAGCTGCGCGACCAGTGCGTGCATCTCGGCCTCCCCCGGGGCCGCGGGCAGCCGCACCGCCCGGCGCGCTGCCAGTCGCGCGAGTTCGTCCCGGGCCAGGTCGGGTTCGCGGGAGGACAACAACCCTTCCCGCAGCGCCCCCAGCAGATCGCGCAGGAACGCCTCGGCATCCGCCGGATCCATCCAGACGGGCACCCCTTCGATGCGGAAAAAGTTCCGTCCGAATTCGACGATTTCGAAACCGTGTTCGTTCAGGAATCGCAGCCGGTCCAACAGGAGCTCGGTGGTGATGGCATCCAGCTCCACGGGCACGGGCAGGAGCAGGCGCTGGGTCGCCACCCGGGCGGCGGCAAACTCCGCCCGCAGGCGTTCGTACCAGACACGTTCATGCGCCGCGCGGCGGTCGAGCACCAGCAGACCGGCGTCGGTCTCGAACAACGCGTAGACTCCGTGGGCCAGCCCGAGATAGCGCCAGCCAGCCCTCGCCCGCAGGGATCCAGCCGGCCCGGCGATCGAACCCGGGGTCGCCGCTGCCGCTGGGGCCGCCGCCGGGGCTGCCGGCACCGCCAGGGCTCGGTAAGCCGGAAACGGCGCCGCCATTCGCGACTCCGCCGGCGGGACGGCTGCGGAGGCGGCCAGCGCCGGCGTGAGTCCGCCCATGGACGGGCCGGTGGCCGGCGAAGCCGCGACAGCCGGAACGACGGCGCCAGCCGGCACCGCCGTCAGCTCCCGCAACCGGTCCAGCACCGTGCGGATCACGAACGCCCGCACCTGGGCTTCATTGCGAAACCGCACCTCCCGCTTGGCCGGATGCACATTCACGTCCACGGCCGAGGGATCAAGATCGAGAAACAGGAACGCCAGCGGATAGCGTCCCTTCGGCACCGAGTCGTGATAGCTCTCGATGAGTGCATAGCTGAGCGTCCGGCTGTCCACCGGGCGCCGGTTCACGTAGGTGATCATCTCGTGGCGGGTTGCGCGCCCCACGCCCGGACGGCTGATCAGCCCGCGCAAGTTCAGCCCGGTGTCCGCCGCCTCGACCTCCAGCAGCGACTCCGCCAGCTGCCGGCCAAAAATCTCCGCCACGCGTTCCGCTGAGGTCGCGCATTCCGGCGAGCGAAAGACCACGCGCCCGTCCTCGATCAGCGTGAAAGCCGCCTGCGGGCAGGACAGCGCATAAAGCCGCACGCAGTGAATGATGTGGGCGCTCTCCGTGGCGTCGCTCTTGAGAAACTTGCGGCGGGCCGGCACCGAATTGAACAACTGCGACACGACGATCCGCGTGCCCGCCGGGCGGCCGCAGTCCCGCACGTGCCCGAACTTGCCCCCATTGATGAGAATCTCCGTGCCGGCCTCCTCCCCCGCGACCAGCGTCTGGAGCTCGAAGCGGGCCACGCTGGCGATCGACGGCAGCGCCTCACCGCGAAATCCAAACGTGGCGAGGCGGTCCAGGTCCGCGGTTTCGGCAATCTTGCTGGTGGCATGGCGCTCGAGCGACAGCAGGGCGTCATCCCGCGTCATGCCGCCACCGTTGTCTTCCACCCGGATGTAGGCGCGGCCGCCCGCCCGAAACTCCACCTCAATGCGGGTGGCTCCGGCATCGAGGCTGTTCTCGACCAGTTCCTTGACCACCGCAGCAGGCCGCTCGATGACTTCGCCCGCTGCGATCTGGTTGGCAACCTGGTCGGAGAGGATACGGATCGAGGCCATTACGCCAGCAGCTTTTGCCAGCGTGCCAGCTGGCGGCCCAATTGCGCCGGGCCGGGCATGCCGGGCCCGCTCCGGGCCGCCAGGGCCCGGCGTAGATCAAAAACCTTGATCCAATCTGCCGCGAAGGCCGCGTGCACCGACTGCACCTGCTCCAGGGCCAGGGCGTCGAGCCGGACCGAACTTCCCTCCGCCAGCCGGACCACCGCACCGACGGCATGATGCGCCTCCCGAAACGGCACGCCCTTGCCCACCAGGTAATCGGCCAGGTCGGTCGCCAACAGCGCCGGATCGGCCACCGCCTCCGCACAGCGCGCCGCGTTCACCCTTAGCCCGGCAACCAGCCCCGCCAGCACCTCCAAGCAGATGGCCGTTTGGTCAAGGCTGTCAAACACCGGCGGCTTGTCCTCCTGCAGATCGCGGTTGTAGGTGAGCGGAAGTCCCTTCACGAGCGTCAGCAACGTGTGCAGGTTGCCCTGCAAGCGCGCCGATTTGCCCCGCAAGAGTTCGCAGGAATCCGGATTTTTCTTCTGCGGCATCAGCGACGAACCGGTGCAAAATGCGTCAGGCAGCGAAACAAAGCCGAATTCTGTGCTCGTCCAGAGGACGAGATCCTCCGCAATCCGGGAGAGATGCAGGCCGGCGAGCGCGCAGGCGGCGGCAAATTCAATGAAGACGTCCCGGTCCGCCACGCGCATCCATCGAGTTCTGGGTGGCGCGGGCGCCCGTGAGCATCGACGAACCCGAGCTCCCGCGCCGTAAACTCGCGGTCGATGGGCAGCGTGGTCCCGGCGATCGCACCCGATCCCAGCGGACACCAGTTGGCATGATCGGCCACAACCGCAAAGCGCTGCCGGTCCCGCTCCAGCATCTCGAGCCAGGCCAGCAGATGGTGCGCCAGCGGCACGGGCTGCGCCCGCTGAAGGTGCGTGTAGCCTGGGATGAGCACCTCGCAGTTCGCCTCCGCCGTCGTGAGAATTGCCCGTCTCGGCGCTCGCGGATCTTCGTCTGCAGATCGGTGCACGCCTGCTTGAAGAACAGCCGCATGTCGGTCGGCCACCTGGTCGTTCCGGCTCCGGGCCGTGTGCAGTTTCGCCGCCGCCGGCACCCGCTTCGTCAGCGCCTGCTCGATGTTCATGTGGACATCTTCGAGCTTCGTGTCCCAGACGAATTCCCCGGCCTCGATCTCCCGATCAAGAACATCGAGCCCCGACCTGGATCGCGTCCCCTTCCGCCGCAGAAATCAGCCCGACGTGTGCCAGCATCGCCGCGTGCGCCTTGCTGCCCGCTGAATGTCAAACGGGGCCAGCCGGCGGTCGAACGACACGGATTCGCTGAACCTCAGCATCAGCGCGGAGGGCTCCGCGGAAAAACGTCCGCCCCAGGTGGCTTGAGCTTTCTTGGCCATAGGCTCAACCAATCATCCGCCGGTCGCCGGCCGGGGCAATTCGAAAGATGGATTGCCCGGTAGCCTGCTTATTTCCTAACGTGGCGGAGCCACAACCAAACCCGAACCATTTCACAGGAGGACACAGAGAAAGCAGAGAGTCGGATTTCCAACCCGCCTTGCAGCAGCCAACCAAGAACTCGCCGGCCGGAGAAAATGGCATCTTTCCGATCGGGTCTTGGTTCCCTTCGTTTGCTTCTGTAAAAGGCTCCCTTCGATCTCCGCGCCGTCAGCGATCTCCTGTGGAAAGCCAGGGTTTGAACTCGTCGCAAACGCGTACGATCCAGAGAGACAATAACACAGCCTCGGTTGTTGCCACGGTCGTCCTCCGGCTTTCAACCACCGTGTCGTCGCGAATCACATAACATGCAGGCCAGATGCAGAACTGCCTCGCCGTTGAGAATGTTCCGGTTCGGCCTCCTCCTGCGGGCCGCCATCCTGGGGACCAGTGGGGCCTGCGTGGCGACCGCGTTGCCGCAAGTGCCCGCCTCCGCCTCCGGACATTACGCGGAGGTGACCCTGGAGCCCACCGAACGATTGATCTATCTCGCCTCGGTCAGCCTCAACATTCAGCCGGCGGCCCGCCGCGATGGCGTCTACCGCGCCGCCTATGTCGTCAAGGTGTTCCCGTTCTTCTTCTACAACGAACATGGCGAAATCTCGATCGAGGTTTCCAATGATCAACTGCACCAGCTGGAACGCGGGGAAACGGTCTCATTCACCGGGCACGCCGCCAACAGCGCCGGCAAGGATCACCGCATCGAGGGCCGCGCCGTCCCAGACGACGGCGGTACCGACCACGGTCGGATCAAGGTCCAAGTCTGGGCGAGCAAGAATATCGTCATCACCTTCAACACGGTCTACCGGTTCACCGGCAAAGAATAGACGGCGAGGCGGTGCCTCGCCGTCTATTCTTTCCAGTGCAGCACCAGCGGTTTTTCGATTGCCGGATGCAGGCTCTGGTGCACCGGGCACGTGTGCGCGGCGCGTTCCAGCACGCCATTCGGATCGGCGCTGCGCGGCACCGGCAGCCAGATCTGCGTCTCCAACCGCACGATGCGCCGCGGCAGATCGGTTGACATCTCCTTCGTCACCTCGAACCGCGCGCCCTTGAGTTCGACGCCGAGGCGCCGGGCGGCCATCGCCATGATGGTTAGCATGCAAGTCGCCAGCGCAGTCGCCACCAGGTCGGTCGGCGAAAACGCCTCGCCGCGCCCCTGGTTGTCGACCGGCGCATCGGTTTCCAGCGTCCGCCCCGACGGACCGTGCGTCACCTGACAGTGCAGCTCGCCTTGATATTCGCCCGTGATTTTGACCATGCGGCCAGTGTCGCCGAATGGGCGCCGGTCGCAAGGGCGAAGGAACGTGGCCGTCGCGTCAAGATTCCAAATCCCAATGACCAAATTCCGAGAAAGACCCGCAAGAATGGAAGAACCTGTTCACAGGCGACCGCTTGGTGGCCGCGAGCGCCAGTCCCTCGGCTCCGCTCGGGATCCTGACCCATTCGACTCCGCTCAGGGTCATCCTGAGCCTGTCGAACGGATGAGCTTGTCGAACGGGCGAGTGGTTCTTCCAGTTGTCGGGTCGCCGCTTGACGGCGGACCGTCTCTCTGAATCAAACCGCCATTTTCGCGCTCTTGTCGTTTTCGTCCTTTTTGTCCCTGATGTGCTTTGGGTCCTTTTCTCCTCCATCACCCATGACAACCGACCAAAAGCAAATCTACCGTCTCCTGCAGCAGCACCTCGACCAACAGCCGGTGGGATTTCCCGCTACATGGTCGGGAGCCGATCTCCGCTTTCTCCGAAGAATGTTTACGCCTGACGAGGCGCGGGTGGCGCTGCACCTGTCCCATGAGCCGCTGCCGCTGGAGGCGATGGTCGAACGAACGGGGCTTGAGTTCCCGGCGGAGCAAACCGCCCGGCTCCTTGAGAGCATGTTCGCGAAGGGCGCCATTGGCTGGAGGGACCGGGACGGAATCGGGCACTGGTTTCTCCTGCCGCTCGTGATCGGCATGTATGAGGGACAAGACGGCGAGCTCACGCCGGATTTCCTGGCTGCCGCCGAAACCCTACATGAGTTCCATGAGTTTCGGGGCATCGTTGCTGGCCGTCAGCCCGCCGCAGATGCGGACGATTCCCGTCAACCAGAGCATTCCGGTGGAGCACAACGTCGCCACCTACGACCAGATCCGGGCGCTCGTGGCGGAAGCCCGCGGTCCGTTCGTCGTGCTTAAATGCATCTGCCGTCAGCACCGGGCTCTGAAGAACAGGCCCTGCAAGCAAACCTCCCGCCTGGAGACGTGCCTCGCCATGGATGATATGGCGGCCATGGTCGCGCGCCGCAACCACGGGCGCGAGGTGAGCCGCGAGGAGGCGTTGGCCATTCTCCACCAGAACGAGGACGACGGCCTTGTCCTGCAACCGGCCAATGCGCGGCGCCCCGAGTTCGTCTGTTCCTGTTGTGGATGCTGCTGCGGAATGCTTTCGCTGCAGAAGATGCTGCCCCACCCCCTCGATTTCTGGACGAGCAGCTTCCGGGCGGAGATCGACGGCTCGACCTGCAAGAGTTGCGGAAAGTGCGTCTCCCGCTGCCAGGTCGGCGGGGTGGAGTTGGCTGCGCCAAAGGGTCGGACCCGTTCCAAGAGCCCGGCGCGGATCAATCCCAGCCGGTGCATTGGCTGCGGGCTTTGCGTGACGACCTGCCCGAGCCACTCGCTCCGCCTCACCCAGCGAATCCCGGAAACGATTCCGCCGGAATCCGAGGATGAGCTTCAGGCCCAGATCGCCGCCCGGAAGAAGACGCCTTGGCAGCGCCGGCGCATGATGGCCAAGGTACTCCTGCGCATGAGACAGTAGACCAACTGCCGGCTTGACGGAATCGGCGTGTAGATACATTGGACTAACATGAACACTGTGACGGCCAAGGTCTTCAAGGCGGGGAACTCGAGAGCTCTTCGTCTGCCTCGCGCCCTCGACGTCAAGGCCCGGGCCTATGAGGTCACCCAAACGCCTGACGGATTCACGGCTGTCAACCCTGCGACCAGAGCCAGGCGGCTGCGGGCGCTCGACAAGCTCATGCAGCTTCCCGCCCTCCGGGATGATTGGCCGAGGCCCGGATGATCTACCTTCTCGACACGAACGCGCTCTCTCGTCTGGCGAGAGGATTGGACGCTTGCATCGCCGCGAATGTCGCTGCGAATGTTTTGGGCTGTCGCCTGTCAGCAGTGGCGTGGTTTGAACTGCAATACGGCGCGGCCCGAAGCCCCTTTCCTGCAAAGGCCGTGCCTCGCCTGGCGTTGTTGCGCGAGATCTTGTCAGCCGTTGAGGCGTTTGATGAACAGGCGGCTGGGCGGGCTGGAGAGGTTCGTTCTTTTCTCGAATCCCTGCGCCCGAACGCCCAGCCCATCGGACCTTACGACGTGTTGTTGGCCGGACATGCACTCGCCCTTGGCGCCATCTTTGTGACCCACAACACACGGGAGTTTTCCCGAGTTCCGGGGCTCAAGGTTGAAGACTGGCAGACTCCCGGATAGTCCGGCCTTCCCTTCAATGCCCGCCGGCCCGCTGAAGCGCCGCCGCCTGCGCCTGCCGGGCCGCAGGATCATCCGGCTTCAGGCGCACCTCCTCCCGGAACGCGTCCACCGCCGCCGGGAAATTTCCCAGGTTAAACCAGCTCAGTCCGAGATTGTGCCAGGCCTTCGCATCATCCGGTCTGAGGCCCAGCGCTTCCTGATACTGGGCAATCGCGTCCGGCAGCCGGCCGGGCAACTGGGCCAGGGCCACTCCCAAATTGTAATGGGCACCGCCAGAATCCGGCTCCAGGCGCAGGGTCGCCTCAAATTGGCTGACCGCGTCTGGCAACCGTCCCGGCAGCTGCGACAAGGCCATGCCCAGGTTCGTGTGGACCGCGGCAATGTCCGGCTCCAGCCGCAGCGCTTCCTCATACTCGCCGATCGCATCGGGCAACCGTCCCGGCATGCCCGACCAGGCGACGCCGAGGTTGGTGTGCGCCTCCGCCGAATCCGGCCGGAGGCGCAGGGCTTCTCTGAACTGGGCAATCGCGTCCGGCAGCCGGCCCGGCGTCCGGGCCAGAGCAATGCCCAGGTTGGCGTGCGCCGCGGCATCGTCCGGCTGCAGACGCAACGCCTCTTCAAACTGGGCGATCGCGTCCGGCAGCCGACCCGGCATGCTCGACAGCGCCAGGCCCAGATTGTTGTGCACATCGGCATCTCCCGGTTGCAGGCGAATCGCCGCTTCGTATTCCGCAATTGCGTCCGGCAGCCGGCCCGGCGTCTTCGACCAGGCGTTGCCCAGGTTGTTGCGCGCGCGCTCGTTCAGCGGACGCTTGGCCACTGTGTCGCTCCAAATCGCCAGTTCGCTGCGGTAGTCCTCGTTGCGCCGCGCCGTGAGCAACCCCAGGCCCAGCGCCAGCGCGGCGAACACGACCCAGCTCTTCCGCCTGAACAGCACGTGAACCCCCGTCGCCGCCAGCGTCGCCATCGCTGCCAGTGCGAGATACATCCGGTGTTCGACGATCATCTGGAGTCGGTTTGGCATGACGCTGGTGGGCGCAAGAATCGCGAAGAACCAGACGCCCAGCAGACCCAACACCGGCCGCCGCCAGAGCGCGACCAGCGCTCCGACCGCCAGCGCCACAACCACCACCGCAGCGGGAACTGCCTCAACCGGGCGGCTCACCCAAAACGTGCCATACTCAAAGACGAGCGGATGGGGCCACACGGACAGCCAGAGATACCGCACAATCGCCTCGAACTGCGTCAACCAGTATCCCCACACTGGAATTCCCACGCCGAAACCGGCCATGCCATTGCGACTCCAGCCGGTGCTCGCCACCAGGCCAAACAGCGGGAGCCAGGTTGCCGCCAGCGCCACATGCAATCCCCAGTGCCGGCGCCAGGCTTCCTGAAACGAGCCCGCGACCAGCGCCCGGTCGTAGAGCAGCACGATCACCGGCGCGGAAACCATGACCTCCTTGGCCGCCATACCCAGGAGGCAGGTTGCGACGCAAAGCGCAAACCAGACCCATGAGGCGCGGCCCGCATGCGGGCCGCCTACATTTGCGCGCTCCGCGCAGATGCCGCGAATGAAGCAGTACAAAGTCGCCAGGTAAAGCAATCCTACCAGCGACTCCGCCCGCTGGACAATATAGGTGACCGATTCGGTCTGAAGAGGATGCAGTGTCCAGAGGAGAGCGGCGCCCAGGCCGATGATTGTGGCCGCTGGTTCCGCCTGCCGGACGAAGGTGCGCCGGACAATTCCGAACAAGGTCAACCCGGCCAGAACATGGATCGCCAGGTTCAGGGCATGATAACTCCACACCGCCGTTCCGCTGATGGCGTAGTTGACCGCCAGGGTCAGATTCAGCAGGGGCCGGCCGCTCACGGCCGTGTTGGGCGGGGGCCAGAAGGCGGTACGCCAGTGGCGGATCGTCAGGTTGGTGACGATGGCATCACTGTCGTCGAACAACAGCGGAACCGAAAAAGTCCGGCGATAGACTGCTACCGCCCCGACCGCGAGCAGGACCCCGCCCGCCAGCCGCAGCCAATCCCCACCCTGATCGGGGATGGGATTCCGGGCAGGCGTTCGGGCGGGGGAACTCAACGCTGGCATGGAAAAGAAATGCTCCGGCACTTTGCGCGGTTCGCAGCTCAGGGCGAACGGCCCGTCCCGCGGCCGGTCGGGCGCCGGCCGAAGAACTCCCAGCAAAGGACCGCCGCCGCCGCCGAGACATTGAGCGATTCGATCGCGCCGCCTCCGGGAATCCGCACCAATTGCTCGCAGGCGCCCGCAACCTCCGGCGCGAGCCCATTCTCCTCGTTGCCCAGCACGAGCGCCACCGGCCTGGGCCTCGACGTTGCGCCTGCGTTGGAGGCCGGCCCGGCCGGGATCGGCGCCGCGCCCCGGACGGCTGCGCCGATCACGAGATAGAACGGCCGCAGCGAGCGGATGAAATCGACGAGTGACGCGACTGCATGGATCTCCACGTACTCCATGCCGCCCTCGGCCACCCGATACGTCGCTTCGCCCGGAAGAGCCTGCAGGGGATCGTCGGCGATAACGATCTGTTCCACCCCAAAGAAAGCCGCCGTCCGGACGATCGCCCCAAGATTGTGCACGTTGCCAATGCGATCGAGCAGGAACAACGGCGCCCGCGCCTGCGCCCAGCGGCGCAACTCCTCGGGTCGCGGCGGCCGCAACACCCGCGGCTCGATCACCGCCACGATCCCACCGTGGTGGACCGTGCCGGCGATCTTCTCCAACTCCACCGGCTCGACACAGCGGTAGATTTTCCGGGCCACAGCGAGGGTCCGGCAAATGATGCCGATCCGGCGCCCCGTCGGATAGTCGAAATACAGCCGCTTGATCGCCCCGGCATCGTGGGCAAACAACGCCTTGACCGCCGCCAGCCCGCAAACCGTTTGTTCCTTTGATTTCATCGCCACAAATCGAAGCAAACTGGAAGAAGAGGGAAGAGCCACAACCAAACCGGGCATCATTTTACAGGAAACCACGGAGGAAACGGAAGCCAAAGTCGGCGCGTCTCCATCCGCTTCGGCCTCAGTTTCCTCCGCGTCCTCCTGTAATATGGTTTGGGGTTGTTTGCGGCAGCGGGCCCGAGGTCACCGCGCGTTCCGCGGTTTCTTTGGTTAGGGCGAGCTCGCGCCGGGAATCAGGCCGGCTAGGATTTCACGTTCCCCACCACGGTAAACTCCTCGCGATCGTGATACAGATGCCGGATCCGGAAATCGGCGGCGTGTTGCACGAAGGGGGAATCCGCCGCCCGCAGTTCCTGCAACAGCGCCAGCGGATCGGTCCGGCCGAATTTGAAGTTGATGACGAAGCGGCGGCACCAACCGCGCCCGAGCCACGGCCCGACGAGGTCGCGCAACACATGGTGGGGCTCCTCCACCAGGTCGCAGAACAGCCAGTCGAAGACCTCGCCCGGCGCCGGCCGGAAGCCAAAGGCGTCCTCGCGCCGGTGCTCAATACGCGGATGCCCCAGGGCCCCGCCCTTCAGCGGACCGTTGTCGACCGCGATGACGTTCGCCCCGCGCCGGGCCGCGCTATAGCTCCAGCCGCCGGGTGCCGCCCCCAGATCCACGACCGCCTCGTCCGGCCCCGGTTCGACCCCCAGCACGCCATAGGCCTCTTCGATTTTCAAATACGAGCGCGACGGCGCCGCCGGGTCGTCGGCCATGCGGCGCTGCCCGCCCCGCACCGCGGCGCGCGCCAGCAGGGCGCGATCGAAATCCGTGAAGAACATGAACAGTCCCCGGACCGCACCCACTCCGCGCGGCATCTCCGGCACCGCCAGGCGGGCCACCCGCGAAAGCCGGCGCTGCAGGAGATCGTCGAACGCCCGCCGGGTGGCGGCGACCCGCCGGCTGAGTCCGGGGTTCCCGGCGGCGCAACTCCACCAGTTCGGCCAGCCGCCTGCCACGTATTCGTCCTGCAATGACTCCATGAACCGGGCGGCGGCCTGCTGGGCGAGCGCATTGACCGATTCGCCCCGCAGCTCGCGCGGCGCGCGCAACACGAGCTGCGCCAACGCCAAGTCCGGAGGCCCCGCTTCCCCCACCGGTTCGCACCGGACCCAGCCGGGGCCGGACGAACCGGGCATGCATCCCGCGCCCGCCAGTTCGCCGGCGAGGAGGGTTTCCGATCCCGGCTGACAGATCGCCAACATGCCGGCATTGCGCCCAACGAGGCGCGCTGACGCAAGCACAGCCCGCATCCGTCACGATCGTTCCCGTTGCTACGGGACTTCCCAGACAACGTTGTGGTGTCGTTGCTCGCGATCAGGGATGCGGGCTACGTGAGTTCGCAGGCGCCGCCGGCACAGGCGACCACCTGCTTGAGTTCCGTCAGGTCCTCGTCTTCGCGCAACAGCGTATAGTCGACCGGCTCGTAGGTCAGCGAATTCCACTTGTCAACGTCATCCCGCGTCGTCACGGCCTCGCGTGGCGCCTGGGCATAGGCCTTGTCACCCTGGTCCTGCAACAGCGCCACCCCGGTGAAATGTTGGCGGTTCTCCCAGATGAAATCGGCCACGTTGGGCCACTCATTGGCACACACCGAGATCGTGCACGAGACGTTGTGATGCAGGCCGGGCGAATACTTCTCGTGGCGTCGTCCCGCCTGGACCCAGTGCTGCTGCACGAGCCGCACATATTCGAGATGCTTCACCGCCGAGAGGTCCTCGCGATAGATCCCGAAGGCCGGCCCCTCGACCGGGAAGGTGATGACTTCCGTCCGGCCATTCGGGTCGTAGACACTCGGCTCGACCATGTGCGGGTTGGAGCGCTTGAAGTGGTGGAAGACCGGATCGTACACATTGGTCTGCACCCGGCGGAAATAGCGCAACGCATGGTGCGGATGCAGGCCGCTGCTGGTTCCGAGGAGCAGGCTGGCGGTGCCCTCGGGCTTCACACAGGTGGTGCGGGCCGCGGGATTGATCCCCAGGGCGCGGGCCATCACGGCGTTGACCGCCTTGACCACGGCCGCCCCGGTGCGCAGCACCTCCGGGTCGAGCAGCACATCGGGCCGGTCAAGCACCCCGCAAATGGACACGCCGAGCAGCGCCTCGCGCTCGGTGATCACCTGGGAGACCGGCGACAGGTAATTGAAGTTGGTATAACCCGCCTGGAGCGTGCCGATGATCGCCGCATGGGCGCACAGCTCGTAGAACCGCGCCGGGGTCTCGGACGCCGCCGCCGAAACGGTGGTGAGATTGCAGAACTGCACGCCGGTGATCGAGTCGCCTTCGCGCAACTCCCCGGTGTAGCCCAGCCCGCGCAACCGCGCGATTGCCGGGGCGTCCAGCTTCAGCCGCGGATGCAGGCCGATCTCCACGCAGGGATTGGCGCCGTACTCGGGATCCTCGACAAAATAGAAGCCGGGCTCCCCAAACGCCTTCTGCGCCTCGAACAACCGGTCAAACTGGGCCCGGGTCGCCTGGCCGCGGACAATGACGGCCGAGTTATTGCTCGCGGTGCGCTGCGGATTGTCCTGAAACCAGTTTCCGGTCTTGGCCGCCGCCATCTCCTCGTCGTCAGCCGAGAACAGGCAGATCGTGGCCGACCGGCGCACGCCGCCGGACAGGACGGCTTTGGCCGCCCACATCAGGATGTCATACGCCTCGACCGAACGCAGCCGCCGGCCGGCAGCGCGCTGCACGATGTGCTCGATCCGCGTGAGCGAGTGGAAGAGCGGCTCGGGTCCGGGCGCCTTGCCACCGGACGTACGCAACGGCGCCCCCGCCGGCCGGATGGCGGAATAGTCGAAAATGACCCTCCGCCCCTCGACTGCCGCCAGCATCAGCTGGTGCAGCGCATCAGCCCAGCCCTCGATTGAATCCGGCACGAGAAATGTCGAAACTGGGGCATTGAAACGCAGCGGCGCGAGAGCGGGAAGCTGGTCCACGTGGGTGCGCTGCACCGAAAAGCCGACCCCGCAGCCGCAGAGCAGGAGATACAACGTCTCCCGGAATGCTTCGAGCCGGTCGATATAGGTGAACGCGCAGTTGTAAATGCGGGCATGCTTGTTGAGGATAGCCTCGCCGCCAAACTGCAGGCTGCGCATCGACGGCAAGACCTCGTGTCGCTCTGCCGCCGCGAACGCGGAACGGATCACCTCATGCAGGCGGCCCAACCGGCCGATTCGCGACAGGTCCTCGGGCGTGACATCGCCCGCCGCCAAGGCCGCGAGCACCGCGTCGCCCAGGGAGGCATCGGCATAATGGGACAGGTGCATGTCGCGCACGCGGCCCACGGCCTCGGCCCAAGTCTCGCGTTAACGGAGATCCGGCGAATAGCGGGCATACCGGGAGATGGCGATGAAGTCCTGCAGACCGTTGGTGGGATGCGAAATGGGCAAAGCACGGCTATCCATGGGAAGAAGATGGGTATGATGAAAATGATTGAGGATCGGACCTGCCGCTAGGCGGCACGGGCTATGTAAGCCTTGGGAGGAATACTACCTGTAGTGGTTTGCGCCATGGTCAACCACAACGTATTGCGTTGAAACCATTATTATTGATTCTGATAGATGAGTTGACCCAGACGATAAGAATACCCTGTTCAAACCTATGAGAACATATTGTAACGTGAATTAGAATGACTTCTTGGAAGCGGCCGGCGGCCATCGGAGGATGTGATTTGCCAGCCTGGATCGGGTCTCCGCTTCGGCCCGGTTTTCAAGGTACCAAGGACCATTCCCAGTTGTCTGGAACACCCGGTCTGGCGAATGCGGACATGGAACCTAGTGACGCGGTGCAACGGCATGTGATGGGTAAATCCAGGCTGGATTCAACACCATTTGAATCAGGCCGAAGTTCGCCCCATCCGTCCTTCCGCGCCAGCAAAAAATGAGTCCGGGGACCCGCCCAGGATCGCGCCCAAACCACTCTAACCCGCCGGTTGGCCGGATTCCGGAGCCGTCCGATGGCGCCGGTTGCCCCGCAACTGGTTGGGCGAGATCCCATGGACCGCCTTGAAACAACGCGAAAAATGATACGGATCGACAAAGCCGACCCGCTGGGCCGCCTCCTTGACGTATCCTCCCGTCTCGATGAGGAACTCAGCCGCTATTGTCATCTTCCGGCGCAGCAGATACCGATGGGGACTCGTGCCCAGGAAACGGCGGAACAGCCGGCAGATGCTCGAAGGCTCGATCTTCATCCGGGCGGCAATCTCCTCCAACGTCGCCAGATCCTCCGCCTGGGCATCAATCAGCGCCTTGCACCGGTAGAATGTTCCCTCTGCCACCGGCCCGGAGCGCGCCGGCAAGGCAGTACCGGCCAGGCAGACAAAGTATTTCACCATCGGCCGCGCCGGGTCGGTCCGGATTTCGCAGTCGGTCTTGGGCGCATACGCAAACACGGAGCCCGGTGCCAGCGCCGTCTCGCGGCCGTCCAGCCGCACCATTCCCGCCCCCTCGGCCACGTACTCAATCCCATGATACGCAAACCACGAGCGACGCACGACATAGTCCACGTTGCAGGTTTCGCGTCCACCAAAGACGGGCACCAGTCGCGCCCCGCGGGGCGGCGCCAGCTGCAGGAAGAAATAACGGCCGTTTGAGATCTGCTGCGACAGCAACCCGGCGCGCGAAGAAACCAATCGGCTCATCGGAGCCATTTTGGCGCTGCTCCGCCCCCCGCAAGAAATACTCGGACAATAATATCCATCTTTTGGCCGATTATCTCCATTCCATTCTTCCCATCTGAATTGGTATTATCGCCCATCAACGTCGCCCTCCCCTGAGAATCATTCAGGACAATTTTCTCCGGGTTCGCGCGCCAACCATCCCCGATTCCTCCGATGAGAAAGCCCCTGCCCAAGACCATCCTGCTGGTCGCCAACGGCGATTTGCGCCAGTCCGCCAATGAAACGTGCTGGCCCGCCCAGGCCGCGATGGAAGAAAAACTGGCGACCGCCATCGCCCGTTTCGGCTGCCGGCTCGTCCGGGCCCACCCGTACATCCCCGCCTTGAAGCATGGTTTCATTGCCTCGCAAAAGGAGGGCATGGAGGTTTTCGCCAAGCTCGACCGCAAGGCCCCCTGATCATCGCCGAGGCGGTGTGGCAGTATTCCCATCACGTGCTGCCGGGTCTCATTTCCCACGAAGGCCCCATCCTGACCGTGGCCAACTGGTCCGGAACCTGGCCGGGCCTGGTCGGCATGCTAAACCTCAACGGCTCCATGACCAAGGCCGGGGTAAAGTACTCCACCCTTTGGAGCGAGAATTTCGACGACGCCTATTTTCTCGGGGGCCTCGAGCGGTGGCTCACGACCGGCGCCGCGACCCATCAGACATTCCATGTGAAACCGCTCGCCAAGGCCGCCGTCCCGAGGAAGGCGGAATCCCTCGCCAACCGGATCGCCGCCGAGCTCCAGCAGCGGAAGGCCATCCTGGGGGTGTTCGACGAAGGGTGCATGGGCATGTTCAATGCCATCATTCCCGACGAGCTGCTCAATTCGACCGGGGTCTTCAAAGAACGGCTCTCGCAGTCCGCGCTCTACTACGCCGCCACGCAGGTTAGAAATGGGGAATCCGAGGCCGTTTACGACTGGTACTGCCGCAAGGGTCTGAAGTTTCACTTCGGCCGCGACACGGCGACGGAATTGACCAAGGCCCAGGTGCTCTGGCAGTGCAAAACCTATATTGCCGCGTGCCGGATTGCGGATGAGTTTGGCTGCGAAGTCATCGGCATCCAGTACCAGCAGGGCCTGAAAGACCTGCTGCCGGCCACGGATCTGGTCGAAGGCACCCTGAACAGCTCCGACCGTCCGCCGGTGCGCAATGCCAAGGGCCAGCTCATCCGGCCTGGAGAACCGATCCCCCATTTCAACGAGGTTGATGAATGCGCCGGGCTCGACGGATTGCTGACGAACCGGGTGCACAGGGCGCTGGGCCAGCCGGTGGAGAACACCCTGCACGATCTGCGGTGGGGCGACTGGGACCGCAGCGGCACGACGTGCGACTACGTCTGGGTCTTTCTGATTTCCGGCAGCGCGCCGGCGGAACATCACGACGGCGGATGGGCCGGCAGCGATTCGTTCCGCCAGCCGCCGATGTACTTTCGCCTTGGCGGCGGCACACTCCGGGGAATCGCGAAGCCCGGTGAAATCGTGTGGTCGCGGATCTTCGTGGAAGGCGGCAGTCTCAAGATGGATCTCGGACGCGCCAAAGTGATCGCCCTGCCCCGCGAAGAGACTGAACGCCGGTGGAAGGAGACCACGGTCCAGTGGCCAATCATGCATGCCGTAACCTACTGGGTGTCCCGCGACCAAATGATGGCCCGGCACAAGGCCAATCACATTCAAGTCGCCTATGCCAACAGTGCGAAGGAGGCCGACCTGGCCCTGTATACCAAGGCCGCCCTGGCCGCCCGCCTCGGCCTCGAGGTCCATCTCTGTGGCACCCGAGCCGATGGCCATCCGTTCTGAACTCTGAAATCCGGCGCCACCACGGGAGCGCCCGATTCTCTCAATTCAGCGTTTTTTGTCGAAACCGGCGAAACCGGCCGCGGGACTCGACGTCTTCATCAGGGATTCTGTTATTGGCAAGAAATCTGGTTAGGCAATGTTGACTCGTCCGGAGATGCGCGCTGATTTCCACGGAAAAAACCCAAACGGGCTCTAAAGTAAACTCCTCGGTGCCCGTATTGTAACTGGTAAATTCGCAGAAGCATGCTATCCTTCTAACAAGATGAACAAAAAACTCTTCCCAGGACTGTTGGACGCGGTGATGCAGAAAAATGGCATCAATCAGGTGCAGCTCCACAAGCTAACCGGGATCGCGGTGTCGCGCATCAACAACTACCTGCAGGCGAAATACCGCACGATCAAACCGGCTCACATTCAGGCGATTTGTGAGAAGGTCACCACGGATAATCCAGAACGGGCCGAACTGGTGAAAACCTATCTGCTCGATCTGCTGCCGGACGCGATGAAGAATGTCATCGAGATCAAGGCGCTGACCAGCGTGCGCGATTTCGAAGACTGGTACCTGCGCCGCAACCGTCTGCCGCGTGACTTTGCCGGCGAATTCGAGGATCTCTACAAGATGTGCGTTTCGTTCCCCCGGGTCCGTGTCCGGACCGGTGACTGGATCGAGCTGATGAAGGAATGCTCAACGAAGTAGCTCGCCGGAGATCTTCCGCCCGGGGGATGGCGGCTCCGTGCCATTACGCCAACTGCGCATCGCTTTGCGCAGGCCGTTCGGGACGCGCCCGGCTCGCTGTGCTGCAGCGTCGAGGCGGCGTTCGGGCGCATTTGCCGATTGACGGTAAGGCAGCAAGTTCTGCGATTCCGTGGCGGAGCCGCGTGCCGAGCCGGAGCTTCAGCGAAGGCTGGCGTCCGGCTCCGACGCCGCGCCGCTACCGTCAATCGAGAGATGCACCCGCGGCGTTCTAGAGCGGAGGTTCCGGCTCGACGCCCGGCCGGTTCCCATCAAAGTGCATCCTGCCCATGCCCGCGAAGTCCCGCCTGCGAGTGTTGCTCCCCTGTACACTCATCCTGTTTCTTCTGTTTGGCTTCGCTGGTTGCTCCTCACCCGGGCCTCGCCCGCCTCCGGCTGCTGAAACCACGGGAGAAACGCAGCCGGCGGTCGTGGTTGCCAATCCGCCCCAGAACCCGCCCCCCGCCCTGCCGGGGCCCGTCTCCCGGGTGATGCTCGGCATCGACGTGCTGGAACAAGACGGCTTCGCGGCCATCCGGGGCAAACGCGTTGGCCTGTTGACCCACCCCGCCGGCGTCAACCGGCGGGGCGAAAGCACGATCAACGTCCTCCGGCGCGCCCCGGACGTGAAACTGGTGGCGCTCTTTGCCCCCGAACACGGCCTCTACGGCACCGAGGAGGCGGGCAAAAACCTCGCCGACACCGTCAACCCCCGCACCGGACTCCCGGTGTTTTCGATTCACGGCCGGACGCGCAAACCGACTCCGGAGATGCTCCGGGGACTCGATGCGGTGGTGATCGATCTCCAGGATATCGGCGTCCGCAGCTACACGTTCTCCAGCGCGATGTGCTTCACGATGGAGGCCTGCTTTCAGAACAACGTCGAAGTGATCGTGCTTGACCGGCCGAATCCGCTCGGCGGACTGACCGCGGGCGGACCGCCGATGGACCCGGAGCTGCTGAGTTATGTCGGGGCGTTCCGCGTTCCCTACGTCCACGGCCTGACCATGGGTGAACTCGCCCGGATGGCGGCCGCGGTTCCCGGTTCGTCCATCATCCCGGAGCCGGCGCGGCTGCGGGGCCGGCTCACCGTCGTGCCCATGCGCGGGTGGCGGCGGTCGATGCGCTGGCCCGACACCGGACTGCCGTTTGTGCCGACCTCGCCCTTCGTGCGGGATTTCGAATCGGTGGTGGGCTACGCCATGACCGGCCTCGGCTGCGAGATCGGCGGCTTTTCCCATGGCACCGGCCATCTGCATCCCTTTATCGGATACAAAGGTCGGACGAGCGAACAGCTGCAGCGCGATCTGGAGGCGCTCCGGCTGCCCGGTCTCGCGTTCAGCCGGGCCGCGCCCCCGGAACCCGGCGCCAAACCGGCCTCCGAAGTGGCCATCACCGTGACCGACTGGGCGGCCTGGCGGCCGACCGACCTGAGCTTCCACATGATGCGCCTGTCCTGCAAGTGGAGCTCCCGCAATCCATTCGTCACGGCGTCCGCGGAAAAGATTGGCATGTTCAACAAGCTGGTCGGATCGCAAGTGTGGTGGACGGCGCTCGTCCGGGACGGCGCCCGGGTTGACGTCCGGGGTTACCTCGCGGACTGGCGCAAGCGCGCGAAGGCCTTTCAATCCGAGGTTCGGCGTTTCTGGCTCTATCCGGAATAGGTGGTGCTGCCGGACGCGGGGGTGGCGGCCAGCCGGCCGCGTCAGCTCCTCCCGGATGATCTATCAGCCGCTGCTCCGCCAAGACACCGGCAGGGTACATCTGCCGATTGACGGTAACGGCACGCGGCTCCGCTACGGAATCACCGTCAATCGGGAGATGCACCCCCCGCCCCGCCACAGCCGCTCTTTTGAAGGGCTTTTTGCCAGTCCGGTGTTATGTTATCCGCGATAGTCATCTCCCTGCCTTGAACCCGACCTCATCCGCCCCTCCAGGTCGGACCGCACCGCCGCCCGGGCTGAAAGGAGGGGAAACAAGAATCATGCCGCCACCATCCGATCCACTCGACTCCCTCCTCGACCGCTGGCGGGAGACTCCCGCGCCGCCGCCGCACCTGTCAACCGAGGTCTGGCGCCGGATCGCCCTGGTCAACAGCCGTCTGGAACGGCCCGGCTTCCTGGCCCGGATCGAAGCGGCTTTCATGCGGCCCTCCTTCGCCGTTGCGTTCGTTGCCGCCTGCATGCTCCTCGGTCTGTTTCTGGCCGAGGTCCGTCTTACCCGCCTCCATGCCGCGCGCGGAGCCCAGATCGCGCAGAGCTATTTGCGAATGATCGATCCCTTGTTGGACAAATCGGCGGTCAAGGTCGCCTCCCGCTAGCCATGAGACGCACGCTTTTGATCCTTTTCCTTGGTTTGACGGCCGGCTCGCTGGCGCATCTGGGCTGGTTTCTGTCGCAGCGGCCCTGCGGGTCAGACGATCTCAACTGCCAGCTCGATTGGATGAAGACCGAGCTGAAGCTCTCCGACGCGCAGTTCGCCCGCATCAAGATGATCCACGAGGAGTCGAGCCCGCGTCTCCTGGCGCTCGCCGCCCAGGTGGCGCGCATGCGCGATGAGTATGCCGCCTTCGAGCGTGAACGGACCACCTCGGGCCAGGTTGATTTTCTTGAGTTCGCGCATTTCGTCGAACAACGGCGCGCCGTCAACCGCGAATGTCTGACCTCGACCCAGCGGCTGGTTGCCGATGCCGCCCAGGTGATGACGGCGCAGCAGCGGGAACGATATCTTGGATTGCTGGGCCCGGTGCTTCAGACCAACCGCAATGCTCTGGTGAATTAGAGCTGCGCCGGGCATTCCCGTGAATTCCGACCCCGCCAGCGACCAGGCCAGACTACAGGCGCTGCAGCAAGGAAGCGACCGTGCGCTCGACGAACTGGTCGCCCGGTGGCAGCGGCCCCTGTTCGCGTTCGCCTGGCGGTATTTGCAGAATCAGACGGATGCGCATGATCTCGTCGCCGAGACGTTCGTCCGCCTGCACCAGCAACGGGACCGTCTGCGGGCCGACACCCGGCTGTCCGCCTGGCTTTTCACCACGCTGTCCAATCTCTGCCATAATCATCATCGCTGGCGCCGGCGCCATCCGAGCGTGAGCCTGGATGCGCCTAATGATAATGAAACCTCCGCGCATGACACCGTCGCGTCCGACGTCGCCATGCCCGATGCGGGCCCTCGAGCAGGACGAAACCTGCGCGGCCGTCCGCGCCGCCATCGATCGCCTGCCCCACGATCTCAAGACGACGCTCCTGTTGCACCACTACGAGCAGCTCTCCTACCGCGAAATCGGCAGCGTCGTCGGCTGTTCGGAACGCGGCGTGGAAACCCGGCTCTACCGCGCCCGGCAGCGCTTGCGCGAGGAACTGTCCGGCTTCCTGCGCGAAATCGCGCCGGCTTAGTTGAGCCTGTCGGGCTTCGCCCTCCTGGCTCCTACACAAACGGCGGACGCCGTTTGGTGCAGAATCGCGAATGTTCTACCGATTCAGCGGAGAAGTCTTGGATTTCGCCGCAGGGGCCTGTCAGAGAGGCATGCCCGCCCGTCAGGTGACCGCGGCCCGCGAGACTCCGTGCTGCTGCCGCCCGATCTGCGGGACAGGATCCTCGTACTACAGTAATGCAGAATCCTCGCGAGCCGCGATGAAATCAGAATCTGCGACAATCTGAGTTATCTGCGGTTAAAATGGACCAGCATTGAACCGCAGATTACGCAGATGGCACAGACGAACGGCCGCAAGACATCAAGTTGATCGCGACGCGGGGTCCGTTGTGCCCTGTGGCGACGATTGACTCCCTGGATTGAGTTTGGTTGCGGCTCCGCCGCGCTAGGGCGCTTTCCTACAACCTCCAGCAGCTTCACACCCTCGGAGCAGCGCGGAGGATGGAGTCCGATACGCTAGTTTCCCGAACCGAAGTTGAACACCTGGCTCGCCTTCGCCAGCACCGGCTTCCCGTTGCGCATGGGCGGTTCAAACCGCCACTGCCGCAAGGCTTCGACCGAGAGCGCGGTCAGGTCGCTGTTGTCTTTCGGCGACACGGCCGGCATCCGGACCACTCCCGTCTCGTCGATGTAGAAATCAACCGTCACCCTGCCCTTGACACCCTTCTGGGCCAGCTGGGCCGGATACGCGGGCGCAACGGTCGTCAACGGAGTGGGAATCCGGTCCAGTTCACGCAGAGAGCGGAGTTGATACGCCGTGCGGTCCGCCTCGAAGAGCGTCGTCCTCTCCAGCTCATCGATGCGGTTCGTGGACACGACCACCCCCTTGGCCTCGAAGTAGAAAAAGATCTCGATCGTCGTTCCCACCGCTTCGCCGCGCATCCGTGCCGGCACGAAGGTCCATTGCTTGATGGCCCCCACCGCCTCCCGGGCAAACTCCTCCCGCGAATATCCGACCACCAGCCACTCGATCAGCTTGCCCTTGGCATCGGTGTTGACCGCCACCCGGGCCTCCCCATGCGTCAGGCCCTGTTGGGTCAGGAGGAACGGGAAAACCGGATCGACCGTCTGCACGATCTGAACGGACTGCCATTCGGGAATCTGGGGCCCAAACTGGCCAAGGGCGGCCGGAACGACTACCAGCACGCAGCAGATAACCAACCTGGAGAGTACTTTCATGATCAATGGTTGCGGCCATCATAACACCGCACCGGCGCAATTCCCTTCAAAATGTCGGTCCGTCGCAAGCGTGGAAGCCGCAAGCGGGACCTCACGGGTGTCCGGGATAGGCCCGCCCGGTCCGAAGACCGGACGAGGCCCCCCACAGAACCGGACGAGCGCAATTAACGCATCCGGTTCCTCAGGCTGTGGATTCGATTACAGGTAAGAGTGAACAATACGAGCTGGGGCCAGCGGCAGGCTTTCGAGGAGAGCCGCAAACTGCTGCCAGTTCCGGCATCGTCCTCGATTGCGTCGGTTCAACCAGTACAGCCACACCCGTTCCACCTCCGTGCGCAGCTTGGAGAGCATGCGGAAGTTGAACGTGATTCCATAGTAGGCATCGTGGCCTCTTAACTTGGCGTTGAGCGCGCCCTGCTGTTCCTTCAAGCTCAAGTGTCGGTTTTCGCGACACCATTGCTTGATCGCATCAAGCGTGCGCGTGAACCGCTTGCAGGCGGTCTTCGGCATCACCACGTTGTATCCCCGGCGCGTTTTGCCCCAGTAGAGCGTGAACCCAAGGAAGTCGAACGTCCCTGGGCCACCCGAGGGGCCTCCCCCATTGAACGGAGGGCGCTTGAACGGCACCAACCGCGTCTTCTCAGCATTGATCTTCAGGCCGAACCGCGCGAACCGTTTGTCGATCACGCGCATGACCTTCTGGGCGTCCTCCAATCGCTCGAAGCCCATGATAAAATCATCGGCGAAACGAACCATGAAGGTGCGCCCCCGGCACGCGGGCTGGACCGATTCCACGAACCACTTGTCCAGCACCTCGTGCAGGTAGATGTTACTGATCATGGGAGAGACGACCCCGCCTTGCGGAGTGCCCTCCTGAGGGTAACTGACCCTTCCCTCTTCCCAAACACCCGCGTTCAGCCATTTGCCGACCAGGCGGGTGATCACTCCATCCTGCACTCGGCGACCCAGCAGCTCACGGACATGCTGATGCCCGACCGTGTCGAAGAACTTGCGCAGATCAACCTCAAGAATCCACTCCACCTTTTGCGCGTGACATTGCTCACGCAGGTATTCGAGCCCCAGATGCGGAGAACGACCCGGCCGGAAGCCAAAGGAAAACGGGAAGAACTCCCGTTCATAAATCGGCTCAAGCACCATGACCACCGCACGCTGAAGGATCTTGTCCTCCGTTGTCGGCAGCCCGATTGGCCGGTCCTCCTTCTCGTTCTTCGGAACATACCCTCGCTTGACCGGCGGCGCTTGGTAGCGACCGCTTTTGGCCCGCGCGAGCAGGTTCCGCAGATTCTCCGTCAGGTTTTTCCCGTACCCGGCAACTGTCTGCCCGTCGATTCCCGGCGCAGAGTCCTTGCGAACCCGCCGGTACGCTTCGTGCATCCAGTTCAGGTCCATGTGCTGATTCAACGCGGTCAACGGCTCGTTGGGATGCCGCTGCGCCACCCTCTCTATGCGCCGTCTTCGGGTAGACACGCTTTCCATGGGCTCGGGTCCCACGCGCGTTTCCGACGACGCTCCCACAGCCCGACCGCTGCCTTCGCTACTCCCGGGCTCCCTCGAGCTGGTTTCCCCGGTTTCAATCGCTACTACGCGGCGGCTAAGACTGCCTCTGTTTGTTTCTGCACCTTCGCTTTGTCGCTCGGTGCGCGATACCTCGGTTCCCCGGCTGTTTTCGCTCACATCCGACCGCGGGGGCGTCGAACGCAGTTCAGGACCTTGTTTCACCGGGGTGGCCCTTTCCGGTTTTCTTGCCGAGGAGACAGGAGGCTCTCCCAGCTTCCCAGGCAACCCTGTGTTGCTTTGCCCTGCTCTCCGACCCCGGAGGGACCTCCGCGCCAGACCATGACGACGCTTCGGTGCTGCCCACGCTGAGATAAACACGCGGGCTCCCCCAAATACCAATCCTTTCGAGGCTCAATCACACGGCTTTGCAACTCACTGCCTACGCTTGAAGACGCCGTTTCCGGTCGCCAGCCAAGGCTCGTTTCCGGCTGCCGGTCAGGCTTTGCCGGGCGGGTTGATTCCCGCAGGGTCACGTTAGAGACTTTCATGCGCTTTCCCTTTTCGTTTCTTACCTTTCGTTTGCTCTTGTTTTGAACGCCTTCCCGTCTCTCCGGGCTTCGCTGGCGCCATATCTCCCGATTGACGGTGAAGCAGGCTGGAAGCTCCGCCGCTGCGGCGCGAGCAAGCCTGCGCTACGTCCGGAAACCGCCCCCCACAACCGTCAATCGGCAGATGCACCCGAACCTCACCCGCCGTCGATATTGTTCGCCTTCCCCCGGGACGTTTCTTCAAACAGTCATGGCGGCGCTGCCCAGGGAGCCCCGCGAGCCTGCCGTCACCGTCCTTCCGGCTCCACCCGCACGCGCACCCGACCGTCGGCAAACTCGTTCGCGAGGCGCTGGCCCGGCAGCACCGCGGCCCGCCGCGCGATCGGCCGCCCCGCCTCGTCCCGCACAATGGCAAAACCCCGGTTGAGCACGGATGCCGGGCTGGCCGCCTGCAGGCGTTTGCCCAACGCCCGCAACCGGTGGGATGCCAGGCTCATCCGCGATTCGGGAGAACAGCCACGGTAGCGCCCGGCCACCTCGGTCAATCGCTGTTGGTGGCGCTGCAAACCCGCCCGCACCGCCGCCAAGGCCCGGTTCGTCAGGTCATCGAGCCGCAGCTGGTGCTGTTCCAGAATCGCGCGCGGCGACAGCAGGCGCAACCGGCTGCGGGCGCGGTCCACCTGGCCGCGCTTCCGCTCCAGCGCGGCTTCAAGGGCGTCAGCGATGCGCTCGGCGGCGCGCGCCGTCCGTTCGCGGGCCGCAACAAAGCTGCTCGAGATCAACTCGGCGGCGGCGCTCGGCGTTTCCGCCCGCACATCCGCGGCGAAATCGCACAACGTGAAGTCGATCTCGTGCCCGACCGCGGAAATGATCGGCACCGGGCATCCCGCCACCGCGCGCACCAGCGGTTCCTCGTTGAAGGCCCACAGATCCTCCAGGCTGCCGCCGCCGCGCCCGATCACGAGCAGGTCAAACAGGCCCAGGGCCTCCGCCTGCCGCAACTGCTCGATCATCTCCGCCGCGGCGCCCGCGCCCTGCACCTTCGCGGGCAGGATCACCAGCCGTCCCCTCCAGCCGCGCCGCAACAGGATCCGGATGAAATCCTGCACCGCCGCCCCGGTCGGCGAAGTGATGAAACCGACCGTGCGCGGCATCTCCGGGATGGCTGCCTTCCGCGCCGGGTCGAACAGCCCCTCCTCGGCCAGCCGCCGTTTCAACCGCTCGAATTCCTGCTGCAGGCGCCCGATCCCGTCTTCCACCAGGAGCCGCACAATCAATTGATACTGCCCGCGCTGCTCGTAGACGCTGACCTCGCCGTAGGCCAGCACCTGCAGGCCATCCTGCACCTGCACCGACTGCCGCAGCGCGTCTCCGCGAAACAGGACGCACGCGAGCTGCGCCGCGGCGTCCTTGAGCGAGAAATACACATGACCGCTGGCCTGCGTCCGCAGATTCGACACCTCTCCCCGCACCCAGCCGGGCCGGATGCCGGTTTCGAGCACCGTCTTTACGCGGCGCGTGAAATCGCTGACCGACTCCACGTGGCCGGCCTCGTCAGCTCCCGGATTGAACGCGTCTCTTGCCATAGTGGCGCCTCGCGAGGTGAACGATGATCCCGGCCGCAACCAGCAGGCTCACTCCCATCGCCGCCATGCCCGACCGGCCGTGAATGATGGCATCACCAAAAACGACAATCCCCACCGCATACAGCATCATGATGACCCATGACACCCACATATAGGTGAAGAACGCCACATTGCCGAGCCCCAGCAGATAACATTGCACCAGATAGGGAGGCCCCGGCGTGATCCGCACCAGCAGCGCCACCTCGAGATGTTCGGACGGGTCAAATTGCGGGATCTTGTACCCGGCGCGAACCAGCAGCCGCTCCGCCAGGGGACGCACCGCATAACGCGCCATCCAGTAGGTCAGGGTCAGGTTGATGGCCAGAGCCGCGCCATAGGCCGCCAGCACGCCGCCGGCTCCCAGCTGCCCCCCAAAGGCCGGACCAGCTGGAATTGCAAATCCCAGCAGCGGAAAGCCAAACGCCGGCAGCACTGTCATCGCCCCGAAGAAGACCCACGGACCCGCCGCCCCGATCATCGCCATCACCTGGACCACCAGCGCCCTGAGATCGACCCCCCGCAACACGAGGATGCCCGCGCCCAGCACCAGGGCGCCCAGCACGCCAAGCTTGAGCAGCAAACCTCGTCTCGATGCGGCTATTGCCTCCTGCATCGTGGCAACATGCCCGCTGCCGCCCCGGACCGTCAAGGCCGCAGAACCGAGTTGCCTGGCGGCGAGCTTTCTGACGCGGCATGGCCGCCCGATTGACGGTAGCGGCGCGGCGTCCCGCGCCGCCGGAGCCGGGCGCCAGCTCCGCCGCCGCGGAATCGCCGAGCTTGCTCCTTTACCGTCAATCGGCAGATGCACTCTTTGTAGGCTCTGTTTTAATCTGCGCCTTGCCGCCCGGCGATTCTGCGCTTGTGATGGTACCGCCTCATGACCACGGCCCGCTCCGGCTCGCTGTCCGCGAAGATCCCCGCCTTTGCCGGCGTGCTGGCGTGCCTTGTCTTCGCGGCCCTGTCGCTGAGCACCAGCTCCGCCACCCGCTTCTACCAATGGCCGTGGTTCTTCTACTGGCAGGTGCTGCTGGCTGCACCGGTCGCAATCCTGGCCTGCCGGCTGCTCTGGCACGGCCGTCTGGTGCGCTTTGGCGGATGCCTGGATGCCGGGCTCATTTTGCTCGTCGCAGCCAACCTCATCGCCGCCCTGCTGAGTCCTTTTCGCCCTCAGAGTCTGAATCTGGCTCTTATCCCGGTCGCAGGAGTATCCCTGGCCTTTCTCGGCCTCGACTGGATCGAACGCGATCCCGCGGAACGGACCAGGCGGACCGCGCGCGTCGCCGGGACTCTCGGGACCATGATGCTGCTGTTCGTTGCGTGAGCTATGGTTTCTGGCTGTTCGCCGACGTTCTGCCGGGCTGGCCGGCCGGCGGATCACTGCTCTCGGCGGCCAGGATCCGCAACCCGGAGCCCTTCGGGCATTCGCTCTATACCGCAGGCGCCGCGGTGTTGAGTGCGCCCTGGATGGCCGCGCTGGGTTTAACGGGGACCCGGCGGCGGCGCGCGCTCTGGCTGTCCGGCGCCGCGCTCGCCCTGGCGCTCGTGCCAACAACCGCCAGCCGGGGCGGCGTGCTGGCGGTGGTCACAATGCTGGGCTGCACCGCCGCCGCCTGGTTCGTCCACCCGTCAACCACGCGCCGGCGACGCCTGCTGGCCACAGCCGGCGCCCTGCTGGCGGCGGCCGTTGTTGTCGGGCTCGATCCGCGCCTGCGCGAGCTGGCGCTTCGGGGCCGGTGGAGCAGCGCCGCCACCGAAAGCAACCGGCAGCATACGGCCATGCTTCAAGCCGGCTGGCTGATGGGCGGTGCGCGTCCGTTCACCGGCTACGGCCCCGGAACCGTGCCGAGAGTTTATCCGCACTACCGGGCGCAACTGAACGGCGGTACGGACAACGTGCTCCAGCTGCACAATGTCCCGGCGCAGTTTTGGGCCGAACTCGGCGCCCCCGGAGTCGCGGCGCTCGTCTGCCTGTTGATCGGCATGATCCGCTGTGGCCGGGCTCCACTGCGCCGGTCGGGCGTAGGCACTCCGCCCGCCGTCGGCGAGTCCGCGAACCGGCTGCGCGCGCAAGCCGTGATGATCGCGTTCGCCGGCTACAGCGTGATGTCCCTCTTCGATTTCGAACTCGCGTTCCGTGGTTCGTCGCGGTCGTCGCCGCCCTGCTGGTGATGCTGCGGGTCAGTTCGGGGGAGCCCGATCCGGCGAATCGCGCTCCGGTCGTCGCAGGAACTGCCGCTCGCTTCACGGGCGTGCTTTGCTGGCAGGTCTTGCCGCCATGCTTTGGCCGACCCTGGTCGAGCTGCGTGCCCGCCAGTCGTTCGCCAAGGCCACGGACGCCCGGCAGGCCGGCGATGACGCTGACTTTGTCACGGAAGCGGAGCGCGCTGCCGCGATGTCACCGCGCGAGCCGTTCTATCTCACCCAACTCGCGTTGTTCTACGGCGACCAGTCGCTCGGCGTCCGCGACAACGCCGAACGGGACCGCGCCCGCGATCGTTGTTGCGAATGCTTGCGCCGGGCCCTCGCCATCCAACCCGACCAAGACTACTGCCATTTTAATCTCGGATGGCTCCTGCTTTCTCAACAATCGGCGGAGGCGGAGGAGCATTTCCGCGCTTCGGCCCGCCTTTCTCCGTACCGGGGTGGCGTCTATATCGGCGTGGGGCTGAGTCTGCTCGGCCGGAACGAACCGGCCGCCGTCACGGCCTTCGCCCTGGAGTGGCTCAACGACCCGCACACCCTGGCCTCGCCGCTTTGGGATGGGCCGCCGCTGTCCGCGTTCCGTGCCCGGACGGTGGATGCACTGCATCGTCTGGCCGACCGCTGGCTGCAACCGGAGGCGTTGGCGTCGCCCGACCAGGAGAGGATCCGCTACGTCGCCGCGCTGGCCGACTGGTGGCTGGGCCGGTCAACCGACACGTCCGTTCTCGTCCGCTGCGGCTCGCCCGCGCAGCGGCTCTTTTTCCAGAATCTGGACGCCATCGAGCGCCGTTCCTACGCTCCGTCCAATCCCCGGCGCCCCAGCTCCTGGGAACGGCTCTATCTCGCCTGGCGCACGCCAACGGTTCCCTC
>CAWHAC010000003.1:0-130697 GCA_963827125.1 uncultured Verrucomicrobiae bacterium
ATCCTTCGCTAATTATTTTTGATATATCCGATCTCCAAAAATAAGCGTGCAGAGCTTCAGCTGCTGTTAATGTTGGAATCGCAGCGGCGCCGAATTGAATTAGCATGCTGGTCGATTTGCATAAAGTCTGGAAAAAAGTGGAATATTTATTTTCTTATCAAAATATAATTTTTTGACTCCACGAGTAGATTTATTTCCCTATCATTGAGAGGTTGTTTTGTAGAGTATGTGAGCACGTAGGTCGGCGCGGATCCTAACATATACCTTATTTGGGTACTCTGATTATGCGGGGCGCCGTCGTGGCGCGGATCCTAACATAAACCTTATTTGGGTACTTGAGGTTCTCGTGGATCCAACCTTTAAGGATAAACCCAAGACTGAATAGCGATTGATATCCGTGCACATGAAATCTGGGCTAGCTTAACCGATGGAATCCCAGGCCGTTCGCCGTCGGCCGTCTTAGCTATGAGTTAGCTAAACGCAGGCTTTCATTGCGTCTAGCTAACTCCTAGCTAATACGGCCGACGGCCTGGGATTCCATCGGTTAATCCCGGCTACTATGCAATCAGATACAGAAGTACCAATCAGTATCAAGGACTGGACTCATGCCGGGCACTTGAAGTCATACATTTAGCAGGTTGGCCAAGTTGGGGGGGGGGGGTCCTTTCGCCAAGCCAAAGGGGGGTCTTTTTTTCGACCCCCCCCACCCCCTACCCCTAAGCGTTTTCTCATCGGATTTCGGTCACTATTTTTTGGACCCAAGGCCAAAAAATTTTTAAACAATTTTTTTGGTGGTTCCCCCCCCCCCCAGCTAAAGGTATGCTTGAAGTTTCCGTTGCCACTTCATCGAGATCCGGCCAAAGGCGGATCGCGAGACGACCCTTGAAGTCTTTGCGGAGCTGGGGCATTACGACTGGCTCGTGTTCACGAGTGCCAACGGCGTGCGCCATTTCTTCGACCTGTTTCTCAAGGGATTCCGCGATCTTCGCGCGCTCGGCGTCATGCGCATCGCCTGCGTCGGCGAGGCCACGGCGCGCCTCGTGCGCGCGCTCCACCTTGAGGTTGAGATCTGTCCGGCCGGGGGGACGGCGGAGGCGCTGGCGGAGGCGATGATCGCCACGGGCAGCCTCGACCATGGCAAGGTGCTGGTGGTCACCGGAAATCACAACCGCGATTTGCTGGTCAGGAAGCTCGATGCGGCGCGGGCGATCGTCGACACCTTCCCGGTCTACGAAAACGTCAGGGTTGATCTGAAAGGGAATCCCGATGCGGAGGACTTCCAGCGCTCCGGGGCGGACGCGGTGCTGTTTGCGAGCTCATCCGCAGTGGAGGCGTTTTCCGCGCAGGCGGGAGGACTTCAGCCCGCGGCGGGAGCCCGTTCTCCGCTGGCCGGAAGCATCGGTCCGGTGACGAGCGCCGCCCTGCGCAGCGCAGGTCTCCGCGTCGACTTTGAGGCGCAGGAACCGACTCTCGACGCCCTGGTGAACGCGCTTGTCGCGAAGCTCCCCGGCCATTAACCCGGCATCATTCTCCCGATCAGACACAGTCGATCCAAGAATCTCCCCATGATCAATGGCATCCGGTTGAAGGTCTGCGGAATCACATCGCCGGCGGGCGCGGAGCTGGCCGACCGCTGCGGCGCGGACTACCTCGGATTTGTGCTCCACGCGAAATCGCCGCGCCACGTGTCCCTGGAGCAATACCGCGCGATGGCCCCGCGCCTCCCGGACCGCCGGAAGGTGGCGGTGACGGTTGACCCGACGGCCGCGGAACTGCGGGAGATCGCCGCGGCTGGATTCGACTTCGTGCAGGTCCATTTTGACGCCGGGACATTTCCGGCCGGAGTGGCGGCCTGGGCCGCGGAAGCCGGCTCCCAGCGCCTGTGGCTCGCTCCGCGGCTGCCGCCCGGGGCGGAGATCCCGCCGGCGGTGCTGGCCCTGGCGAACACCCTTCTGTTCGACGCGTTTGCACCCGACAGGTTCGGGGGCAGCGGGAAGACCGCGGACTGGACGAAGTTCCGCCGCCAATGCGAGGCGCAGCCCGAGAAGACCTGGATCCTGTCCGGCGGGTTGAATCCGGACAACATCGGCATCGCCCTCAAGGTGACGGGCGCGCGCTTCGTTGACGTGAACAGCGGAGTGGAGGCGTCGGCGGGGGTGAAGGATCAGGCGAAGCTCGCGGCGTTCGTCAGCCAGCTGGCGGAGGCGCGCTGACCCGGCGCGGGAAGCCGGGCGCCCGCCCTCGCGCCCGCCGGCGCGCGGGAGGATTGTCCCGGGCGGGAAGCCGGGGCCCGGAGGCGGACGACTCCCGTTTCGCGGCCCCTGTCGCGGACGGGCTCCGCGCGGAGGCGCTGTTTCAAGAGCTCTGCGACGGCGCCCGGGCAGCCGCGCTGCGGCGCACCACCCAGTCGATGACGGCCTGATCGTCGTCTTCTTTGCGCCAGACGAGGCTCAAGAACTCGGCGGGATGGATGTCGTGGGCCTTGAAGAACCTCCTGTCACCACCGCAGCAATACATGAGCGAAGCGGGCAGCTCGCCGCGGAGCTTTGCCCTGGCCTTCGGCATGATGCGCGGCAGCCAGTCGATTCCCTGCACGGCGGCGGTCTTCGCCGGCAGCGTTGCCTCGTCCAGCACGACCGGCGATGCCCGGCCTGCCTGGACGTTGAGGAAATAGTCGCGGCGGACGAACTCGATCGCGAGCGCGGAGTCCCAGGCGGGCTCGCCGCCCCCGGTGAAGTCCTCCGCATAGTCGAAGAGATGCTGGGCGGTGATGCCGTTGGCGGCGAGGAACGCCAGCTCGGCGGCGTCGAAGAAGGCGCCGGCGTCGCGCCGGCCGCCGGCGTACTGCGCGCACGCCTTGTCCCACAAGGTTTGCAGCCCTGCGGCGAAATCGTAATGCTTCATACGTGGATCCGGAGTGAATCGAGGAACCGCCGCGATGCAAACGGCCGGGGACCCGATCCCCGGCTGCGCAAGCAGCGCGGACGGCGCAGGCCCGGGGGCCCGCCCCCGGCAGACCGGCGGCGGCCCCGTCGTGTCTTCAGCGGAACTGCGCAGGAGGGTGCGCGGAACGGCGGCGCACGCCCCGTGTCCGGTCGCATGGGCGGAAACGGCCGCGTTCCGATTGCCTCAGGGCGCCGGACCGTCCTGGTCCCCGGCGCTCCGGATCCCCTCCGCGCCGCCGCGGGATTTGCTTTCGAAGAATTCACGGAGGACTTCCATGCGCTTGCGCAGGCGCTCCTCCTGCTCGATCTCCCCGATGTCCCGCTGGGCTTCGTTTCGCGCCATCAGCTTGCGGATCTTGTGAAGGGCAAGGTTTTGCAGCTGGCGCACGCGTTCGCGCGTGACCTTGAATCTCCGGCCGACCTCTTCAAGGGTGAGCTCGTCGTGGCCATCGAGGCCGAAACGCATCCGCAGGATGTCGGCTTCGCGCTTGTCGAGCGAATTGATCATCCGGTCCAGGTCGGACCTCAGGTTGCTCTCGCGGACATTCTCGTACGGGTCGGCGGCGTTTTCGTCGCCGACGATCTCCCCGAACGTGCCGGATTCCCCGGCGTCGCCGATCGGCGCGTCAAGGGAGGCAGGGTGGATGCTGACCGACTTCAGGTGGGCGACCCTCCCGGGCGCGATTTCCAGTTCCATCGCAAGCTCCTCATCGGTGGGTTCGCGTCCGAGCTGCTCGAACATCGCCATGGCCTTGCGGCGCATCCTGGAGATTTTGTCGACGAGGTGGACGGGCAGGCGGATCGTCTTCGACTGGTTTGCAAGGGCGCGCTTGATGGATTGTTTGATCCACCAGGCCGCATAGGTGCTGAGCTTGCCGCCCTTGCGGGGATCGAACCGCTCGACGGCCTTGATCAACCCGATGTTGCCCTCGCTGATCAGGTCGAGGAAAGGAAGGCCGAAGTCCTTGTAGTCTGAGGCGATTTTCACCACCAGGCGCAGATTGGCCTTGATCATGTGATCCCGCGCCTCCTTGTCCCCGCGACGGATGCGGCGCGCCAGCTGCACCTCCTCGGCGATGGTCAAAAGGGGGGTCTTGGCGATCTCCTGCAGGTAGATTTGAAGGCCGGTGCGATCGAGCGGATCAACCTCCGTGGAGGCCGGCTCCGGTTTGTCGAGAAACGAGGGGGGAGCGTCGATCGCGGGGGCGGGCGGCAGGAGCACCTCGCCCTGAATCTCAGCGGGAACAGCGGGAGAACCGGCGGCCGCTCTGTGGGAATAGTTGCGATTCGATGCCATGGGTTGAGTGTTTTCACCAATTAAGACGCCTGAACAAGCCGGAGTAGCCATTTTGCTACAACATATTACATGTCCTAATCTGCCGGCTTTCCGGTATAGCGGAGCATAATGCGTTCCACGGCCGATCCTGAGCCGGCAGCCCGGGCGCCACCGCCGATGGCGCCGCCACAACCGGACAACCTGTCCCGCTGTTGCCGCCTCCCGGTCCGGATTGGCCCGGATGGCGTCCCGCCCGGCGGGAAGCGCCGGCCCCGCCACAAAACCCGGCGCCGCCCGGACGGCTCAAAGTTCCTGGGCGATGGCGACGGCTTTGAGAAGCGCTGAGGCCTTGTTGACGCTCTCCTGATACTCCAGCGCGGGCACTGAATCAGCCACGATTCCGCCGCCGGCCTGGATGTGGACTCTGCCGTCCTTGACCAGGGCGGTGCGCAGCGTGATGCAGGAATCCAGGTTGCCGTCGTAGCTGAAGTAGCCCAGCGCCCCGGCATAAAATCCGCGCTGCAGCTTCTCCTGGGCGGCGATGATCTGCATCGCCCGGATTTTCGGCGCTCCGCTGACCGTTCCGGCGGGGAAGGTGGCCCGCATCAGGTCAAAGGCGTTTCTGCCGGGCGCGATCCGGCCTTCGACCTGGGAGACGATGTGCATGACGTGGGAATAGCGTTCCACCATCATGAAATCCGGCACGGTGACGCTGCCGAAGCTGCACACGCGCCCGATGTCGTTTCGGGCCAGGTCGACGAGCATGAGGTGTTCGGCGCGCTCCTTCTCGTCGGCGAGAAGCTCCTTCTCGAGCGCGGCGTCCTCGCCGGCGCCTGCCCCCCGGCGGCGGGTGCCGGCGATGGGCCGGATCTCCACGAGCCCGTCCGTCAGCCGCACGTGCACCTCGGGCGAGGCGCCGACCAGGGCGAAATCGCCGGTATCCAGCAGGAACATGTAGGGCGAGGGGTTGACCGTGCGCAGCGCGCGGTAGAGGTCCAGCGGGGTCCTCGTGAATTCGCGGACAAAACGCTGGGAGGGCACGGCCTGGATGATGTCCCCGGCGCGGATGTACTCCTTGACGTTCTCCACGACCTGCTCGAATTCGGCCGGGGTGAAATTCGAGGAGGGGATCTCGATCTGCGGCGGATCGGCCAGCGCTGAGGAGGCCATTTCCCGGGGCTGTTTCAGCAGGGCGTACAGGCTGTGCAATTCCGCCACGGCGGCTGCGTAGGTCGCGAGGACCGCCTGCGATGAACCCGTGGAAGGAGGCACGTGGGCGTTGACGCACAGCCGCAGGGTCTGTTTCGCCCGGTCGAACATCAGGAGCGTGTCCGACAACATGAAATAAATGAGGGGAATCCCCAGTTCATCGCGGGCGGCCTCCGGCACGGTCGGTTCGATCCGGTGGATGTATTCGTAGCCGATGTAGCCCACGGCGCCTCCCATGAATCGCGGCATGCTGGCAACCGGCACCGGCCGGTAGCCGGAGATCTCGGCTTCGATGAGCTTGAGCGGGTCGTGGGGCGTGGGCACCCGCTGGGCGGGACGGCCGGGTTCGCGGATCTCGGTGAACCCGGAAAAACAGGAGAAGACCTTGCGGGGCCGGCAGCCGATGAAGCTGTAGCGGGAGACCGTGTCGCCCCCCTCGATGGATTCCAAAAGGTAGGCCGGTCCGGAGCCCTTGAGCCTGGCATAAGCCGACACCGGCGTCTCGAAATCCGCCATCAAGTCGGCATAGACGGGCACGACGTTGCCGTGTTCACACAGTTGAAGAAAAGCTTCCCGGGTCGGCTGGATGTTCATGGCGGCGGGCAACCGTTATGGGCGGGCCGCGGCGGCGGGCAAGGCGAATGAACCGGCGGACCGATCTGGAAGCACATCTCCCGATTGACGGCAGCGTCTGGCGCGCGGGCATCCTGCCCGTGGACGCGCGCCAGGCAACAGGGGCAAGATGCCCGTGCCACTCGATCCACCCAACCGGCGTTTTCGGTCAGGGCATGGCCGGCGTGGCCGGCCGGGTCTGCGCGCTCAGCGTGACCGCGGCGGGCTGCAGCCCTTCGGCACGCGCGATCAGGCTGATCTCGCCGGGCTCCCGGGCGGTTTGCACGATGACCTGGGCGCAGCCGTTGAACACGCGGCGCCGGTACGCAGGAGCGGGGGTCCAGACCTGCACGGCGCCGAGCCGGGTGAGTTCAGGAAGATGCTTCCGGTCGCCGGCCCGCGGGCTCACGAGCAGCTGGACGCGGTTCGGCCCGATGACGAGCCGGCCGGGATCCAGCAGGAGCGCGGGGCCGGAGGCGGAGGTGTCAAGGTTTCGGGCCATCTCGTGCCCGTTGACCCAGACGGTGGTCTTCGCGCCCAGCGCGGGCAGGCACAGGCGCAGCCGGGCGTCCGCCGGCAGGGCGTCGAGGGAAAACGTGGCCGACAGATCATAGACCTCGCCCGGCTTTGGCAGCGGGGCCTGCCAGCCGGCCAGTTGGGGGAGGGGGATCAGCGAATCCGGGTCTGCGGGCGCCGCCGTGCCCGGCAGGGCGATGCGGCCGCGCCAGTCCCCGACCGGGAGCAGGCGGATCCCCTCGACATTGCGGTCGGGTTCGTGGGAACCCGGATCCCCGTTGCCGACCCCGATGATGCGGGCGGGCCCCTGGAGCTCGAAGCGGATCTCATTGTCCGCGGTCGGCACGGTGCGCCCATCCGTATCCACTACAGAGATACACACGACCGAGAACGTCCGCGCCGTCCGCCGCGAGGAGGCTGCGGTCGGGGGCCAGGCGGACCGCCGACGGCCGGCCGGTCGTTTCGACCCGGCAGGTCCCGGCCACCCGGCCGTTCCGGTAGCCGCGCGCCTCGAGCGTTCCGGGCTCGTAGGCCACCGTCCACTCCAGGTGGCCATTGCGCGGCATTTCCTTTTTTCCCAGGGACCGGCCGTTGAGAAGCAGTTCGACCGCCTCATGATTGCTGTAGCAGCCGACGGCAATCTCCCGGCCCTCGCGGCCCGCCCAGTTCCAGTGGGGAAACAGATGGAGCACGGGCTCATCGGTCCACCACGACTTGAGGTAATACGCGCTGTCCTTCGGGCAACCGCAGGTGTCGAGGATGCCGAACTGGGAGCTGACCGCCGGCCATCCGAAGGGCGTGGGCTCGCCGCGATAGTCGAAACCGGTCCAGAAGAACAACCCGGCCAGGAACGGGCGCGCCGCGTAGTAATTCCATCCCTTCTCGCAATTTCCGCCGGAGTCTCCGCGCATCTGCGGCTGGAGGTGGATGTTCGGGCGGTCGTCGAAGTAGATCCCGCGGGTGCATTGGGTGCTGGTCTCCTCGGTGCCGAGGCCCGGCTGGCGGGGGAACTTCGCATGCTGTTCGTCGGGGTTGGTCTGGCCGATGTAATTGTAGCCGACGACGTCGATGACGGTGGAGATGCCGCCCCAGCCGCCGCTGTTCGCCACGGTTGTGCGGCGGGTCGGGTCGAGCCGCTGCGCAAAGGCCTGCATGGACGACGCGATCCGCGCGCCCTTGATGTTGCCCTCGATGGCCCACTCCTCATTGCCGAGGGACCAGATGACCACGCTGGGGTGGTTGCGGTCGCGCCGGATCATCTGGGCAAGCTGGCCCAACTGCTCGGGGCTCGGCCCCATCAGCCGGTTCTCGTCGAGGACCAGCATCCCGAGGCGGTCGCAGGCGTCGAGCAGCTCGGGCGCCGGCGGATTGTGGGCGCAGCGCCAGGCATTGCTTCCCAACTCCTTCAGGCGGGCGACGCGGAATTCCTGGAGCGCATCGGGCACCGCGACGCCGACGCCGGCGTGGTCCTGGTGGTTGTTGGTGCCCTTGATCTCAACGCGTTTTCCGTTGAGGAAGAATCCCGCGTCCGGATCGAAGCGGATCGTGCGGATGCCGAAGGTCGTCTCATATCGGTCCACCACGGCGCCGCCGGCGCGGATGACCGTCACGAGCCGGTGCAGGACCGGCGACTCCAGCGACCACAGCCGCGGATGCGCGATCCTGAGCACGCAGGGAAATTCGCCGGCGCCGCCGGCGGTCAGCGCGGCCCCGCCGACCTGCGCCCCGGCGAGGGTCCGCCCGTCCGCCCCGAGCACGCGCTGCTCGATGGCGAAGGTCGCCGGCGCGGCGCCATCGTTGGCCACGGTTGTGCGCACGGTGACATCCGCAGCGTCGTCGGCGACCTCGGTCGTGATGAACGTGCCCCAGGGCGCGACATGCAGCGGCGCGGTCTTGGTCAGCCAGACATGGCGGTAAATGCCGGCGCCTTCGTAGAACCAGCCTTCCTCCATCGTCGCGTCAACGCGGACGGCGATCACGTTCTCGCCGCCGTAGTTGAGGTAGTCGGTCAGGTCATAGCGGAAACCGGTGTACCCGCTGGGCTGGCGGCCGAGGTAGAAGCCGTTGATCCAGACGACCGAGTCGCGGAAGACGCCGTCAAACTCGACGGCGATCCGCCGGCCGAGATCGGATTCGGGGACATGAAACGTTTTTCGATACCAGCCGACGCTGGCCTCGGGGAAGTTCCGGCCGATGGCCTTGAATCCGTGGCTCGGGCTGCCGTCGGGTGAAAACCCCGCCTCGACGGCCCAGTCGTGGGGCAGGTCGAGCGTGCGCCAAGCGGCATCGTCAAATCCCGCGGCGGCAGGGCCGTCGCCATAGCCCGCCTTGGCGAAGTAGGAGAAATAGCCCGTGCCGTGGTCGAAATCCCTGCTGGGATCAAAGGGATGGCCGAATGCAAAGCGCCAGCCGGCGTCCATCGACAGGCGCTCCCGCGGCCCGGGCTGGGCCGTGGTCCGGGCGGGCAGGAAGCCCGCAAGCAGAATCCCGAGGGCGGGCAGGACATGAGCCCCCGCGAAGAAGAAATGGCGGAACACGCTTCGGATGATTGCGGGCATGATGGACGAGGAGAGCACGGACGTGGCGGCGACGCAATTGCTTCCCGCCTGATTGCCTCCAGCGTGTTCGCATCCGCTCCATGAAACATGACAGGCGGGTGGATTCTCGGACGAGAGTGGACGTAAAGCTCCGCATGCCGGCCCGGCTGGGGCCGGATCCGCTTTTGGAGCGGCGATGCCGCTGGAATCCGGGGGGAGACAACCCGGGATCCGGCACGGCATGTCTCGCGGTGGATCATTTTCCCTCCCGCTTTTGTTTGCCGGAGGGGACTCCGGCCCTTCCAATTCGCTGAAAGGCATGTCCATCTTCGAACAGTTCCAGCTCTTCAGGGATCTCCACCCGATCGTCCATCGCATCGTGTCGGGCAACGACTGGAGCTATATTGCGGCCGGCGCGGGCGATCGGACTGTGGTGATCCTGCCCGGTGGCGGCGGCGATGCGGAGAGCATGTTCCCCGTCGTTTCAGGATTGGAGCAACGCTGCCGGGTCGTCGCGATCGGCTATCCCCCGACGGCCGCCCGGGCGGATGAGATTGTCGACGGCGTCAGGACCATTCTCGATGATTGCGGCGTCCGTCACGCATGCCTCCTGGGGCATTCTCTCGGAGGCTTTGCGGCGCAGGCCCTGGCGCGGAGATATCCGGATCGCGTGGATTCGTTGATCATCGCGAATTCCGCGGTCTATTCCCCGGGACGCATGCGGCTGTTCAGGGTGCTGCTTCCGGTGATGGCCCGGCTGCCGCACCGGGTCATGGCGCGGGCCGTGCGATCGGCATTTCAGCGCCTGTTGAAGGGCGATCCGGATCGGGAATTCTGGATGTATTATGTGAATCAATGCGCGATGATGGATTCCCGGTCGAAAGGGCTTCGCAACCAGGTGCTGTGCATGCTCGACTTCCTGAAGGATGCCCGGGCCGCGCGGGCGCCGGCCGGCGGATGGAACGGGCGTGTCTTGATCCTCGAATCCGACCACGAAACAGGGTTCACCCCGCGGGAACGCCGGAGTTTCCGGATGCTTTATCCGAACGCCGCCGTCCACGTCTTTTCCAATGCGGGGCACCTGAGCTTCATCACCCACACCGGGGAATTCGTGGGAACCGTCGGCGATTTTCTGGCCGTGAAGGAAACGTGCCTTTGCCCGGGACCCCGCGGCGGCGTCCTGCGAAAGCCGGCCTGACGGTTTCGGCGGCCCTACGCTCCGGGCTTCTTCGTCAGCAGGGCGGCACTGAGCCCGGGGAGGCGTTCGGAGAACTCCTCGTTGTCGCCGGCCTGGCGGAGTGCGCGCTGGACCATGCCCATGCGGGCGTCGAGATTGTCGATCATCGAGACGAACACCGCCTCGGGGGTGGCGGCCATGACGGCCGCTCCGAATTCGAGTTCGCCTTGATGGCTGAGAATGATGTGTTCGAGGCGCTCGAGGCGATCAGGGTCGAGCTTCGCCCTGAGGCCTGCCCGGCGCGCGAGCTGGTAGCCGAGCACGACATGACCCTGGAGGATGCCCTTGCGGCTGCGCTGGGTCACCATGTCACCCTCGTATTCGATCGTCTTGCCGATGTCGTGCAACAAGATGCCGGCGAGGGACAGGTCGGCATCCACCTCGGGATACAGCGGCAGCAACGCCCGGCACACGCGCGCCATGTGGACCGTGTGTTCCAGCAGGCCGTGCCGGTAGGCATGGTGCATCGCGATGGCCGCCGGCGATGTCTTGAAGGCGTCGCCGATGTCGGCGAACACCGCCTGCACGGTCGCGCGCAATTCCGGATGGCCGATGGCGGCGATGAACGCCTGGAGGTCCTCCCACAGTTTTGCAGGATCCTCCGGCGCGGTTTCGATGAGGTTCTCAAGAAGTCCCGGCTCGGCGAGCTGTTCGGCGGTGAGCGGCTCCGCCCGGCTGATTCGCGGCGAAAGGCGCCCCTGATAATAGTCGGTCTTTGCCTCGATCCGCACGACGGCGCTCTCGGGCAGGTTCTTGAAGAAATCGAACAGCGGGCTGTCGCCAAAACAGGTGACATTGAACGCGCCCGTTTTGTCGCCGAGTTCGACGGAAAGGTACGGGCTGTCGTTCTTTGAGGTCTTCGCCGTGACCTTGCGGACCAGCAGCAGGCTCGCAAAGGGGACGCTGGTGCGCGATTCGAGCGCCTTAAGGTCGCGGACGGTCATCAGGGCGGGGGAGTCAGCCATGGCGGAATTCCTAGGCGGATTCCGGGGCGTTGGGAAACCTAATCCGAGGAGGCCGCAGGGCTGCGCGCCCTCAAGGAGGTTGCGGCATGTAGTACTGCTGGCGCGCCTTCACCTGCACGAACCGCCTTTCCGGCAGGATATACGCGGTAAGATGCCCTCCCATCACGCATGCCGTGTCGAGCCCCACCGACCATCTGAGCCGGTGGATCTCCGCGCGCGGGGTGTGGCCGTAGACGACAAACGGCGGGCCGTTCCAGAGATCGGCCCAGAAGGGACAGTCCGGGCAGTCGGCGCGCCTGCGCGGCCGCCCTTCGCGGTCGATCACCTGCACCCGTGTGACCACCGATGCGGGCTGGGTCTGCCAGGGCTGGCCGGGGAGAAACCCGCCATGGACGAACACGGTGTTCAATTCCGCGATCTGGTACGTCAGGAGCATCGATCCGATGTAGGCCCAGTCCTCATCGCGGAGCCGCGCGAAGGTCATCTCGTCGTTTTCCTTCAAAAACCCCCGATTTCCGGTGCGCCGGCAGTTCAACAGCCGCAGCTCATGATTGCCGAGAAGCGGGATGGCGCCCGCGGCCCGCGCAAGGTCGATCACCTTGAGGCTGTCGGGGCCCCGGTTGACAAGATCGCCGAGCAGCAGGATCCGGTCATCCGCGGCCGGGGAAACCCGGTCCAGCAATTCTGCGAACTCGGCATGGCAGCCGTGGATGTCGCCGATGACGATGAAGCGCCCGTTCATTTCGTGCCGGGGATTTCCGGGCATGGCCCGGCGGTGAATTTGCTAGCGTCACACCCGCAGCCGGGTAAACACAAAACCCATGGAACTGAGTCTGAAGCCGTTGGGGGCGACGTCGCGGGTCTCAAACCGCCCGTTCGCGGAGGGCGACCGGGTGGTGAGCTATCTCGTCCGTTCGCCCTTCAACGAGATCGAGCGGCATGATGTGCTTGCGGGCGAGGACGTCGATTACCGGCCGGCGGGCTTCGTGTTCTGCCGGTGGGCCCAGCTGTTCAAGCCGCGGAAGATCGAGGAGAACCCCGAGCGGGCGTTGAAGCTGACGGCGGAGAATCTGTTTCTCACCCTGGCGGATCCGGCGAACGTGCCGGACCCGGCGAATGCGCCGCTGCTGCAGTTCCTCGCCCTGATGCTCGAGCGGAAACGCATCCTCCGGCCGCGGGGCGCCACCGCCGGGGGGGACCGCGATCTGTTCGAGCACGCGCGGACCCATCAGATCTACGAAATCCCGGCCGGCAAACTGACCCCCGAGTTTTTCGCGAAGATCCAGGAGCAACTGGGCTTGCTGGTGGGTTCGATCAGGAAATCGCCGGCAGGCGCCCCTGCGGACACGGCGACCCCGCCGCCCGCGGCGAAGGCGGAAACGATGGTTACATAGCCGGAGTGGATGATTCCGATGGGATTGACCTCCATGCCGCAAGTCCAGCACGGCGGGACGTCCAAGACGAGAGGATAGGGTGGCTGACGTTCCGCGACGCGGCCTTGACAACGATCACGATGGGGAAACCGCATACCGGCACGGCACAAGGGACCGGGCGGACAACGATGGGATCATTCCCCGGCTATTGGCGCACCGGGATGCCGCGGCCAGCCAGGTACGCCTTGACCTGGGCGATGGTGAACGTGCCGAAATGGAACAGGCTCGCCGCGAGCACGGCGCTCGCGTGGGACTGATCGAGGACGTCGGCGAAATGCCCCAGTTCGCCCGCGCCACCCGAGGCGATCACCGGCACCTCGACGGCATCGGACACCCGGCGGGTCAGTTCGAGATCGTAGCCGGCCTGCGTGCCGTCGCGATCCATCGAGGTGAGCAGGATCTCGCCGGCGCCGAGCGAGACGACGGTGCGGGCCCACCCGACGGCCTCCAGCCCGGTCGGATTGCGGCCGCCGTGGGTGTAGACGCGCCAGCGCGGCTCCGGCCCCGGATCGCGCTTCGCGTCGATCGCCACCACGATGCACTGATTGCCGAACCGCCGCGCCGCCCGGAGCACGAGATCAGGATCCTTGATCGCCGCGGTGTTCAGGCTGACCTTGTCGGCGCCGGCATTGAGCATGGCGCGGATATCCTCCACCGAGCGCAACCCGCCGCCCACCGTGAGGGGCATGAAACACTGGTCCGCCGTCGCCGCCACGACATCGCGCATGATCGCGCGATTGTCACTCGACGCGGTGATGTCGAGGAACGCCAGTTCGTCCGCACCCTGGTCGTCGTAAGCCTTCGCGCACGCCACCGGATCGCCGGCGTCGCGCAGTTCCAGGAACTTCACGCCTTTGACAACGCGGCCCGCGGTGACGTCCAGACAAGGGATGATGCGCCGGCTTAGCATGGGGAGGAAGTTCAGGGTCCGGGGTTCAGGGTCCGGAGTTAAGGCACGGGTATTAGCGTTCAGGTTCCGGCGTGATTCTCGATACAAACTTTGAGCCGATCTTTTCCGTCCAGATCTTCGAAACGTTCGCTGCGAGCCATGGGATTATCGCTGTGCTTGCATCCCTGAACGCTGAACCCGGAACACTGAACTCAGAACGCTAAACTCTGAAGCCAAAACCCAGAACCGCCCCGCTACGCCTCCACCATGGTGACGTCCGGATCGAAATCGACGGCGAGCCGGTAGATGTTGCCCGGCCGCATGACCAGCGGATGCTCGCGGCGCAGGAACTGGAGATAATGGATCCGGCCGCAATTCGTGCGATAGGTCGGGTCATTGCTCACGATGTCCGTCTCCTGCCATGTCGCCTGGAAATCATTCTTGTGAACCGAGCACCGGTGGCCCAGCGGACCCAGCGTTGGCGAATTGCCGAGCCGGTAGCGCGAGTGGGGCGCCCCGATGCAAAGAACGTATCGGAAGTTGTCGAGGGTCACCTGCTGCCTGACGGTGTAGGCGAATTCGCAGCTCACCTTGCTGCCCGTGAAGCTCCATTGCACCTTCACATTGCCGAGGCCGCGCACCAGTTCCTCCCTGAGGTTGATGAGTTCCGGCTGCTCGTAGCGGAAATAGAAGCTGTTGCGCAATCCGAGGCCGGTCACGCACCGCAGGCCATAAAACGCCGGAACCGTGACATGCTCGCCAAACGTCAGCTCGGGCACCATGACCGGGAGGTAGTGGTTGTTCGGCCAGTCGAAAACGCCGGGACAATGCGGGAATGCCAGCGAGTCGGCGACCGCCGCGCCGCCGGAGCTGAGCAACGGAAGCTGCACATGCAGGCCGGTGTCGGCGTCGCGATAGAGGAAGAGTCCCTGCTCCTTGCGGTTGGACTTGTCGAAAATGACGAAACGGCCGCTCGTGCGGGGCGGATCAAGCCGCGGCTGTCCCTCGGGCATCAGCACGGTCTTGCCGAGGCGTGCCCACTGGCAGAGGTAGCGCGCGCCGTCGAAGTTCGCCATGCGCGTGGTGTGTGTGGCGTAGGCCGTCCGCTCCTCGTCGCGCACGACGAGGAACCCCTGCTCCTGGTCGAGGTAGGTCTGGTAGAAAAAGAAGAAAAGCCGGCGGAGGATGTCGAAATAGCGCGGCTTCAGATCGTCGGCGATCCATCCGTCGCGCAGTCCCTGGAGGATGATGCTGATGCAGTGCATCTGTCCGTAGGCTCCGGCGGCGCGGCCGTAGGCCCAGCCGAGGCCGTCTGCGCGCACGAGATCGGGCATCATCCGGATGTATTTCTCCGCGTAGGTGCGCAGCGTGGGCAGCTTGCGCTCGCGCACGCCGGGATTGGAGTGCAGCTGGAGGGCCGAACGGATGAACACGAAGCTCATCACGCCGTAGAGGTTGAAGTTGCCGCCGAAGCCCTTGGCGGCATCGTCGAAAAACCCGCTCGAGCTCGTCTGATTGATGCGATCCACCATGCGTTCGATCAGGCGGCTGGTCTCGTCCTTCTTGGAGAGGCCGAAGCTGAACCGGCACACCGCCTTTGCGACGTTGAACGCCTGCCAGTGATTGTCGTAGTCGCTCCGGTGGAGCAGCATCTTGTCAAGCCGCAGGCGGGTCTCATCGACCAGCCGCTCCCACACCGGATTGCGTTCCTTGGACGGGCCGAAGCACAGCAGGCCCAGCGCGGCATAGGCAAGGCCGTTCTCCGCCGGAGGTTCCGTGAACACCTGGGCCGTCACGCAGCGCGCAACCAGGTCGATGAGGTCGTAGCCCTTCAGCGTTGTCTCGCCGGTTGCGCGAAAGTACTCCCCAATCGCGTAGGCGACATGGCCGGGCTCATCCTGGCGCGGGTGTTCCCCCGCAACCGGGGTGACGGTGCCGTCAGCGGAGATGGAATCAAGATTGTGGCCCAGCATGGAGCGGGCCATGTCGAGACATTGCTCGGAGAAACTGTGCATGCAGGCAGGGTTGACGTGACTTGCGAAAGCTCTTCAGGGGAGCTGCGCGCGAAGGGAAGGGATAAGTTTTTTCGGGTTTCTTGGGGCGGCGCAAGGAGGAAATTTGCCGGAAGGGGACGGAAACGCGGCCGGCCTCCGCACCATTGCCGCCGGATGCCCCTTCGGCGCCGGCCCGCAGCGCCCGGCTCCATCCGATGGCCCGGCTTGCGCGCCGCGCTTCCGCCTCTTTCCCGGGCGAGGGTTTCGGCGCCCCGGCCCAGGACGGCCCCGCTGTTCGGGGCGCGGGAAAGGGAGGAGGCCCCAGAGGTTTCTTGAGGATTCTTTGACAGCATCCGTTGAATTCACTGGATTGGCCGTTCCTCTCATCATGTCCCACGTCCGCGTTCGCTTCGCCCCCAGTCCCACCGGGTTCTTCCACATCGGAAGTGCCCGGACCGCATTGTTCAACTGGCTCTACGCCCGCCACACCGGCGGGGTGTTCATTCTGCGCATCGAGGATACCGACAGGGAGCGGAACACCGAGGCGTTCCTGAACGTGATCTACGACAGTCTCACATGGCTGGGACTCAACTGGGACGAGGGGCCGGGGGTGGGAGGGGGGTCGGGGCCTTACCGCCAGAGCGAGCGGGCGCCGGTCTACCGCGAATACTTGGAGAAGCTGAAGTCCGGCGGCCGCACCTGCGAGAAGGACGGCGCGGTCTATTTCAAGATCTCGGGTGAGCCGCAGGTGATCGACGATGCCATCCGCGGCCGGGTCGAACGCACGGAGGGAAAGGACTTCGTGATCGTGCGCTCCGATGGCAGCCCGGTGTTCCATTTTGTGAATGTCGTCGACGACATCACCATGGGGATCACCCACGTCATCCGCGGCGAGGACCACCTTTCGAACACGAGCAAGCACACCGAGCTCTTCAAGGCCTTCGGGGCGCCGCTGCCTGTCTATGCCCACATTCCGCTCATCCTGAAACAGAACGGACCGGGCAAGATGTCAAAGCGCGACCAGGGGGCGCTGGTCGAGGAATACCAGCGGAGGGGGTTTCTGCCCGAGGCGCTTGTCAATTTCCTCTGCCTGCTCGGCTGGTCGCCCAAGGATGACAGCGAGAAGATGCCCATCGGGGAGATCATCCGCCTGTTCGACCTGCCGGGCATCAACCAGAGCAATGCGCGCTTCGACGAGAAGAAGCTCGCGCACATGAACATGGTTTACCTGCTTGAGCAGCCGGCGGATCGTTTTGTGGCGCTGGCGCGGGACTTTTTCACGCGCAGGAACACATTTGCCGCCGCATGGCCCGCCGGGGACTATTTCCGCGAGGTCATGCTCCTGAGCCAGCCGAAGGTGAAGTCGATCGAGGAGTTGCCGGCCTACACGGCGTATTTTTTCACGGAGGATTTTGCGATCGACGGGAAGGCCCGGGAGAAGGTCATGACAAAAGGCGACCCCCGGTCGAGGCTGGGGGAGCTTGCCGCAGCGTTGAAGACGGCGGATTTTGCCAGCGACGTTGCTCTCGAGCAGACCGTGCAGGCGCTGGCGGCGGCGCATGGCCTAGGCCTGGGCGATTACATCCACCCCGGCCGGCTGGCAATCTCGGGCGTCAGCGTCGGCCCGAGTTTTTACGGACTGCTGCGAGTCCTCGGGCGCGACCGCGTCCTGCGGCGGCTCGAACGGATGCTGGCGGCTTGAGGGTCCGCCCGGCTTTGCGCCGGCCCTGCTCCAGGGGAACGGCGGTGCGCATGGCGGCCGGTCTTTTTCCGTGCGGAGAGTCGGGCGTTGCCCCTGTCCGTCGGGGCGCCCTATTCGAAGCGATAAACGCTGTACGTCCGCGGTTCGTGAAGCACTTCAAAGACCGTGGTGCCGCCTTTTACGTAGCCCTGCAGCTCGCGGCCGGACTGGAGATCAAAGAGCCGGGCTCCGGCTTTCTTTATCACGATGTTGTAGCGCGAGGGGTAGGGCAGATAGGACTTCGCGATGAACGTGTTGTTGTCGTACGTGAACAGGCAGACCCTGGCCGGACTGTCCAGGTACACAGGAATGTCATCCATCATGTCGCGCCGGATCTGCGAGAGGACTTCCTGGGGCAGATGGTAGAGGTCGTCGAAACTCTCCGGAATCGTCAGGATGAAGAACCGGCCCTTCGTCAGGCCCCGCACCTGCAGCAGCAGCGGATAACGGTTGTTGTCCTTGTAGATGCCCTGGATGATCTCCTCGGAATCCACCAGGCCGTAGGCGAGTTCCGGGATCAGTATCCCGCTGTCGGAGCAAAAAACGTTCGCAGGCTCCTCGTCCATGATGCGGCGGTACGTGAACTGGTTCACCAGCGCCTTCCGCCCCGTGTATTGCACCTCAACAATCTTCTCGATGCCCCTTCCTTCGAGCGCCTTCAACAAGCCCGAGGTGATGACGACCGTCTTGTCCTCGTTCAGATGCTTCCAGATCTTGGTGACGAGGTCCGGATCGAACTTCGCCGATTCGGTGAGGAAGATCGTTCCGCGGTCGTCCGGGAATTCGGGATACACATCCATCGGCACGCCGATCATCCCGACGTAGTTGTGCAGGTACATTTCGCCGGAGGAGTGGTAGGGCTTGTAGGAGGCGACGCCGCAGGGCTGGCCGAGCTTGCCGAGGAACGAATCCAGCTTCTGGAACGTGTCGCCGGCGTCCGCGTACAGGATGCTCGTGATCTTTGTCGTCCCGTCCGCCTGCCGCAGCGTCTCGAGCGCATTGCCGTAGCTCCAGAGCGTGATCTCCTTCGGCCTGGCGAACAGTGTGTCTTCGAGTTGCTCGGTGTAACGGTTCAGCGTCTGGCGCGCGCCGGGATCCACCCAGCCGCCGCCGAACTTGCCGGGCTTGATGTGCTCGAAGTAGCGCATGATGCCGTAGCTCTGGTAGGGCTGGAGGTGCATGACGGTGTTTTCGGGATCGCGCGTCTCGGTGCCGGCATAGATCATGTCGAATGCCTTCGGCTGCGCCTCGAGGTTGTATCCTGAGAACTGATACTGCTCGTACCAGTTCGGCGGCTTGATGATCAGGTTGATCTTCGGATTGACGCTTTTGGCGTTCTTCACCACGAGGTCCTCCCCGACCTCCTTCATCACCTTCAGGCGGTATTCCGTCCAGCCCAGGTCGCCCCTGGCCTTCTGGCAGAGTTCACAGCGGCAATCGAAAATGAACAGGTCGTCAAAGATCATCTCGTCAAAGAGACCGGCGGTGAACGCCACCAGCTTCCGGAAGCGCTCGCGGTCGTCCGGGTTGGTAAAGCAGAAGCCCGTGAGGCCGTCGCCGGGCCGGCCGACATATGCCATCATGCCGCCGGACGTCTTGATGCCCTTGCCGGCGAAGAAAGCCTTGACCTTCCGCACATCGGCCTCGGGCGTTTGCTCGCCCCCGCGGTAGGTTTCCAGCCAGACCTTGTCCACCTTCAGGGTATGGCTGATCAGGTTCCAGCTCTCCTCCATCCATTGGGGATCGGAGGCCATGTGGCGCATGTCGCGCAGCTCAACATAGAGGGCGACACCGAAGTTCCGGTAGCTGTTGTTGTCCGTGGCGATCGGGGCGTCGGCCGGCGCGGCCGCGCACGCGGCGCGCACGAGCGCCAGCACCGCCAGGCCAAGGAATCCGACGCTCACGGCACAGTTTGCAGTCAGTCTGGTCCGCAGGGGTTTTTTCATCTGAATCATCCTTTCATCAACGGGACATAATTCGCAGTGGTAAAGCGCATCGAATGGAGGCTTTGTTCAGGTTGATCAACGGGGGGCGATGTTTCAGTGCGCGGCCAGGGCGCTGCGTGCGGGGGCCAAGGCGCCGCACCCCGGATTTGCCCTCCGCTATTTCCGGGGTCGGTTCCCGGAGGCCGTCACAAGCCTCCGCACCGCGGCCCGCAGGTCCTCCACGCTGTAGGGTTTGTGCAGGATCGTGTCGCTGGCGGCAATATCGGTCCTGGCGCCCAACGATTCCGCGGCGTAGCCGCTCGCGAACAACACCGGAATATCCGGACGAACGGCCCGGCAGCGGGCGGCGACCTCGAAACCGCTCATTCCCGGCAACATGACGTCAAGAAAAAGAAGGTCGATGTGTCCGGGATCGGCGGCGAACTGATCGACCGCCTGCTGCCCGTCGGCCGCGGAGATCACGCGCGCACCGAGGCGGCCGAGCACTTTTTCGGCGAGCCGGCGGACCGCCTCGTTGTCCTCCGCGAGCAGGATCGTGGCCGCAATGGCGTCCGGGGCGTCCGGAGCCGCTTCCGCCGGCGGTTCCTCCGCCGGGGCGCGTTCGCCGGTCTCGCAGGGCAGCAGGATGACAAACTCCGCGCCCCGCCCCGGTTCGCTCCGCACGTCGATGTGCCCGCCGTGCTGCCGGATGATGCTGTAGACCACCGCCAGCCCGAGCCCGTAGCTCTTGTCGCGCGGCTTCGTCGAAAAAAACGGCTCGAAAATCCGGTCGAGGACGGCCGCGGGCATGCCCTGGCCTGTATCCGACACTTTGACACGGACGAACGGGCCGGCCGGCCGCTGGCACAGTTTTTCCGCGGTCGTGGCGTCGAGCGCCACGAAATCAAGCGCGATCGACAGCTGTCCGCCGCCGGGCATGGCGTCGCGGGCGTTGAGGCAGAGATTGAGCAGAACCTGTTCCAGCTGGCCCTTGTCCGCGTCCATCACCACCGGCTGCGGAGCAGGATGAAAATCGATGCGGATGTTCTCGGGAATCAGCCGCCGGATCATCGTCAAATGAGCGGCCACGAGACCGTTGAGCTCGATGCTCCGCCGCTGCAGCGGCTGCCGGCGGCCGAAGGCGAGCAGCTGCCGGGTGAGCTGGCTCGCGCGGTCGACTGCGGCGACGATCTCGCCGAGTGCGCCCTCGACCTCGCGGAGCCCGGTGCCCGGCATGAGCGCGAGGCTGGCGTTGCCCCCGATCGCCTGGAGCAGGTTGTTGAAGTCGTGGGCGATGCCGCCGGCGAGCAGGCCGACGGCCTCGAGCTTCTGCGCCTCCCGGAGCTGTTCCTCGAGGGCGCTCTGCCGGTCGGCGGCGTCGCGCAGATCGGTCATGTCGCGGATGAAGCAGAGCGCAGCATCGGCCCCGGCCCATTTGACGAGGGCATGGCTCGACTGCACCCAGCGGCAGGAGCCGTCCTTCCGGAGGATCTGCCAGCCCGGATGAGCCGGCAGGTTCGCTCCGAGAAGCATGGCCTGGACCCGGGAACGCAATTCGTCGCGGAACGCGGGGGCGACGAACTCCGTCCAGGCGCTCTGCGCCAGCATCTCCGGCACCGTTTGATATCCACAAATCTGGAGCGCCGCCGGATTCGCGTAACGCACACGCCCGTCCTGCAGGACAACGATGCCGACGATCGAAGATTCGATCAGCGTGCGATAGCGTTCCTCGCTCTCCGCGACTTCCCGGCGGGATCGCTCGCCTTCCGCGATGTGGGTGCGCAGGGCGTCGCGCATGCGGCCGAGCGTGGCGGACAACAGATCGAGTTCGGCCACGCGGGAGTAAACCGTTGAAGTCTCCGCCAGGTCGAGCGACGCAATCCGGCTGCTTTGTGCGGCCAGTTCGCCCAGGGGCCTTGAAAACCAACGGGCCAAACGCAACGCAAGCAACGCGGCGGCGCACAGGGCCAGCAGTCCGACACCGGCGATGAGCCATTGGAACTGGCGGGCTGCCGGAATAAGGTCGGACTCGGGCAGCAGCATGCCGATCCACAGACGGCGCCGGGGGCCGATTTCGAAAGGAGTGAATCCCGCCCACCACGCCTCCCCGTCGAGCGCAAGGCGGAAGCGATCGGGCCGGCCCCCATGGTCGGCCTGCCACTGCGCCACCGCAGCGGCGACGCCCGGAAAGCCGGCTTCGGCGACCGGCTGCAACGCGGGCGGGCCGGCGGCCTCCCTTTCCCCGGGCCGGCCGGCGCGGGGAGGCCCGATCAGCTTCCCGTCATCAGTCATCACGAACATCATCCCGCGGGGGGAGGGTTCGACCGACGTTGTAAACCGCGCGATCGCCTCCAGCGGCACATTGCAGGTGACGATCACGATTTCGCCCGACGGATCGCGCGCGGCGACAGCGGCGGAAATGCCGGGGGATTTCGTGATGAAAAGCTCATAGACCTCGGTCCACGCCACGAGGCTCGGGGAGGCGGCCTGCGCCTCGGGAATCGTCTGGTCGTGAAAAGCCGCCATCGCCGCCTTGTACCACGGCCGCTGCCGGCTGTCGTAGCCGACCAGGGGCAGATCCCATTTCTGCATGAGCTGTCGTCCCGCGTCGTCCCACAATGCAAAATGACTCGTTTCGCCCTGTCCAGCGGGCCTGGAATCCCGCGTGAGGAATTGCAGGCGGCCGGGATCGGGCGCCGGCAGCCGGTCCGCCACAGGCTTGAGGAACACGGCCTGGCGGACGGATTCACCGTAACGCATCACGAGAAGCTCCCCGCCCGTTTGGTCGACGACCATCATCGAATCAATTTGCGGCAGCGAGAACAGCACCGGCAGCAGCAGCCTCCTGAGCGCCTCCGGATCCCGGGTCGAGTACCGTCCCTGCCGGATCGCCGCATAATCCTCGACCAGCTCCAGCCGGACCGGGTCAAACCGGTTGTGGAGCCGGAACTCCGCATCCCGCCCGAGCCCGAACATGAGTGATCCGGCGATGTCGCGCGCGAGGTGCGCCGTGCCGAGGAACGAAGCCGTCAACAGGCTGCCCGAGATCAGCACCACGACGAGCGCAAACGCAACGAGCAAGCCTCCGCGGATGCTGATGACCCGACGCGGCGAATCCTGTGCCGTTGTGGATTGCTTCCGCATCATCGTTGAAACCGTGCGCCGGGCCTTGATCGAAAAATGCCGGACCTTGTTGGAATGCCATCCACTAAAGAGCAGTTGACGGAGGGACACAAGTGTTGCGATGCAGGCCGTGGCGAGGACGGCTGTTTGGCCAGGGGGTCCGGTCCCTTTTCACACTATTCTCAAGGCAGTCGATCAGGTTGCGCGATGAATCCCTCCTGCTGACCGTCGGGTTGTTCCGCCTGACATGGATGCAATTCTGCGGAGATCTTTTTGGATCAAGACCCTGCCCTATTTGAGCAGGGCCTTCTCCAGGGCCTGCTGCAGGCTCAGCCCGGCATAGTCCTGCGCCCGTAACAAGCGGCCGCTTTCGCCATTGTCGAGCATGGCGTCGACCTGGGCCTGATCGGAGAGCTCACCGGATGCCGTGACCACCTTCGCGCCCAGTCCTTCAAGTCTGGAGGCAAGCGCCCGGGTGTGTGACAGCTCGCGGCTGTGCAGGACCACGTTGGATCCCAATTGCGCGAGGCCCTCGCCTGCAACGGTTGTCACGTATTGCGTTACGCGGTCAGGTTGGAGTCGGCGGCAACGGCCAGGCCCGTCGAGAACCCCATCAGGGCGATCGGGAGATGCATGTGCGCCGGGCTTGTTTTGGGAAAAGAAGGGGCGGATTCCCGTGAACAGGATCGCGCGCGCCGGGCGAATTCACAGTCGCAATGCCCATGCCGGCTGCTATGGGTGGTTGCCGCCGACGCTCCCGTCCCCCGACCATCCATGCCGCGCCCCATCACGCTCTTCACCGGCCAGTGGGCCGACCTGCCCCTGGCGCAACTTGCCCCCATGGCCAAACGCATGGGCTACGATGGCCTCGAACTCGCCTGCTGGGGCGATCATTTTGACGTCGATCAGGCCGCGTCATCGAAGAAATACTGCCGGGAGAAATGGCAGGTGCTTGCAGACCATGGCCTGACCTGCCACGCGATCTCAAATCATCTGAGCGGGCAGGCGATTTGCGACCCGATCGACGAACGCCACCGGTCCATCCTGCCCCCTGATGTCTGGGGCGATGGGGAGCCTGAAGGCGTCCGCCGCCGGGCTGCGAAGAAGATGGCGCTCGCGGCGAAGGCGGCCCGGAGGTTCTTCGATCTCCAACCGGGCCGGAACGGCGCAACCGGACTGCCTGCGGTGGTCAACGGCTTCACGGGGTCGGCGATTTGGCACGCCGCCTATCCCTTTCCGCCCACGTCGCAGGATTTCTGGGAGAACGGGTTTCGAGACTTCGCACGGCGTTTCGGTCCGATTCTTGAGGCGTTCGACCGCGTCAACGTCAACTTTGCCCTCGAAGTCCATCCCACCGAGATCGCCTTCGACCTCGCATCAGCCGGGCGCGCGGTCGCAGCGGTCGGAGGACACCGGCGCTTCGGATTCAACTACGATCCGTCGCATCTCGGCTACCAGGGAGTTGACTACGTGAAGTTCATTCGGGTCCTCGGTTCGCGGATCTTTCATGTGCATGTGAAGGACGTTCTGGTGGGGGCATGGTGACGGCTCGGTGGGCGTCTTCGGCGGCCACGTGAGTTTTGGCGACCCGCGGAGGCACTGGGAATTCCGCTCGCCCGGCCGCGGAAACATCCGGTTTGAGGACATCATCGTCGCCCTCAACGATGCCGGGTACCGCGGCCCGCTTTCCGTCGAATGGGAAGACATCCGCATGGATCGGGTCCACGGGGCGACCGAGGCGGCCGCCTTTGTGCGCCGGCTCGATTTTCCGGTCAACGCAGTCGCGTTTGACGCCGCCTTCGACAAGAAGAGCCGGTGACCTATTCCCCGGGTTTTTCGGGCAGCTGGACGCTCCGGCCGGACCGTGCCGACTGGCGCGCCGCATCCAGGATTTCGGTCACGATGAGGTTGGTTTCCATCGAGGAGAGGGGATGCTCGGCGATCTCACCCCGGACCACCGCGGCGAAATAGGCGATGGGCTCCCGGTATCCGGCGCCGAGCGGAGCGGGCACAAGATCGTGGACTTTGCCGTCAGCATCCTGGAGCTGCAGCGTGTTGCGATCCGCGACCCTGATGGCGCCGGTGACGCCATAGATATCCATGTCCTTCCGGCCGACGGGCCAGTTCCACGAAGCCTGGATGATTCCCATGGCGCGGGGGTAGGTCAGGATGATCGTGGCGTCGTCATCCACCTGCGGATACACCTCGGGTTTGAGCTGCTGCGTGACCGCGGTGACGCGGATCGGGCGCTGTCCTTGCATCAACCACGTGATCAGATCGGCCCCGTAGCAGCCAAAATCCATGATGGCGCCCCCGCCGTTGAGCACGGGATCGGTCAGCCAGCAAAGGAATGAGTCCGGGCAGCCGATTTCCTTGGGACCCTTGTGCCCGTCGCGAACGACGATCTTGCGGAGTTCGCCGACGGCGCCCTGCTTTCGGACGAGAGCGTAGGCGAGTTCATGGGACGGATACCACGTGGTCTCGTAGTTGACGAGGACGTGAATGGCGGAGCGCCGGGCCGCCTGCTGCATGGCGCGGGCGTGCTCCATGGAGACAGCAAGCGGCTTTTCCATCATCACATGCACCCCATACCGGGCACAGGTTTCAACCACCCGGGCATGCTCAAAGGTCGAGGTGAAAACCATCACCCCCTCGGGCTTCGCGGTCCGGAGCATCGCCTCAAGATCTGAATACATCAAGGGGGAGGGGATGCGAAAGCGCGCGGCATACCGGGCGGCGAGGGCTTGCTTGGGCTCGACGAGGCCCACCCCCTGCACATCGCTGCGCGCGAGGATCTCGGCGAGGCAGCCGTCCACATGGCCGTGATCAAGGCCCACGATTGCCAGTCGGAAAGGCGGGGCCGGAACGGCGGCAAACCCGCCGATCGCGGCGAGCACGATCAGGCATAAAAGAAGTGCGGCGTGTTTCATTTTGAGGATTGGACTCGGTCAGCCTTTCCGACTGCGACCGAAGGATCGTGCATTGCATGACGCGCAGTGGCAATTCATGGAATTCTTGCGCCGGGAGGCCGGGCTTTGGTTGAAGCCGGCGCTGAAGTCTGTTTCTATCCAGGCATACGACAAAAAGGGCAAGTTGGAGACTCCCCCGCGGAAGACTCACATGAGCATCAAGATTGGCATCATCGGCGCCGGCGGAATGCTGCGTTATCATGCGGCCGGCTTCAGATCGGCGGGGGCGGAGGTTGTCGCCCTGGCCGACATCGACGAGGAGGCGGCCCGCAAGGCCGCGGCCCGCGAGGGCATCGGGCGGGTTTTCGGCGGTCCGGCGCCCCTGCTGCGCGAGTGTCGCGAACTGGATGCGGTGTCGATCATCGTGCCCAACAAGTTTCACGCCCCGCTGGCGCTCCAGGCGCTCCGGGCCGGCAAGCATGTCTTCTGCGAGAAGCCGCCGGCACTGAACGCCCGGGAGGCCCGCGCGATGGCGGCGGCCGCGGCGAAGGCGGAGCGGACGCTCATGTTCAACTTCAACAACCGCGCCCGGCCCGAATCGTTCGCGATGATGGACTACATCCGCCAGGGCGCGGTCGGCCGCATCAACTCGGCCCAGGCGCGCTGGATCCGGCGCACGGGCATTCCCGGCTTTGGCGGCTGGTTTACCAGTCGGGCGATGTCCGGCGGCGGGCCGCTGATCGATCTGCTGCACATGCTCGATCTCGGCCTCCACTTCATGGGCTATCCGGAACCCGAATGGGTGCTGGCGCAGACATTCTCCGACTTTATTGCCGACAAATCGTTCAAGGGCCCATGGGGTATTCCCGACGTGGCGAAGGGCGTGACTGACGTTGAGAACGCCTGCCATGGTTTTGTCCGCTTCCAGGGCGGGCAGGTTATGTCGCTGCAGACCTCCTGGGCGGAGATGGTCAAACGCGAGGAGGTGTCCGTTGCCTTCCAGGGCACGAAGGCTGGGGGACTCGTCCAGCGCCTGTTCGGCATCGACGGTCGCGACGAGACGGCGATCGACACGTGTGAGCTTTACGTCCAGGAGAACGGCCGCCCGGTCAACCGCACCATTGTTGTGCCGCCGGATGAAACGATGGGCCGCGTGCGATCCGCGGCAAACTTCGTACGCACGCTTGCGGGCGAGGAGGAACCGCTCAACACGCCGGCCCAGGCGGTTGGTCTCATGCGGATCATCGATGCCGCCTACGCCTCGGCGCGCGCCGGCCGGCCGGTCCGATGCTGAGACTTTCGGACGGCCTGCCCGTGGTCTGGAGAAAGTGTTGCTGACGGGTGCATCTCCCGATTGACGACAGCGTCTGGCGCGCGCAGTTGTGGCACACATCTTGCCCGTGGACGCGCGCCAGGCAAAATGGGCAAGACCCGGCCTTCGCCGGAGGCTTCCGCCGCCGCCCTTCGGACTTTGGTGCGACCAGACGGCGGGCAGGTCGCCCATGCCACTCGCGCCACCGTCAATCGGCAGCTGCACCCAGGGCGAAGTCCAACGCGCTGCCAGGCTTGACGAATGCCGCGGACGGATCAATGAATCCGACGCTGACGAGGTTCTCCACCTGCAAGTGATTTTGACTCGTCTGATTCCCCAACAACGCGGACCCCCATGGACAGTGTGCCTCCAGTCAGGCCCATGACGCGACGGGATTTCCTGCGCGCGTCCTCGGCGGCCCTGGTGGCCGCCCCCCTGATCCGGCTGCCGTATTCTTTCTGGGGATCATCCCACCGGTACCTCTCCGAATCCGAGGCGGCGACGCTCAATGCCCTGTGCGAGCGGATCATCCCGGCGGACGAGGATCCCGGGGCCGCCTGGGCGGGCGTGGTCGAGTTCATCGATCGCAAGCTGGTTGGCTATCATCGCCGTTATCAATCGCTGTACCGGATTGGCCTCCGGGGAGTGAGCGAGTCCTGTCTCACTGCGTTCAGCAAGGAGTTCGTTGACCTGACCCGCGCGCAACAGGATGAGCTGCTCCGCAAACTCGAATCGGATCAGGCGCCTGGCGCGGCCTGGAGCCGGGTTTCGGCCAGCGATTTCTTCAACCGGGTTGTCGAACACACCATGGAGGGTTTTTATGGCGGACCGCGTCATGGCGGAAACCGCGATGCGGCCAGCTGGCGCATGCTGGGTTTGCCCACGCCTCCCGTGCGCAGCCGCCGGCCACTCAGCGCCAGCTGGAACGTCGCAACCGCCCCCGCGCCGCAAAGCCCATGAGCTTCAGACATGTCAACGCCGTGGTCATTGGCTCGGGCGCCGGCGGCGGAGTCGTGGCCAAGGAACTGGCGGAAGCTGGCCTGGATGTGGTCGTGCTGGAGCGCGGCCGCTGGGTGACGCCCGATGAGGAGCGCAAAGACGACCTGAGAAACCAGCGGACCACCGCCTTGGGAGTCCCGTACGGGCCGGACGAGGAAAAAGAACCGCGGGTGTTTGTTGATGCCCAGGGGCGCGCCGAAGTGGTCTGGCCGGCGGACGGGCCCTACAACAACAACGCGGCATGTGTCGGGGGAGGGACGGTGAGCTACGGCGCGATGGCCTGGCGTTACATGGCCCAGGATTTCCGGATGAAATCCCTCTACGGCGCTCCGGAAGGAAGCACCCTGGAGGACTGGCCCATCACCTACGACGACCTCGAACCGTTTTACGAGAAAGCGGAATGGGAGATCGGCGTTTCCGGCGACCAGAGCGGCGATCCCTTCAAGGCCCCGCGCCGCCGGCCGCTGCCCATGCCGCCCCTGCCTGATTGCCGGGAGACGCAGATGCTGAAGCCCGCCGCGGAGCGGCTGGGCTGGCATCCGTTCTACATTCCGATGCTTCGCAATACGATCCCGTACAACGGGAGGGCGGGGTGCATGCGCTGCCGGTGGTGCTGCGGCTTCGCCTGCGAATGCGATGCCAAATGTGGCACGCAAAATACGGTGATCCCCGCGGCCCTCGCGACCGGGCATTGTCAACTGCGCGCGCGAAGCATCGTCGCCGGGATTCTTCTGGACTCGAAGGGCCGGGCTCGGGCGGTCGAGTACTTCGACGAACACGACCGGCGGCAAATCCAGACGGCGGATCTGGTGGTGGTCTCCGGCGGGGCAATCGAATCCGCCCGCCTGCTGCTGAATTCAAAGAGCGGCCTTTTCCCCCAAGGCCTGGGCAACCGGTTCGACTGGGTGGGCCGCAACCTCCAGGGCCACGCCTACAGCGGCGCGCTGGGCCTTTTCAACCACGACGTCTACGACGACATGGGCCCGGGCGCGCAAATTGCCATTTGCGATTTCAATCACGGAAACAAGGGCCTGGTCGGCGGGGCGCTGCTGGCGAACGAATTCCAACGGCTGCCGTACATGTTCACCAACTTCGGGCCGCCCGGCCTGCCGCGCTGGGGCAAGGTGCACAAGGATTTCATGCGAACCTGGTTCCGGCGGAGCATCGTCATCATGGGCCCCTCGCAGGAAATGCCGGTGTTCGATTCTCGCGTGCAGGTGGATCCCCGGGTCCGCGATTACTGGGGCATCCCCGTGGCGCGGCTCTCCGGCCTGGATCATCCGCACAACATCGAGCTTTGCAGGCATGCCACCGACAAGGCCGAGCTCTGGCTGAAGGAAGCGGGCGCAATCCGGACGGTGCGGCGCCAGAAGGAGCAGCGGTGGCTGAGCGCCGGGCAGCATCAGGCCGGGACCTGCCGCATGGGCAACGACCCGAAAACCTCGGTGGTCGACAAGCACTGCAGGCTTCACGACGTGGACAACGTGTTCGTGATCGACGCGAGTGTCCACGTGACCAACGGCGGTTTCAACCCGGTGCTTACCATCATGGCGGTCGCCTACTACGCCTCGGATTACATCAAGCGCACCTGGCAGGGCGGCGGGCTGCGCTGACCCCTCATCATGCTCACCGGGCGAAAACATCGGATCATCGGGCTGGCGCTCGCGGCGCCGGTCGCCCTGCTGCTCCTGGCGGTGCCGGCGGGAGGCATCTACTACGCCGCAGCCGGCGGCAAAGCTTGCATCCATTGTCACGAACTGGAACTTGCCTACCATCTGTGGGCGGCCTCCTCGCACCGTTCCGTGGAATGCAAGGAATGCCACGGCAGCATTTTCTCCACGGATGTCGGGTTTCATCTGAAAAACGTCCGCGAGCTCTGGCGGCATGTCCGCGGCGAGGTGCCCGAGCGCCTGTTGGTCCAGCAGCGCGACATCAGCCGCGGCATGAACGAGCGCTGCGGCGAATGCCACCGGCAGGAATTCGCGGCCTGGGCCGCCGGACCGCATCACGCGACCTACGAGCGGATCTTCCTGAATTCAGATCACAATGCCGGCCGGCTCCTGAACGACCAATGCCTGCAGTGCCACGGAATGTATTTCGAGCGCAGCATCCGGGAGTTGGTCCAGCCGCTCGACCGCAAGGGACCCTGGCATCTGGCGACTGCCTCCGTCCAGCCGGACGAGGCGTCCATCCCCTGTCTCGCCTGCCATGAGGTGCACCGGCCCGGAACACCGCTGGGCCTGCGTCCGAAAACCTCCGGGACGAATCCTCCCGCGGCGCCGCCGTCGCCGGCGGCGTTCTATGATCGGCGCGAACAGGTGCATTTCCGCACGGAGCTGCTGCCGTTGCCGGCCATGCTCGACGGCAACCGGCCGGTGAGCGTATCGCCCGACGCGCGCCAGGGGATCTGCTACCAGTGCCATGCTCCGGACTTCACGTTCCAGACGGGCTCCGGGGACGATCGCACGTGCGTCGGCGTGCACGAGGGCCTGAGCTGCCTGGCCTGCCACGCCGGGCATGATCTGGATGCGCGCGCATCCTGTGCGCAATGCCATCCCCGGTTGTCCAACTGCGGACTCGATGTGGAGCGGATGGATACAACCTTCAAATCCGCCGCGAGCCGCCACAACATCCATTTCGTGAAATGCGCCGACTGCCACCCGGGCGGGGTGCCGGCGCGAACCAGGTCCCCGGAGCCAAAACGTTGAACTGCCCATGAAATCCCCGCTTGTCGCGAAATCCCTGATTGCCGCCCTGCTGGCCGTGTCCGCGGCCGGTGCGACCCCGGTCGTCGATCGTCTCGGCCTGCAATTCTGGAGTCTGCGCCACGAATTCGAAGCCAATGTTTCCAAAGGCATGGACGAGACGAAGGCACTGGGTTTCACCCTCGTTGAAACCGCGGGCACGTACGGCCTGAAGCCGGCGGATTTCCGGGAGCAGTTGACGGCCCATGGGCTCAAGGCCGTGTCCGCGCATTTCCCCTACGAGCGGCTGAAGGACGACCTGCCCGGAGTCATCGCCGAGGCCAAGACGCTCGGTGTGGAGTATGTCGTCATTCCGTGGCTTCCGCAGCCGGAGTTCGATGCAGCCGCTGCGCGGGCGGTGGCCGCCGACTTCAACACCTGGGGCACGGCGATTCAAGCCGCCGGGATGAAGTTCGCCTTCCATCCCCATGGCTATGAGTTTCACCCGGTCCCGGGCGGCCATGGCGAGACGCCGTTCGATCTGTTGGTCAGCCTGACCAGGCCCGGCGTCGTCTCGTTCGAGATGGACGTCTTCTGGGTCGCGCACGCGGGGGTCGATCCCGCCGCGCTCCTCGCCAAATATCCGGACCGCTGGACGCTGATGCACGTGAAGGACCTTCGCAAAGGAGGGGAGGTCGGTGTCGGCACGAGGAGCGCCCCGGAGGGGGACCACGTGGCGGTGGGCACGGGCCAGCTCGACTGGCCGTCCATCCTGCGCACGGCGAAAGCCATCGGCGTGGAGTATTATTTCATCGAGGACGAGACCGCGGCTCCGTTGCAGAACATCCCGGTGAGCCTCCGCTATCTCCAAACCTTCAAATACTGAACGGCCATGACGACGAATGCATCCCGTCTTTTCGCGGCGAGCCGGGTCGCCCTGGTGGTCACGGCCATGAGCTTTGCGCTGCGGGGCGCGGCCATGGGTCCGTGGGCCACCGCTTTCAACCTCAGCAAAGAGCAAATCGGCTGGATTGATAACACCGCTTTCTGGGGTTTTACGCTCGCGATGGTAATCGGCGGGCCCCTGTGCGATGTTCTCGGGCTCGGCCGGATCGTCGCCGTCGCGTTTGTCGGACACCTTGCGGCCATCATCCTTACAGTTTTTGCCTGGAATTTCTGGAGCCTGTACGCCGGCACGCTGTTGTTTGGCGTCGCCAATGGCTCGGTGGAGGCGGCGTGCAATCCGCTCATCGCGACGCTGTATTCCACGGACAAGACGACCAAACTGAACCACTTTCACATGTGGTTCCCGGGAGGCATTGTCATCGGCGGCCTCCTCGCGTACCTCCTGGGTCTGGCCGGCCTCGGCTACAAGGTGCAGTTTGCCGTCATGCTGTTGCCACTGGTCGTCTACGGGGCGATGTTCCTCGGGCAGCCTTTCCCGCGCACTGAACGGGTCGAACAGGGTGTCTCAACGAAGGGAATGTATGCGGCCTGCCTCCATCCGCTGTTTCTGCTCATGGTGCTGTGCATGATGATGACGGCCTCGACGGAGCTCGGGCCGAACCAATGGATCCCGTCGCTGCTGACCAACGCCGGCGTGCCGGGCATCCTGGTGCTGGCATGGATCAACGGGCTGATGGCGGTCGGGCGCCAGTGCGCGGGCACATTTGTGCACCGCTTGTCGCCGAACGGGATGCTGATTGTGAGTGCCGTGCTCAGTGCGGCCGGCCTATATGCCGTCGGCCACTCTACCGGTGGGATGTTGTTCGTCACCGCCACCGTCTTCGCGCTGGGCGTGTGCTTCTTCTGGCCGACCATGCTCGGCTATGTGAATGAAAACTTCCCCCAGACTGGCGCTGTAGGTCTGGCGATCATGGGCGGTGCGGGCATGCTGGGGGCGGGTTTCGCCCAGCCCGTGATCGGACGGCTGGTTGACCAAGGCATCGCCGCTCGCGTTCCGGCTGGCCAGACGGCCGCCGCCCTCGCGGCGGCGCCCGCTGGCGGCGAACTGGGCCAGTTGTGGCTGAAAATCCAGGCCGACGCGGGTCTGGCCACCCTGGGCCGCGTGGCCGTTCTGCCCATCATCCTGTTCGTCGTGTTCCTGGCCCTTTGGTTTTTCCGCCGGCCGCGGAAGGCGCCGGCGGCAGGCTGAGCGGTGAGAGACGCGACCGAGTCTGGACGGGATTTTGTCACAGAGCCACGGAGGAGCACTGAAGACACAGGGAACGATGGCTGCCCACGAGATTCGAGACTCCGTGAACTTTGTGTCTCGACACAAAGCGATCGCAAAACCACCACCTACGACTCCCATGTGCGGGTCAAGATCCTCAAGACCCTCCAAGATCGATCCCTTCGGCCGGTTCTCCACTCCGGGATCATTAGGTTCAACGCGCCGTTGGTCAGACGGACCCGGCTGTCGGCGGACAGTCCGGCAATGAACTTCTCGCTCCGCAAGGTTTCGGGCAGGCATGCGAGCAGGACAACTGCCGTGTCCATTGTCTCGCCGAACAATTGCCGGAGCTTCCTTGGGCCTCGGGCGCGCAGCGGATGGTTAACCGGGGCAATCAGTCTTGCAAACGGGTCTTGTGATCGGTCGCATTCTGACCCAGTTTCAGGGATCGGGTTTTTGCGTCGGTCCGGAATCACCCAAAGGAAGAATGGACTATATAAATCTCGGCAAAACTGGTCTCAAGGTCTCGCGCATCGGACTTGGCTGCATGACCTATGGCGCGCCCGCCATCGGCGAACTAAAGGGAGGAAGGCATGCCTGGAGCCTCAACGAGGCAGACAGCCAGCCTTTCCTGCGCCAGGCGCTTGAATTGGGAATCAATTTCTTCGACACGGCCAACGTCTACTCCAGCGGGGCCAGCGAGGAGGTGCTCGGCCGCTTCCTCAAGCGCAACACCCGCCGCGAGGCGGTAGTCGTCGCCACCAAGGTTCATGGCGTAATGCGCGACGAGCCCAACGGCCGGGGACTTTCCCGCAAGGCCATCTTTCACGAGCTCGACGAGAGCCTCCGCCGGCTGGGCATGGACTACGTGGATCTTTACCAGATCCACCGCTGGGACTACGACACGCCCATCGAGGAGACCCTGGAGGCGCTGCACGAGGTGGTGAAATCAGGCAGGGTGCGCTACATCGGGGCCTCTTCCATGTACGCGTGGCAGTTTGCCAAGGCGCTCTATCTCGCCGATCTCCACCACTGGACGCGGTTCGTCTCGATGCAAAACCACTACAATCTGCTCTATCGCGAGGAGGAGCGCGAGATGATGGCCCTCTGCCGATCCGAGGGCATCGGGGTCATTCCCTGGAGTCCGCTGGCCCGCGGCCGCTTGACCCGCCCATGGAAGAGCGAAAGCACCAAGCGCTCCCAGACCGACCAGTTTGGTAATGGCATGTACTCGCACACCGAAGCGAGCGATCGCAAGGTCGTCGACCGGCTGGGCCAGGTCGCTGAACATCGCGGATTGCCCCACGCGCAGATCGCGCTGGCCTGGATGCTCGGCAAGCCGTTCATCACCGCGCCCATCGTCGGGGCCACCAAGCCGCACCATCTCGATGATGCCGTTGCCGCTCTTTCCGTGCGCCTCACTGCAGATGACATCTCCACCCTGGAGGAACTCTACGAGCCGCATCCGGTTCTCGGCTTCAGCTGAGGCTGCAGGCAGGTATCGGTTCCTCGGAAGGGAAATGCGAAGGGATCAAATTTTGCATTTTGTCATCGCCGTCACATAGAGGTGAAGCGCCTCAGATTGTTCCTCGGAAGAGTGCATTTTGCAAAGTTTGACCCCATCCGATCCTGCCGCCGACCACTACACGGGCTGGATGAATCCGCGCCCTTGACCCCTGTCCGCCTAAATCCAGGCAGTCGCCGCAACTCTTGGGGCGCGGCGCCTCCAGGAGGCAAAAGCGATGATCGCAACGCCCGCAATGATAAGTGCCCATGTCGATGGCTCGGGCACAGGGGTGAAATTCAGGAGGAGGTCGTCGCCGCTTGTTGTGATGAAGAAGTCTCCGGCTCCAAGGCTGTTTGTGAAAGACGACGTGTTGATCAAGAAATCAGATGCGGCGAATCCCGAGATGGATCCGGCCGCCGCCAGCGTCCACTGGTAGTTCTGGGCGGCGCTGAAGCTTGCCCCTCCGGGCATTCCGGTTGCGGGATCGATCGATTCGACCGAGATCGTGAAGCGCTCGCCTGCTGTCGCAGCGACGCCGAGGTTTCCCGTTACGTTAAGCGTGTCGTAACCCGATCCCGCCGTTCCGGAAGCATTCATCAGATCGAACGTATAGGCGCCGCCGGAGCCAAACGTCACCGTGTTGAATGTCAGGGCGCCCACATAGTTGTCAGCGTGCGCGTTGCCAGGTGAAACCAACACCCCGCTCCCGATCGCGACGCCCCCCGTGGGGTTAAACGTTCCAAACCCGGAAAGCGTGCTGCCCGCCCCATTGGTCAACGACGACGCGGTAAACGTGCCGCCCCTCAGCTGGATGGTTCCGTTGTTGATGAAGCCGGAACTCGTTGAAGCGAAATTCCGATTGGTGAGAACTTCCAGCGTGCCATTGTTGGTGGTGAGCGTTTGTTCAACGTTCTGGTAGGCTGAACCGGCGCCGCTTCTCGTGCGAACCGTGGATCCCACTCCGTCAAGAACGAGCGTTGTGTTCGGCGCGATGGCAATGACGGGATTCGCGCCCTCGAACGACAAAGTGCCGCCGTTCGCGGCAATCCAGGTCCCCCCGGTAAGCGTGCTGCTCGACAAATTCGTAACCGAGGACAAGTTGTAGCCCAGGTAAATGGTTCCGCCGTCCGCCTCGATGGTGCCCGTCGCGCCGTTGGTCACCGCGTCGTTTGAATAATAGCCCAGTATCAGGGTGCCGCTGCTGACGTTCAGCGCGCCGCTGTTGATGAAGGTGAAGCCGGAATTGTTGCCGTAGATGTACCCGTAGCCGCTGTTAGAGTTGATCGTCCCCTGATTGACAAACGTGAGGTTGGCGGCCTCGGAGTAGACGCTCGGCGATCCCGTCCACGTCGCGGACGGCGCAACCGTCAACGCGGTTCCGGATCCGTTGAGAAAAATGGTGTCATAGCCGCCGGAGGCGAAGGCTGTGGTCCCGCCGCTGAATGTCGTGTTGCCGTTCGCGTAAAAATAGACGTAGGCCGCGCCCGGCAGGCTGAAGTCGCCGTTCATGGTCGCTCCACTGAGCGTTCCCCCTGAGTCGCTGAATGTGAGCGCGCCGCTGCTTACGCTGCCTCCAGTAATGGTGCCGCCGGCAAGTGTGTAGATACCTGTCGTCGGCGGATTCAGGGTCGCACTTGTGTTGTCCAGGCTTCCGGTAATATTGAGCAGACCCCCCGTGTCGCTGTTGATCGATCCACCGAGGTCTGCGGTTGAAAACGCGCCTCCGAAATTGATCGTTCCGCCGTTGGTCGCCAGAAGGGTCCCGGAGTTCGTTGCCCTTGCCGAATTGTTGCCGAAATCGACTGTTCCGGCGTTCGCGGTGATCTTGCCTCCGGAAGCATTGTTAATCAGATCGTTCGAATAATAGCCCAGTATCAGGGTGCCGCTGCTGACGGTCAGCGCGCCGCTGTTGATGAAGGTGAAGCCGGAATTGTTGCCGTAGATGTACCCGTAACCGCTGTTAAAGTTGATCGTCCCCTGATTGACAAACGTGAGATTGGCGGCCTCGGAGTAGACGCTCGGCGATCCCGTCCACGTCGCGGACGGCGCAACCGTCAACGCGGTTCCGGATCCGTTTAGAAAAATGGTGTCATAGCCGCCGGAGGCGAAGGCTGTGGTGCCGCCGCTGAATGTCGTGTTGGCGTTCGTGTAAAAATAGGCGTACGCCGCGCCCGGCAGGCTGAAATCGCCGCTCATGGCCGCTCCACTGAGCGTTCCCCCTGAGTCGCTGAATGTGAGCGCACCGCTGCTTACGGTGCCTCCAGTTATGGTGCCGCCGGCAAGTGTGTAGATACCTGTCGTCGGCGGATTCAGGGTCGCACTTGTGTTGTCCAGGCTTCCGGTAATATTGAGCAGACCCCCCGTGTCGCTGTTGATCGATCCACCGAGGTCCGCGGTCGAAAACGCGCCTCCGAAATTGATCGTTCCGCCGTTGGTCGCCAGAAGGGTCCCGGAGTTGCTCGCCCTTGCCAGATTGTAGCCGAAATCGACTGTTCCGGCGTTCGCGGTGATCTTGCCTCCGGAGGCATTGTTAATCAGGTCGTTCGAATAATAGCCCAGCATCAGGGTGCCGCTGCTGACGGTCAGTGTGCCGCTGTTGGTGAAAGTAAAGCCGGAATTGTTGCCGTAGATGTACCCGCCGCCGCTGTTAAAGTTCATCGTCCCCTGATTGACCAACGTGAGATTGGCGGCGTCGGAGTAGACGCTCGGCGATCCCGTCCATGTCGCGGACGGCGCAATCGTCAACGCGGTTCCGGATCCGTTGAGATAGATGGTGTCGTAGCCGCCGGAGGCGAAGGCTGTGGTGCCGCCGCTGAATGTCGTGTTGGCGTTCGTGTAAAAATAGGCGTAAGCCGCGCCCGGCAGGCTGAAATCGCCGCTCATGGTCGCTCCACTGAGCGTTCCCCCTGAGCCGCTGAATGTGAGCGCGCCGCCGCTTATGGTGCCTCCAGTTATTGTGCCGCCGGCAAGTGTGTAGATACCCGTCGTCGGCGGGTTCAGGGTCGCACTTGTGTTGTCCAGGCTGCCGGTGATGTTGAGTGTCCCGCCCGCGCCGTTGATTGTCCCGCTTGTCAGGTTGGCGGTCGAGAATGAGCCATCAAAGTCAACCGTGCCGCCGCCCGTTGCCGTGACGCTGCCGGAATTGGTCCACGCGGAGTTGTACGCGCCCAGAACCAGCGTGCTTGATGCGCCGGTGGCGACAAGTGAGCCGTAGTTCGTTGCCGCGACGCCGCTTCCATAACCAAAATAGATGTTGCCGCCGTTCGCGTTTATGGTCCCGCCTTCGCCGTTTACGATGGTGTCTGAGCCGCCGTCGCCGATGTAGAGCGTTCCGCCCGTGGCGCTCACCGTGCTGTTGTTCGTGAAGGTGAATCCGCCATAACCCCCGCCGTAGATCACGTTCGAGCCCGCCGTGTTCGTGAACGTGCCGTTGTTCACGAAGCCCAGGTTGGCCGCCTCGCCCTGGACGGTGACGTTGCCCGTCCATGCTGCGCCGGACGCGATCGTCAGGGCTGTTTCCGTGCCGCCCAGGTACACGTAGTTGTTCGCAAATGTCGTCGTGCCCCCGGTGAACTGGGTGCCGTTCTCCGCCGTGAAGTTGCCGCCGCCCGGCGCGGTGAAACCGCCGCTCATCGTGACCCCGTTCAGCGTGCTTCCCCCGGCGGTGCCAAACGTCAGCGCACTCCCGTTCACCGTGCCTGCGGTGATCGTGCCTCCGTCGAGGGTGAAGATGCCCCCGCCGTTGGGCGCGTTCAAGGTCGCCGACGTATTGTCCAGGCTGCCGGTGATGTTGACCGTGCCACCCGTCCCGTTGATCGTCCCCCGGGTCAGGTTTGCCGTGGTGAAGCTTCCGCCGAGATCCACCGTGCCGCCGCCCGTCGCCAGGATCGTACCGGTATTCGTCCACGTCGTGCTGCCGGTGCCCAATGTCAGCGTGCCCGCCGGGGAACTTGCCTCCAGGGTGCCGGCATTCGAGACCGTGCCGGTGCTGTATCCGAGGATGACATTTCCTCCGTTGGCGTTGATGGTCGCCCCGGAAGCGTTTACCACGGAATCGGACGCGCCGTCGCCGATGTAGAGCGTTCCGCCCGTGGCGCTCACCGTGCTGTTGTTCGTGAAGGTGAATCCGCCATAACCCCCGCCGTAGATCACGTTCGAGCCCGCCGTGTTCGTGAACGTGCCGTTGTTCACGAAGCCCAGGTTGGCCGCCTCGCCCTGGACGGTGACGTTGCCCGTCCATGCTGCGCCGGACGCGATCGTCAGGGCTGTTTCCGTGCCGCCCAGGTACACGTAGTTGTTCGCAAATGTCGTCGTGCCCCCGGTGAACTGGGTGCCGTTCTCCGCCGTGAAGTTGCCGCCGCCCGGCGCGGTGAAACCGCCGCTCATCGTGACCCCGTTCAGCGTGCTTCCCCCGGCGGTGCCAAACGTCAGCGCACTCCCGTTCACCGTGCCTGCGGTGATCGTGCCTCCGTCAAGGGTGAAGATGCCCCCGCCGTTGGGCGCGTTCAAGGTCGCCGACGTATTGTCCAGACTGCCGGTGATGTTGAGTGTTGCCCCCGTCCCATTGACTGTCCCGCCCGTCAGGCCTGCTGTCGTGAGATTGCCGCCGAAATTGACCGTCGCGCCGTTGCTCGCAGTCAGCGTTCCCAGATTGACCAGGGACGACGCACCACCGTTTAATGTCAGCGTGGCTCCCGAACTCACGGTAATCGCGCCCCCGGACGAATTCGTGACCGAATCATACGCTCCATCCCCCAGAACCAGCGTCCCGCCCGTGACGCTCACCGTTCCGGTGTTCGTGAAGGTCAATCCGTTGCCAAGGCCGCCGTTGCTGTAGATATAGTTTGTGCCCCCGGTCGATTGGATCGCCGCTGCGTTCGCCAGCGTGTGCCCTCCCGAGCTGCCAACGTATTCGACGTACGAGCCGCCGTTAAGCTGCAATGTGCCCGCCATCACCGATGACGAACCCGGGCCGGCGTATAGGTAGAGCGCCGCCCCCGAAACCAGCAGCGTCGCATTTGCCGAGTCAAGGGTGAGCGTTCCCGTGGACTCCGTCGAGTCGAGGGTAACCGTATAGGCGCTGCCCGTGCCGGAGATGATCGCGTTGGAACTGCTGAGGGGCAATCCGGCTGTCCAATCTCCGGAAGTGTTCCAATTCGCGCTTACGGCGTCACTCCAGGTCGTCGTCTGTCCGATGGCTGAAAGGGCCAGGGTAATCCATGCGACTCCAACCGAAAAACAAATGCGGATATTTGAAAAACGCATACGAGCCAGGCTTCAAAATGTCACTTGAGGCCGCGAAAGCAAGAGGACATCCGAAAAGTCGGGAGCCCGGCGAAACAAGGGTTGATCACGAAAATCCAGGCTTGCAGCAGTTTGGGTTCCCACCTTGGCGCCCTTCGCGGCTTCGCGTGAGCCATTCTGGGATCTTCAACCGGCTTTTGGGGAGTCCGCTGTTTCGGAAACGATCCGGTTCACGCCAAGGCGCCAAGCCGCGAAGCAGATCGGGTGATGGCCCGACATGGCGGAGGTTTCCCGGTTTTTCGATTTCAGCTTTCAGCTTTTCGGGCCGCCTCCCCGAAGGGATTTCAGATCGGGAACTACCACGGGACCGTGCGCGCCTACCAAGAAATTACGGACACTTCATCCGCGCCGGAGGTGCCGGCCGTCCTGGCGGAGAGCAGAACAAAAGCATGTTCGGCCTGAAAAAGCGGTCCAGTTCAGCGGTCCTCATGATCCCGGTCAACCAGGTGCCCATGGTTCTGCGCCAAATCTCGTGGTCAAAGGTCCTGGATATTTTGGGACGCTATGTCCTGTGGTGTTTTACGCTCTGATCGATGCCGGAAGCGATGCGTACCCCCATGTGGTGAAATCGTACCGAAATGCGATCGCCCGCGGCGTTTGTCACGTATCGCGTTACAATCCGCCGATCGTGTGCGAGCCAGACTGCGTCATCTCCACGCCAGACACGTCGTCATATCGGATCGTCGACGCGAGCGGCGCGAAGTCGGACTCGGAAAGCGACGTCATGAATTCAAGCGGCGAATGGCGGTTTCCGCCACCTGCAGGCTCAGCGCACCGGGGCCCGACCGCCCAGGTGCTCGTCCATCCACGCCAGGGTCTTCGCCCACATTTCCGGTGTGTACACATGGCCCAGGCCCGGGTAGACGACGCTTTGGAACGCGTCCTCCTTTCCGTAGAGGTGGTATACGGGGCGAACGGCCGACTCGATGATGCGAATGCCGTCGATCGGTGAGCCCGCGTCCCGATCGCCTGTCTGAAACAACACGGGTCGCGGCGCAATCAGGGAGACAACCGCCTCGCTGTCGAAGTGATTCAGCATGCCGGGCACGAAGTACCCGATGTCGTGCTCATGGATGGACCCGCGCTCGATGAGGTTTTTGTAGCGTGTCAGACAGGCGATGGCGACGCCGGTCTTCAAACGCTCGTCCAAGGCCATCAGCCACCAGGTGCGGGTTGCGCCCATGCTCATGCCCGTAACGCCGAGGCGGTCCGGATCGACCTCCGGACGGGACGCCAGATAGTCCAGCGCCATCAGGTCGTCGCGCAGCAACATGCCCCAGAACGTGCGCCCCACCCAGAGATTGAACTTGCTGGCGGTCTCCTCAGCCGTGTAGTCCCGCTCGGCATTGCCGTCCGGCCCCTGGCCATTGCGCTCGCCAAAGCCGCTGGCGTCGATGGCCAGAACCGCGTATCCGCGCGTCGCGAATGCCGGCCCGGGCGCTTCCGGCGTGTGCCTCGACTGAAACAGCTCCTCCTTCCCGAGATCGTATTCACCTGCGTGCCAGTGGCAGTAGAGAATCCCAGGCGCCTTTCCCGAGGTGCTCGTCGGCAGGAGCAGATAGCCGGGAACAACGGCGCCTGCACCGTTGTCGAAGCGGAATTTCTCCACAACATAGCCGGCGCGGGCCTCCCGCGACAGCGTTTGCACAGCCGGAGTTCGCGGGCGCGGAGGCAGCCGGCCCAAGAGCTTCAAGAGTTCGGCGCGAATTCCCCGGCGCTCGATCTCCCAGGCCTCCCGGGATGACGGCGCGGCGAAAGGCGGCGCCAGCCCGGCCCCGGCCAGCCATCGCCCAGCCGCGGGCTCTTCGCCGGCACCCATCAGGGATGCTGTGCAAACGATCGCGAAGATGCAGGCAAGGGGTGTTCTCATGACAGGATCCTGTCCACGATCTAGTGGGAAATCCCGCTGAGCGCCTGCTCCATGAGTCCGCGCAACACCGCCCTGTCGGCGCCAACGGCGACAAGATTGCAGGCTCCGTTGCGGGCGAGAAGGACGAACTTTCCATTCTCATCAACCAGGCCGTGCTCGCCCGGCCTGCCCTCGCTTACCTTGTATTTGGAGTTCGATGACAAGACGCCCCAGGAGGATTCATAGCCTGCCGCGGCCTCCTTGTCGCCGGCATACCGGAGGACAAAGAACTGGGTGCCGTCTGCCTCCGCAGCGACGCCCTCGCCTGCCTTGAACGGATCGGAAGCATCAAACGCGTAGAGGTTGAGGAGTACGACGCCCCCGCGGAAATACACCGGGTGCACAGAGCCTCCCGCGAGAGTCGGCAGGCGCGACAACAGATCGGGTCTGCCCCCACCCGGGGGAATCCGGGCGGTGATAGCCCGCGCAATCTCAAGGCAGGACGGCAGGGTTGCAGCCGGGTCGGAAACCGCAGTCAAAGAGACGACACACGCGCCTTTGCGCACCAGGAGAAAGTAATCCGTGAGCAAGGCATCATCACCGATTGGGACCGAAGTGCCTTTGGTCCGCGAATTGAACGAGAAGAGGCCAAAGGCCGCTCCGACATCCTTCATGGTGTAGATTTCAACCTGAACACTCCCCTTCTTCGGGTGCTTGTAGCGCACACTCGCTGCGCCTTCCACTCCGTATTCCACATAGACCTCGGCGCCTCCATCCATCAAATCCCAAAGGGTGTCCTCGGTGAAAGTCCGCGGCTTCTCCTCCTGGATCCAACCGGGCAAATCCGCTGCCCCGGGAAGGAAGTCCGTCGGCGACGCCTTCGCGTTGGAGCCCGGTGCGAGGCATGCGAGAACGAAAAGAGCCCGCAATACGGGGATGTCGGGTTTCATGAAGAGAGAAGATCCTGTCGGGACGCAAAACATGAAGGGCCCAAGGAGTTTTTCGGATTTGCTTCCCGGCAGGCTCCTATTTGCAGCATGGAGGGCGTGAAGCCAGACAGGCTGCTAGGCCGTGCGCAAATCGCAGGCAGCCATGTCCATGATTCCAATTCCGTGTGCCGCGGCATTCGTAATCACCCGGATGTCAGAGGGCTTGCGGTGGTGAAGCTGCGCGCCAAAACAATCCAATAGAACGGGGTCTGTGCCGGCGAAGACGCGTTGTTCCTTCCGAATCTCGCCGGGCCCCGCCGGTCCGTTGTTGATGAGGAACTCCGTGGCATCCACCACACACAGGTCCGGTTTGCGCGGCAGATTGGCATCGGCGATCGATTGAGCCAGGAATTCCAGGTTCTCCCTCGCGCCACTCTTTGCAGAGCCGGAGTGAAAGAACCGGTCTGTGGACCCGCTGCAGGCTCCCATGACGTTCTTCAGGCAACCGGTCAGGATCGTGCCGCCGTGATGCTTGAAGATCGGGATGTCGATATAGACATCGCACTCGAACAGCTCCTTGATCATGTCGGCCTTCTTGATCGCGAGGCCCTGAGGGATTTCCTTGGTGACGTACGTGCCGGAGACCTCGGTTATCGACGAGATCAACGTCTGGTGTTCGGCACTGAGGGGACTTCTCCCCCACATGCTCGGCGCAATCTTGAGAAGGAAGAAAATCTTCCTCGCGCCGGCGTCAGCAGCCATCTTGGCCGTGGCAAGCACGACATCCGTGGAAGTGTAGGTGCCGTGGAGTTTCAGCCAGTCTCCGACATTGGCCAGCAGGCCCACCGTCGAGCCCGGCTTCACGAAGCGCCCCATCCCGCCCAGCAGGTCCACCGCTTTCAGGGTGTTGTTGAAATAGTCCGGTCCCTGCACGGAGGAAACGACGGGCCGCGAGGAAGGACCTTGCGCCGCGAGCACCCTTGAGAGAACGGATTGGGAGGCGAACGCCGCAGCGCCAAGAGCCGCAACAGATTTGATGAAGGAGCGTCTATGCATCGGGGGAATCTATGGGAGCAATTGGCCGGAGGAACAAGAAGGGCATGGTCTCCCGTATCCCTCCATAAGAAAAGAAAAACCAGCGGCAAAAGCCCCGGAGGGGGCGCATCTGGCGATTGACGGTGGCGTCTCCGGCCGTGTTCCATGGAGCGGCGGCCTGGCTGCGCGGGCGGATTCAATCCGCGTGGTTCCTGCGGGGAACAAGCATGAGTTCGTCACCCAGCGCCACGTGGTAACAGTGGTCCGCCTGCGGTTTGAGGGGAATGAATTTCGTTTTTTCAATGACGGACCACCGGCTGGAATCGGCGGAGAAAACGATGGTTGATCCGGTGAAATTGCCGGCCGGATCCGAGAAACTGAAATCCACTCTGGCGCTCTGGTGGATTGGCAGGTGGTCGGCCGAGGTCATGCGCAGGAGCGGGAAAACCGGCCCGACCGTCTTCACGCGAAAGAGGCTCTTCCCACTTTCAAAGTCAAAGATCTCCCGCAAATGTCCGTTGATCGCGCGGTCACGTTGCGGATTCGTGCCCAGCATGCGCTCGTTCTGATAATTGCCCAAAAGGAAGTCCATCGCCACCGCGCTGGTCCATGAGAAGCGGCGGATGTTTTGGGCCTGTCCGGTGCGGGAGTCGTAGTACTCAGCCGGGACGCACGCGAACTGGGGATTGCTTTTGCACCACTGCGCCTGGTGGGACATCATGCCGGTCAATCGGCGGGCGATGTCGCCGGCTTCAGCCTCGTATCCATATTCATACAGGCCCTTCACGATGATCCACGCCTCCGGCAGCCAGATGTTGCCCCTCCAGAGGCCGCCTTCCTGGTCGGATCGTGGCGGTTTCTGCTTGTAGTAGCGCGGGTCATTGTAAGCGACCGTCGGGACGGGATACTGCCCGTTGAACTCCGCCGGATTCAGAATGTGGCTTTCGATCACCCGCCGGATTCGCGCCGGATCGCGGCAGACGCCGGTGAAGACGGGGTAGAGAATGGAGCTCGTGAGCACCTTGTCCTTCAAGCAGTGCCGGTAGGTCACAATCCAATAGCCCTTCTCTTCATCCCACAACGTGTCGATCGCCTGCACGTGCTTCTGGAATTGCTTTTCCCAATCCGCCGCTTCCTGCTCTTTGCCGAGGATTCGGGCGAAACGTCCCATGATGAGCGTGCCATGGGCCAGTTGGGAACTGGCGGCGGGATCCTCCAGATAATTGTCCCGGGTGCCTTTTACCCAATCGTCCCACCAGCTGTTCCATTGACCCGGTATGTCGGTGGCCTCCTTGAAAAGCAGGTCGGCCCGTGGATTATCGTCCCAGTTATCCGGCGTTGCACACAAGAGGTTATGGTCGATGTCGATCTGCGTCGTCCAGATCCGGTAGGTTTCTTTGAGCATCGGATAGATCGTGGTCACCAGCTCCTGTTGCATCCTGGAATCCGGCAGTCGCGAATAGAGCTCCCATATCGCCCAGTAATAGTGGGGATCCATGATGATGCAGGGAGGGTCCAAGATCGGCACGGCATGCCCGGCCGCCCAGTCGGGATTGATGTCGAGGTAACCGAGCAGATTCCAGCAGCTGTCGCTTTGAAAAAAGAGATTGAAGCCTCCCCGTGCCGGACAGGACGCTTCGTGAAGCACCCAGTTCTGTTCGGTCGCCGCAGTGGCGTCCGCCTGCACGCCGGCGCTGCTGGTCGTTCCGGCCGTCCGGCCTGCCGGCAGGCACAGGATCAGCCGGTTCGTGCGCAGCGCCAGGGCGGCCGAATAATACAGTTTCAGGTCTTCATCGCTTGGATTATGCAGCATGGGCAGCGCCCGCAGGTAGTCGTCCCAATCGCGTTCGGTGCGCGAAATGATTCCTGCAAGGCCGGTCGCGGTGAGGTCATGCCCAGCCCGGTCTGCGGTCTTTTCTGCGGCCGCATCGTCGGCGCCCGCCGCAACATAGAATGCGAAATCGCGAGTCTCGCCCGGGGCCAGCTTCAGGGGATCGGCACTGGCGACCGCCGAGCCGGCTTTGGACTTCAGGGCGGACGCCCACGTTTCGCGGAGCGACTCCTTCAATTCATCGCCACGTCCGGACGCGAGGCAGCGCGGCAGAAAACCAACGTGGAGGGCGCCGAGGGTCGAACCGATCGAGAGTGAATCCGTGTAGTTTTTCGGGTCGACCGATCTGCCAACGCGTCGGATGCGCCAGGTGAGGCGGTCGTGGGTCGCCGCGAATCCCACGATCAGGCCCCCGGTCTTGCCGTCGTACTCAGACCGGTCGGTGACCAGCAGGGAGGGAGTCAAGGCGATGGCCGCGGTCCCCGCGTTTTTCACCCCGGCGATGATGGTGATGGTGTTGAAGGCGGTGAAAAAGACCGTGGACTCAATCTCGATGCCGCCCTGCCGGGTCGTTGTCTTCCAACCATAGGGATGCCAGGTCACAACACATTCGCCACTGCTGCCGTCGATCAACTCCCCGGAAGGGGTCTGGAAAAACAACGACAACAGCCCGACATCGTTGGCGGCATTGAAACCCACTTGATCATACGTGTGATGCCGCACCGAGTTCATCCAGAACCGGCTGATCCCTCCCGAATAGGCGACGTCATACCACGAACCAAAATCAGAAAGCTCACAGCCCATCTCCGGGCGCTGATGTGCCTCACCTGTGAAATCTTTGACCAAATAAGTGACCTGGTCCTCCATAAACCGCACCAAATCACCCCTTCCGTGCGCCGCATCATCGCAAATGCGGCGCTCCGTGCCACCGGCCATGTTTTCCCCTCCGGAAAGGGAGGCTTCCGCGGTATGATTCATTACACCGGCCCGGTTTTTCTCCTCCGGTTGTGCAGAGACGGCAAGAGCACCGAGCACTCCTGTGACAATAGCCGCGCCGCGCATGAGGCGACAGAGCCAACGCCACTGGGGTTTCATGGCAATCGCTCCCTCCTTGCGCTCGATGGCTCGGCGCTCCGGTTTCTGCCAACTCCATTCCAGCCGCTCCAGAAGCAGCCGCCGGGCGCCCGTCAGTCCGTAATGCACCCCGAATCGCCTCTCGATCAAGTCCACCATCCGGCGCAACGTCCAAAGGTCCGCCGCATACCCGGCCTGTTGAGCGCCGGCAGCCAGTGATTGGGTCAACGTTGTACTCGGACAATAATGTTGGAAACTGAAACCGGGGCTAACTTGTTGATTTCCAACGTAGGTCATCCTGACTCAAAAATAGTAAAGCTGGAAACTGGAGGTCAGTTTCGAAGGTTAGGGCAGGGGAAGCCAGACAATAAAGTCGGAGGCTGTCACAACCTATGCCTACAATTCCGCCGGGTTCGTCACTCAGCAGACCGCCCAGACCGGCACTTCCGATCCCAACGTCGTCACCAAATTCACGTACACCCCTCGCGGCGAGCTCTGGACTGCCACCGATGCCGACGGCCGCAGCACCACGTACACCTACGATGGGATGAGCCGGCCTCTGACCAAAATCGTAAAGGACGAACATGGCAACGTCCTCGGCAGGTACGATCCGGAGTGATAGGTAACACTTAGTCCAGAGTGATGGGTTACACTTGGGCATCATGCCCTGGAACAAAGTAACCCCGATGGAAGGGGGATCTCATAGGGGGGATCTCATAGGGGGATCTCATAGGGTCAGGATCTCATAGAGGATCTCATAGGGTCATGTTTTGTAGATTGTAGTTGACGCGGTCTATATGGCTTTGGAGGATGGAAGGGTCATGCCGCGCACGCTGCGTTTCGAACAGGATGGAGCGATCTACCACGTCCTCAACCGCGGAAACTATCGCGCGGACATCTTTGGAAGCGAGGGCGCGCGAACGGCCTTCCTGAAGAGAGGATCTCATAGGGTCATGTTTTGTAGATTGTAGTTGACGCGGTCTATATGGCTTTGGAGGATGGAAGGGTCATGCCGCGCACGCTGCGTTTCGAACAGGATGGAGCGATCTACCACGTCCTCAACCGCGGAAACTATCGCGCGGACATCTTTGGAAGCGAGGGCGCGCGAACGGCCTTCCTGAAGTGTTTGGAGGAAGCCTGCGAAAAAACGGGCTGGAGAGTGCACGCGTGGTGCCTGATGTCGAACCACTATCACCTCGCGCTGGAAACTCCGGTGGCGAACCTCGTGGAAGGCATGCAGTGGCTGCAGGTGACCTTCGCATTGCGATTCAACCGGCTGCGGCAGGAACACGGGCATCTGTTCCAGGGACGCTACAAGAGCCTGCTGGTGGACCCCGACGCGGGGTTGGGGCCGTTGTGCCATTACATCCACCTGAACCCCGTGCGTGCGAGTCTTTGTGCCGTCGAAGCCCTGGCGGAATGGCCGTGGACAAGCCTGCGGTGGCTGTTGCAGCCGCGGCAGCGGCCGCGGTGGTACACGGCGAAGGAATTCCTCCACCAGGCCGGCGGGCTGGCCGACACGCCCGCCGGAAGGAAGAAGTACCTGGAGTATCTGGCTTGGGTGGCGCAGGACGAGCCGGCCCGCAAGGCGATGCAGTTCGACCGGATGTCACAAGGCTGGATCGTGGGTTCGACCGACTTCAAGGTGGCCATGGCGCTGGAGCAGCGCCGGGCTGCGGCGGCCCTGGCGCAAGGCGACCGCGACGCGCAGCAGGCGGGGGAGGCGCTGCAGCAGAGACTTCTCGACCAGTTGCTCAAGAAAGCGAGGCGGACACGGAGCGAGCTTCATCAATCAGCCAAGATGGCGGACTGGAAGGTGGCCCTCGCTGCGGCGATGAAAGCGAGGACGACGGCCAGCAACCGCTGGCTGGCGGAGCAATTGCACATGGGCAGCCTGCACGAGGTCAGCCGCCGGGTGTCAGCCTTCCGATGCAAGGCTACAAACTACAAGACATGACCCTCTCAGATTTTCCTGCGGCGATGAAGGCGAGGACGACGGCAAGCAACCGCTGGCTGGCGGAGCAATTGCACATGGGCAGCCTGCACGAGGTCAGCCGCCGGGTGTCAGCCTTCCGATGCAAGGCTACAAACTACAAGACATGACCCTCTCAGATTTTCCTTACGGGAATCTGCTGTTCGAGGGCTGCACGGCAGGGGAAGGACAGCTCGTCATCGTTCTTCTCGACCAGAATGGCAACCCGATCGGCGAAGGGCCGGGGGTGTGGCTCGATCTCATGAACATCAAATCGATGTATGAGCGAGCGAAGGCAACGGCTGATGGCGGCGACACGTTGCCGTTCCCTTACAACTACGTTGGCACTGCGACCGAGCCAAATCCAACGATGAGTTGGGCGGCGGATGCAAATGGCTACAGCTTCGAGCCAGCACCTGACGAGAAGCCAACTTACATCGTCTTCGTTCACGGATGGAATCAGACGTATGAGCGTTCCACAATGTATGCAGAAACGATGTTCAAGCGGTTGTGGCACCGCGGCTACAAGGGTCGATTCGTTAGCTTCCGATGGCCGACGTTCGTCGGCAATACGACTTACAACGATAGCGAATATCGCGCGTGGAACTGTGGCGTCAGCTTGAAGCAGTATCTCGCTACATTGCCGAGCAGCTACACGATCGATCTGGTTGCTCACAGCATGGGCAACATTGTGGCGGGCTCAGCGCTTGAAAAAGGTGCCACCGTTGCGAATTACGCACTTTTGAACGCGGCCGTTCCGGCGATTTGCTACGATGTCATGGGTCGGTCAAAACCGGCCACGACGGGTCGAATCAAAATAGGCCACTTTGAGGGGTAAGATTGCGTCCAGTGCCGCGACCGCGGCACCAAGGGCGCGATGAACCTGCTCAAAGTGAACGATCAACAAGCAATTCTGGCGCTGCGGGCCCATGGGTGGTCCCGGCGGCGGATCGCCCGGGAACTGGGCATCCACCGCGACACCGTGGGCAAGTATGTGCGTTTGGCTGCGGCGAAACCGGCCATTTCGACCCCCGGCTCTGGAGAGGCGGCTGATTTAAAACCAGCCATTTCGACCCCCGGCTCGGACGGGCCCGCCGAACCAAAACCAGCCATTCTGACCCCCGGATCCGCGGCTGGCCGGCCGAGCCTGTGCGAACCTTTGCGGGCCGTGATTGAGACGGGCCTGCACGCCGGGCTGTCGGGTCGGCGGCTCTTCCAGGATCTGACCGCCGAGCACGGGTTCACCGGCAGTTACCAGTCGGTCAAACGGTTTGTGCGGCAATTGGGCCAGACGATCACCCCGCCGTTTCGTCGGATGGAGTGCCAGCCCGGCGATGAGATGCAGGTCGACTTCGGCCAGGGCGCCTGGGTCGAGGTCGACGGCAAACGCCGCCGGCCGCATTTGTTTCGCGCGGTTCTGAGCCATTCCCGCAAAGGCTATAGCGAAGCGGTCTGGCGCCAGGACACCGAGACATTCCTGCGCTGTGTGGAGAACGCCTTCCGGTACTTTGGCGGCGTCACCCGGACGGTCGTCATCGACAACCTGAAAGCCGGCGTGCTCACGGCCGACTGGTACGATCCCGAGCTCAATCCCAAGCTGCGCGATTTCGCCGCCCACTACGGCACGACGGTCCTGCCGACCAAGCCGGCCATGCCCCGTCACAAGGGCAAGATCGAGTCCGAGATCAAGTTCGCCCAGAACAACGCCCTCAAGGGCCGCAGCTTCGGCAGTCTGGCCGAGCAGAACCGTTTTCTTTCCGAGTGGGAACGCACGGTGGCCGACACCCGGATCCACGGCACTGTACGCCAGCAGGTCGGTAAACGCTTCGAGTCAGTCGAACGGCCGGCGCTGCTGCCGTTGCCCGCCTCGATCTTCCCCTGCTTTGTCGAGGTGCAGCGCAGCGTTCACCGCGACGGCTACATCGAGTACCAGAAGGCCTATTACTCCGCACCGCCGGAGTACGTCGGCCGGCAGCTCTGGGTGCGAGCCGAGTCGAGGCTCATCCGCCTGTTCAATGCGCGCATGGAACTGGTCGGCACTCACGTCCGCGCCGAGGCCGGCCGCTTCGTCACCGCCGACGAACACCTCCACGCCCACAAGCGCCATCCAGTCGAGCGCGGCGCCGACTATCTGCTGCAGCGCTGCCGGTTGCTTGGAACCAACACCGGCGCCTGGGCCGAGGCGATGCTGAAAAACCGCGGTCCTTACCAGCTGCGCGTCCTGCAGGGTCTGCTGCAGCTTGCCCGCCAGCATCCCTGCGATCGCATCGAGCGGGCCGCGGGAATCGCGCTGCACCGCGGCGCCTTCCGCCTGCGCGACCTGCGCCGGCTCGCCGAGGAGGGCGAAGCCGTCGTGCAGGTCGATTTCCTCCAGGTCCATCCCCTGATCCGCGATCTGCAGGCGTACCGCCTCGGCGTTTTTTCCTCTCCATGAACCAACCCCTGCTCACCACGCTGCGCCAGCTCCGGCTCTCCGGGCTGGGCAAGTCCATCGAAGTGCGCCTCCAGGAGGCGAGTGCCAACCGGCTCACCCATCTGGAGTTCCTCGAACTAATCCTCCAGGACGAGTTGTCCGTGCGCCATCAGCGCCAGCTCGACCAGCGACTGCGGCTGGCGGAGTTCCATGCGCTGCGGCCGCTCGATGACTTCGACTGGCGCTTCAATCCTTCCATTCCCCGCAAGGAGATCTACGACCTGGCCGCCGGTCAGTTCATCCGCCAAACCCAGGACGTGCTCTTCGTGGGCCCTCCGGGCGTCGGCAAGACCTTCCTCGCCCAGGCCATTGGCTACGAAGCGATCAAGCAAGGCTTTCTCGTGCGCTACCGCTCGATCTTCGACCTGGTGCGCGACTTCCTCGAAGAGGAGGCCCTGCCGCAGCGCGACCGGCTTCTGCGCCAATACCTCAAACCCGATCTGCTCATTATCGATGACATGGGGCTGAAGGCGCTGCCCAAGCATGCCGGCGAGTACCTCCTGGAGATCATCGTCCGCCGTCACGAGAACCGCTCGACCATCATGACCTCCAACCGGCCACTCGAAGACTGGGGCAAGCTGCTGCAGGACGTCCCCACCGCCAGCGCCATCCTCGACCGCTTCCTGCATCACGCCCACCTCATCGCCATCTCCGGCAAAAGCTACCGGCTCAAGGACACCAGCCTCAGCAAAACCAAACTCACCGACACCAAGGCCACCGAATGAAAACACTCCGCGCGGCACGATCGCCGCCATGCAAACCCTCCCGGCGTAACCTCGCGCCACCTTCCGGTGGGGTGGCGCGTGCGCCTCGCCTCCGCTCGGCGGTCACGCCGGGCAAAGCCGGCCGCGCTCCGCTTCCACGCTTGCCCTCACCCCGCAAAATCCTATGCCAAACCCACCCTCAGAGTGGCCGGTTTTGAACCGACCCGCACTGGCCGGTTTTGAAGTGACCCGTGACACTACGATACGTCTGGCACGGTTGTGCAGACAAGTTGGGGTTACGTCACACCGAACGACGATCCCGATCCACAGACGGTCGCGCTGAGTTATCAAGGATGCCTAGCCAATGTTCATGGCAACTTGGTGAACTTCTTCCTGCCGGACGATAGCGCCCTAAAGCTGTGGCAAATTAACAATGCGACGCTGAGGCCGCATCAGTGGCTAGAAGGGAATACGGACAATGCTGGCTATCGCTACATTCGAACCGCCGCAGCCGGTCAAAAATTGCGCGTCTTGCGTGACGCAGCACCTGTGACAGGAACTCGAATCCTCGACGTGACGCCTGAAAGCAGGGCGTTCGCAGTCCAATCGCCCAGTCTGACTGTTGGCGCGGACGGCCGGACGGGCGGCTCGATCACGGTCTCTCAGTCCATCGATATGACCGGGTATGGGTTCGGCGACGTGCATAGCGCCGAGTTCCTCTTCTCGATCCAGCAAACCCGCGACTTTTACGACACGCTTCTGCTCAAGCTTCGTATCACTGTTCAACCATGAGAAAGCGAATCGTTCTGCTGTTGGTGTTGCTTACCGGGCTGGGTGTCGCGTGGTTGCTATGGCAACGGCGGTCCATCGACGTGAAGCCGCCTTCATCGGCCGTGGCAAATGCACCTCGGCCCGAAGTTGCGGCACCGACTCAGAACGCCCCAGTGCCGCAAAGCGGTTCTTCTTCGCCTTTGCGTTCTTCACCGCCTGTAGGCGTGAAGCAGCCGGACGTCGAAAGTGAGAAGCGTTATCTCGATAAGATCGCTCCAATCCTGCAACGGCCCCTGACCTTCTACGGCAAGGTGATTGATGAACGTGGCACGCCAGTGCCTGCTGCCAGAGTTCGTTACTCAATGGTGAATAATCCGAATCCAAATAGGTCGGGGACGAGGGGAGAAACCGAAAGCGACCAAGACGGACGCTTTGTCATCACCGGCCACGGTATGAGCATCCACGTCGAAGTTTCCAAGGAAGGTTATTATCGTGTGCCAAAATCGAACGACATGCTCGGTTCATCTGGTGGCTTTGAGAATCACGGTAATCTTGCGGATACCGAGGTCGGGCTTCCAACAGAAGATAAGCCAGCTCTCTTTGTCCTGCGCAAGATTGGCGAAGCCGTGCCGTTGATCCATGCCGGACCGCGTTCGATTATCGTGCCCGAAGATGGCGCGCCGACCGACGTTGACCTAAGCACGGGGCAGGTCGTTGGGCCGGGTAAAGGGCAACTGCGTGTTGAAGTCTGGGCGCAGAATCAAGGTATGAATCCAAACAAGGGCGAACATTACGACTGGCGATGCCGATTAACGGTTCTCGGTGGAGGGATGGTTGAACGGCCCGGAGAATTTGATTTTGAAGCGCCAGATGCTGGTTACGTGTCAACCGTCGAACTCGCACAATCCGCGACGGCCGACCGCTGGACTCCAAGCATGGCAAAACGGTTTTTTGTGCGGCTTGCGGATAATCGTTACGCACGGATCAGCTTTCAGATGATCACCGGTGGTGATCACTTCATCGTGTTGGAAAGCTTCCTCAATCCAACGCCAGGAAATCGAAACCTCGAATTTGATCCGGCGAAGGCGATCACGCCGAAGCCGTGAGCAGAGGCCGATCCGACAGGGTCAAACTTTGCACAGTGCACACGTTTTTTCGCTAGCTGGCGTATCCGCCCGGCTTATCGATCTGCGCAATGGTGATCTTCGCGACCCAGGGGCCGCGGCCGACGGTTCCGGCATAGGGATAACTCGGAGGGGGTCAGGTCTCACCTTTTACCTTGACGGCGGTCGGTCGTCCGGCTGGAGTTTAGGCGTGGCGCGCAAGCTTCGACTGGAGTTTCCAGGCGCGGTGTATCATGTGATCAACCGCGGCAACTACCGCCGCGACGTGTTCGCGGCGGAGAAAACCAAGGCGGCGTTCGAGCGGTGTCTGTTTCAAGCCTGCGCCCGGTCCGGCTGGACGCTGCACGCGTATGTGGTGATGCGCAATCACTACCATCTGGCGTTGGAGACGCCCAAGGCGAATCTGGTGATCGGGATGCAGTGGCTGGAGGCGACCTTTGCCACGCGCTTCAACCGGATGCGGGATGAACACGGGCATCTGTTTCAAGGCCGGTACAAGGCTCTGCTCGTGGACGAGGAGTCGTCGTTGGGACCCTTGTGCGACTATATCCACCTCAATCCGGTCCGGGCAGGTGTGGCGACAGTGGCTGGATTGAGGGACGTCGCACATTCCAGCTACTGGCATTTGTGGCGGCCGGATGGCCGGCCGGCGTTTCTGCAGGCTGGGACGGCGCTGCAGGAGGCGGGAGGATTGGCCGACACTGCGGCGGGCCGTGCCGCCTACGCGGCCTATTTGGAATGGCAGGCCGCCGAGGGACCGGCGGGCAAGAACGAAGCCTATGCGAACCTGAGCAAGGGCTGGGCGCTGGGGACGGAGCAGTTCAAGGCCGATCTGGTGCGCGACTATCAGATGGCGGCGGCAGCGCGTACGCTCGAAACAGCCGGGGCCGCCGAGGTCCGGGCGATCCGTTGGAGGGAGGCGCTTACAGCCGCGATCGGCAAACTGCCCGCAGCGGCTCGGACCAGGCCCGACGCGGCGCGAAAGAGCGCCGCCTGGAAGGTTGCCGTGGCGACGTACTTGAAAGGCACGACCAACGTCAGCAACGGCTGGCTCGCCAGCCAGCTGGATATGGGGACGGCGGCCTATGTCAGCAAGCATGTCGGGCTGCTGGAGCGCAGCGGCGGTCTTGGAAAGCGGTGGCTAAACCAACTGAAAAAGGTAAACGGTGAGACCTGACCCCTTCGGCACGTTCCTTCACAGCGGACATCTTCAAGGCATCCGGACGATAGTCGCCCCGGCGGTCTTTCGGGCTTCGCGCCCTCCAGGCGGCCAAAAGGACATGGTAAGTCCCTCCTTCCGATTCCGATCTCAGCGGGCGGCCATCACCTCAAAACTTAGCCTTCACCCCGCTCCCGTCTACCCCAAAACCCCAAAGCCAGACCCCGTCCGGCTGCTCACTCCGAATAACTCCGATCTTCCTAAAACCCCAAGGCCAGACGCAATCCAGCAGCGCTGTCGAGAATTCACGCATGACCCCATCGGCCCCACCCATCGGATCGGCCCCCTTGGTAAGAAGGGTCGGCGCTGCCGAGGTGAACAGTGCGACATGACCCCATCCGACTTGCTCCTGTTTTGGACACGAGTGCTTGCTCTTGACGAACTGGAAAGAGCATCAGGGGCATTCGGAGGCGTATGGGGGGCGGTGAAAGCCGCCTAATTGTTTTGATCGACGTACGAGATCAGGATCAAATTGACGGCACCGAACTACCCCATAATCCGGAGAGAAGGAACCCTATGACACGTTACATCGAATCGTTTTTCGGTCACACCAAGACTGCAGGAGCCAAACGCGAGAAGAAATCTCTCAGCATTTTCGCAGAAGCAGTGGGAGCAAGAGGCCCGGACAAATCCGCCACAATCAAGTTCGGCGATGCGGCCCCTCAATTCAAATTGATGGAAGAACTGCACGCAGGCGTTTTTGTTGGCATCACCGCGAACGAAGGGCGGAGCCGTGCCGACAGTGTCGCGGAATACGCCGTGATTCTGACCTTGGAGCAAGCAGAGCTGTTGGCCGCTCGAATCCAAGAAGCGATTGCATTGAACCGACGCCTCTGCGAGTTGGCCAAAAAACGCAGGAAGAAGTCATAGACCGTGACTTCTTCGGAGAGCCGGTGCTGATCAGATAATGGCGAGGAAGAAGACCCTGTGATCGACTGATCTTATGCCTATAGAAAAGATCTGGCTGGATAAGTACCAAGAATTCGGAGGGTGCTGCGCTTATTGCGGGACTCCGCTGCTCGTGGGCGTGGATTCGTTCATGTGCGGTCAACTCGACCATTTGGTACCGACCAAAAGAGGAGGACCGGACACACCGGAGAACAAGGTTCTCGCTTGTTTTGTCTGCAATAACCTGAAGCTCGACTTTGATCCGAGTAGAGAAGCGGCTTCGAACAAAGAAGAGATGGTCGCTGCTGCACGCGTTTTCATTTTCAAGCGGCGTGCGGAGAAGGCCAAGAACCTGTTGGAGTACCAAGAAGAGCTGAGGAATCGGGTGGGACGCTGAGTGTCGCCACTCAAGGATACCTCTTCCCCAGCTGCTCAATCGTCTCGCGCAGGCTGGTCTTCAATTCAACCGGCTCCATGGCGGTGGCATGAGCGCCCCAGCTCAAAACCCACCGTTCGACTTCCTCCAGATCGGATAGGCGCATCGACAGTTCGACCCCGCCAGCCGGAAGGTCCTTCAACGTCTGGGTTGGATGCCACCTGCGCTCACGGATGTAGAACGCAGCATCGGCATCGAACTGGATGCGGACAACGTAGTCGCCGGTTCCACCTTGGACCCCGAAGGCACCCTGAAAGAATTTCTCCACCGAAAAGTCATCGGGCACAACGAACCGCTCACTTCTCACCGTCACATTGGCCATCCGGGGCAGCGCATACTGTCTCAACGCCTTCTTTCCGACGTCATGGCCGATCAGGTAACAAGAATTGTTTCTGAACGCGATGTGATAGGGCTGCACCCGGCGGGAGATTGATCGTGTTGATCCGGGTCTCCGGTAGTCGAATTCGACCTCCCGCCGGTTCTTCAGTGCTCGGCTCAACGCATCGAAGACCGCCATGTTGGGTTCAGACTGTCCAAGGCTGCTGAACGACACCGCATTCAACCCAGATTCCGGACTGAATGTGATGGTCTCATTCAATCCGGCGGTGATCTTGTCGAACGCTGCCTTGAGCTGCCGCTCGTATGGGGTGCCCCGGTACTGCTCCATTGCCTTCCCGGCCACGAGCAACGCCATCAACTCGCCTTCGGTGATCTGGACGGACGGAAATCCAGTGACTTTCTCCGTGTACCAGTAGCCACGCTTGCTCTCGTCGTACTCAATGGGCAGGTCCAGCTGGTCCCGCATGAATTCGATGTCCCGTTGGATCGTCTTCACCGACACCTCAATCTCACGGGCGAGCGTGGCACAGTTGGGATAGGTGCCACCCAGCAACGCCGCGTGAATCCTGTGCATCCGGGCAACAGGTGGTCGGGAGAGCTTGGGGGTCATTGCAAGATGGACTGGCCGATATCGATCCCGGCAGAGATGATTGAGCACCTTCCCCCAACCGCCTTACTTTAACCTTTTTTCCGCTACTGGGGACGAAAAATGGCTTTTTTTAGGGGGTGCCGCGGTGCAAGTCGTTGAGCTGTCGCGATGGTGTTTTCCAAAGTGCGTGTAGTCCCGACCTAGTCCCTTCCGCACACGGCGCGGATCGGGTAAACTGCGGGCATGTTCCTCAAATGCCGGACACGGCGAAAGGACGGGAAAACACATCGCAGTTGGTCGATCGTGGAGAGCCATCGTTACGGCGGAAACAAGGTGGCGCACCGGCATGTGTTGTACCTGGGGGAGATCAACGACAGCCAGCGGGTCGCCTGGGAGCGGACAATTGCCGTCGTTGATGAGCGCGATGGGGAGGCGCGGCAACTGGCGTTGTTTCCCGCGGACCGCACGCCCCCGCCGGGCGGTGTGGACACGCTGCAGGTGCGGTTGAGCGAGCTGAGCCTGGAGCATCCGCGCCAATGGGGCGCGTGCTGGCTGGCCGACGAGTTGTGGCGCACGCTGCACCTCGATGATTTTTTCGGCGCCCGCCTGCCGCTCAACCGCGAGGGCACCGACTGGGAAAAGGTACTGCGCATCCTCACGGTTTACCGGCTGCTGTCGCCGGGCAGCGAGTGGCGGCTGCATCGTCAGTGGTTTTCCACGACCGCGCTCGGCGATCTGCTCGATGTGGACGCGCGCGCCGTGCAGGACGACACGCTGTACCGCTGCCTGGATCTGGTTTTGCCGCTCAAGGAAGAACTCTTCGGGCACCTGCGGCAGCGCTGGTGCGACCTGTTCGGCGCAACGTATCAGGTTTTACTCTACGATCTGACCTCGACCTATTTCGAATGCGACGTTCCCGAAAGCGAGGAGGACCCCAGACGGTTCGGCTACAGCCGCGACAAACGCGGTGACTGTGTCCAAGTGGTGGTGGCACTGGTCGTCACGCCCGAGGGCCTGCCGCTGGCCTATGAGATGTTTCCCGGCAACACGGCCGACAAGACGACCCTGCGCGGCATGATCGAGACGATCCAGCGCCGTTTCGGCAAAGCCGAGCGGATCTGGATCATGGATCGCGGTATCCCCACCGAGGAAGTCCTCACCGAGCTGCGCGCCGCTGACGCCAAGGTGCGTTACCTTGTGGGCACGCCAAAGGGCCGTCTCACCAGGCTGGAGTCAACCCTGGCGGAGTTGCCGTGGCACAACGTCCGGCCACAGTTGCGCGTGAAGCTTCTGCCGCAGGACGGCGAAGTCTACGTCCTGGCCCACAGCGGGGCGCGCGAGGGCAAGGAGCGGGGCATGCGCAAACGCCGACTGAAGGTTTACTGGAAACGCCTGGCCGATTTGCAGAAGCAGGCGCCGCCGCGGGACTTGTTGCTCAAAAAACTCGGAGCGGCGCAGGACCGCGCCGGCCGCGTCGCCACGGGCCTGGTCCACGTCGATGTCTCGGCCGAAGGCATCTTGAGCTTCAAGCTTGACCGGGCGGCGAGGCGGGAATCCGAAGGGGTCGAGCCGAGGATTGTTGATTCCGACTTGCATCAATGGCCAAGCCGAGGTGGTCGTGTCGTGCCTTTTACCTCGGCAACCCAGCCATCCAAGTGACGGCACTGGTGTTACCGAGCCGCGCGTAAGCGTCCGATCGGCGACCTCCTATTCGTGAGTCATGCGACAGGGTAATCTGTCGCAATGGCGAGCATTACGACGGAATTGGTCGAGACCGGAGCAAAGCACGACGAGCGCGAATTGATATCTGTGCCGCGTATCTGAGCCCGCTGTGGCATGAACCGTACGGGCAGATTGAGTTTGCCGGCGACTAGGCGCTGCGACTGGTGACGAACAGCTTCCACCGAATTTTCTTTTCCCAAGCTCCATTTCGCGTTTGTCTGTCGACACAGTCGTTTCCCGGTCGTTTGCAGGCATCAGCACTTCCCCGTTTTCCCCATGACGAAAAAAAGAACCAAGCCGTCCCGTACCCAATACTTCTCCGGTGCTCTGCTGCTCTTTATGGAGAAGAACCAAATCAACCAGGTGCAAATGAGTGCTGCGACCGGGATTGCCGTCAGCCGGATCAACAACTATCTGCACGGCAAATACCGCACGATCCGTCCCGATCATCTGGAAGCGCTGACCAAGTCTGCGTCCCGAACGGACGCTGAACGCGGTGAGTTGATCCGCGCCTACCTGCTCGATTTGCTGCCGGAGGGTCTCCAGGGCGAGATCCGGATCGAAGGTGTCCGCGATGGTGGCCGGGTTCCGGTCCGGAATGCTGCCAAGCTGGAAAAGCCCCTCCTGCCGGCCACTACAGCTGCCGCGCTGAACGAATTGCAGAATCTGGGTGCCCGCAGCGCCAAAGCACGGAGTCGGCTGGAGGAGTTTGCGGAGATTCTGCGCGAGGCCCACGGTGCCTGAACAGCGCGCGGGTGCGGAAGTCGATTTCAAGCCGGCTTGTGTTGTGCAAACCTTCCTGACTCGCCATAGCGGGCCGGAAACCGGTTGTGCTGTTGCGCGACCGGGCCGCTGAGGCAGCGTCGGGGCTTTTCGGCTCTGGAGAGCGCCCCACTCGGCTGGGTAAGTGTAATCGTCGTTGACGACACAAACGCATTAGGGTCGGTCGAATCGTGTCGCGCATGACGGTTGTCCCGCAGTGGGCGCCAGCAACCGGTTTTCGGCACGGGACCGGCGAGCGATCCGGCGAACGCCCCAAAAAAGCCGCGTTCCGTCCAAGAATTCGCTGCAACCAAGCGGCATGTGGCGCGGTCGATGCCTGTGATTCAGGAACCGGTATGTGGATCAATCTGTGCCTCGCGGTGAGCAGCGCTGTCGCGGCCTGCCTGTTTTGGGCGGGACGCGGCGGTGTCGGCGGGATGGCGGTAGGTTTCGCGGCGCTCTCAGTCTGGGAGTTTTACTGCGTGGTCAGGCGCGGATCTTCTCCGGCGCCCGTCATTCTTCGGCTCGGGGGCTTTAGCTGGACGATCGAAGACTTCTGCCGCGGCTGGTTGATCACGGGCGAGACTGGCAGCGGCAAGACGCTTGGCGCCGTGAATGCGATGCTTTGGGGAGTCTCCACCAATTGCCCGACGTGGGGTGGCGTGTGCGTCGATGACAAGGGGCTGTATGCCGAGACGTTGTCCACGATGTTCGGGCCGCTCCCGCAGAGCGATGCCGCGGGCCGCGGAGAGATTCAGTGCCCGGTAATTCTGGACGTTCCAGCCTGCGGTGGTGAGCAGTTTATCGATCTCCTGGCGGGCTTTCTCTTCTGGGGCCATTACGCGGGATGTCGTGTCGTCTGTAATTCCAATAATCTTCTTGTGCAACTCTGACTCTGCTGTCTACCGCCAAGGCTTCCTCCTTCGCCAAGGCTCCAGAGGACAAGCTGGAGGACACGTCGCCTGTCCGTTGTTTCGATACATGACAGCTTTAACCTTTTTTCCGCTACTGGGAACGAAAAATGGCTTTTTTCGGGGGTTGTCGCGGTGCAAGTCGTTGAGCTGCATCGATGATGTTTTCCAAAGTGCGTGTAGTCCCGACCTAGTCCCTTCCGCACACGGCGCGAATCGGGTAAACTGCGGGCATGTTCCTCAAATGCCGGACACGGCGAAAGGACGGGAAAACACATCGCAGTTGGTCGATCGTGGAGAGCCATCGTTACGGCGGAAACAAGGTGGCGCACCGGCATGTGTTGTACCTGGGGGAGATCAACGACAGCCAGCGGGTTGCCTGGGAGCGGACAATTGCCGTCGTTGATGAGCGCGATGGGGAGGCGCGGCAACTGGCGTTGTTTCCCGCGGACCGCACGCCCCCGCCGGGCGGTGTGGACACGCTGCAGGTGCGGTTGAGCGAGCTGAGCCTGGAGCATCCGCGCCAATGGGGCGCGTGCTGGCTGGCCGACGAGTTGTGGCGCACGCTGCACCTCGATGATTTTTTCGGCTCCCGCCTGCCGCTCAACCGCGAGGGCACCGACTGGGAAAAGGTACTGCGCATCCTCACGGTTTACCGGCTGCTGTCGCCGGGCAGCGAGTGGCGGCTGCATCGTCAGTGGTTTTCCACGACCGCGCTCGGCGATCTGCTCGATGTGGACGCGCGGGCCGTGCAGGACGACACGCTGTACCGCTGCCTGGATCTGGTTTTGCCGCTCAAGGAAGAACTCTTCGGGCACCTGCGGCAGCGCTGGTGCGACCTGTTCGGTGCGACGTATCAGGTTTTACTCTACGATCTGACCTCGACCTATTTCGAATGCGACGTTCCCGAAAGCGAGGAGGACCCCAGACGGTTCGGCTACAGCCGCGACAAACGCGGTGACTGTGTCCAAGTGGTGGTGGCACTGGTCGTCACGCCCGAGGGCCTGCCGCTGGCCTATGAGATGTTTCCCGGCAACACGGCCGACAAGACGACCCTGCGCGGCATGATCGAGACGATCCAGCGCCGTTTCGGCAAAGCCGAGCGGATCTGGATCATGGATCGCGGTATCCCCACCGAGGAAGTCCTCACCGAGTTGCGCGCCGCTGACGCCCAGGTGCGTTACCTTGTGGGCACGCCAAAGGGCCGTCTCACCAGGCTGGAGTCAACCCTGGCGGAGTTGCCGTGGCACGACGTCCGGCCACAGTTGCGCGTGAAGCTTCTGCCGCAGGACGGCGAAGTCTACGTCCTGGCCCACAGCGGGGCGCGCGAGGGCAAGGAGCGGGGCATGCGCAAACGCCGGCTGAAGGTTTACTGGAAACGCCTGGCCGATTTGCAGAAGCAGGCGCCGCCGCGGGACTTGTTGCTCAAAAAACTCGGAGCGGCGCAGGACCGCGCCGGCCGCGTCGTCACGGGACTGGTCCACGCCGAAGTCTCGGCCGAAGGCATCTTGAGCTTCAAGCTTGACCGGGTGGCGCTGCGCGCGGTGCGCCAGCGCGAGGGCCGCTACCTGTTGCGCACCAACCTCCCGGCTGACGACCCTGAACTGATTTGGCACTGCTACATGCAACTGGTCTTCGTCGAGGAAGCCTTCCGGACTCTCAAGAGTGACCTGGGTTTGCGCCCCATTTATCATCACAAGCCCGAGCGCATCGAGGCACACCTGTTCGTCGCCTTCCTTGCCTACTGCTTGTCGATCACCCTGCGCCAGCAGCTTCGGGGTCACGCCTCGGGGCTGATGCCACGGGTGGTCCTGGAAAAACTCGCCACTATCCAAATGCTCGATGTGTGCATCCCCACCGCCGACGGCCGCGAACTGCTACTGATCCGGCACACCGAGCCCAGCACCGACATCTCGCTGCTCCTGGAAAAACTCAATCTATCCCTTCCGCCGCAACCTCCTCCCAAGATACGATATCCGGGGGGCAAATCGCCGATGTAGTCCCGACCTTTTGAAAAACCGGGCGATGAATCAACAACTTGTGTTTTTTTGATGCCCCAGTAGCGGAAATCGGGCTAAGGGTCCAAGGCCCAACAGGAGGTTAGCGGCACGGGTTTCCCATGGAGCGGCGGCGCCCCCGCCGCCGGGGAAACGCGACGAGGGCGTCGCGTCTCCAGAACACAGCCTGTACCACAGAGTCATTCTCATTGTGATACACCCCGGCCGGCTGCAAGGGGCCGGCTCACTCCACCGTGACGGATTTGGCGAGATTGCGGGGCTTGTCCACATCGCGGCCCAACTCGGCGGCGATGTAATAGCTGAGCAGCTGGACCGGCACGGCGGCGACGATGGGCAGGAGGGCCTCGTGGCAGTCGGGAATGGTGATGATCTCGTCGGCGAGGCCCGGGGGAAATTCGCAGCCCTCGGTGGTGATCACGATCGTGTTGCCGCGGCGGGCCTTGATCTCCTGGATGCTGGAGACGACCTTGTTGAAGATCTCCCCCTTGGGCGCCAGGAAGACGGTGGGGCAGGATTCGCTGATCAACGCAATCGGGCCGTGCTTCATTTCGGCGGCGGGGTAACCCTCCGCATGGATGTAGGAGATCTCCTTGAGCTTGAGCGCGCCCTCGAGCGCAATGGGAAAGAGCGACAGCCGGCCGAGGAAGAGGAAGTCGTGGTGATGGGCGTAGCGCTTGGCGATGTCCTTGATGTGGGGCGCCTGTTCGAGCACCTTCTGCACGAGGGTGGGGGCCTGCTTGAGGGCCTGGACGAACTGCAGGCCGCCGCTGAAGCTCATGTCGCGCATGCGCCCCACATAGAGGGCAAACATGGCGGCGATCAGCAGTTGCGAGGTGAACGCCTTGGTGGAGGCGACGCCAATCTCGGGCCCGGCATGCTGGTAGATGCCGCCGTCCGCCTCGCGGGCGATCGTGGAGCCCACCACGTTGCAGATCGACATGACGCGATAACCCTTGCGCTTGGCCTCGCGCAGCGCAGCCAGCGTGTCGATGGTCTCACCCGACTGGCTGATCACGAAGAAGAGCGAATTGGGCCGAAGCGGAACGTTGCGGTACCGGAACTCCGAGGCGTAGTCGACCTCGACGGGCACGCGCGCAAAGCGCTCGATCAGATGCTCCGCCACGAGGCAGGCGTGCCAGGCCGTGCCGCAGGCGCAGAAGTAGAAGCGGTCGATCATCCGGAAATCAGCGGGGGTCAGGTTGAGCCCGCCGAAGTTGGCGGTGCTCTGGTCCTCGGAGAACCGGCCGCGCATGGCGTTCTCCAGGGCGGCGGGCTGCTCGAAGATCTCCTTCTCCATGAAGTGCGCGAAATGCCCCTTGTCGGCATCCTCGCACCGCCAGGTCACCCGGTCGATCACCGGCGCGACGTCGGCGAGGTCAAGCGTCGTGATCGTGAAGTTCTTCGGCGTCACGTGCACGATCTCGCCGTCCTTGAGGTAGACGACATTCTGCGTGCGGCTGATCAACGCGGCGACGTCGCTGGCGAGGATGAACTCCCCATCGCCCACGCCGAGGATGAGCGGCGAGCCCTTGCGCGCCGCCACCAGCTCGCCCGGATGATCCGTGCTCAACACCACGATCCCGTAGGTGCCTTCGACATGGCGCAGGGTTTTGCGCACGCTCTCCAGGAAGCGGTTGGTCTGCGGATGGGCGGGCTCCTTCCTGTAATGATAGGCGATGAGATTGACCAGCGCCTCGGTGTCCGTCTCGGAGGCAAACGTGAAGCCCTGGGAAATGAGGAAATCCTTCATCCCCAGGTAATTCTCGATCACGCCGTTGTGCACGATGGCGAACTTGCCGTCGCTGCTGACATGCGGGTGGGCGTTCGCATCGGTCACACCGCCGTGGGTGGCCCAGCGCGTATGGCTGATGCCGGTGTTGCCGGTGAGGCGGTGCTGGAGGGCCTGGGTGACGAGGTTGTCAACGCGGCCGGCCTTCTTGACGACCTCGAAGGCATGGTTGTGCTCGACCGCGAGGCCCGCGGAATCGTAGCCGCGATACTCGAGGCGTTTCAGCCCTTCGAGCAGGATTGCCGATGCCTTCTGTTTGCCAACATAACCGACGATTCCGCACATAAGAGAGGTTTTCCTTTTTGCTGGCGATCTTGGGGGACGGGCGAAGAGTATTGGAGCGAACTGAGTTCCTTGCAAGGTCTGCCCTGCTGGTTTACCCATCATGAATGGCCTACGGGAATTCCCCTGTCGACAGCGAAGGAGATTTTCTGTGATCGTGTGCCGGCCGTTCCGAATCCTCACCCTGTCTTCTCCACTTCCATGAACGTCAACCCCAGCGTCCTCGCGGTCATCATGGGCGGCGGCCGCGGCACGCGCCTTTATCCCCTCACGAAGGAACGGTGCAAGCCGGCGGTGCCCCTGGCCGGCAAATACCGGCTGGTCGACATCCCCATCAGCAATTGTCTGAACTCGGGGATCAACCGCATCTTCCTGTTGACGCAGTTCAACACGGCTTCCCTGCACCGCCACGTGCAAAGCACATACCATTTCGATTCGTTCGGCCAGGGATTCGTCGACATCATGGCGGCGGAGCAAACCGAGAAGAACATGAACTGGTATCAGGGGACGGCAGATTCCGTGCGAAGGAATTTCGTCCACTTCCGCACGTTTCCCCATGATTACGTCCTGATCCTCTCCGGCGACCAGCTTTACCGGATGGATTACCGCAAGATCATCGCCCAGCATATTGACACCGGCGCGGACGTCACGATCGCCGCGCAGCCGGTTTCCGCCTCGAAAGTCGAGCATCTCGGGGTGATGCGGGCGGACGACAACCTGGAGATCAAGCAGTTCGCGGAGAAACCGAAGGATCCGGCGCTGGTCGGCAGCCTCGCCATGAGCCCGGCGCTGGAGGCGCGCCTGAGCGCGCCGGCGAACGAAAGACGCTTCCTCGCCTCCATGGGCATCTACGTGTTCAGCCGCGGCGTGCTCCAGACTGCGTTGGAGAACACGATGACCGACTTCGGGAAGGAGGTCATTCCGAGCCTCCTGGGCAGGGAGCGCCTGTTCGCCTACATCTTCGAGGGCTATTGGGAGGACATCGGCACGGTGCGGACGTTTTTTGAAGCCAACCTTGCGCTGGCGCTGCCGCGTCCGCCGCTCAATTTCTACATGCACCGGACGCCCATGTACACGCATGCGCGTTTCCTGCCGGCCACCAAGATCGATCGTTGCGTGATCGAGAACGCGATGGTGGGGGACGGATCCATCATCACCGGCACCACACTGAAGCATTGCGTGATCGGGATCCGCGCGATGGTGAGGGAAGGTTCGCGGCTCGAACACGTCGTGATGATGGGAGCCGACTTTTACGAGAGTGAAGAGGAGCTCAAGGACAACGCGGTCCGCGGCCTGCCGGGGGTTGGAATCGGAAGGAACTGCAACGTCCGCGGATCGATCATCGACAAGAATGCGCGGATCGGCGACGGCTGCGTTCTGTCGCCTGAGGGGAAGCCCAACGGCGACTACCCGCATGGCGTCATGATTCGCGACGGGGTTCTGGTGGTCCCCAAGGGCGTGGTGATTCCGCCGGGCACGAACATTTGACGCCGGCGGTGCCGCGGGTCACAATGGGGGCGTCGGGAAACCCAACTTCAATCCGCCCGGCCTTTCCGAGGGAGCCCACACCATGAACAAGATCCTGGTCTGCACCGATGGTTCGCCCTATTCGTTCGTCTGCTATGATTACGCGGCATGGCTGGCCGGACGCACCGGGGCCGCGATCGAGGTTCTTTATGTCACCGACCTGCGGCAGTTCGAGGTTCCCATGGTGGCGGACCTCGGCGGCAGCCTTGGGGTGCAGCCTTATCAGGCCGTCCTCGGCCGGCTTCAGGAGTTTGAGCAGGAGAGGGCCAAAGCGATTCTGGAGCAGGCCCGGGTTCACTTCGCCTCGAAGGCGCCGGGGACGTCCGTGGGTTTGACGCACAAGCTGGGGTTCCTGGTCGACACCTTCCACGAGTTCGAGGGGCAGGTCGATCTGATCATGCTGGGCAAGCGGGGCGAGAATGCGAATTTCGCCACGGAGCATCTGGGCTCGACCATGGAGCGGGTCGTCCGGGCGAGTCACAAGCCGTGCCTGGTGACCTCCCGGGCGTTCAAGCCGGTGGAGCGCATCCTTTTTGCGTACGATGGCAGCCGGAGCTGCCAGAAGGCGCTGGAATTCCTCGCGACGAACTCGGCGCTGCGCGACCTGGAGCTGCACCTGGTGACGGTGGCGTCGGAGCACGAGGCGGCGGCGGCGCGCCAGACGTTGCAGGCGGCCGAGGGCGTCCTGCGCGCGGCGGGCTGCGCGCCGGTGGCCCAGATCCTGGTGGGGGTGCCGGACAACGAGATCAGCGCATACGTGGAGGCGCGCGGCATCGGCCTGCTCATCATGGGCGCCTACGGGCACAACCGCATCCGCCAGTTGATCATCGGGAGCACCACGACCGCGATGATCCGCCACTGCAAGGTGCCGGTGCTTCTGTTCCGGTAGGTTCTCGGCCGGGCGGAAAACCTGATGGGAAGAACCGGTGCTGCGTCTGTGCGTGAGACATTTCCGGGCATCGTCGCTCTTTGCCCACGCCAAGGCGCAAAGCCGCAAAGGCTTCCCGATTTGAGTTTCCATGAGCATTGCTCTTGACGATCTTGGTGGCACCTGCTACCTTTGGACAACAAGGTAGCTTGGTATTCCATAGCGCTTCATGGGACTCAACGAGAGATTCACGCCGATCCGCAAGGGACTGCTCGAGTTCCTGCTCCTGAAGATCATCGCCGCGAACAAGGTTTACGTCGCGGACATCCTGAAGCAGCTCCAGGGGACGGAATTCGCCACGCGCGAGGGCACGCTTTATCCGCTCCTGAGCAAGATGCGCCGGGAGAAGCTGCTGGACTACGAGTGGAAGGAGTCCGAGGCCGGGCCGCCCCGGAAATATTACCAGCTGACCGCCCGCGGCCGCGAACGGTTGTATGAGCTTTCCGAATACTGGCAGAAGATCAGCGGCACCGTAAAAAGCCTCGGCGGGCCTCCCGCCCCCTGAACCCCGCGCACCCCCGCTCCCATGAACAAGGTCATCACCATCAATCTTCACGGCAACGCCTGCCAACTCGAAGAGGGGGGCTATGAAGCGCTGCGCGCCTACCTCGACGGCGCCGCCCGCCGGCTCGAGGGCAATCCCGACCGGGACGAGATCATCGCGGACATCGAGCAGGCGATCGCCGACAAATGCCGGGCCGTTCTCGGCGCCTACAAGACCGTCGTGGGCACGAAGGAGGTCGAACAGATCATCGACGAGATGGGCCCGGTCGAGGATGCATCGGCGGAAACCGAGGCGAATCCGGCCGCCGCCGGCGCCGCCGCGGCGGGCGCGCCGCACCCGGGGCCCGCGCAGGCGGAAGCGAAGGCGGCGCCTCCGGTCCGGCGCCTCTATCGGATCCCCAACGGGATTTGGAGCCCCGGCGTCTGCAGCGGACTGGCCGCCTATTTCAACATCAACGTCTCGCTTGTTCGCTTCGTTTTTCTCCTTTTCACCGTGTTCTGGGGAATTGGTTTTGTGGCCTATGTGGGGCTCATCTTCCTGCTGCCCGTTGCCAGGACGCCGGAGGAGAAGGCCGCGGCGCAGGGCCCGCCCCCCACGGCCCAGGACTTCATCCGCCGGGCCAAGGATGGGTACTACGAGGGCATGAAGACCTTTGCCGACAAGCATGCCCACCGGGAATGGCGGCGGCGGTTCCGGCATGAAATGCGCTGTTGGCGGCGGACGTTCCGGGACGAGAGGCGCGAACATGCCCGCACCTGGCAGCCGGGCGGCGCGCCGGGCTGGGCGCCGGGTCTCCCGCCGGGCGGCGGCGCGTGGTTCGTGCTGCCGTTTGTCTCGGCCATGCGCGCCGGCCTGGCCCTGCTGTGGATCTTTGCGACGATCTCCCTGCTTGCGACAGGAACCGTTTTCGGCGTGCCCCTGCCGGGCGGCCTGCCGGTCTGGGCGGGAGTGCTCTGCCTTTTTGTGCTCTATCATTTTCTGGCGTGGCCGCTCAAGGCCATGCGCCGCGCCTGCTACTGGAATGCAGCCGGAGGGCCGTTCTTTGCGCCGCCGCTGGTCTGCGCTTTTGACGCCGCCGTGGGAGCCGGCTTCGCGGTCATCCTCCTCTGGCTTGCGGCGCGCCATCTGCCCCAGATTCACGAGGCCATCCGGCACATCCCGCGGCTGATCCACGAGGCGGGAGACGCGGTGAAGTCGTGGTGGTCGCAGGCGTAGCCGCCCGGCGCGGGCCCCCGGTCGTTTCGCGGCGCCGGGGGCCTGAACCGGCGCCCTCCGGGATTCCCATTGGCGCGGTTTTCGCCGTAGGCGGATTGCCATCGGGGAGGTTCTGCCGTTGGCTGGCGGGCATGAGACGTGTCGTGGCCCTTGTTCTGGCCGCCCTGGCGCTGGCGTGCGGGGCGGTTGCGGGGGAGATCCCTGACAGCGAGCTGGGGAAGGCGCCGTCGGCGCAACGCGTGACGGCGCTCCAAGCCGAGGCGGCGCGGCGGGGATGGGGCGCGGTGGCACTGGAGCTGCGCGACGCGGCCGTTCGCGTTTACAGGCGGGACGGCGTGCAGGCGCAGGCCTGGTGCAATCTCTATCGCTGGGCGGATCTGTTTGGCCGGACCGGGCGCGAAGCCGTCGGCCGGTGGCGCGAGGCGGTCCGGCTGACGGGGGTGGAATACCCCGGCGCCTTTGGAGAAATCGGCGCGACGGACCAGCCGCTGGGCGATCTTGCCCCGCCTGAGCTTCAGGCGTACGTGATGGGTTCGCAGGATTTTTCCGACCAGTTCTTCACGCTGCTGTCGCCGCTCGACCATTTGCCGATGGTGATCCACACGCTCACCGTGCTGTGGAGACGCGATCCGGGGGAATTCAGGGATTATGCAAACCTGGCGATCGCGATCGCCGTGGTCTACGACGTTCCGCCGCCGCCGTTCTGGCCCCACCGCCAGGTGACCGCGCAGTCCCTGCCGCGCGGGCTCTTCCCTCCGTCGGAGGTCTTCGGTTTCTTCGTGAAGTCCGACCGGGCGGGCGCGCTGCTCCAGCCCCTGCGGAAGCTGCCCGCGTCGGAATTGAAGTTTGTCGTCGATACCAGCGCGAATCTTGACGAGATGTCCTGGGCGCAGCGCAAGTTCCAGATGCCCCTGGCCAAGCTCGACAGTGTGTACGGCCTTGTCCATTATCGGCAGGATCGGATTGCGGCGGGAACCCTGGTCTGGCCGCAGGCCAGCTACCGGCTGCCCGATATTCTCAAGGAGGGGGGCATCTGCGTTGACCAGGCCTACTTTTCCGCGATGGTCGGGAAGGCCAAAGGCGTGCCGACCCTGATATTTGAAGGCGCGGGGCTCGACGGCAGCCACGCCTGGTTCGGCTTCCTCGACGGCGACGGGCGCTGGCAGCTCGATTGCGGCCGCTACCTCTACCACGGATTCGTCGTGGGCCTTGCGATCGACCCGCAGACGTGGACGATCATCTCCGATCACGAGCTGAGGTTTCTCAACGAGGGATTCCGCCAGTCGCCGCTCTTCAGGACTTCCCTGGTGCACCAGCAATTCGCCGAGGTGTTTTTCCAGGGGGGCGATCCCGCAGCGGCGGTGAAGGCCGCCCGGATGGCGGTCGACATCGAGGCGCGCAATTTGAATGCCTGGTATCTCCTGCTCGCCGCGCAGGAACGGGTGGGAACGCCGCCCGTTCAGGTGGAGGCGACGCTGGAGGAAGCCATCCTGGCCTTCCGGGGTTACGCCGATCTCGAGGGCGAATTCAAGCGGCGGCTCGCCCGCAGTCTGCGCGGCAGGGGCGAGGGAAGCGCCGCCGATCTGCTCGAGCGCAGCATCGCCCGGGAGGATGAATCCAGCCGGGAGGAGCTCAGCGTGCAGCAGGCCTGCGGCATCATGCGGCAAAGCATGGAGAAGGGCGACCTCAACGCCTCGATCCGGACCTATTTCGCGGTGCTCAACTCCGAGGGACGCGGCGCGGGCGTCTCCTTCTTCCGCCAGGTGGTGCAGCCGTTCGTCGAGCACCTGCTGCATGCCGGGCAGCCCTCCGAAGCCATGCAGGCGGCCGGCCGGGCGCGCAAGACGCTGCGGGTGGAGCCGGGCGGGCAGCTGGATTCGGAATTGGGCGCCCTGGAGGAGCGGGTGAAAGCGGCGTTGCGCTGAGGCCCGGCGGGAATCGACGGCGCGCCCGGATCCGGGCCGCGCGATCACGAGACTCGCCAACCGCCCGACCGCCGTTAGCGTCGGCCGGCATGGTGCAATCTCTTGCTGGCTTGCAGGGGCTCCGGCGCCGCGCGGAAGCGGAGCTCACGGGTGATATTCTGCCCTTCTGGACGCGTCATGCGTTCGATCCGGCCTCGGGCCGGCTGTCGGGCGTGCTGACGAACAACCTGCGCCGGTTTGACGACGTGCCGCGGCATGTCGTGCTCTGCGCGCGCATCCTCTGGACGTTCGCCGCGGCGGTGCGCCGCGAGCCGCGTCCGGAATGGCTGGAAACAGGGCGGCGCGCATACGCGCTGCTCGCCGGGCCGTTCCGGGACCGGCGGCACGGAGGGGTCTTTTGGAGCCTGGGAGCCGATGGCCGCGTGCATTCGGACCGGAAGCAGATCTATGCGCAGGCATTTGCGATCTACGGCCTGGCGGAATGGCACGCCGCCACGGGCGATGGGAAGGCCCTCGACATGGCGCGGGAGTTGTTCGCCCTGGTCGAGCGCCATGCGTCGGAACCGGAGTTTGGAGGCTACATCGAGGCGCGCAGCGGCGCGTGGGGCGAACTCGAGGACCTGCGGCTGAGCGAGAAGGACCTCAATGCGCCGAAGTCGATGAACACCCTCCTCCATGTGCTCGAGGCGTACACGACGCTGTTGCGGACCTGGCCCGACGCCGGGGTGCGCTCATGCCTGAAGGCGTTGCTGGAGACAATGCTCGAACACGTCGTCACCGCCGCGCCTTACACGCACTGCCGGCTCTTTTTCGACATGGAATGGAGATCGTTGTCCCCCGTGATCTCCTTCGGCCATGACATCGAGGCGAGCTGGCTTTTGTGGGACGCCGCGGAGGCGTTGGGCGATGCCGCCTTGAAGGAACGGACCCGGAAGGTCGCGCTGGCGATGGCGACAGGAGTCCTGGAACACGGCTGCGACACCGACGGGTCGATCTTTTACGAGGGTGATTCCCGGCAGGTGGTCAAGACTGACAAACACTGGTGGCCGCAGGCGGAGGCGGTGGTCGGTTTCCTGAACGCCTGCACTCTCGGCGGCGGGGAGGCATTTTTGAACGCGGCGGAGCGCGCCTGGCAATTCATCGACGATCACGTCGTCGACCGGAAGCACGGGGAATGGTTCGCGGAGCTGGACCGGTCGGGGCGCCCGCTGCCCGACTACCCGGTGAACGCCGGAAGCTGCAAGATCGGCCCGTGGAAATGCCCCTATCACAATGCCCGGGCGTGCCTTGAGGTGATGCGGAGGGTGCCGGCAGCAGGTTGATCCTGGGAAGCGTTCTGGCGCCGCAGAGGAATTCCGACTCAGCCGGAGCCTCGTCCTGTATTATGGCTTCGAGGGGGAGGCTGCGACGGAGAGAAATGCGGCGAGGGACGGCGGAGGTTCGGGGGGCTGCTTCCACCCGACGACAAGGCGGCTTTCGGGCGCCGGACCGGTCAGCGGGCGGAACGCGATTTCCGGCGGAACGGGGCGCGCCTCGGAGGGGCACATGAAGGTGGCGCCGAGGCCCGAACGCACGAGGCCGACGCCGTTGGCGCGGGGCCAGACCTCCTCGGCGATGAGCGGCGTGACGCCGGCGCCCGCAAAGGCGGCCAGCACCCGGTCGTAGAATCCCGGGTTGTGGGAGCGCGGGAAGAGCACGAACGGCGTCGCGGCGAGATCGCGGAGCCTGAGCCTGCGGCGCCGGGCGAGGGGATGGCCGGCGGGCAGCAGCACCCCGTTCTTCTCGCGGAGGAGAAGCCGGGTTTGCAGGCCCGGCGTCGGTGCATCCGGGTGGAAGAAGCCGCAGTCCAGGTCGCCGGCCTGCAGCGCCGCCCGCTGCGCCGAGGTCGGGGACTCGTTCAATTCGACACAGATCCCGGGGAAACGCCGGTGAAATTCGCGAACGATCCCCGGAAGGACCGTCGCCATTGCGAGGCCGGTGAAGGCGATGCGCACCCGGCCGGTCCGGCCCTGCGCCAGCGCCTGCAGCTCGGCCGGGATGCCGGCCAGCGACCGGAGGAGCGGCTCCACGCGCTCCGCCAGGAGGCGGCCGGCGGCGGTCAGCTCCACCCGCCGGCGGGAGCGCGCGAACAGCGGGGCTCCGAGCGCGGCTTCAAGCTGGGCGATCTGGCGGCTCAGCGCGGGCTGGGCGACGGCCAGCGCCTCGGCCGCCTTCCGGAAATGAAGCCGGCGCGCCACCTCGCGGAAATAGACCAGGTGGCGCAGCGCGAAATCGAATTGATACTCCTGAGGCATCATTGACGACAAAACAAGTATTTCCGGGTATCGCAAGAATGGAGTAGGATCCGGGCGAATCCCGTTTCCATGAACGCATTCTCCACCCACGCCCCGGATTACGCGCAGCAGGCGGTCGTCCAGCGGTCCGCCAGCGGCCGGTTGTTCGCGCTCCTGTCGATCGGGAGGGCGGAGGACGTGCTCGACCTGGGTTGCGGCCCGGGAGATAATTGCCGCCGCCTTCCGCGCACAGGCCGGCCCGGCCGGGGTGGTCGACCTGGTGTTTCATCGCCTTTACCTGATTGCCCGCCGGCCGCGGGCGAACGCGCCTGCCGGCCCCTCCGCCGAGTCTCGTTGACGGAGCGCCCGTTTTCCCGAATCCTGTATCCTTCCATGTCCAAATCCCTGTTTCAAAAAGTCTGGGAGGCGCACACGGTGCGCGTCCTGGCGAATGGCCAGACCCAACTGCTGATCGGCACGCACCTGATCCACGAGGTGACCAGCCCGCAGGCCTTTGGCATGCTCCGCGACCTCGGGCTCAAGGTGTTGATGCCGCACCGCACCTTTGCAACGGTCGACCACATTGTGCCGACCGATGAGGTCGCCGAGCCCTATGCCGACGCGCTGGCCGATGCGATGATCAAGTCGCTGCGACGGAGCTGCCAGGAGTTTGGCATCACCTTCTTTGACCGCGCGACGGGCAGGCAGGGGATCGTCCACGTCGTGGGGCCCGAGCTGGGAATCACCCAGCCGGGCACGACCATCGCCTGCGGCGACTCGCACACGAGCACGCACGGCGCCTTCGGGGCGGTCGCGTTTGGCATTGGGACCACGCAGATCCGCGATGTGCTGGCCACCCAGACGATGGCCCTGGGCCCGCTCAAGGTGCGGCGGATCAACGTCACCGGCCGGCTGCATCCGGGGGTCTATGCCAAGGATGTCATTCTGCACCTGATCCGGACGCTCGGCGTCAACGGAGGCACCGGGTTTGCCTACGAGTACGGCGGCGCGGTGTTCGACCGGTTCTCGATGGAGGAGCGCATGACCGTCTGCAACATGTCGATCGAAGGCGGCGCGCGCGCCGGCTATGTGAATCCGGACGCGACGACGTTCGCCTACCTCGAAGGCAGGCCGTACGCCCCGAAAGGCGCGGCGTGGGAAGCCGCCGTCGCCGCATGGAAGGCGGTGGCGAGCGATCCCGATTGCGCCTACGACGATGTAGTCACGGTCCGCGGGGAGGACATTCCGCCGACGGTGACGTGGGGCATCAATCCGGGGCAGGCCGTGGACATCGACGGCTGCGTTCCCGATCCGGCAAAAGTCGCGGCAGCCGACGAGAAGGCCTCGATCGAAGAGGCGCTTGCGTACATGAAGCTTCCGCCGGGCGCCCCGATCAAGGGCACGAAGATCGACGTGGCGTTCATCGGCTCGTGCACCAACGGGCGCCTGAGCGATTTTCAGGAGGTGGCGAGATTCCTCCGGGGCCGGCGGGTCGCCCCGGGTGTGAAGGCGATCGCCGTTCCCGGATCCCAGGGAGTCGGGGCGCTCTGCGCCTCGCTCGGCATCGACGGCGTCTTCCGCGAGGCCGGTTTCGAGTGGCGCGAGGCGGGTTGCTCGATGTGCCTCGCGATGAACCCGGACAAACTCATCGGCGACCAGCTCTGCGCCAGTTCCTCCAACCGCAACTTCAAGGGCCGCCAGGGCAGCCCCACGGGCCGCACGCTTCTCATGAGCCCGCTCATGGTCGCTGCGGCCGCGGTGACGGGCCGGGTCGCCGACGCGCGTTCGGTCTTTGGCATCGGACCGGGCGGATCTGAGACCGGAAAGCGGAAACCTGAGACCGGAACTCGAAACCCTGAACCCTGAACCCAGAACTCTGAACTCTGAACCCAGAACCCAGAACTCTCTCTTTTCCATGTCCCTTGAAAAAATCACATCGGTCGCCGGCCGCGCCGTCTTCGTCCCGGGAAATGACATCGACACCGACCGGATCATCCCGGCGCGGTTCATGAAATGCGTCACTTTCGACGGTCTCGGCGCGTATCTGTTTCATGATGTCCGCAGAAACGCCGACGGCACGGACCGCCCCCATCCGCTCAACGATCCCCGGTTCAAGGACGCGACGATCCTGTTGTCCGGGGCCAATTTTGGCTGCGGCAGTTCGCGCGAACATGCGCCGCAGGCGCTCCAGAAGCACGGTTTCCGCGCGATTGTCGCGGAAAGCTTTGCCGAGATCTTCTTCGGCAACTGCACGACGCTCGGCATCCCGTGCGCGGGCGCCAGCCGGGCCGACATCCAGAGGATCGCCGCCGCGATCGAGAAGAATCCCGCGCTCGATGTCGTCGTCGACATCGCGAAGTCCGAGGTCCGCTACGGCAGGCGGAAAGCCCGGGTGGCCATCCGCGAGAGCGCGAGGGAGGCGCTCGTGAACGGCCGCTGGGATGCGATCGGAGACTTGCTGGAAGGCCTCGAAGACGTCAAAAGACTCGCCGCGCGGTTGCCTTATATGGTCCGCTGACCCAGCTTCCGCGGCGCGGGGTGAAAAATAAATGAATCCTTTCCCCCTTTTGGGCGTCTATTCCTCAAATCTCCTGCCATGCCGATCTTTTTTGCTTTGGACCTTGTCGATCTCCTTAAGGGTGCCGGCTTGTTGGCCTATCCCTTGGCTGTCTGTTCGTTCGCGATGGTCTTCATTATCGCCGAGCGAACCTATTCCCTGCGCACCAACGTCGTGATGCCGCAGGATCTGGTTGACGCCATCATCGAGAACAAACCCTATTCGGGCGGCAAACACTCCGTGCTCGCCCGGATTCTGGACTTCGCGGAAGACCACGAGCAGGACGAGGATGCGGTCAAGGCATTTGCCCGGCTGGAGATCAACCGGATGGAACGTGGGATTCCCTATCTTGACATAATATATGCGGCCGGTCCGCTGTTCGGTCTGACCGGCACGATTTGGGGACTGCTCAATGTGTTTGGGCAAATAAACTCGGAGACTGGTCTGCCGGATCCTGTGGCCTTTACCAAGGGGGTATCTCTCGCGCTTTCTGCAACACTCTTTGGCCTTGGAGTTGCAATCCCGGCGCTTTTGGGCGGTGGTTACTTGCAGCGAAAGGTGGAGAACTACGCCGTGCAGATCGATTCCCTGCTGGAGCGGATCAACAGCCGCCGCTCAAGCTCCCGCATGGCGCGCGAGCCCGTGGTCGAGTCTGTCCGCTGATCGACGACCCCGATTTGCCGCCGCGCCATGGCCCTCTACGAAAAGCGCCGGCAGAAGCCGGTCCTGATGCTGGTGCCGCTGATCGACGTGCTCACGATGCTGATCTTTTTCGCCTTCGTGACCATGCAGTTCAAGTCGGGCGCCGCGCTCAACATCACGCTGCCGAAGGTGGAAACGGCGGGGAAGAACGAATTCAAGGGTTCGGTGACCATCGCGATCGGCAAGGAGGGCCAGATGGATTTCAACGGCCGGCCGGCCACCGACGCGGAACTCGAAGAATTGCTCCGCGCCGTGCGGGCGATCGATCGCAACATCCCGGTGCTCATCCAGGCCGACGAGACGACCCCGCTGAAGCGCCTGGCGTTCGTGATGGACACCTGCCGCAAGACCGGCCTGAACAAATTCAGCCTGCAGGCGCGTTAGGATCCCACGGGCGTTGGGCGCGGGATCCTAGGGAATGGCTCTGCCCTTTGATGGAGGCGCGACGCCCTTGTCGCGTTTCGGACGGGGCTTCCATCTCCCTGCGCATTTGCTACAAGGGGTCATGCACATCGTCATCACCGGGGTCACCCGCGGGCTGGGTCGCGCGCTCGCGGAGTGGTATATTGCGCACGGCCACACGGTCAGCGGGTGCGGACGGAGCGGGATGGAGATTTTCGAGCTGCGTTCCGTTCATCCGGAGCCGCACAACTTTGACGCCGTCGACGTCACGGAGGTGGTGAAGGTCGGCATGTGGGCCGAGCGCATCCTGGGGTCCGGAGCCCCGGATTTTCTGATCAACAACGCCGCATTGATGCATAAGCCGGCGCCGCTGTGGCAGGTGCCGGCGCCGGAGTTCTCAAAGCTGATCGACGTGAACATCAAGGGCGTCGCCAATGTGATCCGCGCATTTGTCCCGGCCATGATCGAGGCCGGACACGGGGTGATCGTGAATCTCAGCTCGGGATGGGGCCGGTCGACTTCGCCGGAGGTGGCGCCCTATTGTGCCTCGAAGTGGGCGATCGAGGGACTCACCAAGTCGCTGGCGCAGGAATTGCCCGGGGGCATGGCGGCGGTGCCCCTTAATCCCGGCGTGATCAACACCGACATGCTGCAGAAATGCTTCGGCGCCGAAGCCGGCCGCCATCCCACGGCGCAAGAATGGGCGGAACGGGCGGCCCCATTCATCCTCAGCCTTGGCCCGAAGGACAACGGCCAGTCGCTCAGCGTGCCGGGCATGCCGCTGGACTGAGCCCGGGACGCAGGCGCCCGCGGGTGGAATCCGATCCCAGATCTTTCCGCCGGCGGAGCCGGCTGCGCAACGCCGCCGGTTCCCCGGGGGAAAGGTGGAGCGGCTCCGCCCCGCGCCGCAGCGGCTTGCCTCCCGGGCGGTTTCGTTGTCCGCTCGCGGACCATGATCGGCGTCTTCGATTCGGGATTCGGCGGGCTCACGGTGCTGGACGCCCTGGTGAAGGCCTTGCCGCAGTACGATTATCTTTTCCTGGCGGACAGCGCGCGGGCGCCCTACGGAGCGCGCAGCCTCGACGTGATCTACGAATTCACGCTCGAATCAGTCGAGTGGTTGTTCGACGAGGGCTGCACGCTGGTGATCCTCGCCTGCAACACCGCATCGACGCGCGCCCTGCGCAACCTCCAGCAATTGCACCTGTCCGTGCACCGGCCGGACCGCCGCGTGCTTGGCGTGGTGCGTCCCTCCGTTGAGGCGCTGGCCGGGCTGCCTCCGGGCGCCGTGCCCGGACAGACAGCCCCGTCTCGGGCTACGGGTGTCGTCGCGGTGCTCGGCACCGAGAGCACAATCGCCTCGGATTCCTACGGCATGGAGCTGCGCAAACTCGCGCCCCGCCTCGAGCTCATCCAGCAGGCATGTCCGCTTTGGGCTTCGCTGGTCGAGGCGGGGGAACTCGACGGGCCCGGCACGGAGTGGTTTCTCCGCCGGTCGCTGGAGCCGGTGTTGGACTCCGGCAGGCGGCCGCAACGAATCCTGCTCGGCTGCACCCACTATCCGCTGTTGCTGCCGGCGATCCGCCGGTTGACTCCCGGGAATGTGGAAATCCTCACGCAGGGAGAGGTCGTGGCCTTGCGTCTGGCAAACTGGCTGGAGCGCCATCCCGACCACGAGGCGCGGCTCGGCCGGAACGGACTCCTGCGGTTCGCGACAACGGACGATGCCGCGTGGTTCTCCGCCCGCGGCGGGAGGCTCCTCGGCCGGCCGCTGATCGCTGAACGGATCAGGTTCAAGCCCCTGCGCTGAGCAGAGCGGGCGGACTGACGGATGTCCCTGGGGTCCTCGCGATCCCTTGTTGCGCTGAAACCGATGCCCGGCGCCGATGAAACGCGTCCATCGTTGCAGAATGCGGAGGGGGCACGCTCCGTCGCGCCCGCGTCCGCCGGCGCACCTCCGACCAGCCCAAGAACCCGGGAGGCCGCTCAGCTCCTCGCTGCGGCGGGGCGCTCCAAATCCGGCAGGAAGGCGGTGAGCAGGCCGATCAGCGGCAGAAAGCCGCAGACCTGATAGACGAAAAAGATGCTGGTATGGTCGGCGAGCCTGCCCAGGAGGGCCGAGGCACTGCCGGCCGTGCCAAAGGAGAAACCGAAGAATATGCCTGCGATCAGGCCGACCCTGCCGGGCAGCAGTTCCTGTGCGTAAACGAGGATTGCGGAAAACGCCGATGCCAGGATGAACCCGACGCACACGGTCAGGACGATCGTCCACGCGGGGTTGGCGTAGGGCAGAAGCATGGAGAAAGGCGCGACGCCGAGGATGGAGATCCAGATCACCAGCCGGCGGCCGTAGCGGTCGCCGACAAACCCGCCCACGAGCGTGCCGGCCGCCACGGCAAACAGGAAAATAAACAGGCGGACCTGCGCGGCCTGCACCGAGAACCCGAACTTCGCGATAAGGAAGAACGTGTAGTAATTGGTCAGGCTGGAAAGGTAGACGTATTTGGAGAAGATGAGAGCGATGAGGACGCTCAAAGCAAGGGCCACCTGACGCCGGGGGAGCGTGGCGTGCCCGCGGGGCGCCGGAGGCTTGCGGCTCCGCATCTGTTCGAGGTGATTCCGGTACCAGGCCCCGATGCCGGTGAGCACGAGGATTCCCAAGAATGCGACCACCGAGAACCAAAGCACGCTCTTCTGGCCGTGGGGCACGACAATCAGGGCTGCAAGCAGGGGGCCAAGCGAGGAGCCAAAGTTGCCGCCGACTTGGAAGACCGACTGCGCAAACCCGTGGCGGCCGCCCGAGGCCAGCCGGGCGATGCGCGAGGCCTCGGGATGGAAGATCGAGGATCCCATTCCCACCATTGCGGCGGCGATGAGAATGGCGTGGAAACTGGAGGCGTGCGACAGCAGGATGAGTCCCACGAGCGTCACGCTCATGCCGACCGCCAGTGAGAACGGCCTTGGCTGGCGGTCGGTAAAGAACCCCACGATGGGTTGCAGCATCGAGGCGGTCAGCTGAAAGGCGAAGGTGATGAGGCCGACCTGGGCGAAGCTGAGGCTGAACGACTGCTTGAGCAGCGGGTAGATCGCCGGCAGCAACGACTGGATGATGTCGTTGAGCATGTGCGACAGGCTCAACGCGAGCAGGATTCGAAGGACGGCGCCCTCGATTTGCCGGGGAGGTTCTGTCAATGGTGCCGGGGCAGGTTTCATGCGGTCGGAAAAGGGCCCAATACGGCACAAACGAAGATCCTGTGCAACTGATAGGTGAGCATTGCCGGGACGGGCACAGCGGCGGGTCTGTCGCGCGGGGCGGGCACCGCCCCGCCCGGTCCCGGATGTCATCTATTAAATGACATGTTTTTCAAGCCGCCCTCTTGAAGTTTGTCATTTGATAGATGACAAAGCGCGAAGCGCGCGCGGACGACCGTGCCGGCGGGGGTTCGCGGTGCCTGCGCCCCGGCGCGTGATTGGGGGGCGAACAGGCGGCATGAGCAGGGGGTGGGAAGCCGTTGACCGGTGGTGTGGCCCCGGCTCAGGCGCGCGCCGCCAGCAACGCGTTCACCCTGCGCATGACCGCAAATGCGTCGGCGACATAGAGGACATCAGCCTTGCCCTGCGCCCAGCTGCAACCCGGGTTGAGGTTGATGGCCCGGCGCTCGTTGATGAAACGCCAGCCGACCGTGTGGGGTTCCTCGCCGTGGCAACACGTCGAGAGCCCCTTGGGATGGCGCGGTGTGGAGCCGGTCTGGCCGACCTGGTTGAGGTGGGACATGAACCTGAGCACGGCCTGGCCTTCGCCGCCCAGGTCGACCAGCGATTTGGTGCTGCCCAGGGAGGCCTTGGATTTCGCCAGGAAATCGAGAATCAACTGTTCCGCCTCCTCGGGATGCGTCCTGCCGTCAGGCTGTGTCTTGGTCCAGCCGGCTCCGGCCACGAAGAGCAACCGGGCGTCGGGGCGGATGGTCTGCTGGTCGGCGGGAGGCGACTGGATGCCGGCGACGCTGGTACGTTGGCTTGCCTCAGTGAGGGCAGGGGAAACCCTCTCGACCTTGACCTGCCCCGGGGCACCGGACCACGGCCTGCCGCAACCGGGATCGATCAGGATGAACCACGGCCGCCGGGTGCGTTGGACGACAGCCTCCATGCGCTGCCGGTAGAACCAGCGCGCAACAGCAATCCTGCCATCGGTCGCCGTGACGCCCGTCGCGTGCGCATCGATGCGGCCGTCCAGACGCTGGGCGGCGCCGGCGAGCACACGGTTCCAGCGCGAGGTTGCCGGTGCAATCACGATGGTGGCGGCGGCCGCCCGGGCGAGCGCTTCGACGGCGACGATGTCGGTCGAGTAGCGCGACGCGGCGAAAGCCGGTCCGGCAACTCCGAGGAACCGCACGGCGCCGCAGCCGGAGATTTGGTTCGCGGCGGATTCCACGTCGCCGCCGGCCAGCCCGGCGATGAGGCGCGATCCGGCCAGTCCGGCTGCGAGCGAACAGGCGGCCTCGAGTGTTTCGAGCGCGGCATTTCCGAGCGAGCCGTCCGCTTCGGTGTGGGCGAGAAAGAGGATGGTTTCCATCAGGGGTTGAAAGCTTCAGTCTTCAGCAATCCATTCGACGATTTCCCCGGCGATCGCATCGGGGGACATGTCTTTTTCAATCCGCGTCGCGCGGCGCTGCTTGGGGAGCGAAACGCTGGCGAAAGCCACGCCGTCATGGGCAACCTTGAGAGGCTTCGCACGCTGCAGCGCCGGCATTGCAGTCCGCATGTTGAGCATGCCGACCTGAGGGTTGTTTGGGGGCTCAGGCAGGCTGCCCGTGGCCCAGCCCAGGAGCGCGGGCGGCGCGCTGCAGACGGAAACCTGCTGTTTGCCTCCCTCGATGCGTTCGAGGACATGGAACGACCCGTCCGGGCGCACCGTGAGTTGATCAACGCCCTGAAACTGGTCGGTGATACCGATGAGTTCTCCGACCATCTGCATCGTTGTGCCCGCGCCCCGCGAGGCGGATTCCCAGCCGCCGAAGACGAAAAGACGCGATTTGTCGAGTCCGGGAATGGCCTGGATCGCCCCGGCCAGTGCTGCGGCGATTTCCGCCGAATCCGAGAATCCGCTGGCTGTGCCGTCAATCGCAACGAGCTCGAAAGGCACCTTCTGGGCCACGGTCATCATGACCTGTTGGAGCTTGGCCCTGGGACCAACGCTCACGAGCCAGACTTTGCTCCCGGGATTCTGCTTCGCGAGATTCGCGGCCTCGAAGAGGGCATGCCCGGCCCACGGATCCAGGACGGCGGGCAGCATAAGCTCGTTTTTCAGAGCAGGGCCGGTTGGAGTCATGACCGGTTCGAGGGTTTGCAGCGGATCGGGCACAACGCTGCCGCAAACGACGATTTGATAGGCGATGGGCATGGGAGGATGAGAGGGAAGACGGAAAAGCGAATCTGGAGGAACGGGAAAAGACCGGCAAGGAGGGAGCAGCGGGCAGCGAGTAGAATGCAGAGAGCGCACGCCGGACAAGACGATATTCCAATCCGAGGGCGGCCGTTCATGCCGGTCTCGACCCGGGCGCCGTTTTTGCCTACGACAATGGAATCATGCTCCGTTTCCTTGCCCGGTTTTTCGCGGTTGTGCTGGCGCTCGCCTTTGTTGCGTGCACCGTTCCCCTCTTATTCATCCATGCTGCCGGCATCCGGCTTGCCCAGCCGGAGATCTACGAGAATGCGCTTGTCGAAGAACGGATCTACGACCGGTTCCCGGCCCTGTTCGCTGATGCGACCGCAAGCGCGGCCAGACTCAATCGCCAAATCGAAGGTGCGAACGGCGAAGCGGAACGGAACTTCTTCCGCCAGCTGTCTCCTGCGGACTGGGAAGCTGTGTTTGGCGCGCTCCTGCCGCCGGGCTTTTTGCGACAGCAGACGGAGAGGGCCTTGACCCAGTTCTTTGGCTGGGTGCATTCCGACAGGGCCGTTCCCGCGGTGACCATTGAGCTGGGGGAATTCAAACAGCGTCTCGTGGCTCCGGAGACCGAGGAGGCCTACGTGCGGATCCTGCAATCGAAGCCGCCTTGCACGGCCACGGAGCTCCAGTCCGCCGGGGTGCTTCCGATTGGCTGCTGCCCGCCCCCCGGGGAGATGCCGCGCGTGCGCCAGAACTTCCGGACGATGGTCCAGTTTGCGGCGGGCATGGTGCCGAGGAACGCGGATTTGTTCAGGCTGCTCAGCAGGGGTCGGACGAACGCCGGTGCGACGCGGAACCTGGCGGAGGTGCGCACGCGGCTTTTGCAGCTGGAGAAACTCGCCTGGTGGAGCCTTGCCGCGCCGGCGGCGCTGCTGCTCCTGATGGCGGTGCTCGCGGTGCGTTCGTTTCGCAGCTGGATGTTCTGGTGGGGGATTCCCTGTCTGACCGCAGGCGCGGCGGGCGCTGTTCTGGCCCTTTCGGCTGTGCCCGTGTCAGGTTGGATGATCGCGCACATTCTCGCGTCCCGCCTGCCCGCCGGGCCTCCTGCGGCGGCACTGGGGGCGTTGGCAGGGCTGATGACGGCCATAATACGGTCGGTAATGGAAGCGGCCCTTGGTCCTGCCGGCGTTCTTGCCATCGCAGGGTTGGCGGCGGTGATTCTCGGTGTAGTGTTGAAGCCCCGGCCAGCTCCGGCGGATCGGCGGACACAACCCTGAGGAGACCGCGGAAGTGGCGCGTGAAGGGAGTCAATGACGAGCGTGACGCGTTATCCCGGAGCCGCTTTGCGGGCAATCCCTATAACAGACCACGCCGGCAAACTCCCAACACTGCAGCACGGGCGGGCGGCTTCGAATTGTGCACCGGACGGGTGCCCGCGAAGCCCGAGGCGCCGAAGAACTACGAGCTCGGACTCACGATGCTCAGATCGACCGGGATCGGCCGGGTCATCGGTGGGGGGCCACGGTTACCAAGGGATCCACAATCCGCTTCGCATGTCGCACCGCCTGAGTCACCTGGGCTGAAACGGCATCAGCCGCATGCTGCACGGTCGCGACGGATTGAGCCGTTGCCGCAGCCACTGACTGCATTACGGCGTCCGAGGAAGCCGGCAGGGCAAGGTGACGCCGCGGCTGCCACGACATCGGCGTATTTCGGCGCAGCAACGGCCGCAGCGCCTGCAATTGCGGCGGCCTGGTGGGGCGCGCCGGGAATGGCGGCAGCCACAACCTCCGCAACAGCATCGACGGTTGGCGCGGACTTTCTGCCTGTGGTGGAATCCAGCGATGTTATCGCGGCCACCACTTGGGATGTGAAGGCGCCAGCCTGATTCGGGGCTGCCACGCAGGCCACGGCCAAAACCTGCGAATCCAGGTCAGCCGCGGATGCCGCTGACAAACCACCGAGACCCTTCTGCACCACGCTGGAAATGGCTCCGACGGCCGCGGTCATGATCCCGGCGATTTCCGGATTGCCGGCCGCTGCTCCACCCAACGGCACCGGAGACTTGGCGATGCCTCCCGCCGGCGTGACCGAAATCATGCCGGCGCTGATCGTGCAGACGGCCCCGGTCTATGTGGTGAAGGTGATTGAACCAGCCGTCGCCGTGATCGTGATGCCATTGGCCCCGACCGGCCCCGTGGACGTTTGCCCGGCCGCGGCGACTGAGGAAGCAACGATCAGGCGATTGTGGCGAAGAATCTGGAGAAAAACATCTTCATGGGGCGAAATCCTACAATTGAGAGCCGCCAATGCAACCTGTGTGATGGTTATGAGGAAGCAGCGCGATCACAAGTTCAAATGTCTGAGATTCTGGTCATGGCCTTCTTCGCAGGCAGGGGGCCGTTACTGGGGCCCGTTGCTCCCGGGCAAACGGGCGGCAGCATCCAACGCCGTCGCAGGAGCGCGCCGGGCAGGCCGCAGCTCAACGCGCGCCTCAATCCCGCCCTGCGATGCCGAGACCGGCCGGAAAACTGAACCACTCCTCCTGGGGGGCGGCGATTACGTTGAGGCGAGACGGTGATTGGCAGGTTTGGCCATGAAGCCCTGCCGCCCATGAGGGCACTGCAGGGCATCAAGGCTGAGGGAGCTGGCGCGCGGGATTCCTCCGCGTCAACCACCGGGCGATTCCCATGAGGGCCAGCAGGCCGGCGAACCACGGATTGACCGCGCCGCCCCCGCTTCCCGTTGAGCTCGAGTTCAGAGTCCCGTTCACAGGAACCGGAGCCGGGGCCGGCGTCATGATTGGCGTGCTCACCACGTAGCTTGCATCAACCTTGCGGACCGCCGCGTTTCCGCTGTCCGCAATATAGAGGTTCCCGGAGCCGTCCGGCACAAGACCCCTGGGTTGGTTGAACAACGCGGTCGATCCGGAGCCGTCAGCGAAACCGCCGAGCCCCGCGACGCCCGCGATTGTGGTCACGGTCCCGTCCGACGTGATCTTTCGGATCGTGCAATTGCCTGTATCCGCAACAAAGACATTGGCTGCGCTGTCGACCGAGACGCCGACGGGCTGGTTGAAGTGCGCATTGCTTCCGATCCCATCATTCGCAGCCGCGATCCGGTAATCGCCGGCGAGCGTGGTCACCACGCCGGCGGACGTGATCTTGCGGATGCTGTCATTGTAGGAATCGGCGACATAGAGATTGCCACTGGCATCCACCGCCACGCCGGTCGGAAAATGGAACGATGCCGCAGTGCCCGTGCCGTCGGATTCCCCCATGGCAGAGGCCGAACCCGCCAGGGTCGTCACGGTTCCGGCCGGGGTGATCTTGCGGATTGTATTGGTGAATGCATCGGCGACAAAGAGATTTCCGGAGCTGTCGGCGGTGATTCCGGTGGGCGACGAGAACCATGCCGCCGTACCCGTGCCGTCACGATTGCCGCGGTCCAAGGCGCTGCCGGCAAACGTGGTCACGACTCCGCTTTGAGAGACCTTGCGGATCGTCCCATTGCCCGTGTCCGCGACGAAGACGTTGCCGCTGGAGTCGATCGTGACGCCGTTCGGCTGGTTGAACCGGGCGGCCGTGCCGGTCGCGTCGGTTGAGCCGACGGCGGCCGGAGCGCCCGCGAGTGTTGTGACCACGCCCGAGGGCGTTATCTTCCGGATCGTATTGTTGGCCGCGTCCGCAACGTAGAGATTGCCGGAGCCATCCCGGGCAACGCTGGTCGGATAGATGAAAATGAAAACCCCGGCTGAACTGTTTGGACTGCCTTCATGGTTCCAACCGGAGCCCGTGCCCGTGCCGGAGCCGCCGCCCGTGCCCGTGCCGGAGCCGCCGCCGCCCGTGCCCGTGCCGGAGCCGCCGCCCGTGCCCGTGCCGGAGCCGCCGCCCGTGCCCGTGCCGGAGCCGCCGCCGCTGCCGGAGCCAGACGCCGGCGCCCCCACGCGGATCATGTTGTTCATTGTATCCGCGATGTAGAGGTTGCCGGAGGCGTCGACTGCGATCCCCGTCGGGTAATTGAAGAGTGCCGCGCTGCCGGTGCCACTGGAGCTGCCAGCGACGCCGGCTTCACCCGCCAGGGTTGTCACGGCGCCATTCTTGTCGATCTTGCGGATGGTATGGTTGTTGGAATCCGTCACGAACACATTGCCCGCAGCGTCCACCGCCACGGATGCCGGTGAGTAGAACGACGCATTGGTGCCGACTCCGTCCGTGTCTCCCACTCTCTTCGGGGAACCGGCCAGGGTGCTTACCATGCCGGCCGGCGTGATCTTCCTCACCGTGTTGTTCCCCGAATCGGCGACGTACACATTGCCCGCGCTATCCACGGCGACGCCGGTGGGGCTGGTGAAGCGGGCGGCGGTTCCCGCCGCATCGGTGTAGCCGCCGGTGGGAAGCCCGCCGGCCAGCGTCGTCACCACGCCCTGGAATTCATTGTCGGGGTCATGGGTGATCTTTCGAATCGAGTTGTTGCCTGTGTCCGCGACGTAGACGTTGTTCTGGCTGTCGACGGCCACGGAAGTCGGATCGTAGAAGAAAGCCGCGCTGCCGGTCCCGTCCGCGCCGCTGCGCACACCCGCCATTCCGGCAAACGTGTGGACGAAGCCACCTGGATCAATCATGCGGACCATGGAATTGAACGCGTCGGCCACATAGATGTTATGTTCCGAGTCAACCGCGACGCCATAGGGGAACCAGAACTGGGCTGCGGCTCCGGTTCCTTCTGACGTGTCGCCGGTCTTTCCCGGGACGCCAGCCACGGTGGTGACCGTCCAGTTGTTCTTCGTGTCAATCTTCCGGACCGTTCCGTTGCGGGTGTCGGCCACATAGATCGTGCCGTCCGTATCGATCGCCACGCCGTTGGGCTCGTTGAAACGAACATCCGCACGCGGCCCGTCCGCCGCGCCGAGGCTCCCGTACGGGGGAATACCCGCAAGTGTCGTGACTGTGGCGCTGCCGCCAGATGCCCCCGTCACCTTGCGAATCAGGGAGTTCTGCGTGTCCGCAACATAGAGGGTATTTGCATCCGCAGGGTCCAAAGCCAGGGCGCCCGGCATGTAGAACTTGGCATTGGTAGTAATGCCGTCCAAATATCCGGGGCTGCCGGGGCCACCCGCAACCGTACTGACCACGCCATCCGGCGTGATCTTCCGGATGACCTCGCCGAAGGCGTCCGCCACGTAGACGTTGTTCTGGCCATCGACGGCCAGCGCCGAAGGCTCATTGAATTGCGACGTGCTTTCAGCGCCGTCGACGTGGCCCCTGACAAGCGCCTGGCCCGCGATCGTGCTGACGATGCCCTCCGGCGTGATTTCCCGGATCGTCTGATTTTCAGTGTCCGCCACATAGATATTGTTCTGGCTGTCGATGGCGACACCTTCTGGGTAATAAAAGCGCGCGGCGGATTCCGCCCCGTCCACGGCGCCGGCAACGCCTGCCTGGCCCGCATACGTCGAGACGAGAACCGAGGAGCTTCCCAGCACTTCTATCTTCCGGATCGTGTGATTGTTCTCGTCCGCAACGAACACTTTACTGCCGTCTTTTGTGACGGCGACGCTGGCGGGATAATCGAAGTGGGGATTGGTCGAGGTGGCACTATCCTCGCTGCCCGACACATTCGCTGTTCCCGCGAGCGTGATCACCATGCCGACCAGCCCGTTGTGGGTCGGGAAGATTTCGCGGATCGTTTGGCTCGACTGGTCCGCCACATACAGGTTGCCGCTGGCATCGGCCGCCATGCCATATGGGAAATGGAACGCTGCTCCCGTGCCCATTCCATCGACATTGCCGGTGACTCCGGCGGTGCCGGCATACGTGGATACCATGGCATTCGCCGTGTCGATCATCCGGATCGTGCTGTTGTTCGTGTCCGCCACATAAATCTTGCCCTCGCTGACGACGATGCCGTTGGGCAGCGCGAATCGCGCAGCCGTGCCCTGGGCATCGACGCTGCCCTGGTTAATGGCTTCTCCTGCCAGGGTCGAGACGAGATCCATTACCCCGCCGGTGTCAGCCACGACCTTCCGGATGGAATTGTTCCCGGTGTCGGCGATGTAGATATTCCCCACGTCCTTCGGAGTCTTCGGATTCTTGTTGATCCAGATGCCGACGGGATTTTGAAAGCCCGCGTAGGCGTTCAAGCCATCAGTTCTGCCAGGGGCCTGCGACAGGCCGATCGGCGTGGTGACGGTGTAGGTGGGCTCATGGCTATTCTTGTCCGTACCATACGGCGTCAACAACCGGATCGAGTCATTGCCGGTGTCGGCCACGTACACATTGTTGTTGGGGTCAACCGCGATGCCGTCCGGCGAATCGAAGCGTGCGGCGCTGCCGGACCCGTCGTTGTCCCCGTTGCTTGCCGACAACCCCGGGCCGGCGATGGAACCCACGATCCCGTCCGGGGTGAGAGCACGGATCGTATTGTTGCCGGAGTCCGCAATAAAAAGAGTAGTGCCCTTGTTGTCGACCGCGACTCCGTCGGGGCCGTTGAACCGGGCGTTGCTGGCCGTTCCGTCGGCAAAACCATCGTTCCCCGCAATGCCCGCGTAGGTTGACACGACCACCGCAGGTGTGAGGGTGATTTTCCGGATCGCGTTGTTATAGGTGTCGGCCACGAGCAGATTGCCCTGGCTGTCGATCGAGACCCCGGAGGGAAAATTGAACTGGGTCACGGGGGGGGTGGTGCTGTCTGTGTCGAGGCTTCCCTTCCGTCCTGCGGTGCCCGCCAAGGTCGACACGACCCCATCCGGGGTGACCTTGCGTATGGTGCAATTGTAGGTGTCGGCCACATAGACGTCACCCGAGCCGTCCACACACACGCCCTCGGGGTAGTCGAATCGCGCCGTGCTGTTGTCGCCGTCAATCGAGCCGCTGTAACCGGCGAGGCCGGCCAGTGTTGTCACCGCGGCGGCAGGCGTGATCTTGCGGATGGCGTGATTGCCCGCATCGGCTTCGAAGAGGTTGCCCCTGGCATCAAACACCAGATGGGTCGGGTAATTGAACAGGGCCGCCGTACCCGTTGCATCGACAGCTCCGCTGGAGCCTGCGACTCCGGCAAACGTGGTCACTGTGGAATCAGGCGCGATCTTCCGGATCGTGTGATTATAGGTGTCCGACACGAAGACGTTTCCGCTCGCGTCGACTGCAACGGAGCTCGGGGCGTTAAACCTCGCGCTGGTGCCGATTCCGTCCACGCTGCCGGTAAGTCCCGGGCTTCCCGCAACGGTTGTCACGGTCGAGCCGTCCGCGGAGATTTTTCGGATGGTGTTGTTAAAAGAGTCGGCAACGTAAATGCTGCCATCGTTTGCAATGGCCACGTCCGTGGGATTGTTGAACCGGGCGGCCGACTCCGCTCCGTCCACGCTCCCGCCGGAACCCGCTGCGCCGGCCAGGGTCGTCACCGTGCCATCCGCCGAGATCTTCCGGATCACGTGGTTGGCGCTGTCGGCCACGAAGATGTTTCCGGCGGAGTCCACCGCGGTATTTGTGGGGTGATAGAATCGTGCCGCAGTCCTCGGCCCGTTGTTGCTGCCCACGCTGGGCATCTGGCCCTTGCCGGCGACGGTCGTCACCGTTCCGTCCTGCGTTATCATACGGATGATGTTGTTGCCGGCATCCGCCACATAGATATTGTCACTGCCGTCGACGTTGATTCCGACGGGCAGATAGAATCGGGCGGCTGTGCCCTTGTCGTCCGTGAAGCCGCTGTTCCCTGCCGAGCCGGCGAATGTCGCCACCATTCCGCTTGGGGAGATCTTGCGGATTGTGCTGTTTCCGGCGTCGGCCACATAAAGGTTGTCAGCGGAGTCGATGCCTATGCCCGACGGATTGAAGAAACGCGCGGCCGATCCCATGCCGTCATCGCTCCCGCTGACGCCGGCAGCACCCGCGAAGGTGGAGACCGTGCCGTCGGGCAGGATCATCCGGATGGTATGGTTGCCTGTATCTACGACGAAGGCGTTCCCCTTGCTGTCGGTGACCACTGCATCCGGGTGGTTGAAGCGGGCGCTGTTCGCAGGGCCATCCTGGTAGCCGATCGCCGCCACCCCCACCGTGTTTTGCGCGTCAAACTTGTAGAGAGGGTCGTTGTAAACCGTCTGGGCCGCAACCAGCCCGGGCAGAAGGGCCGCGGGGAGAATGAGAGCACGGTGCAGGTGCAAAAAAAGCCGCATGAGAAGGTTAGGTTGGATGTTCTGAAATGGGGGGGCGCAGGCGGGGAGCGAGATCGTTCGGTCGCTTCCCGATTAAGTTTAGACGGTGAGTCCCGGCATTTGTTTCATCGGACGAGTCCTTGCGTGGCAAGGCGCATTCCCGTTTAGCAGTCCGGATGGGCGAGTAAAGGGCAGAAGCGGGTTTCCGATCGAAAAACTGCGGGCACGAGGCGCTGACGCATCGCTCCGCGGTTGCTGTGGCCCCGCCACGCTGAAAGAAAGGCTTCTCAATCCACGCAAGCCGGAAGAGGGCGCGACCGATGCCGCGCGGGAAGCGTCAGCCCTCGTCGTCGACGCACCGCCCAAGCTCCTCCCGGCACTCGTTCATAACCCGCAGCCAGATCTCGCGAAGATCAAACAGGCGGGGAATGGCGTCGTCCCGCCAGGAGGAGAAGGCCCGCACCTCGGCTGCGTCCGGCCCGGTGGCAAGCGCGAGGGTTCGATTGAGTTCCTCGATACCGCGCTTGAAAAGACTGATGGCCATGGCGTAGTCGCCGAGATCAAGCGCCTGCACCCCGAGCACCGCCTGCTCCTCGCCCCGGTACAGGCTGGTCTGCATGGCAAGCGCCAGCGACTGGGGAACCCTGGCCGCATCGCCCGCCAGCCGCTCCCAACTACGCTTCAAGCTCAGGTAGATTGCCTTGGTGGCGATGAAGACGGGGTTTTTGTGGAGCGTGTAGGGTTCGATCGGCAGGGCGCCGGCGCATCCGGGAGGCTCGGCCCGGCCATCCTTCGAAAGTGCGCCCCCCTCGGCTGGATCCGCCCCGCGTTGACCTGCATCCCAACCCATAAGATGGGCGGCCTCGTCAATGCGTTCCGGTTGGCCTTTCAACTGTTCGTAACATCCGAGGTAGCGGTGCAGCACATCGTCCTGTTCCCGGAGGTAGCGCTCCCAGTCAAATTCGTTCCAGACCAAATCACCGCATTCGTCCCACTCGTTTTCGGGGTAGCTTTCGGATTCGAAATCACTCATCAGAGGACGGCCTTTTCGGGCCGGTCGCGGATTTGTGCGCGGGAGGTCCGAAAAGGCAAGGAAAACCGGGGGGAACGCCTGCCTCGCGCCGGGGAGTAATTTTATGGGTTGAAGAAGCCGGCGGGCGGGTCGAAGGTGCCGCCATGTCACCGGCTGGCAAAGTGCACCATGAAACCGTCTGCTTTTCCGGGCGGGTGCAGGGCGTGGGGTTCCGCTACACAACCCTGAATCTTGCCCGGGGTTTCGACGTGTCCGGATACGTGCAGAATCTGCCGGACGGGCGGGTGCGCGTGGAAGCCGAGGGGGACGAACACGAAGTGAACGCGTTCGTGGCGGCGATCGAAGAGCAAATGCAGGGCTTGCTGCAGCATGTGGAAAGGGCGGGGGAACTGCGCGCGCCCCGGTTCAGCGGCTTCACACTTCATTGAGCGGCCCCGTGAATGCCATTGAGCTCGACGCAATAACCAAGGTCTTCCTGCCCGGTTTGCGGGGGGCGCCCTTCCGCGCCCTGCAGGGGATCAGCTTCAACATCCCGGAAGGCGAGATCGTTGGACTGTTGGGACCGAACGGTTCCGGCAAGACAACGCTGCTGAAAATCGTCGTGGGCCTGCTCGCACCGTCCGCCGGTGCCTGCAGGCTTTTCGGACAGCCCGCCGGCTCCGCCCCGGCGCGAGGTGTGGCGGGCTACCTGCCGGAGACCCCGGAGTTCTATCCTTTCCTGACGGGGATCGAGCTCGTCCGCTTTTTCGCAGGGCTCGCGGGATTGACCGCCTCCGGGAAGGAGGAGCGCGTCAGGGAGGTGATCGCGCAGGTGGGCATGGAGGGCGCGTCGCGCCGCCGGGTGGGGACATATTCCCGGGGAATGAAACAGCGGATCGGGCTGGCGCAGGCTCTGGTCGCGAATCCGAAGCTGCTGATCCTCGATGAGCCGACGGCCAGCCTCGATCCGGAGGGCGCGGCTGAGGTCGGCGGGATCATCCGCGGTCTTCGGGCCCGCGGCGGCACCGTGCTGCTCAGTTCCCATCAGTTGGAGCAGCTTGAGGGCATCTGCACCCGGGTTGCGTTTCTCAAGTCCGGCCGGCTCGTCGCCTCGGGGACGGTGGACGAGCTCGCGCGGCCCTACGATGAGGACGCCCTGGTCGTCGAGGCGCTCCCTGAGGCGGAAAAGCCCGGATTGGGCAACTGGCTGGCCCTGCGTCACGCCCGCCTCCGGGCGGGACGTTTTGTGCGGCGGGGCTGGCTGGAGCGGATGTATCTCGGGGTTGCGCGCAGCGGTTTTTCGGACGAAACGCGGTCACCATGAACGCGGCGGGGTTTTCAGTCGCCCGACTCGCGGTGGTTGCGGTGAACACGTTCCGGGAGTGCGTCCGTCAGCGCTTTTTCGTGATCATGTCCCTGATGGCTGCCGCCCTGGGGGTCGCCGCGTGGTGGTTGCGCGATTACAGCGCCGTCCCGCCGGCGAAGTTCCTGCTCGACGCGGGTTTTGGCGCCATGGCGTTCTTCGGCGCCGTCGTGGCGATCGCGGCGGCAGCGGGGTCGTTTTCCGGCGAGATTGAGAAGGGAACGGCCCTTGCGGTGCTGGCCCGGCCGGTGTGGAGGAGTGAGTTCGTCCTTGGAAAGCTGGTTGGAATCCTGACGGTTCTTCTGGTGTTCTGCACCGGGTGTGCGGCGTTCCTGGGCGGATTGCTGCTGTGGCAGGAGGCCGCCTCGGGGAGGGCGCCGGTTGAGGCGTTCGCGGGGGCCGGGCGCGCGTCGTTGCTCGCTGTGATGGCCTGCGGCCTTGTGCAGTGGCTCCGGTGCAGCGTCCTCGCCGCGCTGACTCTTTTGGTATCGACCTATGCCCGGGGCAGTCTGCTTGCGGTGACCTCGGGTTTCGCCGCCCTGGCCCTCTGCAGCCTGCGGTCTTTGGCGTGGGACTCGCTTCGGATGGCAGGGCCGGGGTGGGCGAGAGGCCTGGCGGGCATGGCCGGTCTGGTCATTCCGGACTTTGAGCTTTACGATGTGGCCGACGGGGTTGCCGGCGGCGGCGCCATTTCCGCCGCTTGCTTCACAGAAATCGCGCTCTATTCGGCGGCCTATGTGAGCCTGTTCGGTGCGCTCGCGGTTTTTTGTTTTCGCCATCGTGAGCTCTGATCTCAACCGGACCCTTGCAGTCGGACCGCGCCTCGCGCAGGGCGCCGGCCCTGCACCGGCTGCGTGGCGGGGGCTCAGGATGACGGCGCTCGTCCTGGCCGGACTGGCCCTTGCAGGCGCCGCGCTGACCCCGCTGAGGGAGTCCGCAAGGGAGGCGGCCGCGGCGGCTGCGGGCGCCGCCGGAACTTTCGGGCGCCGTCGGGTTGTCGCTCACTGGATGAACGCAGCGGTTCCCGGGGGACTGCGCGCCCTTGCAGCCGACGGGTTGTGGTTGAGGGCCTATGCCGCCTGGGCGGCGCGAGACGCGGCGCGGACCGAAGCCCTGATCCGCCTGGTCACCCTGGTGGACAATCGTCCGGAGCATTTCTGGATCGATGGAGCCCGGATCATCGCCTGCGACATCGCCGCGTGGAGGCTCTCTTCCGGCAACGGCGGAGGGATGCCCGCCGGGGTGCGGGCACGGATTGTGGAGGAGCAGGCCTGCGCCGGGCTGCGGCTGCTGGCGGAGGCACAGGGCTGCCATCCGGGGAGCGCGGCCATCTGGGTGGAGATGGGCAACATTCAGCTGTACCGGCGCCAGGATGTCGCTCTTGCGGCGGAATGCTACCGGCATGCCGCGGAATCGCCGGCGGCGCCCTTTTATGCGGCGCGGATCTACGCTGAACTCCTGTGCAGGCTCGGCCGGGAGCGAGAGGCCTATGCCTGGCTGCGGCGGCTTCACCCAACCCTTCCGCCAAACAATGAGGCGGCCACGTCCGGCCGTGTGTTGAAAAGAATACGGATACTGGAGGAGAGATTGAAGGTGCCTCCGCAGCAGCGATACGCGCCGCCGCGGGATTCGTTGTGAGGGCGGGGCGCGAAGATGATTCGCGCCGCATCCGGCCCGGGCCGCCCGTTCGTGCAATCCAGCGGGGCCCGTCAAAGCCGGCAGGGTCGAGATCCCCGGCCCGGCTGCCTGGCCCGCAGCGTGCGGCGCCGCCATCGGCGCAGGCGCCGCGGAATTGTTGCGACGCGTGCGGTGGGCGAACGGGGTTGCGGCGACCATGGTCGGGCGAGAACCCGGCGCCCCCTCAATCCGCTTGTCCCTTTCCCGGCGGCCGCTAGGTTGCGCGCCGTGTCCGATTCCCGGGAAGCACAGTGGAAGGTCTGGATTGCGGCCGCGCGGCCGCGGACGCTGCCGGCCGCCGTCGCGCCTGTGGTCGTGGGATCGGCGCTCGCCTGGCGGTCGGGGACCTTCAGCGCGGCGGCATCGCTCCTGTGCCTGGCCTTTGCCCTGCTGGTGCAGATCGGCGCGAATTTCGCCAACGACTTCTTCGATTGCGTCCATGGAGCCGACACCGGGGAGCGGGTGGGCCCGGTGCGGGCGGTCGCGGCGGGCCTCGTGCCGCCTGCGGCGATGAAGCGCGCGGCGGGGCTGGCGTTGGGCCTGGCGTTTTTCACCGGCATGGGCCTCGTCGCGTGGGGCGGCTGGTGGCTGGTGGCGGTCGGCGCGGCGAGCATCGCGTGCGCAATCGCGTACACCGGAGGGCCGTATCCACTCGGCTACCACGGGCTCGGCAACGTCTTCGTCTTCATTTTCTTCGGCCTGGTTGCCGTCGGCGTCACGTTCTACGTGCAGACGGGGCGCATCACGGGCGCCCCGGTGGTGGCGGGCGCGGCGGTGGGCGCGCTGGCCGCGAACATCCTTCTGGCGAACAATTATCGCGATGCCGCCACCGATGCGAAGGCCGGGAAACGCACGGTGGTCGTGCGCTTCGGGAAGCCTTTTGCGCAGGGTCAGTTTGCGATGGCCCACCTCGTGGCCGCCGCCGCGCCGCTCGCGCTCGCCGCGCTCGGCCTGCTCCGTCCCGGGGCGGCGGCCGGCGTCGCGGCCGTGGCGGTCCTCTGCGGTTTCCCTCTGAGCCGCGCGCTGCGCTCGGCGGCCAGCCCGGCTGAATGCGTCGGACTGCTGGGGAAGAGCAGCGGCTACCTGACGTTCTATGCGCTCCTGCTGTCCGGCGCGATCGTGACAGGCTGATCCCCGGGCCCGGATCAGGGGGCGAAATGCGGGGCGCACCGGCCGCGGCGCGCGCAGAGGGCTTTGGGGGGAAGCCGGCCCCCGATCCGCGGATCCGCCCGCGCGCTACAGCCGGGCGCACACCCTGGCCTTCAGGGTGGCTTTGTCCATTGAGCCCACGAAACTGGCGATCACCTGCCCCTCCTTGAAGAGCAGAAACGTGGGAATTGACCGGACGCCGAACTGGGCGGCGAGATCGATGTGGTCCTGGACGTTGACCTTCCGGATGGCGAGTTTGCCGTCCAGCTCCGCCGCCAATTCATCGAGGACGGGGGCCATTGCCCTGCACGGGCTGCACCACGGAGCCCAGAAATCAACGAGCACCGGGGTCGTCGCGGTGGCAATGGCTTCTTTGAAGGTTGCGCTGGTCAGGTGGGAGATTTTGTCGGACATGGTGGTCGAGGTTTGAGGGGCCGGTCGGGCGTCACGAAAAGGGGAATGCCGGGAATCCTGCGGGGCGCGGATCGCCGGATTCTCAGCGGGGCTTCGAGCGGTCGATGATCTCGGAAAGCTCCTTCGGGCCGAAGGCTTCAAGCGGCATTCCGCGCTGTTTCAGCTCCTCGAACGTCTTCACGATCGTCTCGGTCATCCGCTCGTGGGTCTCCTCCGAGCCGCCGAGGATGATGAACTTCTCGCCGGTCGTGATGCGCTTGTGGCCGTCGTTGTTGTCCAGCCCCAAGCCGAGCAATGAGGCCTTCCCCGGCTCCCGCCTGCGTCGTCCCGGTGGTTTCACACTTCCAAGGTGTTGGACGCCGATGCCGTTTCAAGTTCGTTTTGCGTCGTCGCCTCGCAGAAAATGTCGGCGAAGACCTCGTCCTGCCGCAGGCGCAGGCGCTTCAGGCGCGTCAGTTCCAGCACCGCGAGGAAGGTTGCCACGAGCGTGCGCAGGCTCACGGGCGCGGTGAAAAGCCCGGAAAAGACGAACCGGGGCTGGGTCTGCATCCGTGCGAGCAGCATCTCCATCTGGTCAGCCACGGTGACATGCTCATCGTGGATCTCGCCGACCACCAGCCGTTCGGCGAGCCGCCGCAGCACGACGTTGAACGCGTTCCACAGCTCGATCCGGTCCGCGGTCTGGAGCGGCCGGTCCCCCCGCGGGGAAAGCGGCGAGACATAGCGGGCGATCATGTCCTGTTGCTCGACCGCGAGTTCGCCCAGGCGGGCGGCCGCCTCCTTGAACCTCCGATACTGGAGCAGCTGGTGGACGAGCTCCCAGCGCGGATCCATCTCCTCCTCGTCCCCCGCGTTGGGATCGACCGCCTGAAGATCCTTCGGCAGCAGCATGCGGCTCTTGATCTCCATCAATGTCGCCGCCATCACAAAGAACTCGCCGGCCAGCTCAAGGTCGAGCTCCTGCATGGCGAAGATCGCCTCAAGATACTGCCGCGTGACCTGTTCGATGGGGATGTCGCAGATATCGAGCTCGTTTTTCCGGATCAGGAAGAGCAGCAGGTCCAGCGGGCCTTCGAAGGCCTGGAGCTTGATGCGGTGATCGGCTTCGAGAACCATGGGGGCATCGTTGGTGGCGGCGGTCGGGCCGCAACGGAAAAATCAGCGATGGCGGATCATCTGCCCGACAAAATAGCCGTCCGTATTGTGGACGGCGGGGAGGAGGGTCAGGCCGGCGCCCGCCTGCAAACCGTCGAACGCGCGGGCGGGAGGCAGGGCCGCGAATCCGGGGTTCTCCGCAAGGAATCCGTCCAGGACTTCGCCGTTCTCGGAGCGGGCAAGCGAGCAGGTCGCGTAAACAAGCAGCCCGCCGGGGCGGACGTGCCGGCAGAGCTGCGCGAGCAACTGGCGCTGGCGGGCGGCATGGGATGCGATGTCGGCGGGGGTCGTGCACCATTTCAGATGCGGTGCGCGGCGCCAGGTGCCGCTGCCGGAGCACGGAGCGTCCACGAGCACGCCGTCGTAACTCCCCGGGTCCGGGATCCGGTCAAGAGTCCGGATGTTGCCGAAGCCTCCGCGCCGGGCCCGTTTGCGGAGCTCCGCCAGCGCGTCCTGCCGCGGGTCATGGGCGTCGACCCGCCCCGCCGGGCCCACGAGGGCGGCGAGTTGGAGGGTCTTCCCGCCCGCTCCGGCGCAGGAGTCGAGCCAGCAGCCGCCCGGCTCGATCGGGGCGCTGGCGAGGATGAGCTGGGAGCCGAGATCCTGGACTTCGAACTGGCCCTCCTGGTAGGCCCGGGTTGAAGTGACGTCGGCCTCGGCCAGGATCTCGGCCGCCTCCGGCAGGGTTGCAGCCGGGCGGACCGGCCAGCCGCGCCGTGCGAATTCCTCCCGGATCGCAGCGGCGTCCGGCGTCTGCAGGCGGATCCACAGGTGCGGGCGGCTGGCCAGGGCCTCCAGGTTGGGCGGGACAAAGGCTTCAGGGCACTCGCGCCGGAACCACTCGGGCAGCAAACCGCCGGTGACGCCGAGGAATTGCGCGCGCCCGGCCACGGTCGCGGGGCATTCGGGCCAGCCGGCGGCGAGAGCCGACCGAAACTCCCGGGTCGCCGGCGTATCCGCCGCCAGCCATGCGAGGGCGCGCACCATGTCCGCCGCCGAACGGGCGGCGAGTTCCTCGGCCCAGGGCAGGCAGCGCACGGCGGTGTACAGCAGTTCGCGATAGAGCCGGCGGTCGCGGGAGCCGAATCCGTGACGATGCAGGGCCGCCTGCAGCCGCGCCGGCAGGTTGCGGTCGGCGCGGACATGGGGAAGCACGCCCGCCCACAGGCGCTCAAATGTCCGCTGCTGGTTGGAGACGATGGACGGGGAGGTCAAAACCGGATCAGATCGACCGTCACGTTCAGGCCGAAGGAGGACTCGCGCTCCTGCCCGTGATTCCAGGAGACCTCGTAGCGCATGCTCCAGGTGTTCTGGAGATTCTGCCGGAGGCCGAAGGTCAGTTCGTTCCACCGCTGTGCCATGGCATCGTAGCGCACCCGGACGAAGGCCTTCCAGATCTCGTTGACGCGCTGGTCGTGTTCCGCGAAATACTGTTCAATCTGGTGCTGCAGGTAGACCGAGGACAGTTGCAGGCTCCACCAGTCATGGTCGGTGAGTTCGAGGCGGCTGTTGAATTCGTGCAGGCCGAGCGTCCGCGAGGACAGCCGGTCGAACAACGAGCAGCGCATCCATGAGGCGGGGTTGAGGGAAACTTCGTTGTAGACGTCGGACCACCGGTGCTGGCCGGGCTCGGTCGAAATGTTCAAATCGGAAGCCACGTTGAATTCGACGAGATCGCGCGATCCGTAGCCGGAATCCCGCGTCTGCAGGATGTTGTCCAACCCGAGGCGCAGGACGTGGCTGCCGTGCAGATCGTCGATGTTGCGCATGTCGCCGAGATCGAGCGGCTGCAGATCCGTCGAGAACACCTCGCGGTCGATCGGCGGAATGTAGGCCTGGCCCCGGTCGATTTCCGGAATGTACCGGTAGGAGACGACGGGCGTCAGCAAATGCCGCAGGCCGTTGATGTCCCAGAGCGCGTTCTGATAATCGAACGTGCCGCTGGTCCGCAACCGGGCATCCGCGCCGACCTCGCCGAGCCACCGGGTGTAATCCTGGCGCCCGTCAGCCGCCTTGTCGTAATAAGTGAGCCGCCCCCCCGCGACCGGGGTGATGCTCAGCCAGTCTGTCGGAGAAACCGGCCGTTCAATCGAGTAGAAGGCGTCGAAGCGGTCGCTCCGCAGCGTCGGGGGGCTGATGAGTGGAGAGCCGCTGACGAGCGGATCCTCCTCGAGCGACGCGAATCCGGTGTTGAGCCGCTCGTAGAAACCGCCGCCGATCGCGGTCGGCACGAGGTCAAAGCGGATTTCCGGCAGCCGCTGCTGCACGATCTCGAAGTTGTTCGGTGCGACGCGCGTGAAGAAGTCGACATAATAGTTGTCGCCAGCGTAGGCCCCCTCGAAGAATGAGTCGGGCTGCTGCACCGGGTAGAACTCGTTCGGATGGAAGTCGCGGAGCACCGCGGAGTCCCCCCACCAGTTGAACTCGCCCGTGAGGGTCAGGCGCCCGTCGATGACCTGCCGGTGGCTCCAGTCGAAGTAGCCGCGGTCCTCCGGCACGTTCCGCCCCAGGATGTCGGTGCCCCGGGCGCCGTGGTCGCTGATGAAGCCCGAGTCAAAGCTGCCGGTGATGTCCTGTCCGCCCGTGTTGGAATGGTAGGATCCCGACGGCCCGGCCATCGGGCCGCGCGCCGTGTATTCGCCGACGTCAGCGCCGAGATTGACCCCGGGCCAGACCGGAATGCGCAGGCCGAGGTCCAGGAACGCGCCGAGACTGCCCCGATAGCCCCCGTCCACCGTGATCAACGGCAGCATCGCCGCACCGAGCGGCTGGTCGAACTTCGGCACGGGGACCAGCCACCGGCCGCCGAGCCCGAGGGAGGCGTGCTCGCCCGAGATCTTTTCTCCCGGCCGGTAGACGAGCCGGTCGGCCCGCAAAGTCGGAGCGAAACCTCCGGGTTCGTTGTAGGTGACCGTCGCGCCGGTCAGGATCATCTCAAACTTTGTTCCCGCCGCCTTCTCCGCCGTGATGTAAACAGGCGGCTCGCCGGCGCGCAGGTCCTTGAGTTCGAAGACGCCGGTCGTCAGGTTGTAGGTCCCGCTTGCCGCGAGCAGGCGCCGCGAGCCGGCCGTGACGGAGAGATGGCCGCTGGCCGAGACCTGCCCCGTGCCCTGGTTGTAGCGGATCTCGTCGGCGAGCAACAACGCGGAGCCGTACTCGACGCGCGCATGCCCCGTGAGCACGGCCACGCCGGTGCTGATGTCGTAGGCGGTTTCGTCCGCATGCATCACGGGAGCCGGCGGGGTCACCTGGGCGGTGGACCTGCCGCAGGCGAGCAGAACAAGGAGGAGGGGGGTGGTTCCACGCAACACGGCGCGAGGGATACGGGTGCGCCACGGCGCACGCAAGCCTTGAGCATGCCGCGCGCGGCACCCGCCTCATCTTTCGCCCGGTGCGGCGATTCACGGGACTCATGTCGCGCGACCGCCGGACCCTCGGGCCGGCGCCCGCCGCCGGGAGGACCCCGGGGTTTGAGCCGCGGCAAGCCCTCCGCCGCCAAACGCATGGGAACTTTTTCCCGCGGCTGGTGTTTCAAGGGGTGTGACCGCCAGCCCCATTCTTGACCCCCATTCAGATCGTGCCATACCGCAACCTCGTGTCGCCAGAGGCCAAGAAACCCGGAACAATTCAACGATACGCTCATCAGGGCGGGATGGAACGCATTTCGATGAAAGCCCAGGAAGTGGCGCTTGACCGGTTGCTCGTGGACCGGTTCAGACAGGGGGACCAGTCTGCCTTCGAGCAGATGGTCGACCGCTACTGGGACCGCATCTATTCGATGGTCAACCAGCTTCTCCGCAACACCCAGGACGCGGAGGAAGTGACGCAGGACACCTTCATCCGGGCGCACCGCGGGCTTGCCAATTTCCGTGGTGATTCGGCCTTTTCGACTTGGCTGTACCAGATCGCGACCAACCTTGCGCGCAACCGCTACTGGTATTGGTGGCGGAGGCGCCGGGATCAGACGATCTCCTTTGACCAGCCGGTCGGAACCGAAGGCGAGGGCACGTTTGCGGAGGTCTTCCCGGCCGAGCTGGAGACGCCCGAAGACGCGACGGTCACCCAGGAATTTGTGAGCCGGATCGGCGAGTGCATGGATAAACTCAGCCCCAAGCACCGCGAGATCCTTGTTCTGCGCAACGTCAAAAACATGTCCTACGAGGAGATCGCCGACATTCTCCGCATCAGCGTTGGCACGGTGAAGAGCCGGATCGCCAGGGCGCGGGAAAGCCTGCGGGAAAAAATGGGAGACGAATTCAAATGAAAGAATCCAGGTTCATCGAGCTCCTCAACCTCTATATCGACCAGCAAATCCCGCCGGAAGACGCGGTGCTGCTGGAAGAGGAGATCCTGCGCAATCCGCGGCGCCGGCAGATCTACGGCCAGTATTGCCGGATGCATCGCGCCTGCACGATCGTGCTCGACCGGCAGGAGGCCCGGGATGAGGCGGCGCCGGCAAAGGCGCCGGGCCGGGCCATGCCCATCGAGGCGGCCCGTCGCTTTGGCCGGGCCTATTATGCCGCCGGCCTGGCTGCGGCCGCGTGCCTTGCGCTTGTGGCGGCGCGGGTGGTTTTCAGTTCCGGCCACCGGGTTGCGTCGGAAGCCGTGGCGGCCGTGCAGCATGCGCCGGCGATCGCCAAAGCGGCGCCGGTGTTCGCGGCGACCCCCGTCCGCATGGAGGCGCCGGACCGGCGCGTTTTGTCCATGGCGGAAGGATACTTCATCCAACGGTTGCGGTACGACCCGTCGGCAACCGGGACGCCGGACGTCCTTTCCTTCGCGGTGTCGGACATGGAGGACAGCCGGATAAAGCTGCCCCTGCTGCCGGCGTCCGCGCTCCGCACGCCTCTGCGCCCGAGCATCGAGGATTTCGTGTTCACGCAGGATGCGGCGGTTCCGGAGAATCCGAAGATCTTTCGGGCCCGCCGGCCGGGCGACGAGACCCAGGAGAGCACGGCGCTTCAGTTCCAACGCTAAGAACCTGCCGGGCTTCGCCCTCCACATTCCCAGGCAAATGGCTGCCGCAATTTGGGATGGACTTGTGCATGACAGTGCGTGAGACCTGAAAAGTGGTTTCGTGGGGGCGGAGGCGGGACAAAAATCCAGTTGGGACCGGATTTTGACGCCACCGGCCCGGTTTTTCGACCAGGGGGACGTCCGGGTTGCGGTTTGATGCCGCGGTTGCGTGGTTTTTGAGGGTGAAGAGCCGTTTCAGGTTTTTGCCTGGTTGACCGATGGCGCGCCTCTCCGTATTTCTCGGCTGGCAGACAACGAAGGGAGACAAAAAAACATGGCGGCGAAGAATGTTCGGGTGGAGATCAGTCAGGGGCCTGGATTCAGGACCGAATGCAAGGCGGGCAGCCATACGGTGATCATTGATCAGCCGACGGCAGCCGGAGGGACGGATGCCGGACCGACCCCTCTTGACTATCAGCTCATAACACTCGGGGGATGCATCGCCGCGATCAGCAGGATTGTTGCCAATCAGCGGCGCCTGCCCATCCGCGGCATCAAGATAACGGTCGAGGGGGATCTGGATACCGACCGGTTGCTCGGCAAGACGACCCAGAGCCGGGCCGGCTTCCGCGCGATCAAGGCAACCGTCGATATTGATGCAGACCTTTCCCTCGAGGAAAAGGAAAGACTCCTGCACGAAATCGACGAGCGCTGCCCGATCTCCGACAACCTCAAGACCCCCGCTTCTATTCAGGTCGTTCTCGCCGGGTGATGGGTCGCTGGCACAGGCTGGATTTATCATGCTGCCCTCATTCAAGCATGACTCCAGTCATCCGTTTCGACATCATATGCGTGCGAAGGCGTCAGCCTGTTCGGACAACTGCTTTTGCAGGCTGCCGCAAACCAACGCGCAGAGCCTCGAGATCGACGGATCGGCAATGGAGTAGAAGACCTGCAGGCCCTCCTTGCGCCGGCCGAGCAGACCGGCCGCAGTCAGCGTCTGCAGATGGCGCGAGATGTTGGCCTGGGTGCCGCCCGTGAGGCCGACCAGCGTGTGGACGTTTTTCTCGCCTTCAAATAGCGCGCGAAGAAGGCGCAGGCGCATGGGTTCGCCGAGCACGGCAAACCGGCGCGCCACGAGCTCAAGCGCCTCGTCGGAGAGCAGGGAGGGTTTCATCAGGAGACAAAAGATTGAACCGGAGCTTGACATGGCTGCAACTACTTGCTTATATATGCATATAATCACAAACGAGTCAATACGCTTCCCATGAAAACTGAATCCTATGTCCGCATCTTCGCCGGCACCCTCGTGCTCACCAGCATCGCGCTGGCGCATTTCGTCAACTCCTGGTGGCTGCTCCTCGCCGCCTTTGTCAGCCTTAATCTGATCCAGTCGGTGTTCACCGGGTTCTGTCCGGCGGAGATCATCCTGCACAAGCTTGGTTTGGGCAATGGCGCCTGTTCCGTGCAACCGGAGAAGAAGCCATGAACCACGCGGTGCTGCGTTTCCTCGCCATCACCCTGGCCGGTGCCGGACTTGGCGCCCTGATGGGGTGCTTCGGCCAATGCGCCTCCGGCACCTGCCCGCTCGCCTCCACCGGGTGGCGGGGCGCGCTCTACGGCGGCTTCCTCGGCCTGCTGTTTGCCCTCAGCGCCCGGACCTCGTGACTCCGATGCTTTCCATCCGAATTTCGACGGCCGCCGCGGCCAGCCGGGCAGACACGCCGGTAACGCATTACGTTACAACGGCCATCCGCTTCGCGCTCTGCGCCGGGATCGTGGTCGCATATTTCCTGGCCGTGCCGGCCGTCGTCCACGGCGCCGAGCCATGGACCCTTGACCGCGCGGTCGCAACTGCGCTCAAGAACAGCCCGGACGCCCGGATTGCCCGCCAGCGCAGCGAAGGCGCCCAAGCCGTGATTGAGCAGGCCCGCTCCGCCTGGTCCCCGCAGCTCTCGTTTCAGGGGCGGTACACGGATACCAACAGTCCGATGATGGCGTTCGGTTCGATCCTCAATCAGCGGGCGTTCAACTTCGGCCTCGATTTTAACCACCCGGGACGCATCGACGATCTCAATGCGACAGGCACGGTGGCCTACAACCTTTACAGCGGCGGACGGGCCTCAGCCGGCTTATCTGCTGCCAAAAGCGGCGCGCTGGCCGTCGAGCAGGATCTCCGGGCCGCCCAACAGCAACTGGGCCGCAACGTCGTCAAGGCGTATCTCAGCATCCGCAAGGCTCGCGAAGCTGTCGGCGCCATTGAAGCAGGGGTGAAAGCCTACGAAGCGGCGGTGGCGGCCGGCCGCGCCCGTTTCGAAGCCGGACAGCTGCTCAAGGCCGACCTGCTCAGCCTCGAAGTGCAGCTCGCCCAGACCCAGGAGAATCTCTCAACAGCCCGCCACGGCGCCGCACTCGCCGAACACGCGTTTCGTTTCGTCCTCGGACTTGACGTTTCTGCCGAATCGGTGGAACTCGCGGCCGACGATCCTGCGCTCGCGAGTCTCGCGATGCCCGACACCGGCGATCTCTCGCAACGGCCCGAATTGGCTGGATTGCGCGAGCGCATCCGCGCGGCCGAGGCGATGGTCCGGGCGGCTCGCGGCGGGCGTTTGCCGACCGTCAATGCATTTGCCAGCTACCAATACGATCAGGGTTGGCAACTCGACCACCATGGCGATAGCTGGATGGCCGGCGTCTCGGTTGACCTCAATGTTTTTGATGGTGGCCAGACCTCGGGCAAGATCCGGCAGGCTCGGGCCGAACTGGCACAGGTGAAGGAGATGTTGCGCAAGGCCACACTCGGCATTGGTCTGGAAGTCGAACAGGCCCGACTTGCTCACGAAGATGCGGCCGAGCGGCTCACGGTGAGCACCCGGGCCGTCGAACAGGCCGACGAGAGCGCCATGCTGACCCGCGCCCGATTCGAAAAAGGTGCCGTCCTGATTGCCGATCTAATCGGTGTTGAAGGCCGCTTGATCGAGGCCCGCATGCGCCACGCGGTCGCCGCCGCCGATGAACGTATCGCTCTCGCCGAGCTTCGCTGTGCGCTCGGGCTCCCCCTCTTCACTTCAACCCTCTAGCCGTTGGTGCCAACTAATCGTTCGTCTGTTCGCAGGCGCTCACAGCTACCCAATTCCTTCCAACATGAATCCAGCTCGTTTTTCTCTCCCATTTCTCTCCCTGGCGCTCTTCGCGGGATGCGCCAAGCATTCTGAATCGGCGGCTGTTGCGGCCGCCGATCTTCCGCCGGCCCGGGTGCGAGTCGCCGCGGTGCAAATGGAAGACACCCCGATGTTCATCGAGGTCACCGGCACCGTGCGTCCGGCAAAACATGCCGTAATCGCCGCCAAGGTGATGGGCGCGATTGAGGAGATGCCTTTTGCGCTCGGTCAGCGCGTCAAAGCCGGCGACCTGCTCGTCAAGATCTCTGCCGGTGAAATCTCCGCCCGCGTACTGCAGGCGAAATCCCAGCTCAACCAAGTGCAGCGCGATCTGCAACGCGAACGCGACCTGCTCGCGAAGGGCGCCAGCACGTCAGATATGGTCAAAGGCCTTGAGGATCGGTTCGCAATGACCCAAGCCATGGTCGCGGAAGCCGAGGTTATGATCGGTTATGCCGCGGTCCGCGCACCATTCGATGGCGTCGTGGCCCGAAAAATGGCCGACATCGGCGACCTCGCCGCCCCCGGCATGCCCTTGATGGAGATCGAGGGCACGGACGATTTCCAGGTCGAGGCCGGGATTCCGGACTCGCTTGCCGCCGGGCTCGCTGTTGGTGCACCGCTCGAAGTGGACGTGCCCGTGGCAGGGACGCATTTCACTGGCAGCCTGGTCGAACTGTCCTCGTCGGCCGACGCGTCCACGCGCACGGTGACGGCGAAAATCTCAGTGCCGGCCGGCAATGTGGTCCGCTCGGGTCTGTTCGCCCGCGTTCAGGTGCCGGGCCTTTCGGTTCGCGCGCTTTTTGCTCCCGTTGGCGCTGTTTCCAAGCTCGGTCAGATGGAGCGGGTCTTTGTTGTCGGAAGCGGTGGCGCCGTGCTCCGGCTCGTGAAAACCGGCGCGGTCCGCGGTTCTGCCGGCCAGCAAAACGTAGAAATCCTTTCCGGTCTCTCGAACAGTGAACGCGTCGTGCTCAATCCGCCCGCCGGACTGCGGGAAGGACAGCACTTGGAGGTTCAGCCATGAGCGTCACACCCGGAAGTTCGTTTCCCGACCCGAAGAAGTACGGCTTTGCCGGTCGGATGGCGTCGCTGTTCATCGATTCGAAGCTCACGCCGATCATCGTCGCGGCGTCGCTGCTGCTGGGCCTTTTTGCGATTCTCGTGCTGCCGCGCGAAGAGGAGCCGCAGATCAAGGTGCCGATGATCGACGTGATGGTGGCCATGCCTGGCGCCAGCGCCCGCGAGGTTGAGAGCCGCGTCAGCCGCCCGATGGGAAAGCTCCTCTGGGAGATCCCTGGCGTCGAATACCTCTATTCCACCGCCATGCCGGGCGCCGATCTTACCATCGTGCGCTTCAAGGTTGGGGAGGACCTCGAAAAGAGCCTGGTGAAACTGAACCAGAAACTGCAAACCAACTTCGACCGGATCCCCCTCGGTGTCAGCTTTCCGCTTGTCAAACCGCGCACGATCGACAACGTGCCGATCCTCGCGCTCACATTTCACAGCGTGCGTTATGATCATTACACGCTGCGCCGCATCGCTGCGCAGGTGGACGATGCGGTAAAGACTATCCCCCAGGTCGCCGAGACCACACTGATCGGCGGCAATTGCCGGCAGATCCGCGTGCAGCTCGATCCCCAGCGGCTGACCTCGCGCAATCTCAGCGCGGCCTATCTCGTGCCGATGCTCCAGCAGGCCAACGCCCAAGCCTACACCGGGGCCCAGAGTGTCGCAAATCAGGAGATGCTGCTGCAGACCGGAACGTTCTTCCGCGACGCCGACGACGTCGGCGCCGTGGTGGTGGGCGTGGCCGAGGGGCGGCCCATTTATTTGCGCGACGTCGCCACCATTGCCGATGCACCCGAGGAGTCGTCGAATTACGTCCTCTTCGGCCGCGGCGGCACCGCGGCCGGGGACGAGGATGCCGCAGTTACGCTCAGCCTGGCCAAGCGTCCCGGGGCCAACGCGATTAACGTCGTGTCCGCCGTGCTCGCAAAAGTCGATGCGCTGAAGGGCACGCTGATCCCGGCAGACATCCAGGTTTCAGTTACCCGGAACTATGGCGCGACCGCCAGTGAGAAATCAAACGAACTGCTGCTCCACATGGGCCTCGCGGTGTTCGGCGTCGCGGTGCTGATCCTGCTCTTCCTTGGTTGGCGTGAGTCGCTGGTCGTGATGCTGGCCATCCCGGTGACGCTCGGCCTGACATTGTTCGTCATCTATATTTATGGCTACACGCTCAACCGCATCACGCTCTTTGCGCTGATCTTCTCCATCGGAATCTTGGTGGACGATGCGATCGTCGTTGTAGAGAACATCGTCCGGCACATGGGACTTCCAAGCTGCCGCCGCAAGCGGTTGCTCCAAATCGCGGTCGAGGCGGTCGATGAGGTGGGCAACCCGACCATTCTCGCCACCTGGGCGGTGATCGCCGCCGTGCTGCCGATGGCCTTTGTCAGCGGCATGATGGGGCCGTACATGCGGCCGATCCCAATCGGATCGAGCGCGGCCATGCTCTTCTCCCTGATGGTCGCATTTGTCGTGACTCCCTGGGCGGCGCTCAAGGTGTTGCGCGGCCACGCCAGGCACGCCGAACTCGCCGCGGAATTCGTCGATGCGCCGCTGACCGACGAGGAAGAGGCGGCCAGTGAGGGCGTGGCCGACACATTTTTCACCCGTCGCTACAGTCGCGTCATGCGTCCGCTGCTGACGCATCGCAGCTGGCGATGGGCGTTTCTCGCGGGGGTTGCCGGACTGACTGTTGGCTCGATGGGACTCGTCGGAATCGGCGCCGTGAAGGTCAAGATGCTACCCTTCGACAACAAGTCGGAGTTTCAGGTCATCCTAAACATGCCGCGAGGCTCCACCCTGGAGCAAACAACCGCCGTCATTCGCGAAATGGCTGCGGCGGTGCGCACAGAACCCGAGGTGCGCGATTATGAGGTCTATGCGGGCACGGCCTCGCCCTTCAATTTCAACGGACTCGTCCGTCACTACTTCCTGCGCCGAAGTTCAGATGTAGCGGATCTTCAGGTCAATCTGCTCCCGAAGGATGAACGAAGTGCCCAGAGCCACGACATCGCGCGTCGTGTGCGCCCACGCCTGGCCGCGATCGCTGCGAAATTTGACGCGGCTGTCGCCGTGGCCGAAGTGCCGCCGGGGCCGCCCGTACTGCAGACGCTTGTCGCTGAAATTTACGGACCCAACGAGGAGGCGCGTCTCAAGCTCGCGACCAAGGTGCGCGAAATCTACCGCTCCACGCCGGGGGTGGTGGACATCGACTGGTATGTAGAGCGGGAGCAACCGAAGACGGTCTTCCGCGTGGACAAGGCCAAGGCCGCGCTGCATGGCATCACCGAGGCCGCGATCGCACGGACCGTGCAGATGGCAGTGCAGGGATATCCGGTCACGCTTCTGCATGCGCCTGCTGAGCGCGAGGATGTGGATGTCGTGCTCGAACTGCCGCGCGCCCTGCGCGCCCGCCCGGAAGATCTGCTGGCACTGCCCATCCGCTCGGAGCTCAATCCCCAGGCGCCGCTCGTCCCGCTGCGCGAGCTCGTGACCGTCGAGCGGACCGTCGGCGAGCGCAATATCTACCACAAAAACCTGCAGAATGTCATTTACGTCACCGGCGACGTTGCCGGCGCGATCGAGAGTCCGGTTTATGCCATCCTGAAGATGAACCACGCCCTGGCGCAGCTTGACGGGCGGGATTTCGGCGGCACGGAGCCAAAGCTAGGGATCTACAATGCCAGCATGCCCTTCAGCACCGCCGAGCCCGCGATGAAGTGGGACGGCGAGTGGCAGGTGACAATCGAGGTCTTCCGCGATCTCGGCCTGGCTTTCGGCGCGGTTCTCATCCTGATCTACATGCTGATGGTCGGCTGGTTCAAAAACTACTCTACGCCGCTGGTCGTGATGACTGTGATCCCGTTCTCCCTCGTCGGCGTGCTGCCGGCCCACTGGGCGCTTGGCGCATTCCTCACGGCGACGTCGATGATTGGCTTCATGGCCGGCGCCGGAATCGTTGTGCGTAATTCGATCATCCTCGTTGATTTCATCGAGCTGCGCCTGAGCCATGGTCTTTCACTGCGCAACGCGTGCGTCGAGTCGGGCGCGGTGCGGTTCCGGCCGATGATGCTGACCGCGTTTGCCGTCATCGTCGGCGGCCTCGTCATCCTGGCCGACCCGATTTTCCAAGGGCTCGCAATCTCGCTTCTCTTCGGGGCGATCGCCTCGCTGCTCATCAGCCCGCTCGCCGTGCCGCTCATCTACTACATGACGCACGCCCGCCGGTTGGAGAAGCCAGCTCCGCCAAAGCCGCCCCTGGACGATGCGAAATGTCAAGTGAAGCCATAAAACCGTTCCCCGTGGTCACCGCCGTTTTGTCACTCAATACGTGACATCCTTTCATGAATCACGATCTCATTGATTTCCAAACTGACGTTATCGAGGGCAGCAAGATCGTGCCTGTGCTCGTCGATTTCTGGGCGCCGTCGTGCGGTTTTCCGTCCGCCTCCTGTGACCGGGCGCGAAGTTCCGTCAGGCGGCGAATTCGAGACGACGGCCGGCGTGGGCCTGGATGCAGGTATCGGGAAACTCGTTCCAGAGACCGCGAATGGCGGCCGGCCCCGTGCAATGGCAGAAACCCATCTGTTGGGGCTGGATGGCGTGCAACGCACCAACCGTCTCGGCCATGCGCCGGGGCGACGCGTTCTCCAGATGCAATCCGCCGAGGAGCGCGCGGACCGGAGCGCCACCGGTCAGCCGCGCGATGTGCCGCAGCGTGTTGACGCCACCGGCATGCGCGCAGCCGAGCACCACGATCACGCCTCGGGCGGTCGGCAGGTACAACGCCTGGTCATCGAGGAGCGGATCGGGCCGGGTGAGCGCAGCGTCGAGGAAGAACGGTCCGCCCGTGTCCTCGAAGTCATTTGTGCGCGGGACTTCGCCGGTCATCCATACGCGGGGCACGACCTCGCATGGTTCGCGGCTGGCGACGACGCGCCGGTGTCCGCACCGGAATGACTCTGTTTCCACAAACGGAATGCTGATCCGGCGAACCGCAGCTGGATCGGTGCCGGTGAATTTGGCCTCAACCGCCCGCGGATGCAGGAACAGCGGCGCATGGGGCGCTACGGCAAACGCCGCCTCTAAACCGCCGACGTGGTCATAATGTCCGTGGCTCAGGACGATCGCGTCGGCACGCGCGAGATCGATTCCAAGCCGCGTGGCGTTGTGGGTGAGTGCCATGCCCCGGCCGGTATCGAAGAGCACGCGGTGCGCGCCGGTGTCGATCCAGAAGGCGAGACCATGTTCGCCGAGGATGGCGGCGCCGCGGACGGTGTTTTCCACGAGGAGGGTGACAATGATCATGGAATCTGGGATTGCAATTGTGGGCATATGCTCTTTACCGGGCAATCCTATTTATGGCGTTTCTCGGCCGTCTCGGCGAGAAAGCGCGCGCGGGCGCTGCCCGGCCGGAAGACCGCGTGCTGAACGAGCCGGGACGCGCCGAATCAGGTCGCGCCACGGCTAAACGAGCTGTTCGCCACCGCTGAAGATATGCTCGACCTTCAGCGCTGCGGCGGCCACCCCGGGGTGCTTGGAGGGATTCCATTGTTTCATGGCGTCGAAAATCGGACCGGAGGTGTGATACTCGAAACCGTCCCTTGAGTTGGTAGGATTTCCGTTTCTTGGTGATGAACAGCAGCGCGCCTCGGCTCCCGGCGAGGATGTTGGCGCGGGTTTTGTGAAAATAGTTGTCAGCGATCACGATGATGTCGTCACCGTATTCGTGCACGCTGCCCGCAAAGATGGCGTTGGGGACGCCGGTCGCATCGACGGTGGCCAGAACGATCGGGCCATCGCGATTTGCCCAGGCGGTCTGCACAGCTTCAGGAAATGCTTTCACAGTGGGTTCCTTGTTTGGTGAGTTGGTGTTTCGGACGAAAGAACGGGGGGCCGTGGTCAATCGTTCACTGGGCGATCGGGCAAACGTGGCGGCGCGGAGCCGCCGGCGGCTTCGCCGCGACAATTCCGCCGGCCGCGCTTCCCGGCGGTCATCTCGTCCACGGCCTCCGTCCAGCCGCCGCGCGGGTGGCGAAGATGCCGTGCTCGATGTCCTGCAAATACGGCTTCACGCGCAACTGAGGCGGGTCGGCCCGATCGAGGTGATAGATCAGGTAAAGATGCGAAAACCCCTCGATGTCCGCCAGACCGTCGGCGAACTCGGGGAAAATCTCTGCCCGGCCGAGGCAGTCGCGCGCGTAGACGGGCTGGATCGGCGTGGCGTCCGCCGAGGTATCCTCGCTGCGGATGACGCCGATGGAGCGAAACGTTACGCTGGTTGGGTTCATTACGACGAGGTTTCGTTGTGCGCGGTGGACGGTGATTCAATTCGTTTCTAAGGAATGAGGCTCTGGCGTTGGAACGCGGCGCTCATACGCCTTTCGGCCGTAGACGCGTTCATAAGCGCGGCAGAACGGGCAAACGCGGGTCTCGACCTTCCGCACCAGCCAGAATGCGGCGCCGCGCTGACGTTTCCTTGCGCGCCGGCACACCGGACAGTTCACGCAGACGTTGGCCAGGGCCTTGTCGAGTCGAGATGGTTGCTTCATTGGGAAGTCAGTCCGTTCGCCGCACGCCACACGACGTGGCTTCCAACCGGGTGGCCGCAGTGGCCGGCCACGATGGGGCATTTCACGCGGAACAGGCAGAAGAGCGGCGCGGTCACGTCATTCAACGTCTCAAAATTGCCCTGTCCCTTGGCGATGATCAGATCCGCCTCGGCGAAACGTCGCCGAAACTCCGGCGAGCAGTCCGTCAATACCGTGCCAGGTATTCCAGATCCGTTGTCGATCACCTCGGCGAGGGCGGGGAGCCCGGCGATGATCGCGTCCTCGCGCGTTGCGTCGTTGATGACCGGCCGGCCGCGAACTGCGACGGTCACGCGGCCACGAGGCAGTTGTTCGATCAGCACACGGTCAAAGACGATTTCGCCGGCGTTGTCGGTGAGATAGAGAATGCTCCGGGCCGTGATGGCGGCCTGGCGGAGGAGGTCAGCCGGGCAAACCGTTGCTCACTGGCGCTGATATCCACCGTCGTAACTTCCGTGCAATGCGGGGCCAGCGCGACGACGAAGCGCCCCTTGCCGGTGCCGATGTCGAGCACCGGGCCAGGCAGCGGCAATGCCTTGGCGAGCACGAATTCCACGGCTACATCGGGATCGTAGCCAAAACGCCGAAAGAGCGCGTCGCGCTCCGCCCGACGCGCATGATTGAGGCGGGCTTCCTCAGCTTGGGCGCGGTGGCGGTTTCCCAAGTCCTCGAAATCCACCCTGTTTTCGTGTTCATTGTCGGGGTTCATCGTGTCTGCTCGGGACGACGCCCGCTTCCAGGACATCGCCGGGGCGGCTTGGGTTGGCCGAAACGCCCGCTAACCCGGGGATGGCGCGATCATCCCGATTACCGGCCATGAACTTCCCATTGGCGCGGACGCAGAGGACGCCGGCCTGGTGGATCTTGGCTTCGAGCTGAAAGAGCGGCGGATGGGCCTCGCGGAGGCGGGCGGTCACCGCAGTGGGTTCGCCGGTGCGGACCAACTCGCAGAAGCGCACGTTGAGCTCGCCGGTGCGGGCGACGATGCCGCGGGCGAAGAGCGCGTGAATCATTGCGCTGTCGATCGCGGTCGCGAGCAGGCCGCCGTGGACGATGCCGGCGTAGCTCTCGCCGCCGGGCGGACACGTCCAGTCGGCGGCGACAGAGCCGTCGGACTGCACGGCGAACGCGAGCCCGAGCCCGCCCTGTGCGGCGGGACGGCAGGCGAAACAGGCTGGGTGCTCGCGAGCGCAGAGGGCGCTCAATGCAGACTCAGTGGGCGCAACCGCAGCCTCCGGCAGGGTTGTGGTCGTCATGGTGGTGATGGCCGTGGCCATGCCCGTGGTGGCTGCCCTCTCCATCGCAGGCGTTGGCGCCGGGGACGAGTTTGCCGTCCAGCCACGCTTGCACGAGAGCACGCGGTTCGGCCGCCGGCACGCCGACCACCACTTCGATGCCAGCACCGGCCATCCGTTGCTGGGCGCCGCGGCCCATGCCGCCGGCGAGAAAGAGCTTCACGCCTTGCGCGCCGAGCCAGTCGGCCCAGCCGCATGGCTCGGGTTCGGGCGGCACAACCGTGGTCGTGCGCACGATGAGGCGGCGCTCCTGATCGACCTCGAAAAGGCCGGCCTTGGCGGAGCCGCCGAAATGGGGGGAGAACTCGTCGTTTTCGGTGAGCGGAAGGGCGATGATCATGATGAAGAGAGAAGAGGGCTTTTAGCGGCGGGCGGAAGCGGCAGGCGCGGAGGCCTGGCCTATGTGGCGCAGGCTGTTTATTCGACGGTGATTGCCACAAGGAAGGGGGCTGGGGTTGCAAGCCGGGAGACGAAGTCGATCGACTGAATCGGGTCTTCCGGGAAGGGGTTGTCCCAAGTGAACTTGAACAGCCGGATCTGGATGCCGCGCTGGCGGGTGCGTTCGTTCTGGCCTGTCCAGGCGGGCTTGCCGCAAGGCACGCCGGGGTTCTCCCACCAGTCCCAGATGTTGAGCTTGTAGATCACCGGCGCGGACTGGGCCTGATGCTCGGCGAAATGCACGACGTAATCGCCGATGGGGTCCGCCGACTCGATTTCCCAGGCCGATGCATGAAGGAAGTGAATGCAGCGGCCGGTGACTCCGACGGGGATGCCGTTGGCCGCCGGCGGGTAGGTCAGCGTGGTGATCTCCTTGGAGCGGGCGCCGGCCAGTTGCACGATGCCGCGCAGGTCGAAAAGGGTGCCATCAATGGTTTGCAGGCCTTTGGGCAGAGAAGAAAGGGTGTTGCCGGGCTTGTGGTGGATGTCGTCGTCGAGGGCGTGGTTGTAGCAGGCGGTCAGATCGACGAGGCGGCGATCGGCGGCGGGGTCGCGCGGCGGGATGGGCGCGATCGGTTTGGCGGCCGCGTCGGCGGACGGGGTTGAGTTCATGAAGAGCGGCGGGGAAGCGGGAGCCGGCGCAAAGCCGGCACGCATGGCCTGGAGCCGCGCGGGTCCATGACCGGGACGAAAGCCCGGCTTGGCAACGGACGGACAGCGGCGTAACGTAACGGTTGCCGGTTTGTGCCCAGAATATCCATTTGGCTTTAACGGGCATATGCCCATAACTACGCACTGCAAGCCTCATTTCCCTCCATCATGCCCCGCCCGCTCTGTCCCCGCCACATCGCCCATCGTCCGCCGGCCACCTATTTCAAACCCGCCGGCATTCCGTTGTACGATTTGCAGGAAATCGAGATGGGGGCCGACGAACTCGAAGCGGTGCGCCTCGCCGACGACGAGGATCTCTACAACACCGAGGCGGCGAAACGCATGGGAGTGTCGCGGCAGACCTTCGACCGCATCGTGCGGCGCGCCCGGCGCAAGATTGCGGCGGCCCTGGTGCACGGGCAGGCATTGCGGATCCTGCGACCGTCCGAATAGGCAATCGAATCCCAGCGATGATCGTCGCCGGTTTCGGATAGCCAGGCTGGCAGGAACGGTGCTGTGCGTGATAGTCGCCAAGCTGTTGGGCATCATCAGGTGGCGGCCTTCGATTGTGGGGAGGCGGCGTTGGATGCGTGTTTGCGGAGATTCGCGCTGGCCAGAATAGCGCGCCAATCATCGTTCTCGGTGGGATCATGAATCCTTGACAGAGTGCGCCAATGGCGTACTACTGGCCGTGTGGAATTCATCCGCCTGCCAACCTTTGAAAGGACGTCAGTTGGCATTTTCGCAGAGGCTGACATTCTGGAGCTTGAAGTGTCCCTCGTTCTCCATCCGGAGGCAGGCGAACTGATTCCAGGTTGTCGCGGTCTCCGCAAATTGCGCCGGCCGGCAAAAGGCCGGGGCAAGCGCGGTGGCGCTCGTGTCATCTATTACTTCGTCTGCGCCCAACACACGATCCTCTTGATCATGGCCTACGCCAAGAACGAACAGGAAGGTCTCGATCGAAAACAGCTCCAAGTCCTCGCCGCCTTGGTCAAATCCGAATTCCCATGAAAGAAGCCGAGTTTCAGACGCTCCTCCAAGGCATCCGTGAAGCGGGTGCCTACATGCGCGGAGACAAGAAGGCCGCAGCACGTATCGACCATATCGCCCCCGAATCAGTAACGGCCATTCGCTCCAGTCTGAAACTGAGCCAGCATGCGTTCGCTTGCGCGTTTGGTATCAGCGTGGCCACGCTGCGCAACTGGGAGCAAGGCCGCCGTCAGCCTACCGGCGCTGCGCGTGTGCTTTTGCGCGTCGCGGCGAAACATCCAAAGGCGGTATTGGAAGCCGGAGCATTTTCCACAGTCGTTCGGCGAGTTTCGCGGCGGCGAGGCGAACGCTGACTGAGCGGGGATTCCAGGCGAGGACCAGATCGCGCTGGAGCTTCTGGAGTTGGTCGGCTGCCAGTTCGACGAACGATCCTGCAGGCAGATCAGCTGTGGCGATCACTGGGATGATCGCGGCAAAGCGGCCAGAGCGCACAGCGACCAAGGTCTGAGGGAACGACTCGCATGCGAGCGCGGGCGCGAGTTCAGCGTCGTGGGAGTGTGCGATTTCGCGAAGCCTCTGCGTGAACTGTCCGTCGGCTTTCTGGGCTGCGAGAGGCATCTTCTCGAAGACATCGCGAAGCGTGAGTTTCTTCCCTCGTCCAGCGAGGTGGCTACGCTGATGATCTGACGGCCACACTAACTGTTATCTATGCCTAAATAAGAGCGCACCGACTTTCATCGTGGCCGATCCGCCAGTCAGCCTCGAACACGACCGACAGCGCTTCCTATGCATCTTCTGGGTGGAACAGCAGCGCCGGTTGCTCGTCACGGTCACCGACAATAAGAACGGCACCACCCTGCTCAAGGATCACCCGGTTGTGAGGTTGTGAGGAGGGGGAGATTGGAATGACGAGTGTCGAGGGTCGTACAGAAACCAGCGGATCACCGATTACGATTTTCCTGTTCGTCCTGCCACTCGAACCCCCGACACCCAATTCTCGCCTCGTCCTCCCCACCGTTTTCCCATCTCCGCGTCCCCGCCTCTCGACACCCTTTCCTCGACCCTTTCCCCATGGCTTTTCCGCCCGACACCGACACGCCGGAGCAACTGGCGAAGGAATTCCCAGAGATCGATATCTTGGGTCCGACCGACATTCCGCGACACGAGAGGCTGCTCGAAAACGTAATAGAGAAGCAGCCGCTCTACCGTCACCCGAAGGACGGCTCGTTGTTGGTCTTGATCCCAGGGGGCAAGTTCCTGGCGGGTGGGCCGGGGAGCGATGAGGGTGGAGGGGCGGCATTTGAGGTGGAGCTGCCGGCGTATTACCTCGGGGTGCATGCGACTACGAACGCTCAGTACGCGAAGTTCGTGGCGGAGACGGGCCACCGCCCGCCGGACAAAGCGGACTATGGGACACCGATCTGGAGCGGGACGAGCTATCCGAAGGAGAAGGCAGAACATCCAGTGGTGTGCGTTTCCTGGGATGATGCGCAGGCATACTGCGGGTGGGCGGGGTTGCGTTTGCCCAGTGAGCTGGAATGGGAGAAAGGGGCGCGCGGAACCGACGGTCGTGAATACCCCTGGGGTCCGAAATGGGATGACACTAAATGCCGCCACTGGGGAAACAAAGGCAGTGAAACGACGTGTTCGGTCTGGGGCTATCCTTTGGGGCGCAGTCCATGGGGAACGTACAACCAAAGCGGGAACGTCTGGGAATGGTGTGCGGACTGGTACGAGAGTGAGGCGTACAATCGGTACAAGCGCAGGGACCTGAAACCGCCAGCTTCGGGCTCGCTCCGCGTCTGCCGCGGCGGCTGCTGGGTCATCTTCGCCTCCTTCTGCCGTGCCGCCTTCCGCCTCCGGTCTCGTCCCTGGCTACCGCGTCGGCTACCGGGGCTTCCGCCCCGCCCTCAGTTCAGTCCCATGAGGCGTGAGCTACCAGAGGCGGAGCCCCGCCGGGGGCGGGGCGAGCCAAGCGTCCGCGAGCAGGGGGCGCGGTGGCGGGCAAGGCCCAAGCGGAGCGCAGGGCCGGCCAGCCGCAGCGCACCGGCGCGAGCGGGGGTCGAGGGGGCAGCGGCCCCCTCGCGAAGCGGTTTTTTTGAACCACCACGAAAGCCTTGGCCCGCAGGCGCAAGCGGGGCCATCGAGCCGTTTTCCCTTTTGCCCCGCCACTCCCCATCCGACCCCCGACACTCTAACCTCTCAACCCTGAACGCCGAACCGTGAACGGTGAACCCTGAACAGTGAATTCCACCGCTCCCTGTCTCCGCCTCCACGCCTACGAACCCGCGAGCAGGGCCAACGGACCGGGTTTGCGCGCGGTCGTGTGGTTCCAGGGCTGCACTCTCGGCTGCCCCGGATGCTTCAATCCCGGCACCCATGATCCGCTTGGTGGCCGCGAAGTCACGATTGTGGAGTTGGCGAGACAGATCTTGTCCAATCCGAATGGAATCGATGGGGTGAGCTTCTCCGGCGGCGAGTCATTCCAGCAACCGGAAGCGCTGCTCGACCTTCTCCGACACCTGCGGGAGACTACGCTCTCGACCCTATGTTTTAGCGGCTACACACGCACCGAGATTGAAAAGCAGCCGCTTGGAAAAGAAATCCTTGCCCAGCTCGACGTTCTCATTGCTGGCCGCTACGTGGTGTCGCGCCATGTCGGCCGCGGCCTGCTCGGCTCAGCCAACCAGCAGATCCATCTCCTCACCAAGCGCTACACAGCTGGCGATTTCCGCACGCTCCCAGCACGCGAAATCATCCTCCACGCAGATGGTTCCATTACGCTCTCTGGGATCAATCCTCTACCGGGCGGCTTGTCTGCAGCGAGTGGCGCCCCTGGATCCGTTGGAGTGCCGCCGCCTATGCGTCGCGGAGCTGCTCGCCAGAAAGGTGGCTGACCAGTTTGGACCGGTAAGCTGGAGGGCCATTTTCTTCCGTTTGCCATGCATCCATTCGAAGAATCTTCATCGGTCGTCGAGGGGAAGCCGTTGGAGGTCGCAGAACTCTTCTAGCCGGCCGATAATCTCGCGTCGTGATGCGGAAGGTCAGTTAGCGCCATTCACGCTCCGCGGGTCACGATTTAGCAGTTTGTTTTCCTGTGACCTGAGAGGAGCCGAAATGTCAGGAATCACCGGCGAAATCCGAACTCACGCGAAACTGCTAAATCAGGCAACGGCTGCTAACAGCCTATCACTGAGCCAATTGAGTAGCCTCGTTCAGCAGTTCGCCAAAAGTTCGGACTTCATCCAAACTGGGCTGCCCGGTCCGGTTGTTAATACGAACCAGAACTGAAGCAAAAGGCGTTTCTAAGAGGGAGAACTGCCGGCCAATTTGCTTCACGATCGCGCCGGTGAAGCAAATCACGATCTCCATCGCGTCCCAAAGGACCGTCCATTTGCTTCATTTGCTTCACCTGCCGGCACAGGCCTGCGACAGGCGTCCCGTCGAAAAGGCTATCCGCGAAATTGCGCAAGGGAAATCCGACATTCCTTAAAAACTGGGTTCCGATTTGTCTCACGCCGCTGAGATCGACCTTGTCAGGATGTGTTGACAACGGCAACACATCCGTTTCAGTGGTCCCTATGCCCACGGCCTCGGCCAATCTCCATCTTCGGATTACTCCGCGAAACAAGCGGCTGCTCCAGCAAGCCGCGACGGTTGCGCACGCATCCACCCTGACGGAGTATGTTGTTAGTTCGGCGCTGCGTCAGGCTGAGCAAGACCTGCTCGAACGGCGAACCTTTGTGATGAAAGGCAAGGATTGGGAGGCGTTCAATAGTCTGCTGGATGGTCCGGCGCGGGTCGTGCCTGCCCTGAAGCAATTGGCCGAGGGTGGCGATGTCTTCCGGAGAATTGCCTAGCATCCCGGAGCCCATCGGCGGGCATCATCAGGTGGCGGCCTTCGATTGCGGGGAGGGGGCGTTGAATGCGTATTTGCGGAAATTCGCGCTGACCAACCACCAGGCAGGCTATGCGCGCACCTTCGTCTCCTGCGACAGCAGCCATATCGTGCTCGGCTATTACACGCTGACGGCGAGCCAGGTGTTGCACGAGAGCGCGAGCGAACGCCTCGCCAAGGGCGCGGCCCGCCACCCAATTCCTGTCGCCTTGTTGGCCCGCTTGGCGGTGGACAAATCCGCCCAAGGCCGGCGTCTTGGCCGAAGTTTGCTCCTTGACGCGATCCACCGCGTCCTGAACGCCGCGGACGCGCTGGGCATTCGTGCGCTGGTCGTACATGCCAAACACGACCGCGCCGCGGACTTTTACCGCCGGCAGGCCGGGTTCGAGCCTTTGCCTGGTGATCCGCTTGCTCTCTATCTTCTGCTCAAGGATGCCAGGAAGACCTTGCTGCGGTAGACTCGCCAGGTTGCGGCGTGTACCGTACCGATCATACTTGCCGTGGAACGTTTACGTCAGACGGAGGACGCTTCGCTCCGGAGGTCCGGGTTTCCTGGAGAGGTGATCTTGGTCAGATTCAAGAACAGCAACGAACCCTGATCGTGCTATCATTTGGGAAATCAGACAGCTGAAAGTTGCTGATTATTAACGTGTAAAATAAATATCGAAAATAAGTCAAGAACTAATGGCTGCCCGGCCTGGATGGAAATACGAACTTGTGTGAGGCAAATCCGCCGGCTCCGGGGGAAAACCGTGTTTAGCTCTTTGACGGTCTCGGGCTAGTGAGGCTAATCGGAGCGCCGCCGGCAAAAAATCGCCCGTCGATTTGCCTCATTTGCGTCAGCACTAAGGGTGTTCTGGCGAAGCGCCGGTCGAATTGACGCAGTGTTACGGCGGAATTGTCCCGCCCCAGCGACCTATCCTTTGAAGACGAATGAGATACGAACCAAAAGTCAGTTAAGTTGCGATCATGGAAAGACATCACCGGGTTCGAATCCCGGTAGAGTTGACCACCAAACTCACTCTTTGTATGACGGCCGCGACGCGACCGGTGCGGCCAGCGCTTCGGGCCGCCAAGTCCCAAGAAGGAGCGTGCATCGTAACCACTGATGAATCAGGGATTGTCTGTAACGATTAGCCTGATCTTGGCGCTTCGCGCTCAAATGAACTGGGATGCATGACCGAAACCCGAAAAGAAGTCCTGTCCCCCGCCGGCAAGCCCAGGGCCCTAACGGAAAAGAGTCCGTCACCACAACTGCAGCTGCTCCGGCTTGAGGAAATCATCCGAGCCGAGCAGCGAAAGATTGAAGCCGAGATTGAAGGGATGTGCGCGGACCTTCGTCGGCTTCTCGCCGCACCTTCAATGAGTATGTCGGAACTGCCACGGTGGCAGAAGGTGCAGAAAGACCTGAAGCAGTTGCTCACGAACCCGACGTATTGCTCACACTCAGAATTCCGCATTGTAGTAGCGAAGTTCATTGCCCTCGATCTGGCGACAATTCCTGTGGGTCGGGATGACTCTACATCCTGAAGCGTTGGTGTGGGCGTTCATGCTCGAAGCCGACATAGCGTCGAGCCAGATGGAAATCGAATACATGGAAGCTCCGGAACCGACTCAGACGGATTTTTTCCCGCCGGCATTTTCTGGAAACGCGGTGCTGCGCCAGAGTTCGGGCGGCAACGGAGACTTATGACGCAGCGAGGCGAGAATGAGGGGTCCAAGCGGAACCCGGAGGGCATCGGGAAATGCCCGGGCCGCTCGCATCCCGACGACAAACTGGGTCATGGCTGCAAATATCTCGGCCGGGGGTGCGTCAGGACTGGCGGCGAAAGGACCGCAGGAGACAACGTCGCCAGCGCACCCCGCAGGGTCACCTCGCGCTGGCGCAGTAGCGGTCGGTCGTAATTTGGCGTTTGTAACGATTATCCGCAGAAGAAGCGCATTCTCCGGTCAAATCGCAGCCCGCGCTGCTAGCCTGAGACCGGGAATTTGACGACCGGACCAATCCACAATCGTTACGCAGAGAGTGTTTCCCCTCCTGGAATCGGCCCTGGAGGGTGGCCGTGTGCGCCGATCGCACGACTTTTGAGCGAAGGTGGTGACATCATGCTCACCGCCTTTCGCGTTGAGGTGTTCAACAATCAGGGCCGCACCAGCGGCCTTACTGGCTTCGACGACGATCCGGGGAAGGAACGCCGCAAAGCTATCGCCCGCCTCCGGGACAACTCCAGTAAGCTCAACTTGGAGTTCCCCATTGTGGCGGGTTGCCTCCGCGATGTGGCCGCTGACTTGGAGCGATTCCTGACCGAATTCGTCGAGAACGACCGCTGAAAGGCGCCTGCGCAAGCTACGCAAAGGCTCTGAAAAGGAACTGCCCATTCATTTGCTAGTGACGGGCAGTTGCAGCGTGGATGTTTGTGGCCGCGATAAGCCTTGTCCGCCTCCAGATGGTCGCCAGATGGCTCTCAGCGAAGAATTCGCTTGAATGGGCGATATAGCCGGCTATATTACTTACAACATGCCCAGCTTGCCTGCCAGCCCTCTCGGCAAACGCCGCCTCGTGGCCGCCGCCCTTGACCCAGCTCAGGACGTTGCTATCGAAGCCGCCCGTGCTGCGGGTTGGTCTAAGCAACGGTTGGTGGTTAAGGCTCTGCCGGGTCTCACTTCAGGCGACTTGGAACCGCAGGCCCCCTGGGGCACTGGCCGGCGGTTGTCCCAGTTTCGGCTGCCGCCAGAGACTGCCGTCATGCTGGCTAAACGCTGCGCTGAATGGAAGAGCACCAAAGCTCAGGTGATCTCGGCCTGCGCAAGGGCACTCACAAGTCGCCCTCGCGCTGAACAATAGTGGCCTGCAGCCAGTGACTTACGTTGTCCGAATTCCTAGCGCCTGAGAGATATAGCCGGCTATAATAGAACCCGCTTACTATCGACTAATTTCACCCGAACCACACCGACGCCGCACAAACAGTTCAAAGGGCTGGCACCCATACGCCGAAACGTCCAAAGCCGCGAGGCGAATACGGGCATGAGGCCGCAAGGCCTGGTGAGAATATTGTTCTTTCGTGGTTCGGGTGACTCCTTTTCTTAAGTCCGTTTCTATCGAGTCCGACAGGTGCCATCGCCGTCGGCCGTGGCAACCGAGGCTACGCGTCACCGTGCAGTACCGAGATGGACCTGGCCGATCGGTGGACGGTCTTGTTAGAATGGTGACGGCACTGTCATCGGCGGGTCTCTCAACGGAAACGGCATTGATCCTGATTGCGGAAAGATGGCGCTCGATCGCGATAAGCGACGACACTGATGTACATGTTTTGCGTTGCTGGAACATTGCGACTCTTGAGATGCTTGAGGCGCAGGGTGCGCTCCTGGAACGGCCGTCCACGGATTACTCGTTGATCGCGGGCGAATGGCCATTCCCCCTCTACGATCTTCCGCTCATGGAGATTCGCGTCGACATGACGACACTCGAAGCTGAACGCAGCCGATACACCGAAGGTTGAGCCATGCGTCCAATACGCCGGGAGCAGCGGAACGTCCTTCCAGCACCCGTTTTTGATGCCGAGGAAGTGGAGCGAATGTTGGGCATCCTCGCGAAAAGCAGGGGCACCTCGCAAGGGTGCTCCTTTTTTGTGCAAACTAAAATGGGTGAAGATTACTGAACATCTCTGGTTGGCCGACAGGATGGCGTACGACATTTTCGAGCCGTTGTCTTGGAGTTGCGGGCCGGACATCAAGCCCCGGGAGTTCGTGGCGGTCCTAATCAAGCGCCCGCGGTCTCGAAGCATCGCCATCTATCGCTGGAACGGCTCTCAACTGATGCTGCTCCGCACCTGGACCATTGATGAGTTCCTGGAGCGAACACGGAGCGTGCCGCCGCCGTGGTTTACGGAGGTGATCGCGTGACGGTGCGCGGTCTAGTCGTTGTTTCTATCGCAGGCTTGATCGTGTGTTGTTGGCAGGAGGTGGCGGTGGTCTCCGGCGAAACTGAAAGAAGTGATTGACCAACTGATAGCCTACGTCCGAAGAGCCCACGGCCTCATTATCGCCGAACTGACGGCCGAAGAAGCGATCCGCCGCTCCTTCTCGCAAGGCGGGATCATCGAACTGAAAGGCCGGGATGCCCAGACGGGCCTCCCGCGCACGGTCTGGATCTGGTCCGGGGAGATTTGGCGGCGATCTGGGACTGGGCCCTGCGCCGGGAGCCCTGCTGGCCGCCCAATGAGCTACGTCAGAATAAAAAAGCTCCGGTCCGTCAAACAGCCGGTGGCACCACCGGGCGATTCCCCGACGCATCCGGCCGGGCAGTTCCAGAACAAAATGGGATCGCTCCCGGTCGGCTACACCGTGGAAGGTTGGCTCGTTTCCCCGCCGGCCGTTGGCGGACGGGTTGTCCTTCTGCGCCTCGTTCGAAATGGGCTGAGACGCCCTGGGGTGTTTTGGTCCTCTTGCGTCACCATGGTACGGCGCACGTGTTTTCATACCCTCAACTTGGTGTACCGGATCGAAGAGGTGGAGCCGTTCCCCAGGAACTGACACCCAAAACCCCAACTTTCAATCGCATGACCGACATCATCGAATGGACCAACGCCGCGGCGGCGGAGCACCGCGCCAACCCAGACGCGCCGCGGCCCTTTCTCAAGATACCGGCTGCCATGATGCTCGGTTTTGGCGGCTGGCGTCTCCTGCCGCCACCACCGGCCGGAAGCAGGGGAATGCTTAATGAGGAATCAACCACCTGGACGCTGCAGCGTCCCTTCGCCTGCGACGGCCAGCCCTTCGTGGTTCACTACCCGACGGAGGAGGTGTTTCTTAGGGACGATTGCCTCTACCAGGGCTGGCCCTTCGAATTGGAGGTGCGTATCGACGACGGCGGCACCGCGCTCGAACTCGTTTCCGTCCGCCGATTGGAAACCCGCCCAATCAAGATCCTCGACGACAGGCAGGAGAAAGGCGCGCAGTTGCTGTCGACGATCCAGGCCCGCTTGCCAGAATTGCAGGCGCTTGGGGAGAAAGTCAGTTCCCACTGGGGCTACGAGGATCCCCTCTACCGTTTTTACCACGGCTCCTTCAAGGCTTACCGGGTCCAGCAGGCGACGCTGGAGATCTTTCGGATCCTCCAGAGCCTGATGCCGGATTGTTATTTGAACATGTCATTTTGCCGGATCGTGCGGGCAGGCACCGGCCAGGTCTTTGATTTCTCGCACAACGCAAAATGGGAAGAGCACACGCGTCCCATGCTCGAAGCGTTCTTCCATGCCCGGCACATGCTGGAGATGGCCTTGAAATACGGGCGTCAGCTGACGGAGGCGCCGCGAATGCTGCCCAGCGGATGGGCCACCGTACTCTATCTGTACCGGCTCCGCTGACACGGGGATATCTGGGATTGTTGGCAATGGCGGCTGACAAGCAACCCGGCGGCCGAGCAGACCATCGGTCCTGGATCACCGGCCCCCATGAACAGGACGGCCACCAGAACGACCGGCGCTTCGCGCCCAAATCATCTGGGCGACGTGAAAGAAAAACCACTCCTAAAATCCATCGCGAAGGAAACTGAACCAACAACCCTGATGAACGGCGTCGACTTGATTGTATTTCAGATTTCCCGGACGCGCATCGAGAGGGCCGATTGGGCCTGGGCAGCTCACCGATTCAACGCTGACCCGATGCCCCTGCCTCAACTGCACGCGTGGTTTGGCCGCGTTGTGTGGTGCTTTGCTGGGTACGACTCAGACCCAACGGAGCTTTACGCCATAGAGGAGGTTCGGAGATTCCTCGCTGCGTGGCGCGTGCAGCGGCCTCATTGGTTATTTTTTGCTTCTTTGGAGAACGACAACCTGAAGATCATGTATCTTGCGCTACTGCGCGCGGCAGCTTCTGTCGGCAATAACCATGTTGGCCAGTGTCAGGTGGTCTTTGACCGCCAGGAACTGGGAAACCTGCTGGCGGCCGATCTTGAAGTAGCGGATGGCATTTGTGAGCGGATCGGTTTGAGCCCGGCGCGAAGATTGCGGAGAGCTCAGGATGTGTTGCGGTATTTCGGTTTCAGCGAGGGAGGTGACCTATGAACCGCTTCCGTTCTACCCTTCGCGTTCTTACCGTGCTGGTGGCAGCTTACGTTGGCGCTCCGGCAGCGGCTTCCGGCGCCAGGCCAGAACTGAGGCCTGCGCTGCCAGCTCAAACCTGGCGAGAGCATCAGCATGTGATGGGGTTTCTGTCCGTCACGGATACCGGTCAATTGCGATTTTCCACCGTGCTTTCTGAGAACTCACCGGAGCCAGAGCATCCAGGATATTGGATCGAGTCATGGAAGGTGGATGAGATCCGCAGAGTGTTGCCGTCAGCGCTTCGCCAGTTCCGCTTCGGCGAGACAATCACTGTCGGCGGCGTCAAGTACCTGCGGGTTCTGCCGGAGTCGTCACCGCCGAATGGGCTGGCCAGATCTCTCAATCACTGGCTGTGGAATTGATCAAAGCCGGAGATAGCCTGGGTAGGCCTTCTCTCAATAGGGCTGCGCTTAAATGGCCTGCGGAACGGCTTCGAGAGGAGATGCGTGAACGCGGGATTCCTGTTTAGGCGACGGGGAAATTTCGGCCTCGAAATGTAAAAATGAGGCATTGGTTTCCTAAAGCGTTGTTCAACAATGAAATCAATCTGTTTACGTTTGAAGGGATGGTTGTCTTAGTGATACAATGGCCCTCGACGAGGAACTGATCACGGGTCGGGCCTTTCCCTGTCCGCCGAAACCGCAATTCAATCACCATGAAAAACCGCAACAGAAACAAGAACCCCTCCGAAAACAGCGAACCTGGCTTCGACCTGGATAAATGGCTGGACGACTATATGCGGGCCAACGGGATCTCCCACGACGGCCCGGCTCACGATGTTCCGGAATTCCGCTTCGAACTCACGAGCATTTTTCTGCGGTACATTTGCGATCCTGATGCCCAGCCGGCTCTCGCTGCGATGCAAGGGTTCCGCCTGAGACTGGGTGAAGCGCATCGGTTCCTCGCCGATTTTGTTGCTGCGTTGGTCGCGTCGGGATGGGATCCTGCGACGGCGCGGATGGAGGCCGAGCGGCGTCTGGAAAACGATGCGCTTTCCAAGTGGGCAGAGTACGAGATCGGCAAGATTCTGCTGACGGGCGATCTGGCGGCGCCACCGGAGGTTTTGAACCGGAACCCTCGGCTCATTACCCATCTGACTATCGCGCTGCTCATGCATTTGGGCGCGCAGAACGATCAGGCGACAACTGCCGTTATCCAGGAGATGGGGTTCTCAGGCGACATCCCCGGCCTCATCGAGCGGTTTGTTGCCGCGTGGCGCAAGAGTCTCCGCGTGACGTGCGTGGCACAAATGAAGCCGGCTGACAGGGAGCTGAATGGCGAAATCCGCGAACCCCTTGGCCGGCTTCTTGCCCGACAGGGGCGATGATCGCGCCCATTCAACTCGTATTGCAGTTCTTCGACTTTTTCTCTGTTCCAGGGCAAGACCCCAAACGCAATCCTGGCAGCCCATTGATATTGATAGAAGAACTGGAGCGAAAGAGGCACCAACCTCAAAATTAGCGCCCCAACAAGTCTGGAAGAATGGCAGAAACCGGAGCAGTAGTCATCCAAAGGACCGGACGGTCGGAAGCGCACGTTAACTTATACAGATGAGCAAGATTAAGAAACGGGTTTATAATGCTAGATCCGGCGAGCTTTGGATTGAGCACAACGGGCCGAGAAAGAAAGTGGGCGATGTGCTAGAGATCAAGCCCAGTTGCTGGAACGCAGTGATGCTGCTCGTGCGGTGGACATCAGAATTGATGGACGACCAACCGAAAAGGGAAGATCGAATGCTTATGCCTTATGGGGAGTTCAAGACGCACTGGGTCGACGTTTTCATTCAAACGGCCGATCCCAGCGTTTGGTATCTTATTGTTCTTCCCCCGTGGAAATTTGGGGAGATCTTAGAGCGCCGTCAGGAGGAGTTATCTCGATTTCCCAGGCGGGGAATTAGCACTGAGCTTTGACTGCGGGCTGCCTTCTGGTTTCTGGCCTACCCCAAAACTTCCGGCTATGGTGCGGGAAGGGCGCGGTCCCGACGGGGCGGGAGGAAGTGGTCCGGCCTTCGGCCCGAAGAGGTCCTCTCTTCTGCCGATCCGCGGTCCAGTGACGATGGGACTCATCGCCGAAACTAAAAGAAGCGATGAGCACGCCAACGCCAAATACTCAAGAAATCTTCGATGGCGACATGGAACGCCCTGGCCGTCTTCTCCTCGCGATCGGGCGACTCCTCGCCGAGCACCTCAAGGCCGGCCGCGAAGAAAGGAACCTCGCATGAGCGACTGTCTCGCAAAGCCGCAGGCCGCCATCCGGAGCGACGGATCGATTGAGTATGGTGGCACTGTAATCCGCGCGTGGCCGTCGCTGCGGATGCGTCCCAAGCGGACGATGGAAATCACCCAGGAGATCATTTGGGCCGAACGCGGCGATCGGTTTTGGCCATTCGCCTCGCGGATTCCGCCGTTGTTCATCGGAGCCGTTCGCACCGCACCCGTCCACGCGTGGGACTTGCTTGAACTTGCGGCGGCAGCTCCCGACCGGGGCTGGGAGCTTATTCGGCAATGTCCCGCCCTGGCGCTTCTAACGGCACGCTCCTGCCCGCCAGACTGCAGAGACCCCGGCGACTATTGCGCATCGATCCTTGCGTTGAGCTGGCGGCAAATACTGGGCGCGCTCGGACTTCCGGCGGAGCGACGGCTCGTCCGCATCCTGCGCAAGATTTCGCTTCCGCACTGCGGAGCCGAAACCCTGGAGACGCTGAGAGGGATTCTGCGAGACGGGCACCCGCATTTGCGCACGCTTTCGCATCTGTCGACGATCACCAGGGACACAATTGCGCTGATGCGGCTATCGCCGCTGATGGTGAACCCCCTCTTGCTCTTCGCCAGCGGAGATTCCGACTACGACGAAGAGCCGGTGCGCTGGTGCTTGGACACGATCGCCTGGTTTCGCGACCAGGAAGAACCGGGGCGGCCGTGGCCGTACGGCAAACTCGACCCCTTGGCGCTGGCCCGCGTGGCGGCGCGCTATCGCCGGCGTCTGGGGGAACAAGGCGAATATCTCACTCCTTTCCCGCCGCCCCCAATTCCCGGCGTGCCCGGACGGATCACGGCCCTCAGGGATTTCTTCTCCCTTTCGCGCGAGGGCAGGCAGCAGAACAATTGCGTCGAGGCTCTTGCCCCAGACGTCCTCAGCGGCCGGATCTACGTCTACGCTGTGAACGTCCGTGAACGAGCGACCTTGGCCATCCGTCGAAAGACTGTGACGGGAAGTTTCGAGGTGGAAGATCTTCGTGGAGCCGACAATGCGGCGCCCAGCGACGAGACGGAGCGATTTGTGGGCGAATGGCTCTGCGATAATCAGGCCGAGCCATTCAAACAAAAAATACACCATGAATGCGAATGCCTCTGACCGAAATCGAACGGGAGAAAATGAATGCGATAACCGGCGCCAGCATCGCCTCCGGCCGGCCAACCGCGCCATCATCAAAGTGGAGAAGAAGCGACGGGGATGTGAGCTCTGTGGGCGGCGCGACCTTCCGCCGTCTGATCTCCATTTCCATCGCCCCCAACCGGAGATTCTGCCGAAAACGGGGCTCTCCTCGATGACTGCGAGCGCGACCGCGACGGTAAGGGACGGACTCTCTCGGTGCCTACTTGTCTGCGCGTTGGCTCATATTCACTTTCACAGGACGGGCGAGATCAAGTTCTGCCCGAATGCCTTTGTGGGGGCGCCGGTTTCCAGAAGCGTGGGCGCATCGACACGGAACTATTGAGAATTCAGTATTGAATCGGTACCGCTCTCCAGAGTGAGAAAATGCGCCCATTCCTTTGTGAAAGATCAATAACAACACGTGTGATTTCAGAAACCGAGTTCCGGTTGTCCAAACCGTTCCGCTAGACTCCGCACCCCCATGCCCTCGCCCTACCTGACCAAATCCGATTTCAAGGCCTGCCTCGATTGCCGGACAAAGCTCTTCTACCGGAAGCAGGCGTACCCATCCAACCTCGACGACGACGAGTACCTACGGTTCCTGGCCGACGGCGGATTCATGGTTGAGTTCATCGCAAAGGCGCAGTTTCCGGCGGGAATCGACCTGGTCGCCGAGCGCGATCCAGTCATCGCGGCCGAACGAACCGCTGCCTTGCTCGCGACCGATGGGATAACGGTCTTCGAGGCGGCCGTGATCGCCGGCAAGTACCATGTGCGGGTCGACGTTCTGCGACGACAGGGCAACACGTTGCACCTGATCGAAATCAAGTCCTCCTCGCTGGGCGAGGATGACGATTCCACTTCACCTTTCCTCACAAAAAAGGGAACCGTGGAATCGCGGTGGCGCGATTACGTCATGGATGTGGCGTTTCAGACCCTCGTCCTTCAAAGGGCATTCCCTCAGTTCCGGGTGTCGCCGCAGCTCTGTGTCGTCGACAAGCGCAACCCTGTCACCGTCGTCGAGACACTCGACCGGTTCATTTTAGAGAAGGACCCCGCGGACCCGAAGTCGCGGCCGAAGGTCATCTATCGGGGCAACGCAGCCGATCTCGCGAAGTCCAGACTGCTCTGCTTCAGATCGGTTGAGCGAGAGGTCGATCTGGTTATGCACGAAGTCGAGCGGAAGGCGGAGGCGCTGGGCGCCCTGGTAGCGGCATCCGGAACCTCCCGCTTCCAGGAAGACATCGCCGGAACCTATAGGCAGTGCCGCGTGTGCGAGTACCGGGTCGCGAACGAAATGAAGAACGGCTTCCGCGAGTGCTGGGGCAAGCTGGCGGACGCCGAGCCGCATATCCTTGACCTTTATCGAGTCGGGCAAATCGGCAGTTCAAAGACGCCGGATCCGGTCCCGGCCCTGCTGGGACGTGGATGCGCAACATTGCTCGGCTTGAGCGTTGGCGATCTCGGCACCGAGGGGGTTCTCCAGGAGCGCCGCAGAATGCAATGGGAAGCGATGCGGGCCGGCGGAGTCGAGCACTTGCCAGCAGTGTTGAGAGAGGAACTCAAGGCGCACCAGCGCAATCCTGGCTGGCCGCTGCATTTTGTTGACTTCGAGGCGTGCGACATCGCGCTGCCGCATCACGCGGGATTGCGCCCTTACGAGCGGGTCGCCTTCCAGTGGAGTTGCCACACTTTAGTGCCGGACGGCGCAGTCACACACGCGGAGTGGCTCAACACGGCGAAAGAACTCCCCAATTTCGCTTTTGCCAAGGCACTTCGCGAACAATTGGGCGACCAAGGCACAGTTTACGTGTGGTCGGCCTATGAGCAAACGACCCTCAAACGCATCATGGAACAGATTGCCGAGTGGCTGGGACGCGACCCAGCCGAGGCCGTCCGCCTGGCCGGTGTGCCTGATGCCCCTGCCCTCAATGATCTCGCAGTGTGGATTGATCGACTGCTTGGCCCCGAGGACAAGGCGGGCAAGCGGCGTTCGTCCCGTATCCGTGATCTGCACGAATTGGCGCGCCTACACTACTTCCATCCCCGAATGAGGGGGCGAACCTCGATCAAGGTCGTGTTGCCCGCGGTTTGGGAATCAGACGCCCGGCTTTGGTGCCATCCAGAATTCGAAAGATATGTGCGCCGCGACGACGCGGGCCAAATGATGGATCCTTACAAGGTACTCCCCGCCTTTCCGCTTGGCGACGATGAGCACACCGAGGAGGCCGTGCGCGAGGGCACGGGAGCCATTCGAGCGTACCAGGACCTGATCTTCGGCACCGATCGTTCAGCGGAGCGCCTCGATGCCCGGCGAAAGCTGCTCCTCCAATACTGCCGGCTGGACACGGCAGCCATGGTGATGATCTGGATGCACTGGATGAAGTGATCTCGGTCGCACGTGCGAAATCTGCCACCACTCCAGGTGGCGTGCCAGCTGGATGATTTGGATCGAAATCGATCCGATCGAGATCAAAGCGCCGAGCTGGCAGCCGCGGCCACGATACAGTTGGCCGATTGATTAGTGTTCCAGGGACGGGGGAGAACCGCCGCGATCTGGCAGTTTGCCTCATGCGTCTTGCGAACCTTATGGCTGAGTTCTGCTCCGAAACTCAAAAAACGCATAATTCGCTAGATCAAGAATGGCATGATTGGAAAGTACATCGATTAATATAGAGACCCGCGCCCTTCAGGAGGGCGTCCAAATCGTGGAAGTGCGCGAGGATGGCTGCCTCCGGATCACGGTCCTCTGCATGAGGCGTAGCCTCGTATTCTCGGAGGTTATGCAGCAAGCCGGCCCCCTCAGCCCGCAAGTCCT
>CAWHAC010000004.1:0-43222 GCA_963827125.1 uncultured Verrucomicrobiae bacterium
CCGTTTTTTTTGGCTTTCCAGGCTCGGGGAGCGCCAGATCAAAGTGCGGTCAACCGCTTTGCTGCCGAGATCAGTCCGAAATATGTGCCATGGCTGGAGTGTTTTTTCGCGTTGATCCTTTCTTTCACCATCGGTCGGAGAACCGACGGATGCAGTACCACCCAAGGACTTCTTATTGGGATCTTGGCTGGCATGCTGGGGCTGGCGGTCGCGCTATTTTCCCGAGGGCATCTCAGCACAAGCAGCATGATTTTTTCTTTCGGCGTTGCTGGAGCAGGGTACATTGGCGGTTTGCTCGGAGAAAAGTGGCCGGCCAAGAAATGAAAATCCAGCCGGACCAAACACCATTGCCAATGCCGGGAAAGTGTCCGCCTTCCCAACCGGGTCCGGCAGGCGGCATGGCAGACCTCGGCAATAGACAAAAAAAGGAAGTCCGATGTCACAAAATAAAAAACCAACCGTGAAGTCCGTCGTGAAGTGCAGTGCCTGTGGATTTGAGATCGACGCGGATCGCATGGCGGAAGCAATGGGATTGGGTGGCTATGCGCAGGTCATGATGCCTATCAGCAGATGTCCGCGCTGTCAGTCCACAAGGATAACCATAGAGCAGAGAGCAATCAAGAAGTCGCCCTGTTTCGTTGCCACCGCCGTCTATGGTTCGCCATCCCATCCCGCAGTGTGCGTACTCCGCGACTGGCGAGACCAAAGACTCGCCCAGACTTATCTGGGCAGATCGTTTACGAAGGCATATTTGCTGATCGGGCCCCATCTCGCCGGACCAGTCGGGAGGAGACCGTGGTTACAGAAGACTACGAGGGTATTCTTGGAGGCTCTCATAAGGTTGATCTCAAGAGATTGACGATCTGAAAGGACTTGATATGAGTCTGTACAATCGGGGAGATTTGCCGGACTTGTGCACTACAGACAACTCCATGGAGCGGCATGTCGCGTGCTGTTGCACGAATCGCGCCACTCCACCATGTGTCTGACTGCGGACGTTCGGCCCATACGATTTCAGACACAATGAGACACACTTGGCACGCCCTATGGACTGTCGTTTTGCTTTTGTTTGTGGCGTGCAAGCAGCCGCATGTTCCTTCCGCACTGACCGCGAATCCGGAGCTCGCGAGAATGTACTCTGAAGATCAGTCTGATCGCCAGCGGACCCCGATAGACTGGGGCGTCGTTGGCCCCAGAGATGGCCAGCGGCAAAAGCGAGTGATGGAGATGTACCGAGCCGGAGAATTGAAGGCAGGGGAAGACTTCTTTCATGCTGCGATGATCCTGCAGCACGGGAGCCGCCCGGAAGATTTTCTGCTGTGCCACGAGCTCTGCATCACGGCTATCTTCGTCCACGGAGGCGAAAGAGGCGGGTGGATCGGAAGAGCGAAGTGGCTCGCCGCTGCGAGTGAAGACAGGTTTCTGGGGTCGATTGGTCGGAACCAGCGATTCGGGACCCAGTACAAGACGCATGATCCTGATCCTCGATGGCGCTTGGATCCTGTTGACGATGATGTTACGGACTGGATCAGGAAAGCCTGGAGCGTCCCTCCGATTGCGGAGGCAAAGAGACGAGAAATCGAGATGAACAAGGGAAGAGAAGAAGTTCGGCCCAATCCGCCGCTGCAGACGCCGACGAGCGGCACGCCGGCTGCAAATGCACCCGTCGCGCCGCCGTCCGGCGCTGCAGGTCGGTAACGTTAGCCCGGACTTGACATCATGCCGACCATGGACAACATGATGTCCATATGAAGGCGATCACTTACACAGCGGCGAGAGAAAACCTCGCATCAACGATGGACTCCGTTTGCAACGATCGCGATCCTGTAATCATCACGCGGAATCGGGACCAGGCGGTTGTGATGTTGTCGCTGGAGGACTTCGATTCGCTGCAGGAAACAGCGTACTTGATGCGAAGCCCGGCGAATGCGAAGCGATTGATGGAATCGATCGCGGCCGCGGAGTCCGGTCGGGCAAAGAAGCGCAAGGTCGACATTGAGTCGTGAATCTCGCTTTTACCCCGCAGGCTTGGGAGGATTATCAGTATTGCCAGGCTGCTGATGCGAAGATTTTGAAGCGGATCCGCGAGTTGATTAAGGACATTCAGCGCTCGCCATTCCAGGGGATGGGTAAGCCAGAGCCGTTGAAGCAGAATCTCGCGGGTTACTGGTCGAGGCGGATCACGGAAGAGCACCGCATCGTCTACAAGCGCATGGGCGGGGAAATTGTGTATGTCCAGATGCGCTACCACTATTAGGCCTGACATTCGCCGCACCCAACAGCCTCACCTGCCACGCCTCGTGAGGGACACGAGTCGCGCCCGCCAGTTTCATGGCAGGCTGGTAGCGTTATTCAAATGCAAGGCAGAGTAATGTGGCCGCAGGAACATTTTTGGGCCTTCACTTCTCAATCGATTGAAGATGTGCGGCGTGCAATTGCGTCGACTTTCCGCCTCGATTGCCGTGCCAGAAACGACCGCCATTGGGAAGCAATCGAAGGTGAAGATAGAGATGGACGATCTTGGAGAATATTGCGTCGCTTCGGAACCGACATTATTCCGGCAGACGAACCTATGAGAATAGTCGTGACACCAGCGCCGAAAGAGCCGGAAGAAGTGGCGCATGAGTTGTGCGATCTACTCGGAGTGAGAATATATTTCGGCAAAGTTCGACACCTATATGAGGATGGTTTTTCTTTTACCGAAGAGTTCCACGTTGACAATGGAAAGGCCTAACCCAACAGCCGCCGCTGCGAATGCCGGTCAGCGGCACGCCGGCTGCGGCCTCCTCCGCTGAAGTTTCGGAGGCCAAGGGGCAGCCGTCCCGCCAGCCGTGACCCTGCCTCCGCTTGAGCGTTCGGCATAAGCTGTTGAACGCATGTCGTTGCGCCATGCCCTTGGTGGCATGATCCTTTCGCGCTTCCCGCGGCTGCGCAGGCTGCCTGAGCGGCAGCGTCTTCGTTTGGCAGAGGAGCTGTGGTTGTCGAGTATTGATGACTCCGCGCCCGTACCTGCAGAGCACAAGCGGATTCTGGACGAGCGTTGGGCAGCGTACCGATCAGGAAGGTGTGCCACTCGCGCCACTGTCAATCGGCAGATGCACCCTTCGTGAACCGCCAATCGCAAATCGGCAGATCCCTCACTCCGCCCGCAGGGCGATGATCGGATCGACTTTTGCGGCGCGCCGGGCCGGCAGCCAGCAGGCAAGCGCGGCGACACCGAGCAGCCCGACCGCCACCACAGCGTAGACCGTGGGATCGTGCGGGCTTGTTTCGAAAAGCAGACTTTGCAGGAGACGGGTGAGGGCTAACGCGGCGGCGAGCCCGATGACCAGGCCGGCGCCCGCGAGCCTTGCCCCCTGCTGCATCGTCATGCGCACGACCGAGCGCGACGTGGCGCCCAGGGCGACGCGGATGCCGATTTCACGCGTTCGCTGACTGACGCTGCAGCTCACCACGCCATAGAGCCCCACACCCGCCAGCAGCAGCGCCAGCGCCGCGAAGGCGCCCAGCAGCTTCACCACCAGCCGCTGGTTGGCGATGTTTGAGGCGAACAACTGGTCCATCGTGCGTACACCGGCCATCGACAGGTCGTCGGCCACCGCACGCAGTGCCGTCCGCAGCGACGACACAATCGCCGCCGGCTCGCGTTCGGCACGCACCGCGAAACCCATGGACTGCGGGATCGTCTGCTGGGTGGGGAAGTAGAGCTGCGGGAGCGAGGGCTGGCCCGGGCCGAGCATGTTGATGTGCCCGACGACTCCGATGATCTCCATCCAGTCCGCTTCGTGCTCGGGCGGTGTGCCTCCCGTCCAGATGTGTTGGCCGATCGGATTCCTTCCCGGGAATTCCTTTTCCGCAAACTGGGTGTCAACTATCACCACGCGAGGAGACTGCCAGTCGTCACGGGCTTCGAAGGCGCGACCGGCGATGAGCTTGACGCCCAGCGCCCCGAGCCAATCCCCGCCGACAATCCCAAACTGGGCCGACGGCAACGGATCACTGTCGCCAGGTATGACGCCTCTCTTGATGAGGTAGATGGTCCGTTGGTCTCTGCCCTCCAACGGCAGGGGATCCACGATGCCGACGTGAGCAACGCCCGGCACGGTGGCCAGGCGTTCGAGGGCGCCATGGATCAACCAGTAGCGCACCGCAGGGTTCTCGTAGCGGCCGCCCCGGACAACCCAGTTGAAGGTGAGCAGGTGCTCGGTCGAAAAGCCGGGATCCGATCGATAGAGATTGCCGAGCGTGCGGATCATGAGGCCCGCCCCGACCAGGAGCGTGCACGTCAGAGCGCATTCGCCGATGATCAGCCCGGCCCGCCAGCGGTTGCCGCGGGTCGAGCCCGCTGACCGACCCTCCTGCGCCATGGCCTCGCGCACGTTCTGCCGGGCTGCTTGAAACGCAGGCAACAGTCCGAAGAGCATACTGGTCAGGAGACTGGCGCCGACGGCAAACCCGAGCACCCAAAGGTTGAGCGACACCTCGTCCATGCGCGACGCACCCGCCGGAAGCATCGCCTTCAAACCACCGAGCGCCCAGGAGCCGAGGAGCGCGCCGGCCCCGCAGCCCAACAGCCCGAGAAGGAGACTCTCGACGAGAAGCTGCCGCGCGACCCGTCCGGGACCAGCGCCGAGCGCGGCCCGCACGGCGAACTCCCTCGATCGAGCGTGGGCGCGGGCCAGTTGGAGATTGGCGACGTTGGCGCAGGCGATAAGCAACACGAAGCCCGCCGCGCCGAGCAGTAGGTACAAGATCGGGCGCACTTCACCCGCGCCGGCGGTGGCGAGCGGCAGGAGCGTGGGGACGAGTCCGCCGCCGGGGTGTTCCTTGTCGAGTCCGGCGGCCAGAACGCGCATGTTGGCAGCCGCCGATTCGAGCGAAACGCCAGGTTTCAGCCGGGCAAAGGCGTACAAACCATCCGGGCGATAGCCGTATTGGAGCTCTTCGCCCGTCAGCGAAGGACTGATCGGAGTCCAGAGCTCGGCGCCTTCCAACGGAACCCGGAAGTCGTCGGGCAGGATACCGATGACCGTGTGAAGCTCGCCGGAGAGCTTGATCTTCTCGCCAATGACAGAATCTCGTCCGCCGAAGAGGCGCTTCCAGAGGCTGGCGCGGAGCACAACCGTGCGTTCGGCGCCAGGCTTGTCGTCGTCGGCCGCAAAGAGACGCCCGCGGACCGGCGCCAGGCCGATGGCAGCGAAGAGGTCGTAGCTCGCCACGGCGCCGTTCAGCCGCTCGGTCTCGTTTGGGCCGGCATAGCTGAACTGCCAGGGACGCGCCACACCGATGGCCGTGAAGCTCTGCTGCTGCTCACGCCAGACAACGAAGTTCAGGTAGGAGACCGGATAGAAGGGTGTGTCCTTGGACCAGTCGTGAATCAGGACCAGCCGATTCTGTCTCGGATAGGGCAGCGGCCGCAGCAGCACGCCGTAGAAGACCGAGAAGATGGCCGTGTTCGCGCCGATGCCGAGCGCCAGCGTGGCGACAGCGACGACGGTGAAGCCGGGGGACCTCCGCAGCATGCGCACGGCGAAGCGGGCATCGCGCGCGAGGTTCTCCAGCCACGGCAGGCCGCGGGCGTTGCGGTGCAGCTCGCGGGTCTGCTCGACCCCGCCGAGGGCGATCCGCGCCTGGCGCCGCGCCTCGGCCGGCGCCATTCCAGCGCGGATATTGTCCTCGGTGGCCGCTTCGAGATGCTGCGCCAGCTCCTCGGCAAAGTCGGCATCGAGCGCGGGCTTGGTGAAAACAGCGCGCAGGCGGGCAAGAAGGGTGCGGAGGTTCTTCATCGACAAAAACTTTTTTCACAGAAGGCAACGAAGGGCGGCGATCAGGCGCGATGATTCCGAGAATTCCATGTTCATCTTCCTCTGTTTTCTCCGTTAGCTCCTGTGAAATTCATTCCGCAACTCGAAGGGTGCCATTAGGGCGAGGCCTCTCCCGCGGGCGCATCGAGGATCCGCTGCACCACACCAGAAACGCGCTGCCAGTTCTCGGTCTCCGCCCCGAGACGCCGGCGGCCGCGGGCGGTGATCTGATAGAATTTGGCTTTTCGGTTGTTGTCCGAGGTGCCCCATTCCGCGTCGATCCATCTGCCCTGCTGCAACCGGACGAGCGCGGCATAGATCGTCCCCTGGTTCAGCAGCAGACCATCGGCTCCGACCTGTTCAATCCGGCGGGCAATGCCGTAGCCGTGTTGCGGTCCCATGCTGGCCAGTGTCTGCAACACGAGCAGATCAAGCGTCCCCTGTAATAAATCGAGTTTGTCATTTGCCATAAGCGTCTCCTGTTGTTCGGCCACATGAATGCAATGTTCCTGTGGCCTGTCAACAGGAATGCGGCCGGGGCGGCCGCATTCCTTCTTGGCGTTCGCCCTCCTCGGACCGTCCGCCGGGTCTGGCGGGAAGAGCGCCGCCCGGCGGTGCGTTTTGGTTTGAACCATGGGCACCCAGCGGGCACGGAGTTCTCCGCCTTTTGAATACCACGACGCCAGTGTTACCGGAGAATCCCCGCATCGCCATCGTCGGAGCCGGCGCGATCGGCACCTTCTACGGCGCGCGCCTCGCGCTGGCCGGCGCCGACGTGCACTTCTTCGCACGCAGCGGGCTGGATGCGATGCGGGCGCGGGGTGTTGTCGTGCAGGAGGGTGGCGCCGTGCTGACGCTGCCGCCGGATCGCACGGCCGTCTACGCCTCCACCGGGGAGATCGGGCCTGTCGATGTTGCCATCGTCACGCTCAAGACAACGGCCAACGGCCGGCTGGCCGTCCTGATCCCTCCGCTGCTCGGGCCGCGCACAGTCATCCTGACCCTGCAGAACGGCCTCGGCTCGGACGAACTCCTGGCGTCGCTTTTTGGCGCCGGGCGGGTCGTCGGCGGGCTCACGTTTGTTGCCGCGGTGCGGGAGGCGCCCGGTGAGATCCGGATCTTCACGCCCGGATATGTGACCCTGGGCGAGTTTCGGGGCCCTGCCAGCGAACGGGTGCGGCGGCTGGTGGCGCTCTTCCAGAGGGCCGGGGTCAAATGCGAGGCGGTGGATGATCTCGCCGAGGCGCGCTGGCGGAAACTTGTGTGGAACGTCCCCTTCAGCGGGCTGACCATCGCGGCGGGCGGCGTGCCGACCGACCGGATTCTGGCGTCGCCCGAGTTGGAGCGGGAGGCGAGGGCGCTGATCGATGAGGTGGTCGGCGCGGCCGCCAGGTTTGGTTACGTCATCCCCGGGGATTTTGTCGCGCAGCAAATCGAGCACACACGCCGGATGGGCGCCTACCAGCCGTCGAGCTTGATCGATTTCCTCGCCGGCCGCGCGGTGGAGGTGGAGGCCATCTGGGGCGAACCCCTGCGCCGGGCGCGTGCGGCGGGCGCGGTGATGCCCCATCTTGAGCAGCTCCATGCCCGGCTGAAGCAACTGACGGCCGGCCGGGGATAGGCGGAATTGCGGCCCGGCGGGAGCGTTGCCTTCGAACGGAACCGCGGTTCCTTCGCGGCCGATGGCGGCGCCATCCCCGACGGGATGTCCTCCCGGCCGGCGCAACCCGCGGCTTCCCCGGGACAGGAAAACCGCCGTGGCGCCGGTCCCGGCTATTCGCCAGGCGCGGCGTTTTGCAGGACTTCCTCGGGGCGCAGCGGATCGCGATACCCGCCTGCGGCGCCGTCCCACGCTTCCAACGGCATCTCAAAAACCCGGCCGGTCTCCAGATCTTTCGCCCGTTCATAGCCCATCATGCCGCGGCGCTGCGCCATCGAAATGCGTTCCTCGGAGTGCCCCTTCCCGCGCCAGGTCTCGGTCAGCGCGGGATTGTCGATTGGAGCATTGCTTGGGACAAGGAACTTGTCGTTTCCGGCGACCTGCACCGGGTTGGAAACCGCGATGCTGTGCGCGACGGGGGCAAGCCAGAGCCTTGCGCGATCGAACGCCCCGGGGGTGCACTGGTAGCCGATAAGGTACGCATCGTACAGGCCGCCCATGGACACGATGCCTGTGGTCCAGACGGCGTGGACCGGAATGCCGTTCACGGTATAGCGCATGTCCAGCTCCTGCACCTTCCACGGCGCACCGAGGCCCGAGGGCTGATCCGGAAGGTCTTTCTTCGCGATCATCTGGAGAGATCGATTTTCCGGAATCTGGCCGAGCATCCACAACGTGAGATCGGCCGGCGTCGTCTGGCCCGGCTGGTGCAGCAACAGGGCCGAACTCACCGACATCAGGCCGTTCGGGGCCGTCAGCGTCACCCCGGTTGCGGCGTCGCTTCCCGTCCAGCCGGCGGGGACCGCCCAGCGGAAAAAGCGCCCTTCATGCAATTCGAGCGGCGGACGCGGAAGCGTCGGCGCAGGGCGCGGTTTTTCCTCGCCGGGGCCCGGCTCGGGGATTGCCGGCTTTTCCTGCGCCTGCAATTCAGTCGTCCCCGTCTCCGGCGCGGGCGCCACCGGCGCGCCGACGGGTTCGGGCGCCGGTGCGCCGCCGCCTATCTTTGCGATTGCCGACCGGGCCAGTTCTCGGATCTCTTGCGACGCATCCCTGGCGGCGGTCCGCCGCAGAGCCGGAAGCGCGTTTCGCGCCGCCGGGCCGATTCTCTCCAGGGTCGTGACGGCGTAGTCGCGCAGCATCTCGTCGGGTGAATTGAGCAGTGCAACGAGAGGCAGAACCGCCGGCGCTGCGGCCGGACCCATGTCCATCAGCTGGAGACAAGCTTCCCCCTTTGCTTCGGCGGTCCTGTCCGGATCGCGCAGAATGCGGGCCAGGGAATCAACATCAGATGCCCAGGCGGAGGTGAGGGCGGCAAGACCCAGGACAATCAGCCGCCGCAGTGAACGCACAGAAGATGGAGTTCTCATATCTGGTTGGGAAGCTGACACGGTTGAACGGGAAGATCGCGGCGGGAGATTGCCGGGTTTTATTTCCGGTTTTTCTGACAGAAATCCGACGATTGGCAACACCAGGCCACGGGACGACGCGCCACCGTCAATCGGCAGATGTGGCGCCGGTCTTTCGGCGCCCATTTCCCGCTCGCGGCCGGGCGTCTCTTTTCGTGCAATGGCGTTGAACATGCCCGCGCGACCTCATGACAACCGCCCTCCGCTGGAACACCGGTTTTCCGGCGAGCACCCGTTGCGCACCCTGTTTTACCTGTACAAGGGGCAGCGCGGGCAGCTCGCGATCGCGACGCTCTGTTTCGTCATCAAACACAGTCCGGTGTGGCTCATGCCCGCGATCACGGCGGACATCGTGGATCTTGTCGCCCAACCCGCGCGGCATTCCCGGAGGGAGCTCTGGATCGACGCCCTGGTGCTTGCGCTGATCCTGGCCCAGAACATCCCGCTGCATTACGCCTATGCGCGGGCCCTCAGCAAGGCTGCGCGGACGACGGAGACGCGGCTGCGCTCGGCGTTGTGCCGGCGTCTCCAGCATCTGTCGATCGGCTACTATGCCCGGCAGAGCGCCGGGGTCCTCCAGGCGAAGGTGCTGCGCGACGTTCGAGGCGATCGAGCAGCTGACGCGCGTGCTCTTCGACGGCGGCCTGTCGTGCCTGGTGAACATCGTGTTTGCCCTGATCATCACCGGCATCAGGCAGCCCTGGTTCCTTGGCTACTTCCTGCTCACCGTGCCCGCCGCCGCCCTGATCGTGTACGCGCTGCGCCGGCCGCTGGTGGCGCGCAACGCCGTCTTTCGCGAGGAGATCGAACGCATGTCCACGCGGGTGATCGAGATGACCCACCTGCTGCCGGTCACCCGCGCCCACGGCCTCGAATCGACGGCGCTCGCCCGGGTCGGCGAGTCACTCGACCGGGTGCAGGCCGCGGCGATGCATGTCGACGGGATCAACGCGGTTTTTGGCGCGCTGTCCTGGGCGACGTTCAACGGCTTCAACATGCTTTGCCTCATCGTCTCCGCATGGGCCTGTGTGGCCGGGTGGCTGCCGCTGGGGGCCGGCGACGTCGTTTTGCTGACCACTTATTTCGGCCTCATCACCGGTTCGGTGCTCGGCCTTGTGGGCACCACGCCGCAGATCACCAAGGGCATGGAGTCGATCCGTTCGATCGGCGAGGTCCTGCAATGCCCGGATCTGGAGGACAACGAGGGGAAGGCGGCCGTCGACGCGGTGGAGGGCGCGTTCCGTTTTGAAAAGGTGAGTTTTGTCTATCCCGGTTCGCAGCTCGCGGCCCTCCACGATTTCTCGCTGTCGGTCGCGCCCGGCGAGACGATCGCCCTGGTCGGGCCGTCCGGGGCGGGAAAATCGACGGTCCTCAACCTCGTCATCGGCTTCATCCGGCCGACCGCCGGGCGCATCCTCGTCGACGGCCGCGACATGGGGGCGCACGATCTGCGCACCTATCGGCGCTTTCTCTCCGTTGTGCCGCAGGAGTCGATCCTGTTCGACGGCAGCATCCGCGAGAATGTCACCTACGGTCTTCCGGCGGTTCCGGTTGAAACGGCGATCGAGGCGCTGCGCGATGCCAATGCGTGGGATTTTGTCTCCCGGCTGCCCGACGGGCTCAACACACCGGTGGGAGAGAAGGGCGCCCGCCTGTCCGGCGGCCAGAAACAGCGCCTGGCAATCGCCCGGGCACTGATCCGCAATCCGCGGGTTCTCATCCTTGACGAGGCAACCTCCGCCCTCGACACCGAGACCGAGGCGTTGATCCAGGAGGCCCTGGCCCGGCTGATGCGGGGTCGGACGACGTTTGTGGTGGCCCACCGGCTGTCGACCATCCGCAACGCCGGCCGGATCATTGTGCTGGACCAAGGCCGCGTCGTCGAGGTGGGCTCCCACGAGGCGCTGTTGCAGGCCGACGGACTCTACGCCCGGCTCCACGCCCTGCAGGCCGGCTGAGGATTCCGGCGGGCTTCCGAGCCGCGCAGCCGCCGGGCCGTGGTTCGCCCGGCAAACAACCCACCGGGGGCTGCGGCCCGGCATTCAGCCGCGGGGATCCGGCTCAGATCCTAATCGATGATGTAGCCTTCCTCGCCGTGCTCTGAAAGATCGAGGCCCACGGTTTCAATCTCGGCATCCACACGCAATCCGCCGGTGGCGAGGCCGGCGAGCCAGGCGATCCCGGCCGTGGCCGCCCCCGCCCATACCAGCACGACCGCCACCGCCTTGGCCTGCTCGATCCACAGGGTGTGTCCCACGACGCCGGCGATGGGGCCGGTGGCAAGATTGGGATTCGCCACGGCGGTCGCGAAGACCCCGGTCAGGAGGGAACCCAGCGTGCCGCCGACAGCATGCACGCCAAACGTGTCCAGCGAATCGTCGTAACCGAACCGGGCTTTGAGGTTGTTGCAGGCGAAATACGTGGCGGCACCGGCCGCAAGTCCGATCAACACCGCGCTTCCCGCAGTGACGAAACCGCTCGCCGGAGTGATCGTGGCGAGCCCCGCCACGGCGCCGGAGCACAGGCCGAGAACGCTGGGCTTGCCGCGCCGGAAATACTCGATCGCCGACCAGGAAAAGCAGCCTGCCGCCGCCGCGAGCGTGGTGGTCACAAATGCGTTGACGGCGATGCCGTCGGCCGCGACCGCGCTTCCGGCGTTGAAACCGTACCAACCGGCCCAGAGCATCCCGGTGCCCACCATGCAGAACACCATGCTATGGGGCGGCATCGGCTCCCGTCCGTGCCCGCGGCGCCTGCCCACGACCAGGCACAGAATGAGCGCGCTCCAGCCGGAGGTCATGTGCACGACGAGTCCGCCGGCGAAATCGATGGCCTTGATCCCGGCGGCGGGATTGTTGAGGCCGTTCATCCAGCCGCCTGCTCCCCAGACCATGTGGGCGATCGGGAAGTAGACCACGAACATCCACAGAATGCTGAAGAGCATGATGGCCTTGAATTTCATCCGCTCGGCGATCGCCCCGACCGTCAGCGCCGGCGTGATGATCGCGAACATCAGCTGATACACGGCGAACAGGCTGTGCGGAACCCACTGCGCGTAGTCCTTGTTTGGCGAGGCGCCGACATGCTGCAGAAACGAGAAATTCCACCCGCCGATGAACGCATTGCCCCGCGCGTAAGTCAGGCTGTAACCGCAGGCCCACCAGAGGATGGTGACCAGGGCCGCCAGGCCGAGACACTGGGCGAGGATCGACAGCACGTTCTTGCGCCGGACCAGGCCGCCATAAAAAAGCGCCAGTCCCGGAAGCGTCATGAATAGCACCAGCGCTGCGCTGGTCATCATCCAGGCGCTGTGGCCGGGACCTCCTCCGGGGATCATCGAGACGGCGCGATCGTCGGTTGCGCGGGCGGTATTGTTGATGTAGGCCTCGATGTCGGCGACCCGTTGCTCGATGGCGGGCTGGGGCAGGGGCGCGGCGGAGGGATCCACCGCCCGCAGCGACATCGACGAAAGGAACCAGGCAACCGAAAAAAGAAAGGCTGATCCAAGGGGCTTCATGAGTAAAGTTGTTCATACAGCAGGTTCTTAGCCAGGAATGAATTTCCCGCATACTTTGCTCATTAATGGTCACCTGTATCCGGTGCCCTAATAGGGGCCAAAAGGGCGCACAAACCCCACATGCTCCGCCTGCCCGGGCGGGGCCCCGGCGGTGAACCCCCAAAAAGCGGCTGCCGCGGTTGTTTTTCCACTCGCGGGACCGCATTATAATGTTCACCGTCTTCTCAACGTCTTTTTCCGGCAAAGGCATTCCATGATTCGCTCCCGCGCCTTGATACGCTTCGCAATTCTCCGTGGTCTCATGATGGTTCTTGGGCTGGCGCTTCCCGTCAGCCTGCGTGCGCAAGACAGTCTCACGCTTTACGATGACCAGATGGAGAACGGCTGGCAAAGCCGGTCCACGGCGTCGGTGGACCTTGCCTCCACCACCTATGTCCATTCGGGCGGCAACAGCATCGAGGTGACCGTCGGAGCCGGGCAGGCCCTGGTTCTATATCACGACGCGATGGACGCCTCCCTCTTCGGCTCGTTGACGTTTTGGATCAACGGGGGAACGGGAACCGGCAACAATTTTGTCGTTTCAGCGCTGATCAACAATCAGCCGCAGCCGGCGGTCGCATTGGATCCCTACATCGCAGGCGGGGCGGTCGGCGCCGTCGTCTGGCACCAGGTCACGATTCCCCTGGCCGATCTTGGGGCGGCGAACACCACAGCGTTGACCGGCTTCCAGCTGCAGGATGCCAACGGAGCCGCTCAACGGCCGTTTTGGCTGGATGATATCGCCCTGGTATTCTCGCCGATCGCTGTGAGTGTCGATGCATCGCACGCCATCCGCAGAGTCGATGAGCGCGTGTTCGGCGCGAATGCGGTGGCGTGGGATCCGGATGCCGGAAGCGACCAGACCATCGCACTGCTCAATGCCGCCGGCATGCGCGCGATCCGCGTTCCCGGGGGATCTCTTGCCGACGACTACCGGTGGGTGACCAACATGCCCATCGCCGGCGGTTTCACCTGGGCTTCAGGTTTCAACGTTTTTGCGGGGCTCATTACCGGCACCAACAGCCAGGCCTTTGTCACCGTGAACTACGGCTCGGGCACGCCGGAGGAGGCGGCGGCGTGGGTGGCCTATGCCAATGCCAGCGCGACCCTCGAAGGGACTGCCGCGGACGTCGCCCTTGGGGTCGATTCAAACGGGTTCGATTGGAAGACAGCCGGCTACTGGTCGAAACTCAGAGCCTCGGCGCCGCTTGCGGCCGATGACGGCCAGAATTTCCTTCGCGTCAGCCGGACCGCGCCCTTCAGCCTGAAGTGGTGGGAGATCGGCAACGAGTGTTACGGAACATGGGAGGAGGACGAGCAGCCGGCCGGCTCCCAATGGAATCCCTTTGTCTATGCCACCCGGGCAAAGGGCTTCATCGCGAAGATGAAGGCCGTTGACCCGACGATAAAGATCGGCGCCGTGGCCGTCACGGGCGAGGATTCGGACTCCAACGGCTACACGAACCATCCGGCGACCAATCCGCGCACGGGCGCGGCGCACAACGGCTGGACGCCGGTGATGCTTGCCACCTTCAATTCGCTTGGCGTCGCGCCGGACTACCTCATCTACCACCGCTACGAGCAGAATCCGGGCCAGGAGTCCGATGCCGTCCTGCTGCAAGCCGCCCGAACATGGCCCAACGATGCCGCCGATCTCCGCCAGCAACTGACGGACTATCTCGGCGCCGCCGGCGGCGGGGTGCAACTCTGCATCACCGAAAACAACTCGGTGAATACCAACCCGGGCAAGCAGACCACGAGCCTGGTCAACGGCCTCTACCTGGCCGACAGCATCGGCAACGTGCTGCAGACGGAGTTCAACTCCCTCATCTGGTGGGATCTGCGCAACGGTGAGGACAATTCAGAGAACAACAGCTCCAGCCTCTACGGATGGCGCATATACGGGGACTATGGCATCCTTTCGACTCCGTCATGGTCGTCCACCTGGGGAACCTCCACCTACTACGATCCGTATCCGACCTATTACGTGATGAAGCTCCTCTCGCATTTCGCCCGGGGTGGAGACACGACCGTCCAGGCCTCCAGCAACAGCACGATGCTGTCGGCATTTGCGACCAAACATGCCGACGGATCGCTCAGCGTTCTGGTGATCAACAAGACTCCCGGCTATACGCTGACTCCCAGCTTCAGCCTGACGGGGTATGCGCCGCAATCGGCGATGACCGTGTTTTCCTACGGCATTCCCCAGGACTCGGCGGAGGAGACCGGCAGCGGCTCGCCCGACATCGCCGTCTCCAGCCAGAGCCTGTCAGGGCCCTCGTTCTCCTATTCTTTTGCGCCCTATTCGGCGACCGTGTTGACCATGACGGCCGTCGGGGCGCCCTCGGTCACCCCCCCCGTGAACCAGACGGTGGAAATGGGCCAGACGGCGGCATTCACGGTGACGGTCGGCGGCAGCCCGGCGCCAGGCTGTCTCTGGCAGGTTTCAACAGATGGCGGGGCGACCTGGGCGGATCTCGGCAACGACAGCACGTATTCGGGGGCAACGACGCCAACCCTGACGGTGGCCAATGCGGGCGCGGGGTTGAATGGGAACGAGTATCGTTGCAGGGCGACCAACACGGCGGGCACGGCGACAAGTTTCGCCGCGGAGCTTGTGGTGGACGAGGCATTGGTGCAGTCGCTCTACGCCGACGTGCTGGGCCGGCCGGCGGACGCGGGCGGGCTCGCCAGTTTCGTCGGAGCCCTTGCCGCCGGGAGCACGCCGGCCGATGTGCTGGGCGATCTGTTGAATTCGGCCGAATATGGTCTGCGGGACGTTGAACCGGTGATCCGGCTCTACTATGCGGCGCTGGCGCGGCCGCCGGATTACGCGGGCTTGGTGAACTGGTCCAACGCGCTGCATGCCGGCGCCCTGACGCTGACCCAGGCGGGCGACCAGTTTGCCGCCAGCGCGGAGTTCGCCCTCAAATACGGCACCCTGGACAACACGCAGTTTGTCCAGCAGCTCTACCTCAACGTCCTTGGGCGCCCGGCCGACACGGCGGGGTTGAACGGCTGGGTGGGCCTGCTCAACGGCGGCGCCAGCCGCGGGACGGTGCTGATCGGCTTCTCGGAATCGAACGAGTTCAAGGGCAACATGGCCGGGCCGGTGGAGGTCGTGCGGCTGTACTTCCTGCTGCTGCAGCGCATGCCTGCGGCGGCTGAGTTGCAGAGGGGGACCGGATTCCTGAATGGAGACGGCCAGACCGAGAGCCTTTTTGCGCAGGCTTATCCCTCCGGTTCTTCCAACGCGGATTTTGTCCAAGCGGCCTATCAGGGCATCCTGTGCCGCGGCGCCGACGCGGGGGCGCTGAGCGCCTTCACGACCGGCCTGGTGAATGGCGCGGTCACCCATGGCAGCCTTGTGGACACGCTGCTGAATTCGCCGGAGTTCGTCGCCTACGTCGGGCCGGTTTCGCGGTTGTACCTTTCGGCGTTTCAGCGCGTGCCCGACCAGCCGGGCCTGGTCAACTGGGTGGACTATGCGCGGGGGGGCGCCTCGCTCCAATCGGTGGCGGACACATTTTCCGAGAGCCAGGAGTTCATCAACCGCTATGGCAGTCTGAGCGACACCGACTACGTGACCCAACTATATCATAATGTGCTGGGCCGCGCCCCCGATCCTGACGGGCTCGCCTCTTGGCTGAGCCTGCTCGCGAACGGCGGCACGCGCGGACAGGTCCTGATCGGTTTCTCGCAGTCCCCGGAGGGCATCGCGGTGTTCGCGCCAACCCTGCGGACTTTCCTGAGCTATTACGCATTTCTCAACACCGCGCCCACCCAGGCGCAGCTCGATTCCTGGAACACCTACCTGACCACGCTGACCGACCAGTTGCGCGCTGCGCTGCTGGCTGACCCCGGATTCACGAAAGGAACCTAGGACCGGCGGGGCGCGGAGGGTCTGGCTTCATTTCTGCTCCTGCCTGCCGACTTCCCGGATTGCCGCCGCGGCCGCCGGAGGGCATGGGTGCAGGTGCAACTTCCGAGCATGATCGCGGTTCCGATTCGCATGCGCCGCATCCGCCCCTTCCGCCTTGGGCTTGCCGCGGCTCTTGGGGCGGGCGGATTCTTTTTGACGCTGATGCCGGCGTTTGCCGGGGAAGATACGAGGCCGGACGCCCCCTCGAGCCAGCCTGCCCCCGCCAGGGCCGGGCCGCCGCCTGCCGGCGGGGAAGCAAAGCCGGACCAGCCTCTGACCCCGGATCAGCTCTACGAAATGGGCAGGGACCTCTTCGACGAATACGCGCCGCCTGAGATCAAGGAGCAGTATGAGTTTCCGTCGAAGGAACAGTGGGACGCGTTCGCCGGAAAACTGCAGCGCGCGTTGGACGGAGATTCGGTCGAAGAGCTGGCCGGATATGAGTCCCAGGCCCGGGCTGCGCTGCTCGCGCTGCGGGCGCTGCCGGCTTGCGCGGACTACGCCGACTGGATCGGGAAACAACTGGATCTGATCGAAGCCGCGCGGTCGACGGTGCGGCCGCCGCCCCCGCATCCCGGCCCGCCTGCGCCTGCTCCGCCGCCCGCTGCCGGAGCGCAGCCCCGGCGGGTTGTGCTTCCCTATTACAGCCTCTGGGTGCAGCGCCTCGCCGGCAGGCCGGCGCCTCCAAACGCGGCGGATCTCATGCCCACGTTGCGCGCCGAATTCTCCGCCGCCGGCGTGCCGCCGGAGTTCGCGTGGATCGCCGAAGTCGAGTCGGCCCTCAATCCGAAAGCCCGCAGTCCGTCGGGGGCGAAGGGCCTTTTTCAGCTCATGCCGGAGACGGCGCGGCGGCTCGGCCTGAGCACGTGGCTGCCGGACGAACGGACGGACCCGGCCAGGAGCGCCCGCGCCGCGGCCCGCCTGCTGGGGAACCTCCATTCGGAGTTTGGCAACTGGCCGCTTGCGCTCGCCGCCTACAACGCCGGCGAAGGGCGCGTGGGACGTTTGCTCGCGGCAAGGAATGCGAAGACGTTTGCGGAGATCTCCCCGGCCCTGCCCGTGGAGACCCGCTTTTATGTCCCCAAAGTCTGCGCCACAATCTCACTGCGAACGGGTTTGCCGCTGGAGAAGTTCGCCGGACCGGAATGAGGAGCGATCCGCGGCCTGGATGATCCGGCGGGGATGCGGGCGCCGGCGGGCGGACCTCGCGGTCTGCCGTTCCTGCCGTTGACCTGTCGCGCGGTCCGGCCACGATGGTCGTCGCCGCCGGCGGGGCCCTCCGTCGCCTGCCGGAGGCTCCTCTTCCATGAAAATCACCGTTCTTGGCGCCGCGGGTGGCGAAGTCACCGGCTCGGCATATTTCATTGAGACCTGCAGCGCGGGAGTCCTCATCGACTGCGGGCTGTTCCAGGGTGGATCCCACCTCGATGCGCTGAACGAGGCTCCATTGGGGGCCGGCATCGCGCGGCTCAACGCCGTCCTCCTGACCCACGCCCACCTTGACCACGTGGGCCGCCTTCCCCTGCTGTCGATGGCGGGATTCGGCGGCCCGGTTTTCGCCACGCCGGCCACGATCGACCTGACGGGCCTGATCCTGCGCGACGCCGCGAGGATCCAGTTTCAGGATGCGGAGCGGATCAACCGGAAGCCTCTTCGCGCCGGCGAGCCGCCGGCCCACCCGCTGTATTCCGGCGAGGACGTGGAGCGCGTTCTCCGGCAGCTCAAGCCCGTGCCCTATCACGAGCCGATTGCGGTGGCTCCCGGCGTGCAGGCGCGCTTCGTCGAGGCCGGCCACATGCTGGGCTCGGCGAGCCTCCAGGTGGTGGTGGAGGAGGGCGGGGCGCGCCGCACCGTCGTCTTCTCGGGCGATCTTGGCCCGCATGGGGCGCCCATCCTGCGCGATGCAGAACCGTTCTCCCAGGCGGACGTGGTCTTTATCGAGTCCACCTACGGCGACCATGATCACCGGCCGTTCGACGAGACGGTCCACGAGTTCGTCGACATCCTCCGGCATGCGGTCGCCCGGAGGAGCAAGGTTTTGGTGCCCACGTTTGCCGTGGGGCGGGCGCAGTTGCTCACCGCGCTGCTCGCCTGGGCGTTCCGCAACCGGTCCATCGAACCGTTCCCGGTCTTCCTCGACAGTCCGATGGCGATCGAGGCGTCGCAGATCTACGCGCGGCACCAGGAGCTGTTCGACGACGAAATGGTCGCCTTTCTCAAGGCGCGACCGCTGGCCCAGGACCTCGCGACGCTGAAGATGACGGCGGCTCCGGAGGATTCGCGCCGCATCAACGGCGTCCCGGGGCCGTGCCTCGTGATGGCGGGAGCGGGCATGTGCAATGCCGGCCGCATCCTCCATCATCTCCGCCACAACCTGTGGAATCCGGAATCCCACGTGATCATCGTCGGCTACCAGGGGAGCGGCACGCTGGGCCGCCAGCTGGTCGAGGGGGCGGGGCGGGTGATGATTTTCGGCGAGCCGATCGCGGTGAAGGCGCAGATCCACACGCTCGGCGGATTCAGCGCGCATGCCGGACAAAAGGACCTTCTCGCCTGGTTTGCCGCCGTCGCGCCAGCCCGGCCGCGCGTGATCGTGACCCACGGTGAAAACGTTCCGCGCACGACCCTGGCGAAACTCATAACGGAACGCCACGGCCTGACGCCGATCCTGCCGGCCCTCGGGGACGTGATCGAGCTCTAGAGCAAACCCGCTTCGCGGAAGCTGTAGTAGCCGCGGCCGGCGGGATCGCCGGTTTTCGTGCCCAGGATGAGATGGTTGGCGAGCTCGATGTCGATGGCTCCGGCCGCCTCGCGCAGCCGGCGGGTGACCTGGACGTTGGCCGAACTTGGAGCCGGGTCTCCGCTCGGGTGGTTGTGCACGCAGATGACGCTGGTGGCCGCCTCGCGGATGGCGGAGCGAAAGACTTCGCGCGGATGCACGAGGCTGCCTGTGGCCGTGCCCGAAGTGGCCTCGACGCATTTGATCAGCCGGTTCTTGCGGTTGAGGCACAGGGCCCAGAGCTTTTCCACCGCCAGGCCGGTGACAATCGGCTGGAAATAGGAAAACACGAGCTCCGGCCGGTTCAGCAGCGGCGCCTCGCCCTGGCGCTCCCCGAGCGCGCGCCGGGCCACCTCCATGACGGCCAGCAGTTGCAGGGCCTTGACGTGCCCGATGCCCCTCATGCGGCGGTAGTCGGCCTCGGACCATGCGATCAGGCCCGCCAGCGAGCCCGCCTCCGAGATGAGGCGTGAGGCGAGCGTCAGGACGTTCATGCCCCGGCTCCCGCTCCGCAGAAGCATGGCGACAAGCTCGGTATCGCTCAGCGCGGCGGCGCCGAAATGTTCGAGCCGCTCCTGAGGGCGTTCACCCACGGCGAGATCGCCCAGCTTGGGCAGGGGGCGGAGACCAGGGTCATCCATTCCCCGCAATGATCCGGGTGGGACGATTATTGGAAAGCAGAAAAATTCACCAGGAGATTCGTCGTCCGGCCGGCCTTTCGGGCAGCCCGCTAGAACATCTTCACGTAGCCGTTCCGACGGAGGCGCTCAAGCCAGCGCTCCTGCGACTGCCGCGTCATCTGCTGCGCCAGGATGCGTTCGATGTCATCGCGCACCTCGTCGAGCGTCTGGATGCCGGCGTACTTGCGGTCCTCCACGTAGAGGAGGAAGCAGCCCTCGGGGGTGAAGATGGGATGGCTGACCTCGCCCTTCTTGAGTTCAAACAGCACGTCGCTGAATTCCTTGCGCATGTCGGAGCGCTTGGTCCAGCCCCAGTCGCCGCCCTTGTTGCGGCGGGTGTCCTGGCTGAATTGTCGCGCGAGCTCGGCGAAGGAATCCCCGGAGTGGAACTTCGCCAGCACCGTCTGGGCCTTTCCTTCAAGCTGGGCATCCGTCTCGCCGCCGGGGCGCGTGAACTGGATCACCCGGAGCAGCGCGGAATCCTCCTGGTAAAAGCGGTCCTTGTTCTCCTTGTAGTAGGTCTCGACCTTGACCGGGCTGACGAAGCTCTGCGACTTCTTCTGCTGGTGGATCATGTAGTCGTAGATGATGTCCTCCTCCTGCTCCTTCCGGTATTCCCGCAGGGTCATGCCGCGCGAGCGAAGGTAGGCGAGGAACTTGGACCGGTCTCCATCGAACTGGTTGATCTGGATCTCGGCGATCTGGTTGTCGATGAGGCTGGGGGGGATCGTGCGCTTGTTCTTTTCGTCGCCGCCGACGGGCTTGTTGAACTCCTTGACGATCAGGACCCGGTCAATGTGGTTCTGAATGATGTCATCCTGCAGCGCCTCGAGCTTCTCATTGAACTCCTTCTGGTTCCGGGCGGTCTGCTGCAGGGTCGGGATGAGCGGCGTGATATCCCGCCGGATGTCGTCGACGGTGATGATCTTGTCCTCGACGATCGCGGCGATCCCGTCGGCGAAACGCAGGTCGAGGCGGTCGTTGACCGGGGAGGATGCCGGCGCCTTCTCCTGGGCGCGCAGAAAGGCACAGGAGGAGAGAAACAGCGACAAGCTGATCGCAGCGGCGCGGCGGTACATCATGATTCCGGCAGATTGTTAAGAAAGGTGGCGATCTCCCGCAACCTTAGGAGCGGGAGGGGGGCGGTCAAGCGGGGAAACCTTTTTCCCAGCATAACGTAGCCGTTGTGCTTCCCGAAACTCCGCATGCATTTGAGGCGATTACCCTCGGCTTCGACCGCCAGCACGCCCTTGTGTTCCGCCCGGATGCGAATCTCCGTGATCAGCAGGAGCGCGCGGACCTCCTCGCCAAACCTGCCGAAACGATCGCGGAGCTCGGCCCCGATCGCCTGCACCTGGGCCGGGGTTTCCGCCAGGGCGAGCCGCCGGTAGACGTCGATGCGCAGCCGCGTCTCCCCGATGTAGCTGAACGGGAGGAACGCCCGGACAGGCGGGCATCCTCCGGCGGCCAGTTCGGCGTCGCGCAGCACAGTGTAGCCGTCTTCATGGCGCCGCCGTTCGGCACCCGGAACGCCCTCGCCGACAAAGACGAAGTCAAGCTGGACGGAGGCCCGGATGGCGGCGGCGCGCCGGTCGCCCCTGAGCCGGGCGATGCTCTGGCGCAGCAGCTGGCAGTAGAGTTCGAAGCCGACGCCCGCGATATGGCCGCTCTGCTCGGGACCGAGCAGGTTGCCGGCGCCGCGGAGTTCGAGGTCCCGCATGGCGATGCGGAATCCGGCGCCCAGCTGGTTGTGATGGCGGAGGGCGTTGAGGCGCTGGCGCGCGATCTCCAGGAGCCGCGTGTGGCGGTGCAGCAGCAGATAGGCGTAGGCCTGGTGTTTGAACCGGCCCACGCGCCCGCGCAGCTGGTAGAGCTGCGAAAGGCCGAAGCGGTCGGCTCCCTCGATCAGGATCGTGTTGCAGTTGGGGATGTCGAGGCCGCTCTCGATGATGGTCGTGCACACCAGCACCTGATGGCGGCCCGCGACGAATTCGGTCATGATGCGCTCGAGGCCGTCCTCCTCCATCCGGCCGTGGCCGACGGCGATGCTGAGGTCGGGAAGCAGTTCGCGCAGGCGGCGGGCGACCGCTTCGATGGTCAGCACGCGATTGTGCAGGTAGAAGACCTGGCCTCCCCGCCGGACCTCGTGGCGGATGGCCTCGACGACGAGCGCCTCGTCATAGGTCCTGACGAGGGTCTGGATCGGATGGCGGTCCGCGGGCGGGGACTCGATGACGCTCAGGTCGCGCGCGCCCGTGAGGGCGAGGTAGAGCGTGCGCGGGATGGGTGTGGCGCTCATCGAAAGCACGTCGACGTGCGCCCGCCACTGCTTGAACACCTCCTTGTGTTTGACGCCGAACCGCTGCTCCTCGTCGACGACCACCAGCCCGAGGTCCTTGAACGCGACGTCGCGCTGGATCAGGCGGTGGGTGCCGATCAGGATGTCCACGGCGCCCTTGGCCGTTGCGGCGAGGATCCGGCGCTGCTCCCGCGGGCTCCGGAACCGGCTGAGCATCTCGATGGCGAACGGGTACCCCGCCATCCGTTCGCGGAAGGTGTTGAGGTGCTGTTGCGCGAGGACGGTCGTCGGCACGAGGACCGCCACCTGCCGCCCGCCCATGACGGCCTTGAACGCGGCCCGGACGGCCACCTCAGTCTTGCCAAAGCCGACATCGCCGCAGAGGAGCCGGTCCATCGGACGCGCCTGCTCCATGTCGTTTTTCGTCTCGGCAATCGCGCGGAGCTGGTCGGGCGTCTCGGAAAACGGGAACGATGATTCGAATTCGCGCTGCCAGGCCGTGTCGGGCGGGAAGGCATTGCCCGGTTGGGCGGCGCGACGGGCCTGGACATCGAGCAACTGGGCGGCGAGGTCGAGCGTGGCGTGTTCGGCGGCGGAGCGGGTCTTCTCCCAGCGGCCGCTGCCGACGCGGCCCAGCTTCGGCCGGGCCTTGGCGAGGCCGACGTAGCGGGAAACGAGGTGCGCCTCCTGCAGCGGGACATGGAGGGTCACCTTGTCGTCGAATTCCAGCGAGATGACCTCGCGGGTGCCGTCGGACGTCTCGATCTTCGCGAGGCCGCGGAAGACCGCGATGCCGTGCTGGAGGTGGACGACGAAATCGCCTTCCACGAGCTCGGAGAAGTCCAGCAACTGGTCGACCTGCGTCGGCGCGGCGGCCGCACGGCGATGGAGCGCGGGGCGCCGCGGCCGTTGGCGCCCCAGAATCTCGGTTTCAGAGACCAGGACGAGGCCGCGCGCGTCCGGGGCGAGGGCGAGGCGGAACGGCCCGCAGCCCGGGCGCCCGGCGGGGCGGTACGTCACGAGAAAGCCCTCGTTGATCGTGCTCCGCAGGAAGCGGGGCTTCAGCCTCCCCAGCGCCGGATCCGCGGCGAGAATCTCGCGGATCCGCGCCTCCTCGCCGTCCCTGGCCACGGCCAGCGCGACCGCGTAGCCTTCCTCCTGCCAGCGGACCACTTGCTCGAAAAAGTGATGGCGGGCCTCCTCCTCGACCTGCAGCCGTTCCTGGGCGACGAGCGCATCGCCGGGGTACCGGCGGTGATGGGAGAGGCTTTCCGTGTCCCAGGCCTGGTCGTGCGCGGCATTGTCGAAAATGGCCGAGGCCTCGTCGAGATCGCCCAAGGCGACGGCGGCGGCGCAACGGGAGAGAACCGCCGTGACGGGGGGCGGCCCGGCGGGTTGTCCGCCGGGGCTTTTTGCCGCCGTTTCCACCGCGACAAGGCTGAGCGCCTCCTCGATTGCCGCCGGTTCGACGACGAGCAGACGGGCTTGGGGGCCCAGATAGTCGGCCAGCCCGCCGGTCGAGGGCTTCAGCTGCAGCCGGGGCGACGCGGCAAGCGCAACCCGTTCCAGGCGGTCGCCCGAGCGTTGGGTCACGGGATCGAGCGCGCGGATGTCCTCGATCTCGTCGCCGAAGAAATCGAGCCGGCAGGGCGCGCTCGCGGTGACGGGATACACGTCGATGATGCCGCCGCGCACCGCGTATTGCCCGGGCGCCTCGCAGACCGCTTCGGAATCGTAGTCGAATTCGCGGAGCCGGGCGATGAGGGACTGGAACGGCTGCTGCCGGCCGCGGACGAGGGTGATCTCCTGGCCGATGAACTCATCGAGGGCGGGAACGGGTTGGACGAGGGCGGCGGGGGTCGTGACGACGACGAGCGACGCGCCCGCCGGGGCGGCGGAGGGCTCCTGCGACCGCAGGGACCGGAGTTTTGACAGCACGACGAGCCGGTCGCTCGATGCCGCGAACGCCTCCCGCATGTCGCGGAGATCGGCGAGCGATTCCGGGAAGACGCGCACCTCCAGCATCCGGGGATCCCCGGAGACTCCATGGAAGAAAGTCAGATCCTCGGCCAGCTGCCCGGCGGTCCGCTGTTCCTCCACGAGGATGAGCCAGACCGGGGCCGGCTGCGCCTCCAGGAGCGCGGAGATGACGGCTGCGCGGGCGGGCGGGCACACGCCGGTGTGCCTGGAGCGCTGGGACTGGCCGGCTGGCTGATCCATCAATGCATGCACGGCCCGGATGTTTCATGGAGACGCGGCGCCCCCGTCGCGTTCTTGCGGAATGGAAGCGACGGGGGCGTCGCGTCTCCAACACCCGGCTTGTGCAACAGAGCCATTCTCAGGGAAAGAAACGCGGGCTAGGCCGGAGGCAGGGTTGAAAGCGCCTCGCGGGCGGCCGCTTCCTCCGCAAGTTTCTTGGAACTTCCGCGGCCGGTGCCGCGCAGGGTGTCGTTGAGGTAGACGTTCACCTCGTACTCGCGTTCGTGGGGTGCGCCTTCGGTGTGAACGGTCTCGTAGCGGACGGCGTGATTCCCGTGGACGGGCTGGAGGAGCTCCTGCAGGCGTCCCTTGGGGTTGTCTTCCCCGAGCAGGGAGGCGAGCCGGCCGGGGAGCGGGCCATACCAGCCGAGCACCGCGCGGCGCACGGTCACGAAGTCGCTGTCGAGATAGATGGCGCCGACGACCGCCTCGAGCGCATCTTCGAGGATCGACGCGCGCTGCCTTCCGCCGGTCTGTTCTTCGCTCTGGCCAAGGCGCAGGGCGGCGTCGAGGGACAGCTCGCGGGCCAGCACGCTGAGGAACCGCCCCTTGGCCAGGGCCGATCGACGCTGGCTGAGCCGGCCTTCGCGTTCCCCGGGATAGAGCTGGAAGAGAGCCCCGGACAAGATGAGCTGGAGGACGGAGTCGCCCAGGAATTCCAGCCGCTGGTTGCCCGGGCGGGCTTCGGGATGGTCGGGCAGGTACGATGAGTGCGTCAGCGCGCACTGCAGCAACGCCGGGTCCCGGAACAGATGGCCCAGGCGCCGCTGCAATTGGTCAAAAGACGGGGAGCCGATCTCCAGGGTCAGAGGGTGAAATTGCGGCCCGGCGTCCGGGCTGGGCGCCCGGGTTGCGGTTCCGCCGCGTTGGGATGCAGGCGGGTTACGAGGATGCGCTGGCATAACGCTTGAGGCCCCGGTTGAAGACGAACACCGCCAGGGCAAACCACGCAGCGCTGGCGGCCCCCAGCCAGAGGGCATAGACAAAATGGAACCCGTGGATGAGCGTGTTGGCGGGCACATTGCTCACCACGACCGCCGGCAGCAGGTAGACCATCAGAACGCTGGCCACCCGGTGAAATGCCTCGCGGGGCAGGCGCGAGAAATCGGACACGATGAAATAGCTGCCTTCGATGCCCTCGGTCTTGATAATCCAGAACGTCGTCGAGGTGGTGAGCAGGAACAGGCTGTAGTGAATGACCAGCCCGCAGGCGACCAGCGCGAGGTAAAGCAGGATTCCGCCGACGCCGGGATGCAGACCGAGCCGGTGTGCGGCGTAATAAATGACCCCCGCGGCGACCACGGTGTTGGCCAGCCCGTCGGGATCGAGCTTGCGGGTGGAGACCATGAAGAGCGGGTTGCCCGGCTGGGCGAGGTAAAAGTCAAAGGCGCCCGTGCGGACGTTGCGCCCCATCTCGAAAAGATTGCTCCAGAAGAAACCCATGAGCAGACGCTGGATCAGCATCGAGGTGCCCACGAGCAGCAGCATCTCATACTTGTTCCATCCCGCCACCGAATTCGTGTGCCGGTAGATCACCTCGACGAGCAGGACATTCACGCTCATCCAGGCGAGCTCCACCGCCGACCAGAGGAAGAAATCAAAACGGAACATCATGGTCCGGACCATCGAGTACCGGACGCAGGCGAGCCAGATGCGGAAATATTGGCGGAGCTTCATTGATACCGGAAAGCGGATACCGGAAAGGGTTCCAGCGCGAAAGGATGATTGTCGGTGAAATGAGGGTTGTTCTGTCCGGTTTCCAGCATCCGCTCTCCGGTTTCAGCTCAGCCGCCCACGGCGGTGTGCTTGCGGAGGCCCGAGAGCCAGACGGACCGCGCAACGATCCCGAACAGCAGCACCCACGCCGCCTGGATGACGAACCCGTGCAGCGCGGTGGCGAGATCGATCCGGCCGGTGAGGATGGCGGCGGGAAAATACATCATGTAATAGAACGGCAGCAGCTGCGCGGCGTGCAGAAGCGAAGGCGGCAGAAGGTCGAGCGGGAAGATCTGGCCGCTCAGCAGCGTCTCTGCGGCGAAGGAGAGGATGACGAAGCCCTGGATCTCCAGGAACCAGAACGCGAGCAGTCCGAAACAAAAGGCGAGGGTGAATTGGAGCAGCGCGGCCAGCAGGAGCGCCGGGCCGAGCAGGAGCGGGCGCCAGAGTTCGCCGGGCAGCGTGAGCTGGGAGCGCAGCAGCGGATAAAGGGCGAGCAGGGGGACGATGACCAGCGCCCCCGAGACGAGCCGCGCGGCGAGGAAGACCGTGAAGCGGTAAAGGTAATAGTTGATCGGCTTGAGGAGGAACTGGTTGATCAGGCCGTTGCGGATCTCCTCGCCGATCTGGTAATCCTCGTTGAAGGCGCCGATCATGAACTGCAGGACGATGAGCGCGGTGAAATAGGTGAACGTCTGGCGGAGGGAATAGCCGCCGATCTGCGCGACGCCGGCGTAGGCCGCGCCCCAGAGGATGAACACCACGGCCAGCCGCGCGATCGAGAAGAACCCCCGGATGAGGAAATTCCACCGGTAGACCAGGTTGCCCTGAAGGCCGATGAGGAAGACGTGGCGGTATTTGGTCAGGGAGGTCATCGCCGGGCGGATGTGCATCCAATATCTTGATACTGCCGTCGCTCCCCGTTCGTCCGGAATCCCGGCGGCGGACGCGGGCGCGCGGCACGGAACGCGCGCCCCCTCGCGTCAGGGGCTCAGGCCGAAGCGGCTGATGACCTCCTTCGCCAGATTGCGGTAGGCCGCCGTGCCGGGGCTCTGCGGGTCGTATTGAAGGATGGGCTTGCCGAAGCTCGGAGCCTCGCTCAGGCGCACGGTGCGCGGGATGACGCTGTCGAAGATCTTGTCGGAGAGATGGCGTTTCACCTCCTCGACGACCTGGCGCGAGAGGTTGGTCCTCATGTCATACATGGTCATGACCACGCCTCCGATGTCCAGGCCGGGGTTGACGCCGGCGGACTTCAGCCGCTCGACGAGCTTGAGGATCTGGCCGAGGCCCTCCAGGGCCATGTACTCGCATTGGAGGGCGACGATCAGGTGGTCCGCCGCGGCCAGGCCGTTCATCGACAGCATGCCAAGGGCCGGGGGGCAGTCGATGATGATGGCGCGGAAGCCTCCGGAATCGCGGACGGGCTGCAGCGTGTGGCGCAGGCGGAGCAGGTAATTCTCCTGCTGCGTGAGCTCCATCTCGATCGCAGCGAGGTCCACCTCCGAGGGGATGAGGGCGAGATGCTCGTACGCGGTGGGGGTGATCATCTCGAGGGCGGAGCCTTCGCCGTGGAGCGGCCCGTAAAGGCTGCGGCCCTCCCGTTTGTCGATCCCGACGGCGCTCGTGGCGTTGGCCTGGGGATCGAGATCGACGAGCAGCGTGTGGATTTTGCGTTCGGCGAGCGCGGCCGCGAGGTTGACCGCGGTCGTGGTCTTGCCGACGCCGCCCTTCTGGTTGGCGATGGTGAAAACGGTGGAGGGCATGACGGGAATGATTAATGACTAACGGGCGCCGGCCGCGGAGCAAGCGCGACGGCGGAGCCGGCGCATCCACCGGTCAACCGGCCCCAGCGGCATCGGACCTGGGTCCTCGCTGGGATCGGGAAAGGTCGGCGGGCGGAAAATCTTGTAATCACGACATCCCTGCCGTTCATCGGCTGCCGACCACGGAACCCTGCATCAACCCTCAGAACCGCGTTGAGCCTGTCCCGGCAGCCAATGGATCCTTTCGCGACATGAACCCGAAGCCCCTGCGGCACAATCTCTCCCGTTTTGCGCGCCGCTCCCTGGGCTTGCTTCTGGCGGCGACGCTGGCCGTGAAGGGGGCTTCGTTCACGACGAGCGGGCGCCAGGTGCTGCATGACGGCGCGGCGTTTCAAGTCCGGGGCGTCGCCTACCAGCCGACGCCGATCGGCGACAATCCGTCTGTTGCGCCGCCCTACGGCGACTACTACACCGCGGCCTACGGCGCGCTTGCCGCGCGCGATCTGCCGCTGCTCCGGCAACTCGGTGCGGACGTGATCCGGGTCTACGGCTGGGACCCCGCCGCAGACCACACCGCGTTTCTCGACGCGTGTTTCAACGGCGGGGTCGATCCCGTGTACGTGCTCGTCAACCGCTGGATCGACCCGGCGACCGACTGGTCGGACAGCGCCGCGGTCGACGCGATCCGCCAGGAATATCTCGCGATGGACGCCGGCCTCAACAATCACCCGGCGGTGCTCGGCATCGTGCTCGGCAACGAAGTCGACGCGCAGAACGGCAACGGCGCAAACGCCGCGTTCTGGAGTGCGATGAACAGCATCGCGGCGTCGATCAAGCAGCAGGATCCCGGGCGCCTGGTCTCCCTGGCGCTTGACGACGCCCTGCAGGATGTCGCGGCTCACGATGGGGCGATGACCGCCCTCGATTTTTGGTGTGTGCAGGTCTACCGCGGCACGACATTCGGCTCGCTTTTCACGGATTTCGCCGCCGCATCCGGCCGGCCGCTCGTGATCACCGAGTTCGGAATCGATGCATTCAACCAGCTCACGGGGCTGCCTTATCCGGACAATGCCGCGTTTGTGGGCACGACGGTGGCCGGCCTGTGGAATGAGATCGAGTCCAACAAGGCCGTGTGTGCCGGCGGCTGCGTATTCGAGTTCAGCGACGAATGGTGGAAGGACAGCGGGGGTTCTCCAACGGCGCACGACACCGGCGGCGATGTCCTGCCCGGCCTGCCCGACGGATTCGCCAATGAGGAGTGGTGGGGGCTCTACGCGGTTGCCGCCAACGGCACCGCGCCGGACACGTTGACGCCCAGGGCCACGGTGGCGGCATTGCGCGCGCTCTGGACCCAGGCGCCCTTCTTCACCCGGCAGCCGGCGGCTCAGACGGTCGCGGCCGGTGGCACGGCCCGCTTTTCTACGGCGGCGGGCGGCATGCCGGCTCCGACGCTGGAATGGCAGGTCAGCACCGATGACGGCGGCAGCTGGGCTGACGTGCCGGACGGCAGCCCCTGCTCAGGCGCGACCACGGGCGCGCTGACGATCGCCGGAGTGACGGTTGCGATGAACGGCCGGCAATATCGCTGCGTGGCGGACAACGGGGTGAGTCCGGATGCGGTTTCCAGCGCGGTGACGCTGAGAGTCATCTCCGCCGGGGCCTTTCTGCAGAATCTGTTCCCCCTGGTGCTTGGCCGGCCCGTCGATTCAGGGGCGCTGGCCGCCTTCAGCGCCGCGATATCCGGCGGGATGACGCCCGCCCAGGTCTACGCGGACCTGATCGCCTCGCCGGAATTCCAGGCCTGGCAGGTGGAGCCCGTCATCCGGCTCTACCTTGCGGCGTTCAACCGGATCCCCGACTACGCCGGCCTCCAGAATTGGTCCGCCGCGCTCCATGCAGGGAGCCTTTCCCTGACCGATGCCGCCAACGGGTTCGCTACGAGCGCCGAGTTCCTCCAGACCTACGGCACGCTGGACAACACCGGGTTCGTCGAGCAGCTCTACCTCAATGTTCTCGGGCGCGAGGCGGACACAGGGGGGTTGAACGATTGGGTGGGCCTGCTCAATGGCGGCGCCAGCCGCGGCGCCGTCCTGATCGGCTTCTCGGAGTCCGACGAGTTCAAGGCGGACAGCGCCGCCGGGGTCGAGGTCATCCGGCTGTACTACCTGCTGGAGAAGCGGGCGCCCACCGCCCCTGAGCTCCAGACCTGGCTCGACTTCCTCAAGGGCTACGACCAGACGGACGCCCTCTACGCCCTCGCGTATCCATCGGGCATCGACAATGCGGCGTACATCGAGGCGGTCTTCAGCGGATTCCTCCGGCGCGATGCCGACGCGGGCGCCCTGAACTCCTTCGGCGCCGCGATGGCCGCCGGGGCGGTCACCCCTGCCAGCCTGGTGGACGCGATCATGAGCTCCGACGAGTTCCAACAGGATGTCGCCCCGGTCGCGCGCCTGTATCTGTCCGCGCTGTTGCGGGTGCCCGATCCGCCGGGGCTGGACGCCTGGGTGAACTACATCCGCGCGGGCAACACGCTGCAGAGCATGGCCGATCTCTTCGCGTCGAGCGCGGAATTCATGAACCGTTACGGGGCCATGGACAACACGGCCTACGTCACGGCCCTCTACCAGAACATTCTGGGCCGGCAGCCCGATACGGACGGTCGCGCCGACTGGGTGGGCCAGCTCGACAAGGGGACCGCCACGCGCTCGCAGGTCCTCATCGGCTTTGCGCAGTCGCAGGAGGCGGTCGCGCTGTTCGCGCCGACGATGCGGACGTTCCTCCATTGCTTCGCGTTCTTCAACACGGCGCCGACGCAGGCTCAGCTCGACTACTGGACGACGTACCTGACCACGCTCACCGACCAGATGCGCGAGAGCTTCATCGACGCCATGGGCCCCGCCAACGGAGCCTGAACAAGCCGGGCTCGCCCGAGCCGGAACGAGGCAGTCGGATGCAGGAGACGGGCTCACCGACCCCGCCCCGCGAACGCACGCGAGACCGCCCGCCAGCCGGGACGCGGCTGCTGTTCCCGTTGATGCCGGAGCTCCCGGCTATTGGGAGCGGCTCAGGATCTTCTTCTTTTCCGCCTGAAACTCCTCTTCCGAAAGTATGCCCTGCTTGCGCAATTCGTCGAGTTTCGTGAGGTCGGCATAGAGATTGTCCGTGGACGGCTTCGCGCTGATCTCCGCCGGAGCCGGCGTCTTCTCAGCCTGGGCCGGCGCGCTGGTCAGATTGACCTCCCCCGGGGTGACTGCCCTGAAAATGACCCGGGCGCTGACATAGCCGGTGGAAAAATGCGGCTCGTCGACCATGACATCCACCACCTTCAGCTCCTTGCCACGGGCAGCGCAGAAATTGGCGGCGTCTTCCTTGGCCTTGGCCAGCAGTTTGTCACCGTCCCTGACAAAAGCGCTGTCGGCCTTGCGCGTGACTTTGTACGTGTCGTTTCCCATCGAGATCACATTCGAAGTCGTGCCGCATCCCATCAGCGCGACGCAAATCAAGAGCCCGGAGAATATCCTGCCAGCGGTTTTGAGGTTCACTTCCGGAGAATCACTGCATTCGCCGGGCAGGTCAAGGTCGTGCTGACCGCAGTCATGCGATTCGCAAGCCTGCCCGGAGGCGACGGCCGGCATGCCCGGCCTGCGGATCATCCGCGGTCTGCGCGCCGGCGATCGAGCGCAAGGGGAGGAGGCCGGGCGTCAGAGGCGGCTCTGCAAATCAGGGGGCAGCAGGCCCAGCGCAAGCCGGTGCAGACGCTGATCAGGAATCTCCAGTCCGTACGCCCTGCACAGCACCTGAAGCCGATAAAGTGATTCGGTGGTCAAAGACCGCAACTTCGCCTCATCCACGTCCCCCAGACAGCGCTGAACCTGCGCGCGGGCAAGATCCGCATGCTTGTTCAACGCGAGCACGACGGCCAGGCTGACGCGCCGGTCCCACGGCAGGGCGCGATCGGCTCCGCTGGAAAGGCGTCGGAGGAGGGATTCGACGGTGCGTTCAGAGGTCTCCTTGTCGCCGTGAGCCATCTCAACCAGGACCCGGGCCGTCAGGGCTCCGAGATCGGCCGGAAAGCGCCGGAGCGCCTGGCCGGCGGACACCGCCTGGTCAAGCTGCCCCATTTCAACGAAATATTCCGCGATCCGGCTCAGCAGCGCGACGTCGGTCTGATCGTCCACGACCTCCAGGATCGTGATCGACTGACCTTCGAACCCGGCGATGGCCGGCAGCTGGTACGGCACCGGCTTGAGCCACGGCGGCAGGCGCCAGTAGATCAGCCGTTCATAAAACGTGCCCTCAATCTTGCCCATTCCCGTGCGGGCATAGAATTCGAGGCTGGAGCCCCACGAAGGCATGACGATGTGGGTGATTCCGCGGCGGTCGATCAACTCCTTCGCTTCCTCCGGCGTCGACGCGCTTGCGATCCGGATGGTCGCTCGAAGGCCGTCCAGGTTCTCCGTGCTGAGCGATGGCAGTCCCCGCAATCCGCCGTAGTAATACAGCGTGACGGCCTGGTTGTGGGGCGCCAGGACCACGCTGTTGCGGCCCCCCGCATGAAGGGAGAGCCAGCGGGCCAGGTCCCGCTCCACCAGCCCCCAGATGTCCGTCTCATCGAGCGCGTTTCCCGCCCCGGTTCGCGCCGGCGGGACGACCTGGATCGCACCGATCAGGAAGACCGCTGCGAGGCATCCGGACCATGCCTGGCGAATGAGACGGTTCCCGGCCGAATCCCGAACGGCCGCCGTGGCCGCGACCAGCACGACAAGCAGCACGGCGTCGACCTGGTTCCACCAACTCAACTGCCGGCAGGCGAATCCGAGGGCGACGAGCGCCGGGCCGATGGCGATCGAAAGCGACGCCCGGGATGCCATTCCCGTGGAGCGCCGCAGAATCAACCCTGCCGCTGGCGGCACGAGCAACACCGGCAGCAGCGCGGCCCAGATCCTGCCTGTGGCGGGTTCACGGATCAGCCACGTCCAGAAATTGCCTGCCGCGACGTCGCCCGGGAGCCGGGTCAGCTCGAACGAGGACAGATCCTGCTCCAGGAAACCCAGGCTGTGAGTCAGGCCCATCGCAGCGGGCAGCGCCAGCACGGCGGCGGCAGAAAGGCCCCCGATGCAGATCTCGCGGAGGTTCCACCCGCGGCGCGCACCCTGGATTCTCGCCGCCATCTGCTCCAGCAGCGCGCCTCCCCCGAGCCACGCGAGCGCATAGAGCGGATGAACAAACCCCAGTTTCCACGAACCCATGTGCGCGGGAGAATACTCGATCAGATACCCCGAGAAACAGGTGGCCGCCCCGCTGAGCGCCCAGGCCAGCCAGGGCAGAGTCCCCGTTGCAGGCGCCGGATCTCCCTGCGCCCGGTCACGTGAAACCCAGGCCGCAATCAACCCGCCCAGGGCGATGCCCGCGAGGATGGGCGTCTGGCCTGCCACGCCAATCCACAGACCCAGGCCGCCCATGACACCCGCGGCGATGAACCAGCATCGGGTCCGGCCTCCCGCGCCGGCATCCGCCGCGCGGGCCGCGCGAACCCCGGCCAGCAGCGGCAGGATGCTCCAGAATGCGCAGACAAGCGCCAGGCTCCGATCGTTCGGCGCCCCGGGGAGAAATCCGGCCGCGAACGGGAATAATGCGGCGATTCCCACCGAAAGCAGCGCTGCGGGGAAAGCGCCGAACTGCCGCGCCGCGAAAACCGTGGCGCCCACCAGGAGAAGCAAGTGCAACAACGGGTCGGCAATCAGGGCCGCCCGCTCCACGGACGCATCGAGGGGCAGGCCGGAAGCCGCATGGTCGATCCATGCGATCATCCCCAGCCACCAGCGATAAGGGGAGGCTGAATGGACCTCCCTGCCGAACGGCGCGTTCTCGTAGTCGATGTGACGCACCCGCCATTCCCGGCGGGCAAACATCTGGCGCGTCTGGTCCAGCCACTCGTAGCTCGTGATGTCGTGATCCGGCACAATCAGCCGCGGCTGCCAGACGGTGCGCCCGGCCGGCGCGGAAGCGTCGATCGCCGGACCGGCCCCGGACTGTTCGGCGATCCCGGACACATATTCAATCCGCCGCACCCTGAGCGCGTCGTTCCCGATCACAAAGGCGCATGCGGCGAGCGGGATTGCCACCCATGCGCGGGAGAAAAGTCGGGGAAGGTTGCTCACGGGGTCGCTGGATTTGCCGCGGTCGCGGGACTATGCATGCAAGGGCACGGGAATGCGCGGGGCAAGCCAAGTCCTGGCTGGGCGCTGCCTCAGTGCGCCAGCAGCAGTTCGAGCATTTCCCGGTCGAGCTTGTGACCGTGGAAATCCTCGTACCGGACATCGGACCGCCCGCTGTCGACGATGCCAAAAGCGCCCCTGAGATTCCACATCGACCACCCCCAGCCGGCTTCCTTCCAGAGCCCCAGCAGGTCGGTCATCCACGCGAGGGCCACGGCGTGGGGCGTCTGGTTGAAACAGCCCCACTCGCCGACGTGGACCGGCACGCCCCGGTCCACGACCGGCTGCCATTTCGCGATGAGCACCTGGCGGAGCTTCTCCTTGTTCCAGGTCTGCCCCTGCGCGTCGACCAGGGGCCATGTCGGCCGCTGGAACGATTCGAATTCATTCTTCGGAACCCAGGTGGCGGTGTAATGGCTCACGGCTTTCGGCAGGTAGCCGCGCGTGCTCTGGACGATCCCGAGATCGACGATTCCGGGCACCGGCGTCTGGCCGAGGTCCGTGCCATCGGCGACGATGAGGCGATCGGGGTCCTTTTCCCGGATGGCCGCGACCAGCGTCCGCACGATCTCCACGTAGCGCGTCTGGTCGGTCATCCACGGCGGTTCATTCAACAGGTCGAAACTGAGCCGCGTGCTTGGAATGCCCCGGTAGCGTTCGGCGAAGAACTGCCAGTGATGAACGTCCGCAGCCAGGGCCCGCTCCATGGAATAACGCGGGCTGTCAAAAAGCAGGAAGGGCTCCAGCTCCCGCCCGTTGACGCAGTAACCCGGGATGCGGTGGAGGCAGATGTTGATGTGGATCCCGTACTGCCTGCCAAACTCGACGGCCTCGTCAACCGGCTTCAGCGCCGTGTCGTCGATGCGCATCCAGTTCCTGCGGCTGGACCACAACCAGTACGAAAGAGGCAGGCGGGCGAAATCGAAGCCCCAGCCGGCCATCCATTCGAAATCGGATTCACGGAAAGTCATCCCGTGCCAGCCGGGCTGCCCAGGCAGGTTGAAACCGCGCCGGCGCGGAATGCGCGGCTGGGCAACGGGCGCCGGCAGCGCCGCCGCACGGGCGGTGGGCGACAGGATCAGTCCTGCGGTCAGTGAAGTCGCCAGTCCCAGAAATTCGCGCCGGTTCATCGCTTCATGGATGACGGAGAGCGGCCCCCGCGTCACGGCATTATTCACGCTCGATGGCGGATTTCATCGGGCCATGAAATGTCTGCCCTCCTGTTCGGCGGCTTTGCCGTTGCCCCGGGCGTTTTCCCGGCCCGGCCCCGCGCGGGCCATGCGGCGGGACGCCCCGCGCGCCCCGCTTCCATGCCCGGCCGCACTTGACCCGCCGGGATTTTTCGAGTCGGATGGCCGGCCCCGCCAGGTGCGCTGCCGGCGGGAGTCATGCATTTCTTGAGGTCTGTCCGAAATCCTGTGGGGCGTCCCGGCTGGCGCGGGTTGACGGCTTTTGTCGGGATCGTTCTGGCGATGGCCCCGTGGAGGGGACTGCCGGCGGATGCCCCCGAACCGCCGCCGCAGGTCGGGGCGATCAGCTCGATCGGCGATGTCGCCCGGCTGGAGCAGATTCCACCCGAAATGATGTCGGTCAGGCATCCGATGCGCATCGAATGCCGCGTGAGTTTTTTCGACCCGCGTTTCAAGAACTTCTGGCTCGAACAGGACGGGATCGGCACCTATCTCCGCCTGTCATCCTCTCCCCCGGCGTTGCGGGCCGGTCAGCGCGTGGTGATCGAAGGAAGCCTGATCCCGGAAAAGGGCTTGTCTGCGGATGCGGTCACCGTCCGCGTGCTTCAGGAGTACGAGCCGATCGCCCCACGGGACACAAAGGGCCGCATCCGCGATGCGGACGCCTTCAACGCGCGGATCGTGGAGGCGGAGGCTTATGTCGATGAACAGCTGTTTGTCGACGTGGACCATGTTCGCTTGAGCATGATTGTCGAAGACCGGCCGGTGATCGGCTGGGTCAAGCCGGATGATCCCCGGTCCGTCCCGGACTGGCGGTGCCGGTTCGTTCGTGTGGTGGGGTTGTATTCGGGGCGCTTTGACCCGACCAAGACGGAATCGACCATTGAGCTTTGGATCAGCCGGCAGCAGGACCTGACGGTTGTTGGATCGCTTGCGGAGCATCCCGGTTTCAAGCTCCCGCGGACGTCGATTGATGAGATTTACCGGAAGCCGCCGGCGGAGGAGATTCATATCCGCGGCCGCATCCAGGCACAGGATGTCGGTGCTTCGATGGTGATCCGCGACGGGACCGGACAGGTGGTCGTCCGCTCGGCGCAGCAGCAGCGGTTCCCGCTGGGCACCGAGGTGGAAGCAGCGGGTCGGGTGGCGGTTGTCGGCGCCCGGTGGATTCTCGATTCTGCGTTGTGCCGCCCGCTTCCCCCGCCGGCGCAGGGCGAAGGGTCCTCCCGGCCCGTCGCGACCACGATCGAGAACATCAGCCGGATCCAGAGGTTGACTCCGGAGGAGGCAGCCCGGGGTCTTCCCGTGACCATCTCAGGCACGGCGCTCTGGGCGCATCCCGGCGAGGATTTCTTCTATATCCAGGACTTGACCGGTGGCGTCCGGGTGAATTTTTCGCGGGATCGGATGGAACTGCCCGCGCTTCTGAAATACCTCACGATCGAAGGGGTGACGGCGATGGGGACCCCGGGTCCCATGGTGGAGATGAGGCAGTTCAAGGATCTCGGGGCGATGAGCCCGCCGCCGGCCCGGCCCGTCACGTTCAACCAGGCGATCGCGGGAACGGAGAACGGCCAGTGGGTCGAGATGCGGGGGTTTCTGCGCGCCACGGACTCGTATGGAGACTGGCGGCGCATCTGCGTGACGACGCCGTCGGGGGAGTTCGTCGGCCACATGAATTCCCCCGTTGCCTTCGTCGCCACGCAAGGGTCGCTGATCCGGTGAAAGGCGTCTGCACCACGACGACCGGAAACGACGGCCAGGTTGCCGGCGTGATGTTGATGGTTCCGTTCCTGCACAACATCACGGTCGAGGAGGAAGCGCCGGTTGACGCCTACGATCTGCCGCTGCGTTCGATGAAGGATCTCGGACGGTTGAGCGCGGGGCAGGATCTGATCCGGGTGCGCGTGACCGGCGTCGTCCTCAAGGCGGTTCCGGGCAGTCTGATCTACCTGCAGGACCAGAATTCGGGTTTGTTGCTGTTCAGCCGCGAGACCCTCCCGCTGACCCCGGGTGACAGAATCGATGCCGTCGGGATACTGGGGCGGGAAGGTGTCCGGACGGTGCTGCGCGAAGCCGTGTTCCGCAAACGGGCATCCGGCTCCCTGCCCGCGCCCGTTCGACTGTCCAACCCCTCGCGATTCACGGCGGCGCTCGACGGGCAGCTGGTGAGCGCCGGCGGCGTCTTGATCGATGTCCTGCGCGAGCCGCAGGGAATCCGGCTGACGCTCCAGAACGGGAAAACGCTGTTCGAAGCGGTGCTCGATGATCCGCCGGGCGCGCAGGAGCCCGCCCGGTTCCTCCAGGGGTCGGTCCTTGAAATCACGGGGATCTACCGGGCCGAGTTCGATGATGCGCGGCAGCTCCGGGGATTCCAGCTGCAACTCCGCTCGCCGGCCGATGTGGCGGTGGTGAGGGGCCCCCGCCTCTGGACGGTTCAGCGCGCCCTTGTCGCCGCGGCGGTGCTGGGTGTCCTGACCCTGCTCGGCGTGGTATGGGTCGTGGCGCTGCGGCGGCGTGTGAGCCAGCAGACCAGACAGATCCACGAGCAGATGGAACGGCAGATGCGGCTCGAAGCCGAGGTTCAGCGCGCTGCGAGGCTTGAATCGCTGGGGTGCTTGCCGGAGGCATCGCGCACATTTCAACAACCTTCTGACCGTCATGATCGGCAATCTTTCCCTGGCGATGTACGATGCGAAGGTTGTCGAATCCGCCGGCGAGTTTCTGCGGGAGATCGAGGGGGCGGCCCGCCGCGCCCGCGACCTTACGCATCAGCTGCTCACATTTGCGAAGGGAGGGGAGCCCCTGCGCTCCACGGTTTCGCTGCCGGAGGTCGTCCAGGGGGCCGCCGCGTCCATGGTCCGCGGACCCAGGGTGCGTTGCGACTACGAGGTGCCTCAACGGCTCTGGAACGCCAATATCGACAGGGATCAGGTCACGCAGGCCATCCAGAACGTGACATTGAACGCCGTCGAGGCGATGCCGGACGGCGGCGTCATCCGGATTTCGATGACCAACGAGGAGGTCGCGCCGGGGGCGAATCCCTCGCTGGCGCCCGGGCGCTATGTGAGGGTTTCGATTGCCGACTCCGGACAGGGCATCAAGCCCGAGATCATTTCGCGGGTGTTCGACCCGTATTTCTCGACCAAGAAGGCCGGAAGCGGGCTCGGCCTTGCCACGGTCTATTCAATCATCAAGCGACACGGCGGCTGGACCCAGGTGGAGTCGACCCCGGGACGCGGCGCTACCTTCACCCTCTGGCTGCCGGCCGGGGAGGCTGAGGCGCCGTCGCCGGCGCCACCGCCCCCTGCGGCGGCTCCCGCGCACCTCCCGCTGCGCAATGCGCGGGTGTTGGTGATGGACGACGAGGAAAGCCTGCGGCACCTCGCGATCACCCTGCTTTTGCGGATGGGCCTGAAGCCCACGGCGGTGAGCGACGGGGTCGCGGCGGTAAGGGAGTTCAGCGCGGCGAGGGATGCCGGGCGGCCCTTCGATCTGGTCATCCTTGATCTGACGATTGCCGGCGGGATGGGCGGCAAGGAGACGATCGAGCAGATCCGCAAGCTGGATTCAAAGGTGCCTGCAATTGTCTCCAGCGGCTATTCCAATGATCCTGTGCTCGCCGATTTCACCCGCTACGGCTTCCAGGCGGCTGCGGCGAAGCCGTTTGAAGTCGGCGAACTCGTCGAGACGATCACGCGGTTGCTGACGCCGCGGTCATAGCCGGCCGGTTCGCCGGAATCCAGTCAATTGCCGGAGGGTGCGGCGGCGGGTGTTGCCTCAGGGCCCTGGGAAAGCACCGAGGCGATCCGCCCGACCATCTCCATGCACGCCCGGCCGTTGTGATAGGGGCATTTCCAGAAGCTCACCTTGGGCTCCCGGGACATGGCGCCGGATGCGGTCAGACCCGGAAACCATTCGCCACTCGTCCGGTCGATGAGGCGCGCCTCGATATAATCCCAGGCGTGGAGTGACGCCCGGAGAAACACGGGATCGGCGCTGATCTGGTAGGCGTTGAAAAACCCGATCGTGGCCTCAGCCTGAGGCCACCATTCCTTGCTCCGGTCGGTAATGCCCGCGGGACTTCCCCCTTCAGCAATGCCGCCGTCTGCGTCGATGCCTTCAGCGAGGGTGGTCCGGGCAATATCGACCGCCACAGCCCTGGTTCGCGCGATCAACTGCGGATTGCCAAGGGCCTCGGCCGCCTCCGGCAGCAGCCAGCTGAACTCGATGTCGTGTCCATACGAGACTTCGTCGGTTTGCGGCGTCCAGTCCGGGGCGAGAAACAACCGCAGGTGATGGTTGGCCGGATTGATGACCCGCGTCAGCATGACGTCGACAAGGCTCATCAGGTCCTGTCGCAGCGCGGGATTCGGCCAGACCCTCAGCAGGTTTGTATAGGCCTCCAGGATGTGCAGGTGCACATTTTGCGATTTCGTCCCAGGCGGGCCCATGATCCCCTCCTTCCACCAGCCAAGCTTCTTCCAGTCCTGGGTGAACTCCTCGAAGTAGCCGCCGTTGATGCGATCGCGGCTGTGCAACTCAATTATCCGGTACAGCTCAATCGCGCGATTGAGCGGAGCGGGATCTCCCGTGGCGCGGCTGTACTCGCTCAACCCGTAGATGCCGAACGCCTGGACATAGATGCTTTTCCGGGTGTCGAGGGGCTTTCCGTCTGCGGTGATCATCCAATACAATCCCCCGTTCTGGGCATCCCAGCATCGCGAGACCAGGTCGTCATACGCCCATTTGGCCATCTCCAGGTAGGCGGGGTCGTGATAGCGGCGGTAGGCTGCGGAAAATGTCCACAGGATGCGGGAGGTCAGAAGCGCGCCGCGCGGAGCGTCTTTCCGGACCTTCAGATCGTTGGTGATCAGGCCGAAGAAGCCCCCGCGCTGACGGTCGGGCGCATGCTCCATCCAAAAAGGCAGGATGTCCTTCCGCAACTCGGCCTCGATCTGGGAGAGGCTGGCGCGGAGGACGGCCGGGTCAACCGGCGGAGCATCGGCGGACTGTGGCACAGACGCGGCAACGGGCGCCGGATCCTTCGCGCCCGCCGGGGCGCCGGACGGCGGTTCGGCGGCGCAAAGCCCGGCTGTACCCGTGAGAACGAAAGCAAATGCGAACAGGGTCGGCTTCATGGTTTCGGGAGACATCCTCCTTTAATCTGGCCCGTCAGCAGTCCGGAATCAAGGGTGGAGGAGCCTGCCGGACAACGTTCGCAGGCTTCTCCGCGATTTCATGAAAACGGAGTCGCCTGGCGCGCCTCCCGCTCCATATCCTGCCCTTGATGAACGCCGGGAATCCGTCTCTTGTGAGCGTCGCCGCCATGGGTTGGAGGTGGCTTCGCCGCGTGCGTTCCGCACGCCGCATGCTCATCCCCGCCCTTGCTGCAATTCCGTTTCCAGGTCTGCCGATCATGAATGCCGTTGAACCTTCCCGTGCGCCCGACTGGCTTGAGAACGCGGTCTTCTACGAGATCTATCCCCAGTCGTTCCGCGATTCGAATGGCGATGGAATTGGGGATATCCCCGGGATCATCGAAAAGCTGCCCTATCTCCACAGCCTCGGCGTGACCGCGCTCTGGATCAATCCGTGCTTTGAATCGCCGTTCCGGGATGCGGGTTACGATGTCTCGGATTTCTGCCGGGTCGCGCCGCGTTACGGCGCCAACGAGGACCTGCGCACGCTCTTCACCGAGAGCCGCAGGCTCGGGATCAGGGTGATGCTGGATCTGGTGGCCGGACACACGTCCGACCAGCACCCCTGGTTTCGCGAGTCCCAACGGCACGAACGCAATCGTTACACGGATTGGTACATCTGGACCGACAGCGTGTGGACCTGGTCCGCGCCGAACCAGCAGGTCGTGGTGGGAGCCGCGGAGCGCGACGCCAACTACATTCCCAACTTCTTTTGCTTCCAGCCGGCCCTCAACTACGGTTATGCGCAGCCCGATCCCAAGGCGCCCTGGCAGCAGCCGATGACGCGCCGGGCCCCGCGCGGTGCGCGAGGAGTCGAGGAAGATCATGCGGTTCTGGTTCGATCTTGGCGCGAGCGGCTTCCGCGTGGACATGGCCGGCTCGCTGGTGAAGAACGATCCCGACGGCCGCGCGACCGCAGCGCTCTGGCATGAGTTCCGGGCATGGATCGACCGCGAATATCCCGATCGCGCAATGGTCTCGGAGTGGTACCGGCAGGCCGGTCGCGATCCCCGCCGGCTTCCACATGGATTTCCTGCTTCCGTTCAACAAGCCCGGGTACAAATCGCTCTCCGGCCGGCCGATGACGGCGCGCCGGCGTTCTTTATCGGTGGGCCCCAGCGACATCCGCCGGTTCCTCGATGAGTTTGAGCCGCTGTACGCCGCGACCCGGGGCCGTGGCTTCATCGCCATCCCGACGGGCAATGATGACACGGTGCCGAGGCTGGGGGATGGCAAGGATCCGCAGTCGCGGTGGCGCATGCATTCCTCCTGACGATGCCCGGCGTGCCTTTCATCTACTATGGCGACGAGATCGGGATGCGATCGCTCGCCGGTCTGCCATCGAAGGAAGGCGGATTTGGACGCACGGGCGCCCGCACGCCGATGCAGTGGGACGCTTCGCCCAATGCCGGGTTTTCGGCGGCGCCGGCGAACAGGCTCTACCTCCCGGTCGACCCCGCGCCGGACCGCCCGACCGTGGCGGCGCAGCAGGGCGGCCCGAGCTCGCCCTTGAACACGGTCCGCGCGCTGATTGCGCTCCGGAAGGCCCATCCCGCGCTCCAGGCGAGCGGAACATTCACCGCGGTCGTGGCGGAGGCGGGCCGGCTGCCGTTTGTTTTCGAGCGCACGGGCGGCGGCGAGCGGATCCTGGTGGCGCTCAACCCGGCGGCGCAGCCCTGCGAATTGCGTCTTCCGGCCACCGTCGGATTTGCGGAGGCGCGGACGCTCGCCGGCGAGGCCGGGGCCTTTCAGGGCGATGCCGAAGGGTGGTCTGTGAAGCTTCCCGCCGTCAGCTACGCCGTCGCAAAACTCGATGGCAATTGAAACGCGATCGCCATTTCCGAAATCTTCCCTGGACGGCGCCTTCGTGCGACGTGGCCGCCAATTTCCGCAGGGGCGCGCGCCGGTCGAATTTGACCCGCATGAAGGGTGGGGAGGGTTTGGCCGCGCCGGAATGGATATTCCGCACGTGCCCAATCCTTTCTCACGCGAAGGCGCAAAGCCGCAAAAAATTGGAATCCCGGGCCCCGGCGATGGAATGAACCACCAAGATACGATGGCACCAAGGCCGGAGAAAGAGCGCTCATCAGCCGGCCGGCGCCGTCCCCTGCAACCGGACCTGGCCTCATCCGCCAGGCATCATCAATCAGGGCTTTCGGGCTCTTCCCTTGGTGTCATGGTGCCTTGGTGGTGAAAACGTCCCTGACCCTCGCCTTCATCGCCGCAGCGAGAGCCACCTTCCAGTCCGCCATCTTGTCCGCGCGATAGTTTCCGCGGTTGAGGACGTGGTAGATCGCTCCATCCTGTTCGAAACGCAGCGTGCGCGGCATGACCCTTCCATCCTCCAAAGCCATATTGACCGCGTCAACTACAATCTACAAAACATGACCCTCTACGATTGCTACTTCGGATTGGTTCCCCAAACGATATCAATCTGGCACGGCACCCTCATCAAGCTGTACCACTAACTTTAAGAACGTTAGCGCGAAGGCTTGGTTCATCTCAGCATCGATCGCCTGACGAGATGGCCACCAGATGATCTTCACACCAGGACCAGCATCCATCGCTGCCAATGAAACTGCCCTTCCCGTTTGGTCACGGAATGTCCAATACAACTCAAAACGATGCTGTTGTACGCCGCTGGGAGCGCCGATTTGTTCATACGAACGCGCGCTGACAACGTTCCATCTTCTCCCGGAACCGGAATCGAAAGCGTTGTTGAACCCGGTGCATATGGCCATAATGTCCATGCGCTCGGTTGTG
>CAWHAC010000005.1:0-22356 GCA_963827125.1 uncultured Verrucomicrobiae bacterium
CGATCCATGCGATCATCCCCAGCCACCAGCGATAAGGGGAGGCTGAATGGACCTCCCTGCCGAACGGCGCGTTCTCGTAGTCGATGTGACGCACCCGCCATTCCCTGTGGTGGGCTAAGATTTGGCGCGTCCGGCCCAGCCACTCGTAGCTCGTGATGTCGTGATCCGGCACAATCAGCCGCGGCTGCCAGACGGTGCGCCCGGCCGTGGGGGAAGCGTCGATCGCCGGACCGGCCCCGGACTGTTCGGCGATCCCGGACACATATTCAATCCGCCGCACCCGGAGCGCGTGTTGTTCCCGACTGCCTTAGGAAGGCGCATGCGGCGAGCGGGATTGCCACCCATGCGCGGGAGAAAAGTCGGGGAAGGTTGCTCACGGGGTCGCTGGATTTGCCGCGGTCGCGGGACTATGCATGCAAGGGCACGGGAATGCGCGGGGCAAGCCAAGTCCTGGCCGGGCGCTGCCTCAGTGCGCCAGCAGCAGTTCGAGCATTTCCCGGTCGAGCTTGTGACCGTGGAAATCCTCGTACCGGACATCGGACCGCCCGCTGTCGACGATGCCAAAAGCGCCCCTGAGATTCCACATCGACCACCCCCAGCCGGCTTCCTTCCAGAGCCCCAGCAGGTCGGTCATCCACGCGAAGGCCACGGCGTGGGGCGTCTGGTTGAAACAGCCCCACTCGCCGACGTGGACCGGCACGCCCCGGTCCACGACCGGCTGCCATTTCGCGATGAGCACCTGGCGGAGCTTCTCCTTGTTCCAGGTCTGCCCCTGCGCGTCGACCAGGGGCCATGTCGGCCGCTGGAACGATTCGAATTCATTCTTCGGAACCCAGGTGGCGGTGTAATGGCTCACGGCTTTCGGCAGGTAGCCGCGCGTGCTCTGGACGATCCCGAGATCGACGATTCCGTGCACCGGCGTCTGGCCGAGGTCCGTGCCATCGGCGACGATGAGGCGATCGGGGTCCTTTTCCCGGATGGCCGCGACCAGCGTCCGCACGATCTCCACGTAGCGCGTCTGGTCGGTCATCCACGGCGGTTCATTCAACAGGTCGAAACTGAGCCGCGTGCTTGGAATGCCCCGGTAGCGTTCGGCGAAGAACTGCCAGTGATGAACGTCCGCAGCCAGGGCCCGCTCCATGGAATAACGCGGGCTGTCAAAAAGCAGGAAGGGCTCCAGCTCCCGCCCGTTGACGCAGTAACCCGGGATGCGGTGGAGGCAGATGTTGATGTGATCCCGTACCGCCCGCCAAACTCGACGGCCTCGTCAACCGGCTTCAGCGCCGTGTCGTCGATGCGCATCCAGTTCCTGCGGCTGGACCACAACCAGTACGAAAGAGGCAGGCGGGCGAAATCGAAGCCCCAGCCGGCCATCCATTCGAAATCGGATTCACGGAAAGTCATCCCGTGCCAGCCGGGCTGCCCAGGCAGGTTGAAACCGCGCCGGCGCGGAATGCGCGGCTGGGCAACGGGCGCCGGCAGCGCCGCCGCACGGGCGGTGGGCGACAGGATCAGTCCTGCGGTCAGTGAAGTCGCCAGTCCCAGAAATTCGCGCCGGTTCATCGCTTCATGGATGACGGAGAGCGGCCCCCGCGTCACGGCATTATTCACGCTCGATGGCGGATTTCATCGGGCCATGAAATGTCTGCCCTCCTGTTCGGCGGCTTTGCCGTTGCCCCGGGCGTTTTCCCGGCGCGCCCCGCGCGGGCCACCCGCCGGGACGCCCCGCGCGCCCCGCTTCCATGCCCGGCCGCACTCGACCCGCCGGGATTTTTCGAGTCGGATGGCCGGCCCCGCCAGGTGCGCTGCCGGCGGGAGTCATGCATTTCTTGAGGTCTGTCCGAAATCCTGTGGGGCGTCCCGGCTGGCGCGGGTTGACGGCTTTGTCGGGATCGTTCTGGCGATGGCCCCGTGGAGGGGACTGCCGGCGGATGCCCCCGAACCGCCGCCGCAGGTCGGGGCGATCAGCTCGATCGGCGATGTCGCCCGGCTGGACAGATTCCACCCGAAATGATGTCGGTCAGGCATCCGATGCGCATCGAATGCCGCGTGAGTTTTTTCGACCCGCGTTTCAAGAACTTCTGGCTCGAACAGGACGGGATCGGCACGGATCTCCGCCTGTCATCCTCTCCCCCGGCGTTGCGGGCCGGTCAGCGCGTGGTGATCGAAGGAAGCCTGATCCCGGAAAAGGGCTTGTCTGCGGATGCGGTCACCGTCCGCGTGCTTAAGGAGTACGAGCCGATCGCCCCACGGGACACAAAGGGCCGCATCCGCGATGCGGACGCCTTCAACGCGCGGATCGTGGAGGCGGAGGCTTATGTCGATGAACAGCTGTTTGTCGACGTGGACCATGTTCGCTTGAGCATGATTGTCGAAGACCGGCCGGTGATCGGCTGGGTCAAGCCGGATGATCCCCGGTCCGTCCCGGACTGGCGGTGCCGGTTCGTTCGTGTGGTGGGGTTGGTATCCGGGGCGCTTTGACCCGACCAAGACGGAATCGACCATTGAGCTTTGGATCAGCCGGCAGCAGGACCTGACGGTTGTTGGATCGCTTGCGGAGCATCCCGGTTTCAAGCTCCCGCGGACGTTGATCGATGAGATTTACCGGAAGCTGCCCGCGGAGGAGATTCATATCCGCGGCCGCATCCAGGCACAGGATGTCGGTGCTTCGATGGTGATCCGCGACGGGACCGGACAGGTGGTCGTCCGCTCGGCGCAGCAGCAGCGGTTCCCGCTGGGCACCGAGGTGGAAGCAGCGGGTCGGGTGGCGGTTGTCGGCGCCCGGTGGATTCTCGATCTGCGTTGTGCCGCCCGCTTCCCCCGCCGGCGCAGGGCGAAGGGTCCTCCCGGCCCGTCGCGACCACGATCGAGAACATCAGCCGGATCCAGAGGTTGACTCCGGAGGAGGCAGCCCGGGGTCTTCCCGTGACCATCTCAGGCACGGCGCTCTGGGCGCATCCCGGCGAGGATTTCTTCTATATCCAGGACTTGACCGGTGGCGTCCGGGTGAATTTTTCGCGGGATCGGATGGAACTGCCCGCGCTTCTGAAATACCTCACGATCGAAGGGGTGACGGCGATGGGGACCCCGGGTCCCGTGGTGGAGATGAGGCAGTTCAAGGATCTCGGGGCGATGAGCCCGCCGCCGGCCCGGCCCGTCACGTTCGACCAGGCGATCGCGGGAACGGAGAACGGCCAGTGGGTCGAGATGCGGGGGTTTCTGCGCGCCACGGACTCGTATGGAGACTGGCGGCGCATCTGCGTGACGACGCCGTCGGGGGAGTTCGTCGGCCACATGAATTCCCCCGTTGCCTTCGTCGCCACGCAAGGGTCGCTGATCCGGGTGAAAGGCGTCTGCACCACGACGACCGGAAACGACGGCCAGGTTGCCGGCGTGATGTTGATGGTTCCGTTCCTGCACAACATCACGGTCGAGGAGGAAGCGCCGGTTGACGCCTACGATCTGCCGCTGCGTTCGATGAAGGATCTCGGACGGTTGAGCGCGGGGCAGGATCTGATCCGGGTGCGCGTGACCGGCGTCGTCCTCAAGGCGGTTCCGGGCAGTCTGATCTACCTGCAGGACCAGAATTCGGGTTTGTTGCTGTTCAGCCGCGAGACCCTCCCGCTGACCCCGGGTGACAGAATCGATGCCGTCGGGATACTGGGGCGGGAAGGTGTCCGGACGGTGCTGCGCGAAGCCGTGTTCCGCAAACGGGCATCCGGCTCCCTGCCCGCGCCCGTTCGACTGTCCAACCCCTCGCGATTCACGGCGGCGCTCGACGGGCAGCTGGTGAGCGCCGGCGGCGTCTTGATCGATGTCCTGCGCGAGCCGCAGGGAATCCGGCTGACGCTCCAGAACGGGAAAACGCTGTTCGAAGCGGTGCTCGATGATCCGCCGGGCGCGCAGGAGCCCGCCCGGTTCCTCCAGGGGTCGGTCCTTGAAATCACGGGGATCTACCGGGCCGAGTTCGATGATGCGCGGCAGCTCCGGGGATTCCAGCTGCAACTCCGCTCGCCGGCCGATGTGGCGGTGGTGAGGGGCCCCCGCCTCTGGACGGTTCAGCGCGCCCTTGTCGCCGCGGCGGTGCTGGGTGTCCTGACCCTGCTCGGCGTGGTATGGGTCGTGGCGCTGCGGCGGCGTGTGAGCCAGCAGACCAGACAGATCCACGAGCAGATGGAACGGCAGATGCGGCTCGAAGCCGAGGTTCAGCGCGCTGCGAGGCTTGAATCGCTCGGGGTGCTTGCCGGAGGCATCGCGCACGATTTCAACAACCTTCTGACCGTCATGATCGGCAATCTTTCCCTGGCGATGTACGATGCGAAGGTTGTCGAATCCGCCGGCGAGTTTCTGCGGGAGATCGAGGGGGCGGCCCGCCGCGCCCGCGACCTTACGCATCAGCTGCTCACATTTGCGAAGGGAGGGGAGCCCCTGCGCTCCACGGTTTCGCTGCCGGAGGTCGTCCAGGGGGCCGCCGCGTCCATGGTCCGCGGATCCAGGGTGCGTTGCGACTACGAGGTGCCTCAACGGCTCTGGAACGCCAATATCGACAGGGATCAGGTCACGCAGGCCATCCAGAACGTGACATTGAACGCCGTCGAGGCGATGCCGGACGGCGGCGTCATCCGGATTTCGATGACCAACGAGGAGGTCGCGCCGGGGGCGAATCCCTCGCTGGCGCCCGGGCGCTATGTGAGGGTTTCGATTGCCGACTCCGGACAGGGCATCAAGCCCGAGATCATTTCGCGGGTGTTCGACCCGTATTTCTCGACCAAGAAGGCCGGAAGCGGGCTCGGCCTTGCCACGGTCTATTCAATCATCAAGCGACACGGCGGCTGGATCCAGGTGGAGTCGACCCCGGGACGCGGCGCTACCTTCACCCTCTGGCTGCCGGCCGGGGAGGCTGAGGCGCCGTCGCCGGCGCCACCGCCCCCTGCGGCGGCTCCCGCGCACCTCCCGCTGCGCAATGCGCGGGTGTTGGTGATGGACGACGAGGAAAGCCTGCGGCACCTCGCGATCACCCTGCTTTTGCGGATGGGCCTGAAGCCCACGGCGGTGAGCGACGGGGTCGCGGCGGTAAGGGAGTTCAGCGCGGCGAGGGATGCCGGGCGGCCCTTCGATCTGGTCATCCTTGATCTGACGATTGCCGGCGGGATGGGCGGCAAGGAGACGATCGAGCAGATCCGCAAGCTGGATTCAAAGGTGCCTGCAATTGTCTCCAGCGGCTATTCCAATGATCCTGTGCTCGCCGATTTCACCCGCTACGGCTTCCAGGCGGCTGCGGCGAAGCCGTTTGAAGTCGGCGAACTCGTCGAGACGATCACGCGGTTGCTGACGCCGCGGTCATAGCCGGCCGGTTCGCCGGAATCCAGTCAATTGCCGGAGGGTGCGGCGGCGGGTGTTGCCTCAGGGCCCTGGGAAAGCACCGAGGCGATCCGCCCGACCATCTCCATGCACGCCCGGCCGTTGTGATAGGGGCATTTCCAGAAGCTCACCTTGGGCTCCCGGGACGTGGCGCCGGATGCGGTCAGACCCGGAAACCATTCGCCACTCGTCCGGTCGATGAGGCGCGCCTCGATATAATCCCAGGCGTGGAGTGACGCCCGGAGAAACACGGGATCGGCGCTGATCTGGTAGGCGTTGAAAAACCCGATCGTGGCCTCAGCCTGAGGCCACCATTCCTTGCTCCGGTCGGTAATGCCCGCGGGACTTCCCCCTTCAGCAATGCCGCCGTCTGCGTCGATGCCTTCAGCGAGGGTGGTCCGGGCAATATCGACCGCCACAGCCCTGGTTCGCGCGATCAACTGCGGATTGCCAAGGGCCTCGGCCGCCTCCGGCAGCAGCCAGCTGAACTCGATGTCGTGTCCATACGAGACTTCGTCGGTTTGCGGCGTCCAGTCCGGGGCGAGAAACAACCGCAGGTGATGGTTGGCCGGATTGATGACCCGCGTCAGCATGACGTTGACAAGGCTCATCAGGTCCTGTCGCAGCGCGGGATTCGGCCAGACCCTCAGCAGGTTTGTATAGGCCTCCAGGATGTGCAGGTGCACATTTTGCGATTTCGTCCCAGGCGGGCCCATGATCCCCTCCTTCCACCAGCCAAGCTTCTTCCAGTCCTGGGTGAACTCCTCGAAGTAGCCGCCGTTGATGCGATCGCGGCTGTGCAACTCAATTATCCGGTACAGCTCAATCGCGCGATTGAGCGGAGCGGGATCTCCCGTGGCGCGGCTGTACTCGCTCAACCCGTAGATGCCGAACGCCTGGACATAGATGCTTTTCCGGGTGTCGAGGGGCTTTCCGTCTGCGGTGATCATCCAATACAATCCCCCGTTCTGGGCATCCCAGCATCGCGAGACCAGGTCGTCATACGCCCATTTGGCCATCTCCAGGTAGGCGGGGTCGTGATAGCGGCGGTAGGCTGCGGAAAATGTCCACAGGATGCGGGAGGTCAGAAGCGCGCCGCGCGGAGCGTCTTTCCGGACCTTCAGATCGTTGGTGATCAGGCCGAAGAAGCCCCCGCGCTGACGGTCGGGCGCATGCTCCATCCAAAAAGGCAGGATGTCCTTCCGCAACTCGGCCTCGATCTGGGAGAGGCTGGCGCGGAGGACGGCCGGGTTAACCGGCGGAGCATCGGCGGACTGTGGCACAGACGCGGCAACGGGCGCCGGATCCTTCGCGCCCGCCGGGGCGCCGGACGGCGGTTCGGCGGCGCAAAGCCCGGCTGTACCCGTGAGAACGAAAGCAAATGCGAACAGGGTCGGCTTCATGGTTTCGGGAGACATCCTCCTTTAATCTGGCCCGTCAGCAGTCCGGAATCAAGGGTGGAGGAGCCTGCCGGACAACGTTCGCAGGCTTCTCCGCGATTTCATGAAAACGGAGTCGCCTGGCGCGCCTCCCGCTCCATATCCTGCCCTTGATGAACGCCGGGAATCCGTCTCTTGTGAGCGTCGCCGCCATGGGTTGGAGGTGGCTTCGCCGCGTGCGTTCCGCACGCCGCATGCTCATCCCCGCCCTTGCTGCAATTCCGTTTCCAGGTCTGCCGATCATGAATGCCGTTGAACCTTCCCGTGCGCCCGACTGGCTTGAGAACGCGGTCTTCTACGAGATCTATCCCCAGTCGTTCCGCGATTCGAATGGCGATGGAATTGGGGATATCCCCGGGATCATCGAAAAGCTGCCCTATCTCCACAGCCTCGGCGTGACCGCGCTCTGGATCAATCCGTGCTTTGAATCGCCGTTCCGGGATGCGGGTTACGATGTCTCGGATTTCTGCCGGGTCGCGCCGCGTTACGGCGCCAACGAGGACCTGCGCACGCTCTTCACCGAGAGCCGCAGGCTCGGGATCAGGGTGATGCTGGATCTGGTGGCCGGACACACGTCCGACCAGCACCCCTGGTTTCGCGAGTCCCAACGGCACGAACGCAATCGTTACACGGATTGGTACATCTGGACCGACAGCGTGTGGACCTGGTCCGCGCCGAACCAGCAGGTCGTGGTGGGAGCCGCGGAGCGCGACGCCAACTACATTCCCAACTTCTTTTGCTTCCAGCCGGCCCTCAACTACGGTTATGCGCAGCCCGATCCCAAGGCGCCCTGGCAGCAGCCGATCGACGCGCCCGGGCCCCGCGCGGTGCGCGAGGAGTTGAGGAAGATCATGCGGTTCTGGTTCGATCTTGGCGCGAGCGGCTTCCGCGTGGACATGGCCGGCTCGCTGGTGAAGAACGATCCCGACGGCCGCGCGACCGCAGCGCTCTGGCATGAGTTCCGGGCATGGATGGACCGCGAATATCCCGATCGCGCAATGGTCTCGGAGTGGTCCCAGCCGCAGGTCGCGATCCCCGCCGGCTTCCACATGGATTTCCTGCTTCCGTTCAACAAGCCCGGGTACAAATCGCTCTTCCGGCCGGCCGATGACGGCGCGCCGGCGTTCTTTGATCGGAGCGGCCGCGGCGACATCCGCCGGTTCCTCGATGAGTTCGAGCCGCTGTACGCCGCGACCCGGGGCCGTGGCTTCATCGCCATCCCGACGGGCAATCATGACACGGTGCCGAGGCTGGGGGATGGCAGGGATCCCCGCGAGCTCGCGGTGGCGCATGCATTCCTCCTGACGATGCCCGGCGTGCCCTTCATCTACTATGGCGACGAGATCGGGATGCGATCGCTCGCCGGTCTGCCATCGAAGGAAGGCGGATTTGGACGCACGGGCGCCCGCACGCCGATGCAGTGGGACGCTTCGCCCAATGCCGGGTTTTCGGCGGCGCCGGCGAACAGGCTCTACCTCCCGGTCGACCCCGCGCCGGACCGCCCGACCGTGGCGGCGCAGCAGGGCGGCCCGAGCTCGCCCTTGAACACGGTCCGCGCGCTGATTGCGCTCCGGAAGGCCCATCCCGCGCTCCAGGCGAGCGGAACATTCACCGCGGTCGTGGCGGAGGCGGGCCGGCTGCCGTTTGTTTTCGAGCGCACGGGCGGCGGCGAGCGGATCCTGGTGGCGCTCAACCCGGCGGCGCAGCCCTGCGAATTGCGTCTTCCGGCCACCGTCGGATTTGCGGAGGCGCGGACGCTCGCCGGCGAGGCCGGGGCCTTTCAGGGCGATGCCGAAGGGTGGTCTGTGAAGCTTCCCGCCGTCAGCTACGCCGTCGCAAAACTCGATGGCAATTGAAACGCGATCGCCATTTCCGAAATCTTCCCTGGACGGCGCCTTCGTGCGACGTGGCCGCCAATTTCCGCAGGGGCGCGCGCCGGTCGAATTTGACCCGCATGAAGGGTGGGGAGGGTTTGGCCGCGCCGGAATGGATATTCCGCACGTGCCCAATCCTTTCTCACGCGAAGGCGCAAAGCCGCAAAAAATTGGAATCCCGGGCCCCGGCGATGGAATGAACCACCAAGATACGATGGCACCAAGGCCGGAGAAAGAGCGCTCATCAGCCGGCCGGCGCCGTCCCCTGCAACCGGACCTGGCCTCATCCGCCAGGCATCATCAATCAGGGCTTTCGGGCTCTTCCCTTGGTGTCATGGTGCCTTGGTGGTGAAAACGTCCCTGACCCTCGCCTTCATCGCCGCAGCGAGAGCCACCTTCCAGTCCGCCATCTTGTCCGCGCGATAGTTTCCGCGGTTGAGGACGTGGTAGATCGCTCCATCCTGTTCGAAACGCAGCGTGCGCGGCATAACCCTTCCATCCTCCAAAGCCATATTGACCGCGTCAACTACAATCTACAAAACATGACCCTCTACGATTGCTACTTCGGATTGGTTCCCCAAACGATATCAATCTGGCACGGCACCCTCATCAAGCTGTACCACTAACTTTAAGAACGTTAGCGCGAAGGCTTGGTTCATCTCAGCATCGATCGCCTGACGAGATGGCCACCAGATGATCTTCACACCAGGACCAGCATCCATCGCTGCCAATGAAACTGCCCTTCCCGTTTGGTCACGGAATGTCCAATACAACTCAAAACGATGCTGTTGTACGCCGCTGGGAGCGCCGATTTGTTCATACGAACGCGCGCTGACAACGTTCCATCTTCTCCCGGAACCGGAATCGAAAGCGTTGTTGAACCCGGTGCATATGGCCATAATGTCCATGCGCTCGGTTGTGATAAGCTCTTGGGTCAAGCCTCTACCGTGCATTTGGTAGATCGATCCGTCCACAACAGCCCCGGCCGTATCAAACGACATTAACGCGCCTTTGATTAAGGACTGGTCTGCCGGGCTTAATCTCGAGAACGCGGCTTCCCAGTCCTCCCTCGTTGGGGCCACACACGCCGGGTTAGATGAGCTGGGGGAAGAACACCCACCAGCAACCATTAATGACAAAGCGATCGTCAGAAGAATTCTCATAGGTTCTGTGGGAAAGCATCCACGTAGGCGTCCAAAGCGTGCCCGGTGATGAAGTGCACGCTTCCAACGTTTGCGTCAGGGTTGAAGCCCACCCCAAGGTAGGATCCAGTGACAATGTCTCCGTTGCCGATGAACGTCTCGACACCGCCCGAAGCCACCTCTCCGAACGGCAAGGCGATCGCTCCTCCTCCTCCATTGATTATACCCAAGCTCGCCAGCGTCACGAGGCGGGAGGCACCAAGGCTGTGGCCGTAATATGGCAACGAAAGACCGTGGTAAGCGTACCTGATGCCTTCGGCGTCAGGTAGCCCTTGCCATTGCAGGAGCTGATCGTTCACGTCGAACAAGAACTCACCCCAATAATGGGCCATTCCGCCTCCTTTGAAGAGAAGGCCAGTCGCTGGGTTCCGGTCGCCAAAGCCACCGATGTAGTAGAAGCCGCCCTTCTTGTTGTAATCATCGTACGGATTCCCGAAAAGGTGGTAACCAACATACGAGATTGCCTCCAACGCAGCATCGAACTGCCAGCCGTTGATCCCAAATTCCCGTTGCGCGAAGCGTCCAATTTCATACCGCGCGGCTGAGGTCACGAGCGCATTCCTCGCGTCACTCCACGAGAAATGCGTCGGGAAGTGCGCATTAAGAATCTCATACCCCGCAAATGCAAACGTAGCTCCCCAGGCCGCACCAGTTGCGCCGGCACTCAGGACTTGGTTCAAATTACCACCTGCAAACGCAGCGCTCATGGCCCCGGACGTAAAGCCCGCCGCGGCGCCACCGGCCATGGTGGGAATTCCCCCCAAGCCCGCCAATGAATCAGTCATCGCCATACTACCCGCTTCTTCCGCCGCCATAGCAGGAGCACCGCTTGCAAGGGCAGTTTCAGTTGCAGCATCGCCCGCGGCTTCAGCCGCTGAATCAAACATGCCCTGAACCAATCCATCCACCTCTTCGCCAACAAAGACAGATGCAACAATCACCGCCGCTATTTCGACGTAGCGTCTACCATGATCCCAATTCTGGGCGATATGCTTGCCTAGCCACAAGAACGTGTGATCCCAGAAGCTGCTGAGGGCATGCCCAATATCCTCGAAAAAGTTACCGCGCCCGAGGACATCGATCCCATTGATGCCGTTGTTGCCGCAGAAACCGTAGAGGTTGAGGCCGCCCTTTTCGGCGATGGGGTCGCGGTTGATGAACCGGCCGAACGTGGGCGAGTAGTAGCGGAAGCCGTGGTTGATCAGGCCGCTCTCATCGTCCTGCCACTTGGTCGAGAAACGGAATGGATTGCTCTTGGCGTAGGCGCCTTCGCACCGGAGCAGGTTTCCGGAGGGATCGTATTCGTAGGCGCCCTCCAGCACCCCTGAGTCGGAATTCACGAGCCCCGCAACGTTGCCATTGCCATCGTAGGTGAGCGAAAGCGTCTTGCCAGCGGTGAGGTCGTTGATCTGGAGCAAGGCGCTGACGCCGCCCGTGGCGGAGCGGGAGCCCGCAAGGTCGAGTCCCCATGTGAAGGTGCGCTGAAGGTTGCGGGAAGCGTCGGTCTGGGCGATGAGGTCTGAGCCGTCGTAAAGATAACGCTGGTACAGCGTCTGGGTGTTGAGGTTGTAATCCCAGACGCTCTTTGCCACGCGCCGGCCAAGGTAATCGTAGGTGAAGTCGATCCTCACGTCCATGCCGGTGAAGCTCGCGTTAAGCATCGTGTTCATGCGCACGAGCTGGTTCTCGGCATTGTAGATGTCCCTCGTATCGTCCCCTCATCTTACCGATGTCAGACGGAACGGCTAACAGAATGTTCAATTATCTAGATGATTTGGGCAACACGCCCTTGTAGTTTGTAGTCTTGCGTTGTAAGGCCGACACCCGGCGGCTGACCTCGTGCAGGCTGCCCATGTGCAATTGCTCCGCCAGCCAGCGGTTGGTGACCGTCGTCCTCGCCTTCATCGCCGCAGCGAGAGCCACCTTCCAGTCCGCTATCTTGGCTGATCGGCGAAGACCGCTCCGTGTCTGCCTCGCTTTCTTGAGCAATTGGTCGAGAAGTTTCTGCTGCAGCGCCTCCCTCGCCTCCTGCGCGTCGCGGTCGCCCTGCGCCAGTGCCGCCGCGGCCCGGCGCTGCTCCAGCGCCATGGCCACCTTGAAGTCGGTCGAACCCACGATCCAGCCTTGCGACATCCGGTCGAACTGCATCGCCTTGCGGGCCGGCTCGTCCTCCGCCACCCAGGCCAGATACTGCAGATACTTCTTCCTTCCGGCGGGCGTGTCGGGCAGCCCCCCGGCTTCCCGGAGGAATTCCTTCGCCGTGTACCACCGCGGCCGCTGCCGCGGCTGCAACAGCCACCGCAGACTCGTCCACGGCCATTCCGCCAGCGCTTCGACGGCACAAAGGCCCGCACGCACGGGGTTCAGATGGATGTAATGGCACAACGGCCCCAACCCCGCGTCGGGGTCCACCAGCAGGCTCTTGTAGCGTCCCTGGAACAGATGCCCGTGTTCCTGCCGCAGCCGGTTGAATCGCAATGCGAACGTCACCTGCAGCCACTGCATTCCTCCCACCAGGTTCGCCACCGGAGTCTCCAGCGCGAGGTGATAGTGGTTCGACATCAGGCACCACGCGTGCACCCTCCAGCCCGTTTTTTCGCAGGCTTCCTCCAAACACTTCAGGAAGGCCGTTCGCGCGCCCTCGCTCCCAAAAATGTCCGCGCGATAGTTTCCGCGGTTGAGGACGTGGTAGATCGCTCCATCCTGTTCGAAACGCAGCGTGCGCGGCATGACCTTTCCATCCTCCAAAGCCGTATGGACCGCGTCAACTACAATCTACAAAACATGACCCTTTAAGATCCCGCCCAAAAATGTCCGCGCGATAGTTCCCGCGGTTGAGGACGTGGTAGATCGCTCCCTCCTGTTCGAAACGCAGTGTGCGCGGCATGACCCTTCCATCCTCCAATGCCCTATCGACCGCGTGAACTACAATCTACAAAACATGACCCTTTAAGATCCCGCCTCCGCATCATTACGCCTCCGATGATTTTGACACTGGCGTGGACCGGCGGCCGGGTGGTGGAATTCTGGTTGAATCATCGGGCCGCGTGGTGGACAACTGCACGATGAGCCAAGCGCAAGACCTCCAGCAACGGATTGCCAGGGCCATCGCACATTATTGGCGGACCCGACAGCGGCAGAGCAGACGCCAGCTGGCGTCCGGACAACGCGACCAGGGTGCGCGCGGCGCCGTTACTGGCGGGAGATATCCGAAAGGGTCATGTCTTGTAGTTTGTAGTCTTGCGTTGTAAGGCCGACACCCGGCGGCTGACCTCGTGCAGGCTGCCCATGTGCAATTCCTCCGCCAGCCAGCGGTTGGTGACCGTCGTCCTCGCCTTCATCGCCGCAGCGAGAGCCACCTTCCAGTCCGCCATCTTGGCTGATCGGCGAAGACCGCTCCGTGTCTGCCTCGCTTTCTTGAGCAATTGGTCGAGAAGTTTCTGCTGCAGCGCCTCCCTCGCCTCCTGCGCGTCGCGGTCGCCCTGCGCCAGTGCCGCCGCGGCCCGGCGCTGCTCCAGCGCCATGGCCACCTTGAAGTCGGTCGAACCCACGATCCAGCCTTGCGACATCCGGTCGAACTGCATCGCCTTGCGGGCCGGCTCGTCCTCCGCCACCCAGGCCAGATACTGCAGATACTTCTTCCTTCCGGCGGGCGTGTCGGGCAGCCCCCCGGCTTCCCGGAGGAATTCCTTCGCCGTGTACCACCGCGGCCGCTGCCGCGGCTGCAACAGCCACCGCAGACTCGTCCACGGCCATTCCGCCAGCGCTTCGACGGCACAAAGGCCCGCACGCACGGGGTTCAGATGGATGTAATGGCACAACGGCCCCAACCCCGCGTCGGGGTCCACCAGCAGGCTCTTGTAGCGTCCCTGGAACAGATGCCCGTGTTCCTGCCGCAGCCGGTTGAATCGCAATGCGAACGTCACCTGCAGCCACTGCATTCCTCCCACCAGGTTCGCCACCGGAGTCTCCAGCGCGAGGTGATAGTGGTTCGACATCAGGCACCACGCGTGCACCCTCCAGCCCGTTTTTTCGCAGGCTTCCTCCAAACACTTCAGGAAGGCCGTTCGCGCGCCCTCGCTCCCAAAGATGTCCGCGCGATAGTTTCCGCGGTTGAGGACGTGGTAGATCGCTCCATCCTGTTCGAAACGCAGCGTGCGCGGCATGACCTTTCCATCCTCCAAAGCCGTATGGACCGCGTCAACTACAATCTACAAAACATGACCCTTTAAGATTCCGCTCGAAACGCAGCGTACGCGGCATGACCTTTCCATCCTCCAAAGCCGTATGGACCGCGTCAACTACAATCTACAAAACATGACCCTTTGAGATTCCCCCCTTTGAGATTCCCCCTGACCCCATCAGAATCCCCCTGGAAGCCGGTGTCGTAATCGGTAGGAAGCCCTTGTCGGAATGGTAACCATTGCGATGTCGCAATAGTCATCATTCCAACGTCGTACTGCTCACAATCAAGTCCGAGCAGAGGGCACCCGGCCAGACGGATACGAAAGGCATCGGGGCTAGACCGCCTTAAACTGCCAGGTTCTTACCTTCCTAGCAACCCCTTCAGAATCGTCCCACAGCGTCGCCTCGAAGACCCCGGAATAACCGTATAATCCTGTGATATGGTATTTCCCTCCAGCCTTAAAGGAATACTCTATATTTCCACCACCTAAAACCGATTCATTCACATCGTGTGCACCTCTAGATGTTGTCCAATCGCTCTCAAGCGTCAAATCGAACTTATGTGTTCCGGGAGACACATAAAGCACGTATGTCCCGGTTGTGAATCCGCATTGCATCTTAATCGGCGCAGCAAATCCGTCAACATGGTCTATGCAAACCACCACATTGGAGGATCGGGCAACCGAAATAACTGCAGAATTTCCTTGAGGAACATAGACGTACTTGGGGCCAAAGGCGCACCCTTCCCAAAGGAAACTGAAGGTCGCAAAAAGAAGCAGCCAAGCCGATCGAATTACATTATGGGAGCTCGATCGACGGATATACAGCGGATACAGTTTTGAGCCAATTAATATTTGGATCGGCATGAATTTGAAAACAAAATATGTTAGATTAATACCAAATATGTCCTGGAACATTTCTGTTAATATAACACACTATAAGGTATCCCCAGGGCCCAATAGCCCCCTTTTATTTTACCCAGTGGCAAGACAGAATGCCCTTTTACGACCTTTGGTTGCAGTAGATTAAACCCGTTGGTCACGGCGTTCGGAATCAACGCAAAAATACTGGTAGGGTCTCCAGGCGCTGGCTTTTGTCTCGCTGGATCCAGCGAGAATATGTCCTTTATGCCTGCCGAGGCGAGCCCGGTAAACAATCCTGAAGCAAACGTCTTACCCGCTAAGTACGACCCAACACCGCCCATCAAGCCGGCGGCCGTTCCCAATGCTGAGTCCTGTAAATATGGGCTATCTCCCTTAAGCCAATTCTTAGTAATCCACTGGTTCAAATCGGCTGTTGCCACGTTAACTTCTTGGCTCCAAAACCCCGTCATGAACCCCTTTCCTTGCTTATTCATTGATCCGAGCCCACCCACGATCCCCTTTGCTAGATCCTCTGGGATGGTCCATCCGCTGTAGCCAGGTTCGGGGTTGAAGAACGCTTCTCCGCCACTTACGAGCCCACTCCAAAACCCTAAGCTTGCATTCTTGTCTTCAAGGCTATTGGCAACTGCTGTTTCAAGCGCTCGGCCTGCGATTCCGATCGCGTCCTGCTTAAGCATATCAGCTGAGAATCCGCCTTTAACGCCGGGAATGGCGAAAAAGTCGCCTGCCTGATTCAGGCAGCTCTCAGCACCGGCAATCCCACCCGTTATGGCACCACCTTCGGCACCCATCAGACCGGACTTAAGGGCTTGACCGAGATTCTGCCCGCTTATCAGCCCCAGCGAAGTTCCGCTAATAAATCCTCCGACAGCTCCACCAGCGATATCCCCACCGATCGTGTCTATCGTCAAAGATTCTGTAGCGGTCAGACCGCTTGTCAGACTGCTTAACAAAGGTTCTCCCGGTTTTCGTGTGGGTAAGGCTGGGTGAAGGCGGTAGAATGGGGAATGGGCGAGATTCATGATTCAAGCATCGAGAGACATTACGCCGGGCTGTTAGGCGTTGTCGCTCCATGGGAGGTCAGCGAGGTGACACGAGAGCCGAGTCTGCAGCGGGTGACCATTCGGGTGGCATGGCCAGGAAGGACGCGGCCGGTGTGCCCGGCTTGCGGCCAGGTGGGGGCGCTGCACGACAAACGCGAACGACGTTGGCGGCATCTGGATGTGATGGGACACGAAGTGCAACTGGTGTGCGCGGTGCCCCGTTGTGCTTGTGAGCAGGATGGGATCTTGCAGGTGAAGGTCCCGTGGGCGGAGGCGGGTTCGCGCTTCACCGCAGCCTTTGAAGCCCATGCCGTGAAGGTGATCGAGGCCAGCCGGTCGCTGACGCAGGCTGCCGATTTGCTTGGCTTGGACTGGGACAGCGTGCAGCGGATCTTGGAACGCGCGGTCGCGCGGGGATTGCAGCGGCGCACGACGGAGCATGTACGTTATGTCGGGTTGGATGAAAAGAGCTTTGGTCGCGGTCAAGACTACGTGTCGTTGATGACCGACTTGAAGGGACAACGCGTGCTGGAAGTGGTGGCGGGGCGGGATACCGAGCAGGCGGTGACGTTGTGGGAAAGCCTGCCGGAGCCCCAACGCTCGCAGATCGCGGCGGCGGCGATGGACATGGGGGCCGATTTTGCGGCGGCAACTCGCCAAGCAGCGCCGCAAGCGCAGATCGTCCACGACAAGTTTCATGTGTCCAAGTTGCTCAACGAAGCCGTTGACAAGGTCCGCAAAGAGGAACACCGCCGGCTCCTGGCCGAGGGCGATCAAAGCCTCAAGGACACCAAATTCCTGTGGCTGCAAGGAGCCGCGGTCACAGGCGACCGAGCCCTGCGCTTTGAGGAGCTGTGTGAACGGGATCTGAAGACGGCTCGCGCATGGGCGCACAAGGAGACCTTCGTCGAGTTCTGGGCGCAACCGGACCAAGCCAGTGGCCTGGACTTCTTCACCCGCTGGTTCCGCACCGTCCGCCGATCCAAACTCGAACCGCTGAAGAAGGTGGCTCTCACCTTCAAGGATCATCTGCTCGGACTGCTCAACTACTTCATGCATCCGATCACCAATGCCTTGACCGAGGGCTTCAACTCTCGGATCCAAGCCATCAAGGCTGACGCCCGCGGCTTCCGGCGCTTCGCCAACTACCGCGTCCGCATCCTGTTTTTCTGCGGCAAACTCGATCTCAGCATCCATCTGCCATCAGCTCAAACCCACACGATTTCCTGAAGAACCTTAACAAAGGCGATGTATCTATTTCAAATTGTACGATGTCTGTGACCCACGCTCCGACGTACATCGACGCCACAATGGCTGCTGCCATTTCGATATAGCGTCTACCATGATCCCAATTCTGGGCGATATGCCTGCTGAGCCACAAGCCCGTGTGATCCCAAAGGCTGCTCAAGGCATGCCCAATATCCTCGAAAAAGTTACCGCGCCCGAGGACATCGATCCCATTGATGCCGTTGTTGCCGCAGAAACCGTAGAGGTTGAGGCCGCCCTTTTCGGCGATGGGGTCGCGGTTGATGAACCGGCCGAACGTGGGCGAGTAGTAGCGGAAGCCGTGGTTGATCAGGCCGCTCTCATCGTCCTGCCACTTGGTCGAGAAACGGAATGGATTGCTCTTGGCGTAGGCGCCTTCGCACCGGAGCAGGTTTCCGGAGGGATCGTATTCGTAGGCGCCCTCCAGCACCCCTGAGTCGGAATTCACGAGCCCCGCAACGTTGCCATTGCCATCGTAGGTGAGCGAAAGCGTCTTGCCAGCGGTGAGGTCGTTGATCTGGAGCAAGGCGCTGACGCCGCCCGTGGCGGAGCGGGAGCCCGCCAGGTCGAGTCCCCATGTGAAGGTGCGCTGAAGGTTGCCGGAGGCGTCGGTCTGGGCGATGAGGTTCGAGCCATCGTAGAGATAACGCTGATACAGCGTCTGGGTGTTGAGGTTGTAATCCCAGACGCTCTTTGCCACGCGGCGGCCAAGGTAATCGTAGGTGAAGTCGATCCTCACGTCCATGCCGGTGAAGCTCGCGTTAAGCATCGTGATCATGCGCACGAGCTGGTTCTCGGCGTTGTAGATGTCCCTCGTATCGTCCCCTCATCTTACCGATGTCAGACGGAACGGCTAACAGAATGTTCAATTATCTAGATGATTTGGGCAACACGCCCTTGTAGTTTGTAGTCTTGCGTTGTAAGGCCGACACCCGGCGGCTGACCTCGTGCAGGCTGCCCATGTGCAATTGCTCCGCCAGCCAGCGGTTGCTTGCCGTCGTCCTCGCCTTCATCGCCGCAGCGAGAGCCACCTTCCAGTCCGCCATCTTGGCTGATTGATGAAGCTCGCTCCGTGTCCGCCGCGCTTTCTTGAGCAACTGGTCGAGAAGTCTCTGCTGCAGCGCCTCCCCCGCCTGCTGCGCGTCGCGGTCGCCTTGCGCCAGGGCCGCCGCGGCCCGGCGCTGCTCCAGCGCCATGGCCACCTTGAAGTCGGTCGAACCCACGATCCAGCCTTGTGACATCCGGTCGAACTGCATCGCCTTGCGGGCCGGCTCGTCCTGCGCCACCCAAGCCAGATACTCCAGGTACTTCTTCCTTCCGGCGGGCGTGTCGGCCAGCCCGCCGGCCTGGTGGAGGAATTCCTTCGCCGTGTACCACCGCGGCCGCTGCCGCGGCTGCAACAGCCACCGCAGGCTTGTCCACGGCCATTCCGCCAGGGCTTCGACGGCACAAAGACTCGCACGCACGGGGTTCAGGTGGATGTAATAGCACAACGGCCCCAACCCCGCGTCGGGGTCCACCAGCAGGCTCTTGTAGCGTCCCTGGAACAGATGCCCGTGTTCCTGCCGCAGCCGGTTGAATCGCAATGCGAAGGTCACCTGCAGCCACTGCATGCCTTCTGCGAGGTTCGCCACCGGAGTTTCCAGCGCGAGGTGATAGTGGTTCGACATCAGGCACCACGCGTGCACTCTCCAGCCCGTTTTTTCGCAGGCTTCCTCCAGACACTTCAGGAAGGCCGTTCGCGCGCCCTCGCTCCCAAAAATGTCCGCGCGATAGTTCCCGCGGTTGAGGACGTGGTAGATCGCTCCCTCCTGTTCGAAACGCAGTGTGCGCGGCATGACCCTTCCATCCTCCAATGCCCTATCGACCGCGTCAACTACAATCTACAAAACATGACCCTTTAAGATCCCGCTTTAAGATCCCGCCCTCCAATGCCCTATCGACCGCGTGAACTACAATCTACAAAACATGACCCTTTAAGATCCCGCCTCCGCATCATTACGCCTCCGATGATTTTGACACTGGCGTGGACCGGCGGCCGGGTGGTGGAATTCTGGTTGAATCATCGGGCCGCGTGGTGGACAACTGCACGATGAGCCAAGCGCAAGACCTCCAGCAACGGATTGCCAGGGCCATCGCACATTATTGGCGGACCCGACAGCGGCAGAGCAGACGCCAGCTGGCGTCCGGACAACGCGACCAGGGTGCGCGCGGCGCCGTTACTGGCGGAGCACAGATGGACGGGTTTGTCGAGCTCTTTACCGAACTCCTGCTGGAAGCTGGAGTCGACCGCAGTTGCATCTTTTACGAAACGGCGCTTGAGCTTCCAGGGTTCTTCCGCCCGACCAAGAAATGGGATCTGCTTGTGGTGCGTGAGGACCAGTTGCTGGTGGCGCTTGAAGCCAAGTCTCAAACCGGTCCAAGTTTCGGGAACAATTTCAACAATCGCACGGAAGAGGCGATGGGCAGCGCGCTCGATTTGTGGACGGCATATCGTGAAGGCGTTTTCAACAAGAGCACCCGCCCATGGCTCGGTTACATGTTCCTGCTCGAAAGCTGCGAGGCTTCACGACGCCCCGTGGCGGTGGCCGAGCCCCATTTCCAGGTGTTTCCTAAATTCAAGGATGCCTCCTATGCACGCCGCTACGAATTGTTCTGCCGGAAACTGACAAGAGAACGGCATTACGACGCCACCGCATTCCTGATGGCAGAAGCAAAATCCGGCAGACAGGGCGGCTTTGCGGAGCCCGCGGACGACTTGGCGTTTGGCCGTCTTGCGAAATCGCTGGGTGCCCATGTCATGGCCAACTGGAGCCTCACGTGATGAGTGCTGCCGTCACAGAGCTCGCCACGACAACCACCCATCGCCTCTACCTTGGGGACGCCCGCGACTTTTCGTACATCCCCGATGAGTCGGTCCATCTCGTGGTAACTTCGCCGCCCTATTGGAAACTGAAACGCTACAACGAATGCGCCGGTCAGATGGGGCACATGCAGGATTACGAAGAATTCCTGCAGGAAATCAGCAGGGTTTGGGCTGAGTGCCATCGGGTACTTGTCCCAGGCGGCCGCGTAGTTTGCGTGGTGGGCGATGTCTGCCTTTCACGCCGCGAGAACGGGCGTCATGTCGTGATGCCGCTCCATGCCGACATATGCGTTCTTTGCCGAAAGCTCGGTTTCGACAATCTCAACCCGATCATCTGGCACAAGATCTCGAATGCGGCGTTCGAGGCGAACACGAGCAGCAAATTCCTCGGCAAGCCCTATGAACCCAACGCCATCGTCAAGAACGACATCGAGTTTATTCTGATGCAACGCAAACCCGGCGGCTACCGGCAGCCAACGGAGGAACAGCGCCGGCTCAGCATGATCTCCAAGTCGGATTTCAACGAATGGTTCCGGCAAATCTGGACGCTCACCGGTGCTTCGACCAAGGACCATCCGGCCCCTTTTCCTTTCGAACTGGCCAACCGCTTGGTACGGATGTTTTCCTTCCAGGGCGACACGGTGCTCGACCCCTTCAACGGCACCGGCACCACGATGCTCGCTGCATTCAAGGCTGATCGCAACAGTGTCGGCATCGAGATTGACCCTCATTACTGCCGGATGGCGCTAAAACGCCTCCACTACGAGAACGCCAATCTCTTTTCGACGGCGCGGATCGATTTCGATGACCGATTGGCGAAGACCGAAGGCGTCCTTCTGGTCAACGACAAGACAGGTTCTTATCTGACAAAGCCGCGCAGGTGTCGGAAGACGCGGCCTGAACCGGCTTCTTGAAGAGATGAACGGTCTCGGGGTCGGGGGAATATCGATGGGTCGATTTCAACGGGGTCAGGCCGGACATTTGGCCCTTCACGGGGTGGAACGCAGGCCGGCGCGCCCGGCGGTCGCGCCCCACCTTCCGCTCGATCCAATTGTGGCCGGCTTGTCCGCGGCTATTTCTCCGCCGCGAAGACGAGGTAGCTGTGGGGCAGCACCGGCATGTGGAATTCCGTGCGCTTCTCTCCGCCCGGCCGGCGCAGCCAGAAATTGGCCGGTGGCGGCACCTGCCCGGAAAGCACCTCGCCGGTGACCAGGTTGCGCAGTCGGACCGGACCGCCCGCGACGGAGATCTTCACGTCGGTTTCATGATCGAGGAACGACTCGACGATGAAGGTGTTGTTGTCGTAGGCGAACAGCGCGACCTGGCTCGGGCCGTCGAGGCGGACGAAGAACCCCTTCATGACAACGTCCTTGATCGCGCTCGTGACGTCCGGCGGAAGGCGGTACAGGTGGTGGAAATTGTCGGGCATGGTCCAGATGTAGAGGACGCCCTTGCCGTAGCGGTCCATCAAGAGCACCGGGAAACCAACGTTGTCGGACATGGCGCTGACGAGCGCCCAGGCGTCGTTGGTATTGAAGCGGATCTCCGGGAAGAGCACGCCGGCGGCGCGGACGTTGTCGCCCAGGCCGCTCCGGGAGCCGGAGCCAAACCCGGTCGTGTAGCCATCGGCGGCGATCCGGCGTTCCGTGAATTCGACCTCAACGATGTCCTCGATGCCCCTGCCCTGGAGCGCGCGAAGCAGGCCTGAGGTGATTACGACCGACTTGCCCGCGTCGAGCTGCGCCTTGATTTTGGCGACGATGTCGGGATCGGCCTTTGCGGACTCGGTCAGGAGCACGAGGCCGGCGTCGGTGGGAAAGTCGGCGTAGAGGTCGATGGGAATGCCCATCATGCCCAGGTAATTGTGGAGGAAGTCCTCGCCGGAGGAGTGGTGGGGCTTGTAGCTCTTGACGCCTGCGGGCCGGCCGAGCCTGCCCAGGAAGGCATCGACCTGTTCCAGGGAGGCGCCGGCGACGCGGGCCATCGTGGGCGGCGGGGCGTCCAGCGCAGCCCCGAATCCCCGGAATGGCGGCATGATCTTGAAGAGGTCAAAACTCGTGGGAAGCGCCTGCCAGGGGCGCTCGCCGGGCTCGACGGGCTGGAGGAGCGCGGCCCAGTTGAAGAGGGTGATCTCGCGCGGCCGGGCAAAGAGCGTGTCCCAGAGCTGCTCGGCGTACCGATCGAGGTAGCGGATGCTGAACGTGTCCACCCAGCCGCCGCCGTTGCGGCCGGGTGC